>JAOUHU010000037.1 GCA_029884455.1 Gammaproteobacteria bacterium | reverse complement strand
GGAAAATACGATCGCTGGTATGTCAACGGTCGATGCCGCCATGATTGCAGCCGGCGTCGTCTTGTCGCAGCCGGTTGTCAGCACTACTGCATCCAGCGGGTAGCCGTGCAATATTTCCACCAGGGTCAGGTAGGAAAGATTTCTATCCAGTGACGCAGTGGGCCGCCGGCAATTCTCGAAAATCGGATGCACTGGAAATTCCATTGGTACACCGCCGGCATCGCGAATTCCTTCGCGAACGCGGCGCGCAAGCTGGATATGCACCCGGTTGCACGGCGAGATATCGCTACCGCTTTGTGCGATGCCAATTATCGGCCGGCCGCTGCGCAGTTCCTCGGGCGTAATGCCATAGTTCATGAACCGTTCCAGGTACACGGCGGTCATGTCATTACGGTCGCTGTCGGCGAACCAGTCGCGCGAACGGAACGATTTAACGGGCTGGCGTTTCTTCAAGTGCGATGTCCCGGCGATGCAAGAAGCAGTTAGGCAATATTTTCTCGTCCCCAATCGAGAACGGCACGATTGTTGTCTTCCTCGGCCTGCAGTTGCTCCTGCGGCGACAGATGGTCCACGTAGGGCAGTTCGCTTGCATTCGCCCTGACCCATTGCATGAATGCTGCCAGGTTAGCAGCGCTGCGCTCCGGCAGGCTCGACCAGTAGCCTGGCGTCAGGCAGGGTACCTGCAACGGATCACGCGTGATCAGCTCGGCCAGGCAATTCAGCTTGGGGTTGCCTGCCTTGAGAATTTCCCAAAGCGCTTTCTGGTCCGTAACACCGGTGCCAAATTTCACTTCGGACAGCAGGAATCCGTCCGCATACGGCGCAACCGCCATGTCTTTCATTGAACTCGAAAGCACGTACGGCGCGAGTTTTGTGCAAACCTCCTCAGGAGACTCCAGCATCGACAGGTTGTTACCCGGATCGACCAATGCGCCGAGATACTCACTCGAAGTACGGCGAATGAAATCAACGTGCTCATCAACCAGGCGGTCCTTGTGATTCTCGAGCGCCAGCTTCACGCCGACACGCTCGGCAATCGGCAGGCATTTCAGCACAATCGCATTCGCATCATCGCGCCAGGCGTTGAATTCCGCCAGCGATTTGAAACTCTCATAGCGTCGGCCACTGGTGTCGACCGGGCGCCTGCTGACGTAGCGCACCACACTGCCCCCCATTGCCTTGGTATCGCGCAACGATTTTTCAAACTCGTCAGTACTTTCAGCGAGGCTGCCAGGCGCACGTCCGTTGCCCTCGAACCACATGCCGAGATGCTCCATGCGCGCCCGCAGTTTCTTGAGATCGCCAACCGGGCTGAACTGCAGTCCGCCCGCGCCCAGCGAGCGACAGTAGTCGATGTAGGCCATGGAATCGGCGCGCAACGGTGCGGCCACGCCCATGCCGTCCATGTGATTGCCCATCGCCGACGATGCAATGCCGATCGGTGACAATGGTGGCAAAGGCTGCGCCAGCGCTGCTTCGCCAAACCAGCCGACGATACCCGCCGCGGCTCCGCTTTGTAAAAACTCTCGTCTTGTGGTCACGCTGCTGCACTCCCGACCTGATTAGCAAGCTGACTGCCGGCCTATTTTGCTGTCCATCCGCCATCGATAACGATGTCGGTCCCTGTAATGAAGCCTGCTGTCTCCGAGCAGAGGAAGCAAGCCAGAGCACCTATCTCCTCAACCCGGCCCCAGCGTCCTACCGGCAGGTTCGCGAGAAACTGGGCGTTGGCTTGCGGATCGTGCATCACGGCGTGATTCATTTCTGTGCCGAATGGGCCTGGGCTGATGCCATTCACGGTCACACCTTCCGCGGCCAGCTCCAGTGCCAGAGCACGCGTGAAACCGAGCAAGGCTGTCTTGGCCGATGAATAGGGCGTGCGCCCGGGCAATGACACATGGCTCAGCATCGAGGTCATATTGATAATGCGGCCATAGCTCCTGCCGAGCATGCCGGGCACGAATGCACGGCTGACCAGGAAGGTAGCGGTCAGGCTGGAGTCGATTACGCTTTGAAACTCGGCCTTGCTCAGATCGACCAGGTGCTTGCGCACATTGGTACCCGCGTTATTGATGAGGATCTGCGGTGCGCCCATCTGTTCGTTAACTTCTGCCGCAATCCGCGCTACCTGTTTCTCATCGGTGACGTCGCCGGCGAAACAGGCGGCCTGCCCGCCAGATGCTATGAGTTTGTCCCGCACCGCAGCCAACCTGTTTTTATCGCGGGCGACCAGCGCGAGCGATGCGCCGGCCGCCGACAGGCTTATAGCCATGGCCTCACCCAGGCCTCGACTGCCGCCTGTAATCACCGCTAACTTGCCGGACAGGTCAATTTTCATGTTGTTGCAATCTCCCGTGACCCTGCTGTGGTCGCCGCATCAGTCATCCGATCTTCATTCATATATATGGTACGCCGCCGTATTAGCCCGATGCGGATTTCGCCGCTCCGTACGCGAGCAGCCAGCAAAACAGGCAAACGCAGCCCGCTTGCTGCTCTGAGCCGGGCGAGTACCTGGCGGATGAAGTCGCTGCGACGCTTTGGTTTATTGAATTTGTTGGTATATTATATGCACTTTCATCAGAGTCAACCTGAGCGGGGTTGGCCGTCAATACAATCCTGGAGGCCGAGCGCCATGCAGAATCATAACGTCGACAAACGCGTCTACCACCTCTACGACGAATACTGCCACGGCCATATAACGCGCCGGCAATTCTTCGAGCGGGCCGCGGCGATCACTGTCGGTGGCATTTCTGCGTTAACGCTGGCCGAGGCCCTGCTGCCCAACTACGCTGAAGCGCAGCTTATCTCCTTCACCGATGAGCGGATCAAGGGCACCTACGTCAATTACCCGTCACCGGGCGGCACCTCGGGTCAGATGCGAGGCTACCTGGTCAAGCCTGCCGGCGACGGACCGTTTCCGGCCGTACTGGTCATTCACGAGAACCGCGGCCTGAATCCGCACATCGAAGATGTTGCGCGCCGTGCAGCGGTTGCCGGTTTTCTCGCCCTGGCGCCTGATGGCCTGTTCCCGATCGGCGGCTACCCCGGCAATGACGACGATGGGCGCGCCATGCAGGCGACACTCGACCAGGCCAAGTTGCGGCAGGACATGGTAAACAGCGCACGCTATCTCAAGGCGCATGAACACTCGAACGGCAAACTTGGCGCAACGGGCTTTTGCTGGGGCGGCGCCACCACCAATTATCTTGCGGTCGCGCTCGGCCCTGAACTGCAGGCTGGCGTACCTTTTTACGGTGGCGCCCCGGACAGCGCCGAGGTCAACAAGATCCGTGCGGCGATGATGATTCAGTATGCTGAAGACGATGAACGCGTCAACGCCTCGCGGGAAGGCTATGAGGCAGCACTGAAGGCCAATGGTGTGAACTACCAGATGTACACCTACCCGGGCACGCTGCATGGCTTTCACAATAATTCGACGCCGCGCTACAACGCAGAAGCAGCCGATCTTGCATGGGAGCGCACAGTCGCGTTCTTCAACGAACACCTCAGTTAGCCGCGGAACCTAAAAAATGAATCTTGCAACGATCGATTTCGCAATCGTCGCGGCGTACGCGGTGGCGCTTATCGCCATCGCCACTTACGTGTCGCGCGAGAAAGCAGGTCACACCAAGGACACTGAAGACTACTTTCTGGCAGGCAAGATGTTGCCATGGTGGGCGGTCGGCGCGTCGCTAATCGCAGCAAATATTTCCGCGGAACAGATCATTGGCATGTCGGGCTCCGGATTTGTTGTCGGGCTTGCTATCGCGTCTTATGAATGGATGGCAGCTGCGACATTGCTGCTGGTGGGCAAGTATTTTTTGCCGGTATTTATCAAGCAGCAAATTTACACGATGCCGGAGTTTCTCGAACGGCGCTACGACACTCGTGTGAAATTTGTGATGAGCCTGTTCTGGCTGGGCTTATACACTTTCGTTAACCTGACGGCGGTGCTTTGGCTCGGTGCAACGGCCATCGCAACATTGACCGGCTTTCCGGTGTTGATGGGATTGATCGCCCTGGCTGCCTTCGCAGTCGCCTACTCGCTGTATGGCGGCCTCAAGGCGGTGGCCTTGACTGACATTATCCAGGTCACGCTGCTGGTGTTGGGCGGGCTGCTCATTGCCTGGATTGCGCTCGACAAGGTTGCCGATGCAACCGGCGCCGTCGCCGGTTTTCGCATACTCATGGAGGCGGCGCCGGAAAAATTCGACATGATCCTGTCGAAGGACAATCCCGAGTATATGAACCTGCCGGGCCTCGGCGTACTGATTGGCGGCATGTGGATGATGAACCTCTCGTACTGGGGATTTAACCAATACATTATTCAGCGTGCCTTGGCCGCAAAGGACCTCGACCAGGCACAGAAGGGCATCGTGTTTGCTGCTTTCCTCAAGCTCCTGATGCCGCTGATTATCGTCATTCCAGGAATTGCCGCTTTCGTGCTCGCCCAGGATGCGGCGACCGGCCTCGAGGTACCGAGGCCCGACGCGGCTTATCCGAGCCTGATTGCGCTGGCACCGGTCGGCGTCCGCGGGTTGATTTTCGCCGCACTGATTGCGGCCATCGTTTCCTCGCTCGGTTCGATGATGAACTCGATCTCGACAATCTTTACGCTCGATGTTTACCGTCCGCTGCATCGTGGCGAAGAGACCGAGGGCCACCTCGTGCTGGTCGGTCGCTCCGCAAGTTTGATCGCACTTATTATTGCCGTACTTGTCGCCCAGCCGCTGTTGGGAAATTTCCCGCAGGCATTCCAGTACATTCAGGAATTCACGGGATTCTTCACCCCCGGTATCTGCGCAATTTTTGTGCTCGGCGTATTCTGGAAACGCGCCACCGGCAATGGCGCCCTGGTCGCAGCGCTCGCCTCTTTCCTGCTTTCGCTCGGCATGAAATTTTTGCTGCCCGGTATACCGTTCATGGATCGCGTCCTGTACGTTTTCCTCGCCTGCTGTGCGGTCATCGTAGTGCTCGGCCTGATTGAAAAGCGGCCACAGCCCGGCGCGGTTGATCTCAAGCAAGTCGAGTTCCGTACTTCAACCGGCTACTGGATCGGATCCAGCGTCGTCGTCGCAATTTTGGTTTTGCTTTACGGCATTTACTGGTAGGCCGCCAATCTGCTTATCTTCACTCTCACATTGCATGCAAGGGAAAATATCCATGCCAAGAAAATCTATCGGTGCCATCCTGGTTGTTGCGATTTCAACAACACTATCGATTTACGCCTTCGCGGAAACCACGGCCGAGGATGCAGCCCAGTACCGCACCAACGTAATGACCAGCTTACGCGGACATACCGGCGCCGCGTCGATGATAGTGCGCGGACAGGTCGAGGACGGCGGTCACCTGGTTGCGCACGCGCGCGGACTGGCCAGCGGCGCCAGTGAGCTGGCGCGGTTATTCCCGGCGGGTTCGAATGTCGGCGAATCGGAGGCGCTGCCAGCGATTTGGGAAAAGCCGGCTGAGTTTGCCGCCGCGATCGACAAGCTCACGAATGCGACATCGGTATTCCTGGCGGCCGCTGAGAGCGGCGACAAGGAAGCTATAGCGGCCGCGTTTCGTGATGTTGGTGGCAGCTGTCGTGGCTGCCATGACCAGTTTCGTGTGGCGCAGGAATAAATCTCTCGGAACAGGGGTAGTAACGGCCGCCACACTGCTGGCGGCCGCTGCTGCATTCGCACAGGACGACCTGGTACGCCGCGGCGAATACCTGACGGCCGCAGGTGGCTGCATCAGCTGCCATACGATGGACGTCGCGGGTGCCGTGCCGCTTGCTGGCGGTCGCAAGCTGGAAACGCCCTTCGGCACCTTCATTTCACCAAACATTACGCCGGACAAGGCAACCGGTATTGGCGACTGGTCGGAGGAAGACTTTCTGCGCGCCCTTTGGGAGGGCGAAAGTCCGGATGGCGAAGTCTATTTCCCGGCCTTCCCGTATACCGCGTACACCGGCGCCAGTCGTGAAGACCTGCTGGCAATCAAGGCCTATCTGTTCAGTCTCTCCCCCGTAAGTCAGTCCAACCTTGAGCATGATCTTTCCTGGTACGTCTCCACGCGATTGGCCGCCAGCGCCTGGCAGATGCTGAATTTCGAGCCGGGCAGGTTCGAACCGGACGCAGCACAAAGCGATGAGTGGAATCGCGGCGCCTACCTGGTGCGGCACCTCGGGCACTGTGGCGAATGCCATACGCCGCGGAGTTCGACCGGCGTGTTGCAAGCTGACAGGGAAATGGCTGGCAGCGTCCTTGGCGAGGAAAAAATACCGAACATTACGCCGCACCCGGATGCCGGTATCGGACGCTGGTCCAAAAGTGATATCGAATACTTTCTCGATGCCGGCATGCTGCCAGACGGCGACTTTGCCGGCAGCTCCATGGGCGACGTGATCGACGACAACACCAGCAGGCTTAGTCGCGAGGACCGGCTCGCGATCGCTGCATACCTCATGTCATTGCCCGCCATGGCTGACGACTGAGCGTTCCCCGCGTTGTTTCCGCAGGGCGTGCCAAATTCATGAACGTCATTAACACCGCCCTGCTGTCGTTTGGATTATCGGGCAGGGCTTTCCATGCGCCGTTGCTGCATTTCCATGCGGGTTTCAGCTTGGCCGGCTGCTGGGAACGCTCCGCAAAATCATTGCAGGGCCTGTATCCGCAGGCCAACAGCTATGACAGCTTCGAGCAGCTGCTGTCCGATCCTGATATTGAGCTTGTGGTCGTCAACACGCCGACCGCAACGCACTTCGACTATGCGCGCCAGGCACTTGAGCATGGCAAGCATGTGCTGGTGGAAAAGGCATTCACTACCACAGCGGACGAGGCAGTCAGGTTGGCAGCCCTGGCGCGCCGCCAACGGCGCAAGCTGGCGGTCTATCAAAACCGCCGCTGGGATAGCGACTTTCAGTCTGTTTACCAGGTTCTGCAGCAGGGGCTTATTGGCGATGTCGTCGAGGCCAACCTGGCCTTCTGCCGCTATAACCCGGCGTTGAGCGTCAAGGCGCATAAGGAACAACCCGGTCCGGGCGCCGGCATCGTCAAGGACCTCGGCGCCCACGTGATCGATCAGGCTTTGCTGCTATTCGGCATGCCGGTCAGTGTGTTTGCGGATATTGGTATCACGAGGCAGCATTCCCGGGTCGATGATTATTTCGATATCTTGCTGCTTTACACGGACAAGCGCGTGCACGTCAAAGGCGGCTATTTCTACAAACAGCCGCTGCCTGAGTACACCGTTTTCGGCACGCGCGGCAGCTTCCACAAAACCCGATCGGACGTCCAGGAAACGCAGTTACTGGCCGGAATAACGCCCGCTGATCCAGGCTATGGCAAAGAGCCGGACAGCTCCGCAGGCACCCTGTTTACCAATGATTCGGGCGAAGCCGGGGTGCGCAGTATTATTTCTCCCCGCGGTAACTATTTGCAGCTGTACGATGGTTTGTATAAGTCAATACAGCAGGATGTCGCGGAACCGGTCACGGCGGCAGAAGGAATTCGCGTCATGCAGATAATTGATGCCGCATTCGAGAGCCGCAGCGAAGGAAGGGTGGTGCGAATTTAATTTGCGCCCGCCCGGATTAAGCAATTACAGGAAAGGAGATACGCATGCGTTCACTCAGGATTGAACTTATCAGCTGCGCGGTGCTGTTGCTGCCAGGCATCAGCGTGGCAGCCGAAGCACGATATTCGGCCGTTACGTCTGGCGATATTGTGCAGTTACATGACCCCCACACGAATACGACGGTGTCGGTACTTACGCCCGTCAGTAATGCCTATGAGTTCGTTGTTAAGGGCCACAACGTCTTGCGCATGCGCATCAATTCAGTCGACGAAATGCGTGCACGACCAGCATTGAATGGCATCCCCCTGCTTGCCCCGTTCGCGAACCGGCTTGACGAAACCGCATTCTATGCAAACGGCAACAAGTACAACTTCGACCTGGAACTGGGCAACATCCGATCGCCCATTCCAATCCACGGCTACGTCACCGGCGCCAACGCATGGAAAGTAATTGAAACAGGCTCCGATGCAAGTGGCGCGTGGGTAACCAGCCAGCTGGATTTCTACCGCATTCCCGCATATATGCAGCAATTTCCGTTTGCGCACACACTCACCATGACCTACAAATTAGCCGACGGCGCGCTCGAAGTGCGAACACGTGTCGACAATTTGAGTGCCGCGCCAATGCCGCTGGCAATCGGATATCACCCGTATTTCCAGTTGACCGATTCCGTGCGCAACGATTGGACACTGAACGTTCCGGCCAGCACGCACTGGATACTCAGCGAGACCAAGATACCGACGGGCGCAACTGATGCGGCGGAAAAATTCTGGGGCCGGGACCCGAGAGCTGTCGCGCTAAAAGACTTTGCCACGCGCGATATCGATGATGTGTTCAGTGATCTGGAAAGGGATGCACAGGGCCGCGCCACCTTCACCGTGCGCGGCAAGAAGCAGTCGCTCGCCGTCACTGTCGGACCGAAATACAAGACCATGCTGGTCTACTCCACGGCGCCGCGTCCGCCCGGCTCGCCGCCACAAGGCGGCAATCCCCAGGCTGAGCCACCCCCGCCTGTAAGTGTCGGCCCGGACATCCCGCTGAGCGCCACCGATTCCGGTCCGGTTCCGGACGACCGCGGTTTTGTCGCTTTTGAGCCGATGGTCGGCATCACCAACTCGATGAACCTGGCGCACAAGGGACTGTACGATGAGCTGCAGTCAATACCGCCGGGCGAATATTGGGAAGAAAGCTTCTGGGTTCGTCCCGACGGTTTCTGAGCTGGTCTATTGCGCCAGGTATTCGCCCAGCAGGCTGGCGATTGCACTGGCGATACCACTTTCCGCGCAACCTGGTTTGAGCCTCGTGCCCAGCACCTGGAAGGTGCGGTGACCGAAGGACTCGTCGTCCGGAACGTAGCCAGTGGTACCCCGGCCATTCGCAAGCGTTACCAACAGGGTTTTTGACAAAGGCGACTCCTGCTTCACACGCAGGCCGATCTTGCTGTAGATCTCGCCGGCCGCAGTACCGAAGGCGATGTCACCAATTGCCAGCACGCCCAGCCGTATGCCGACGTCATCGCCGTCCTCGTATTCGCCAGCCATGCCTTCACGACCGCTATCCAGTCGTCGACGGCCCGGACAGGTGAGCATGGTCTGCTTGCCCCAGATCTCCGCGGCCACCGCACTGTGCTCGGTATCGCTCATCACGCGGATAACTTCCTCGCCGAGGATAATGCCCTGCGCCTGCATGTAGCCGGCCAGCTGGCGTTTGATCTCGGGATCAATGTCTTTCGCGGCAACCGCCCGGCTTCTGAGTGGCGCTTCAATATCTTCGCGCACCATCTCGTAACCGGTAATTGCTGCGCCACTGCGGGACGCCATGGCGTTGGTGCCGGTTCTGAGCCAGCGCGGGTTTTGGTCGCCGGAGGCACCCTGGCTGAAAACTGTGACCATGCGATCACCGAAAGCCTGTTCAACGTAGCGGCTGGTGGCGCCGGCAAAGTCACCGGACTGGAACCCGGCCAGGTAGCCCGACACCGGATGCATGGCGTAGTTGACGTACGCAGCGACCGGCGTGCCATCCGGCCGGACAAAAGACACTACTGCAACCGTCTTGTCAGATGAACCATCAAGGTTCGTCGCCTGCGTCCATAGATGCGTGTCCGGGTTGACCGCATCCCGATTGACATTCAGGTACGCCTCACCGGTAGAGTAGCCCATGAGAGCCGGCTCAAGCCGCTGCATCGCGTCCGTTACCGCCTGTAGCGCGACATCGGCGACGAAGTCGGTACCAAAGCGAGCGACGCCGGGCCCCGGCGTTTCGCTCGCCGGTGTATCGCTGTGCGTATGCGTCGATGAAATGATGATATTTGCGACCGGAATATTCAGCTTCGCCGCAATCCGTTTGCTGGCGTCATCCCAGACCTCATCGGCGATACCGCCAAGGTCTGCACCGATCAGGACAGCACGGCTGGCGCCATTGTCGATGACGATGGCGCGCAGATAAAGGCGCTCATGTTCGTATTCGACCGCGGACGGCCGGACATCTTCTGTGCCATGTGTTATGTCCACGCGCGTCGCTGCGACACGCAGGCCATCCTGCCCTGACTGCGCAAGAGCGCCTGGCGCGGTAATGGCTGCCAACAGGAAAGCGGTTAACAAAAATGCCGGGCGTTGACTGTTCACTGCGAATTCCCCTTGCCGCTTGTAAAATTCAATCGACGTAGTCGTAAATCATGTCGGTAACGGTATTCACGATTCCGCTTTGCGCGCAACCGGGCTTGAGTCGTGATCCCAATACCTGGAAGGTTCGGCGTGCATAAGCATCGTCGGTCGGAACGTAGCCGGAGTTCGCGCGGCCATTGGCCACCGTTACCAGCATCGTATTGCTGAGCGGCGATGCCGCTTTCAACTGCTGCGCGATCAGGTTGTAGATCTCGGCATTCACTGAGGCGATCGCGATCTCATTTATGGCCAGCACGCCGAGGCGCAAATTGACGTCCGGACCGTCCTGGTAGACTGCCTGGGTGCCTGCCCTGCCCGCATCGCTGTTGGTGCGATCCCGGCCCGGGCAAGTCAGGGTTGTTGCCTGGCCAGCAATTGTGACGTCACCGGCCAGATGATCCATTTGCGTCATGACGCGAATTGCTTCCTCGCCCAGGATCTGGCCCTGCGCATCCATTGACCGTTTCAACGCCTCGTGCATTGTGGCATCGTTTTCGCCTCGCGGAACCAGTCCTTCGCGAAGCGGTGTTTCAATCGCTTCACGCGTCATGTCGAAACCGGTAATTGGCACACCAATCGCAGCCGCCATGACATTGGTGCTGCTGCGCAGGTACAACGGGTTCTGGTCACCGGAGGCGCCTTGCGTGAACGCCATTACCATGCCATTGCCAAAGGCGTCTTCGATATGGCGCGACGCAGCGCCGGCAAAGTCACCACTTATGAATCCCGATAAATAGCCATTCACCGGGTGCATGGCATAGTTCATATAGCCTGCGATAGGCCTGCCCTGCATATCGTAGAACGCCAGCACCGCCAGGGTCTTGTCAGAAGGCCCGTCCGGATTCGGCGCCTGGGTCCAGTCGCCGGTTTCCTCGCTGTACAGATCGCGATTCACGTTCAGGTAGACCTTGCCCTCGCCAAAGCCAACGCGTGCCGCTTGCATGTTGGCACTCGCGGCGCGCGCCGCCTCCACGATGGCCGCATACATCTGGGCCTCATCTCGGTTCTCGCGGGGATCACTGTGCGTGTGTGTTCCCGACATGACAATGTTTGCGACCGGAATATTCAGCTCACGCGCAATCGCCGCAGAAGATTCCTGGTAAACCGAGTCCGGACGAATGCCGCCGAGATCGGCTCCGATGAGCACCGCCTTGCTCTCGCCGTTGTCGAGCACGATCGCCCTGACATAGAGCCATTCATGTCCGTATTTGCGCTCCGGCATGTTGCCGTCCGGATAGCCCATCGAGGTGATATCGATGCGCGCGGCACCCACTTTCAGTGGGCCAGCCTGCGCGATGCCTGCAAACGCAATAGACATAGCTGCGGTCGTTAACCAGGCGAATGCTTTCATAGTTGTTTTTGTCATGACCCTCTCCGGGGAGTGAATTGCGTTTCTACAATGTTGTCAGCTCAACCAGTCTGCGGTCGTCGAGCTCGCTCCACTCGCTGTGTACATCCAGTACCATGGTGCCGTGGCCCTCTTTGGTATAGGGGCGCCATTCGGCACCATCGACGCTCGGATTACCGGTGCGGGCGAAATTGACCCAGGCCTGCGCGGCGGTATCCTGCATGGCATACGTGCTGGCATCGGCCCCGGTCGCAATTTTTATCTCGGGCATGTCGACGTTGTGGAAGACGTAAATCAGTTCCGCGCAGTGAAACGGCATAATGCCGCCGTTGGCAGGCGCTTCATAGGCAAACAGGTAGTTGTAAACAGGACCGCTACTTTGGCTCAGGCGCAGATCCAGTGATTCCCTTACCGTGACGCGATAGCGCGCATCAAAAAAGTAGGCATCTGCCGGTTTCTTGTGCGGGAAGAGTGCCTTGAATTCTGCAAGTAATTCGTCGAGGTTCTCCGCACCGAAACGTGCCGCGAGATTGGCGCGGGTCTCGTCTTCAGTCCATTCATTCTTGCGCCCGTCACCGAGAACAAAGGTGCTCGTGCGTTCGCTGAAATTGGTGCCGACAATAAATGGCATCTCGCGCGAGAATTCGCTGTATTCAGACTCTATATAGTTGCCGTCCAGCACCGGCCGCCAGTTGAGGTTTCGCTCCGGCACCTCGGCGTTAACCTGCTGCAGGGCCGCGGTGGCTGCACGCAGCAACTCCGGGTAGGGGATCGTTTTCAGCACCTCGGCCTGGCTTGCATCAAGGCCCAGCTCCTGCAGCGTCAGGGCGGCAATCCTGGCGGACTCCTCTGCGGTGAGGTACGCGAAGCTGCCGCTGCTCTCGGCGATGCCCCGGTGAAACAGGCCTTCGGCCGATGGCATGTGCATCAGGTGCACGACCTTGCCCGAGCCGCCGGACTGGCCAAAGATGGTGACATTGTCCGGATCGCCGCCAAATGTCTCGGCGTTGTCATGCAACCAGCGCAACGCCGCTTCGATGTCGGCCATGCCCATGTTGCCGGTCTTTTCAAATTCGTCGCCGTAGGCAGAGAGATTCAGCGAGCCGAGCACGTTCAGGCGGTGATTAAGTGTCACCACCACAACGTCGCCAAACTCACTCAGGTTCTTGCCGTCATAGGCGAAGGCCTCGATCGACGAGCCGTTGGTGAAACCGCCACCATGCAGGAACACCATGATCGGTTTCTTTGCCGCGGCATCGAGCTGCTGCGTCCAGAGATTCAGGAACTGGCAGTTCTCGTTCTGGATCCAGTAACGATGCGGCCAGACAAACTCGTCCGTGCCGACTGCCGTCTGCTCCGGAATTGGACAGATGGCCCCATAGGCCTGTGCGTCCTTGACGCCATCCCAGGCCGGTACCGGCTGCGGCGCTTCGAATCTCGCCGCCGTGGCGTACTGAATCCCGAGAAACGCGAAGGTGCCGTTGTTCATGAAGCCGCGCAACTTGCCGCCCGCGACCTCAACTATCGGCGGGTGCACAGCGTCATAGCCGGATGCCGACGCGGCCCCCCCGGTCGGCGAGGTCGCCGGCGCCGTTGACCCGACCGGTGCAGATCGTTCGCAGGCAGCGGTAAGAATAATCAGGACCAGTGGCAGCAGCTTTTTCATTGTCTTTCCCCCTCTCAAACTCGCTATTCAGATCGCATAGCCGCAGCGATCACCATGAACCCAAGGATTGTATAATGTATACAATATCGATGATCTTTGGAAGCTGGCCGCCAATGGCGTAGCGGCGCGGCTTACAGGCTGTCGATGAGCTCCGCCATCGCCCGGCGCTGTGCCTGGTCAGGCATGAGACCGAGCGCCGCGCCGGCGTTTTCCCGCATGTGCTCGGGGTTGCTGGTCTCGGTAAGCACGCAGGTTATCGCCGCGTGCGGCAGGATGTATTTAAGTGAAAATTCGGCCCAGCTCGTGCAATCAAACTCAGCCGCCCAGGCTGGCAACTGCCGGTGTGCAAGTTTTTCAAACAGCGCGCCATTCATGAATGGCCGGTTGATGATCACTGCAACGCCGTTGTCCTGCAGTAGCGGCAGCATGCGCTGTTCCGCCTCGCGCTCACTGATCGAGTAATTGACCTGCACGAAATCCGGTTTTTCTCTGCGCAAAAATTGCGTCAGCGCATCGTAAAGGCGGCTCGTTGAAACGGTAACCCCGAGGTAGCGCACGCGGCCCTGTTCACGGAAGTCCTGCAGGTTTCTCCATTGCGTATCGAGGTCAGTGAGGCTGAAGACCTGCAGCAGGTCGATGCGGTCACGCCGGTAATGGCGCAAGGTATCTTCAAACTGTCGAATTCCTTCTTCCCTGCCGGTGCGATCGATCTTGCTCGCCACAAACAGTGCATCGCGCAGGTCCGGCTGCTCGATGATCGTGCCGAACGCGGCGTCGTTGTCTGCATTGCGCGGCCAGGTATCGACAACATTGCCGCCGCTGGCAACCAGGGCACGCAACACACTGGCGAGCGGTTCTGCACCGCGTTCTGCAATCTGGTCAACGGGCTTGCTTGAGCCGAGGCCGATGATTGCCAGTGACTCATTGCTGCCCGGAATGCGGCGCATCGGCATCGCCTCGTCCGCGAATGCCACTGCCGGCAAAATCGCCGGCAAGCCCAGCGCCGGTATTGCGGCGAGGATCTCACGGCGCGTCAAACTTGCATCGGCCATTTAAGGTCTCCTGTGAATTCGCTCAGGCGGTCCTGGTCGCGAGATAAATGAAGTTGGCGATCAGCATCAATGTCATCAGGTCGATCGCCAGCCGGTGGTCGCTGTCACGCACGCGCTGCAGGATGTGTCGCCCAACCCAGTTTCCAGGCATCGACAGGATGCCAATGATCGTGCCAAGGGCAAACGTCTCTTGATGCATCAGGTCGGTAGCTCCGAACACGCCCAGTTTCAATACGTTCATCACCAGGGTCACGGTAGCGAGCGTACCAACAAATGTCAGCCGGTTCATGCCGGTACCGAGCAGAAATGGCGCAAGAAAAAAGCCGGGGCCGATAACATTGCCGGCCAGCATGCCCCAGATCATGCTGGCACCCGCCAGCAATTTCGGCCCGGTCGTAAGCTGGTAGTGCCTGGCCCAGTATTTAACCGGGAAAGAGATACAGAGGAATGCCGCAAATACAATCGCAACCGTCGTCGCGCTGATCCTGCCGAAAACCAGCGCGCCGAGCACGATGGTCGGACAGCCGAACAGCAACACTCGCCCGGCAATCGACCAGTCGGTTTCCTTCGCGTACATCAGGATACGACTCAGGTGGCTGAAAATCAGGGCGACCGTCATCACCGGCACCGCAACCTTGATACCGACGAAATGCGCGAGAATCGACGCCATCACGATGCCGCCTGCCATGCCGGTCGCACCGTGCAGCACGCCGGTCAGGAACGCGGCGGCGACCAGCAGCGCGAGCGTCAGGAATTCAAGGCCGAAAATCAAACGCTGATCTTGCGTTGCAACAACCGCAGCAATTTGTTGCCGAACAGGGAGGCCACGAGCAGCAGCAGGATGATGATCGCGACAGGCCGTTCCAGAATATAAGTCCATTGGCCGCCGCTGATCTGGTACAGGTAGATCACCTGGTCCTCCGCCATACTGCCCAGCAAGATGCCGATTACTGCAGCCGGCACTGAATAATCAAAGCGTTTGAACAGCCAGCCGAGCAGGGAGAAGATCAGCACGGTTAGCGGGCCGGAGAGGTCGCCGGTCAGTCCGAATGCACCGAACACGGCCATCGCCAGTACCGAGGGCACCAGGTAGTTCATCGGTACCTTGACGACGTTTGCGAGCAAAGGAATGCAAACCAGGCCAAGGCCGATCAATAAGAACGCCTGGCTGAAATTGGCAATAATGATCGCGTATACAACATCGGTTTGCTCACGAATGAATTGTGGGCCACCCGTGATGTTGTGCATCGCGAACGCGGCCAGCATGACCGCGGTCGCGCCACCACCCGGGATACCGAGTGCCAGCAGGGTCGCCATCGATCCGCCTTCCGAGGAGCTGTTGGCCGACTCCGACGCAACGACGCCCTTCGGGTTTCCCTGACCATATGATTCCGGATGTTTGTCGCGGCGCTGCGTCACCATGTATGACAGCAGGTTGGATACCGACGAACCTACGCCAGGTACGGCGCCGACGAAAACGCCGATCAGGCTGCCGCGCAACACTACGATCGGATAGCTCAGCGTCCTGCGAAGTCCCGCCAGGATTTGGCGCATACTGACAACACGCTTTTCACTGTCCGCGATGAGGAAATCGGACCGTGCCAGGCGGAACAGCTCCGATGCCGCGAACATGCCGATCATCGCAGGCACAGCGGGCACCCCGTCCAGCAGGTAGGCACTGCCAAAAGTGCCGCGTGCGACACCGGCTTCGCCGTAGCCTATGGTACTGATCAGGATACCGATCAGGCCAGAGATCAGGCCTTTGAGGAGATTGCCGCTGCTGAGGCTTCCGATCAAAGTAATTCCCCAGATAATGACCACCGTCATCTCCGCCGGTCCGACGTGCAGCACGAGTTCCGAAACAGTACTAATCAACATGAACAACAACAGGTAGCCGAACAGCTCGCCGAGACAGGATGCCCCCAACGCGATACCCAGTGCTGTGTTGTGCTCGCCTTTGCGCGCCATCGGATAGCCGTCGAATGCCGTCGCGATACAGGTGGACGTGCCCGGAATATTCATCAGTATTGCCGGGATCGCACCGCCAAAACTGCCACCGGTAAAAATCGCGGTCAGAAACAGCATCGCATGCATGAAATCCATGTACAGCGTCATCGGCAGGAACACAGCCATGGCCATCGAAATCTGCAGACCGGGAATCGCACCGAAGACCAGCCCGATGACGATGCCCGGAACCACGATCAACCATGGCGTGCCGCTGGAAAACAGCATGCCGAATGCGGCGTGTAATGCGTGCAGGTCGATCAACCGGGGCTCCTAATAAGCCGTGTCAAAAATCAGCATAGGCATTGGATACGGCAGCATGTAAGCGAACAGCAGGGTCGTGACCGCCGCAAAACAGATCGAGTAGGCCAGCAGCCAGCGCAGGCGGCGTTCGCCGTGCAACCATAGGAATATGCACAGGAAAGCGAAGGTGCCGACGTCGAAGCCAAGCCATTGCAGCGACAACACATAAGCCGCGAACAGCAGCATGACCGGCAAAACCTGCCTAACAGGTTCGCGTGGTGGAGGCGCCTGCCGGAAATCTTTAAGGTCAATGACGAATTGCGCCGCACACAGCACCGCGATCACGATCATCACCGGCAGGACCAGAATCAGGTTCAATATGTGCGTTGATGCTCGTACGGCGTCGATGCCATACATCGCAACCAGGCCCAGTAGCAGCAGCAACACCAGCAGATCTGCCATCCGGTTCCCGGCCAACTGCAGCGGTCTCTGGTTCATGTCAATTCTGGTTCTGCAGCAGGAAGGAATAGTCTTTGAAGATCTCGAACGACTCGCGCATCGTGGTGTCGGCCTCATCGGGACCAATCCAGCGTCGCCCGATCCTGGCGCCGTCGAGTATTGCTATCAGCTCTTCGTTTTCCAGGGCAGTCTTGATGGCTGCGGTGAGTATCGCGAATCGCTCCGGGTAGCGCCGCCGGAATTCCGCGCTGGTCGCGAAGCCGCGTACCGAACCCGGCAAGTTCGGTACCACGATGCCGGTTGTGGCCAGCGCATCCGACAGTATCGGTGCATCCCAGTCCGGGCTGCGCTGGCGACTGACGATAGCGAGTGGCTTGACGTACTCGCGAATGCTTTCCGAGCCTTCGCCGCTGATAACGATGAAATCGACGACGTGCCCTGCGACCGCCGCACGCGGCAGTCCGCCCTCGTTATAGGTAACCAGGTTCAGGTTTTGCTGCGGGATGCCGCTGACTTCGAGCAACAACCTCGCCATGAGGTGACCGCTCGAACCACGTACCACGGAGGCACGCACCGTTTTCGGCGAGCGACGAATCGCATCCAGCAACTGCGGCAAGGTTTGGTAGTCACTGTCTTTGTTTACGGCAATCAGATCCTCGTCGAACCACTGGAAGTTTATATAGGCAAAGTCGTCAATGGAGTAATCGGCATTGCCCTCGAGAATGGTATTCAGCAGGTAGGGCGAAAAACTCGAGGCAAATACCGTGTAGCCATCATCCTCTTGCTCGAGTACGTAGTTGGCCGCCAGCAAGGTACCGGCGCCGCGCTTGTTGATGACCTGCACCGGCTGGCCGAGTGCCGCGCCGATATAGCTTGCCATCACCCGCGCCATTCGGTCCGCGCTGCCGCCGATGCCAAAACCGACCACTAAGGTGACCGGTCGACTCGGGTAATCATCGGCGGCCAGCGATGGCTGCGCGGCAACCGCCACGAGCAGGATGAGAATTCCAAGAGCACGGCGTCGCACGCTCGGCAACCGTTCAGTGCGACGTCGTCAGCGGTACCAAACCGGTTGCAGCGACAGTTTGCGCAACGTCCGGCGAGACAAAATAGGCCAGTAGCAACCCTGCTTCGGCGCGATGTTGCGAACCGGGCGTGATGCCGGCGGCATAGACCGTGACCTTCTGGAACTCTTCCGGAATCGGCGCAACAAAATCGGTGCCCTCGATCGGCAGGAGTTCACTCACCTGCTGGAAGCCTATTTCAACGTCGCCGCGTGCGACGATGCTGCCGACCCGGTCGCCGACTATGCGCCGACTCTTGGGCTCGAGTTCTTCCCACAGCCCGAGCCGTGGAAAAAGCTCGGTCGACAGGTAGGTCCCGCTGGCGCTCGCGGAATAACCAATACTTGCTGCGTTGCGCAGTGTCGCAATGAAGGCCTGCGGCGTACTGATATCCGGTTTGGGCGCGCCGGCACGTACTGCCATGCCGATTTTTGACAGTGCGATGTCGCGGCGCGTGGCACCGTCTACCTGGCCCGCCTCGATCAGACTGTCCATCGCGTAGTCAGCAAGAATGATGATGTCGAACTGTTCGCCACGCGCCAGGCGCACCGGAATCGACGTATCGGCGCCGCCGGACGATGCACCATTCTCGATTTCAAGCCGCATGCCAGTGCGTTCTGCGAATGCAGGCGCAATGACGTCATACGCCGCGGCGAAACCACCGGATGTAATGATGCGCAGTTCAACCTGCTGCTCAGCAGCACTCCATTTCTGCTGCAAGCCGGCACGATCGACTTCCTTACCGCGCAGATAGACAGCCGCTATGCGTCGCGTGTTCGTTATGTCGTCGAGCGGATTGCCGTCGAGTACAACAAAGTCCGCGCTCTTGCCGACCTCGATGGTACCGGCATCCGCGAGCTGCATGACTGCGGCCGAATTGCGCGTCGCCGCGACGATGACGCCCGCCGGCGACATGCCCGCGGCGACCATGTCTTCCATTTCCACGTGCGGTGCCCAGGCGTTGTTACCATCGGACGCGAGCGCGATGGTCATTCCCGCTGCACTGAGGCGCGCCAGGTTGCGCGCCTGGATCGCGAAGAAAGCCGCTGCCTCGGGATCGGGCTGCGCCGCTTGCAGGGTTGCCAGTGTCGCGGCGCTGACGCCGCCAGCCGCCCAGCTCATGTCTGTCGGTACACCACGACTCGGCAGGTTCGGCGTCAACACCAGGCCCGGGCGCGCGGCAACCAGCGCCAGAAACTCATCGTCAATGTCCTGGTCGCGCACACCGTGCGCCAGGATATCGACACCTGCCTGAACCAGGCCCTTGGCATCGTCGAGGTCGAAGATGTGTGCTGCGACCCGCAAATTATTTGCGCGCGCCTCGTCGATAACGGCTGTGTACAACTCGGCAGTCATTTTTTCGTACTGGCCGTCGCGATCGTCTACCCAGATCTTGACCAGGTCGACATTGCGCGCCGCTTCCGTGCGCACCGCCTGGCGCGCTTCCTCCACTGTATTTACCCAATGGACTTCGCGACGTCCCGGCTCGGGGCGCGTTATGCCGGTGCCAGCCGAGCGAAAGCGCGCCGCATTCGGCAACACTTCGGCACGCAGGGCGAGCGGTTCGTCGACTACATCCGAGCCCATGCTCATGGCCGCACCAACGCCGAACCAGGCGCGATGCTCGAGATCATCAATGAGCGCGGCGCGCGCCGTATTCAGATGCACGTGCGCATCAACTATCGCAGGCATTACGGTCTTGCCGCTTAGATCCACGCGCCTCGCACCTTGCGCTGCAGTGTTTGCGCCGGCGGGGCCGACTGCCACGATCTGGCCATGATCGACGCTGAACTCCGCATCGTCGATGACACTGCCATCGCCGACGATCAGCCGCGCGCCGCTATAGACCACCTCATTAACAGGTGCAACCTCCGGCGTCGCGTCCGGAGCCTTGTCGCATGCCGCCAGGATTGCTGCCAGCAAAATCACTTGCAGCGCCAACGAACGCGTCATCTTCCAGCCGCATCGTGAACTCATACTTCGCTCTCCCTCAGTGATAGTTTCGGCATCGCCGTTGCACTCTTCAGCCCAGCGCGTCTGGGACTGTCGCCACCGCGATTTCATTGATCGTGGCCAGGTGTTCGAGATGCCAGCACAGTGCCATCACCCTGTCGACTTGCGTGGCCGGTAAGGCAGTAGCTGCCTGGTCGGAAAATTTGAATTCAAGCTGCGCTTTGGTCAGCGGCCGTTGCACGCTGCCGATTGCGTGTTCGATGTGCTTTTCCAGCACCCTGCCATCGTTCAGGGTAATGGTCACGAATGCCTCCTCTTCACTGACAGCAGCGTCGACAGTAGCCTCGACCCTGTCCCTGAGAGCAACCGTTATCGCTTCGCGCACCGCCGCATCAGTGAACTGATTGGGCCCAGCCGCACCGTGCACGAGGGCCGCAGCACTTATATAAAAAATGCTGAACTTGGCTTCGAGGCCGGTCTGTGGCGTCTTTTTGCCCGTCAGCTTGATGACCAGCGGATTGACACGCAACGACACTCGCGAAATCATCTCCGGACGCAGCGCGTATTCGCTGCGCAATTGCAGGCAGCCGTCGATAATCGGGTGGGTGACGATGCCACAGGAAAACGGCTTGTAGGTATTTTTTTCGATTTCCCAGCGACCGCCAAGGCCATCCGTTATCTGTGCGAAGTCCTGCTCGTCCGAGTAGCTGAACAGAAAACCCTCCGGTGCTTCGAGCGCAATATCCGAGCTGGTGTAATTTTTTGCTGCGAGCAGGGCTGCTTTGAGCCCGTTCTGGGCGGCATTGCCGGGATGCAGGGCCTTGCACATGGTACCGAACATTTCCTTGAGGCCGGCTGCCTGGGTTGCGGCTATGCCCAGTGCCCAGATCATTTGTTGTTCATTCAACTGCAGCAGCTTGCCGGCGGCTACTGCACTGCCGAACACGCCGGCCGTGCCAGTAATGTGAAAACCACGTTCGTAGTGCGAGGGATATACCGCAAGACCGATACGGCATTCGGCTTCCACACCAAGTATGAAGGCGTGCAAAAACTCCTCGCCACTGGTGCCCAGGCGCTGGCCGAGGGCGAGTATCGACGCCGCAACCGGACCTGCCGGGTGAATGATCGTTGCAAGGTGGGTGTCGTCGTAGTCGAGAACATGTGAGCTGATGCCATTCATCAGCGCCGCGTGCAGAATATCGAGGCGCTCGACGCGACCCAGCACCGTCGCTTCGGCAGGCCCGGAAAATTCAGCAAGTGCGGCCAGCGCACGATCGGTCGTCGTTTGCCGGGCGCCACCCAGGCAACAGCCGACCCAATTGAAAATCGATCGCAGCGCCTCGTCACGCGCAGTCCGTGGCACGTCCTGCCATACCGTACTGACGATCCAGCGCGCGAGTTGCCTGGTCGACGCGGGCGGGTCGCTGGCCAGCGCTTTAGCGGTAGCCGCGCTGGCCCGGGTGGGCGCCACCGCCAGCGCAATTGACCCCAGCGCGGCCGTGCCAGCTGCCGCACTCGCGCCGGCGCCTATTGCAAATTGACGACGGTTAAGCATTATGCCCCCCCCCTGACCGATTGTACACAGTATACGATGGAAACCGGCTTGAAGCCCATCGGCGGCCAACATTGGCGTATCGTCGAGCCCCACCCAACCGACAGACCTGGAAACGATCATGACCATTTCGCGATTACTGATAGTGCTCCTCGCCCTGACCGGCGCTGCAGCTTTGCTTGCACAACAGCGCGACGCCGTTCCAGGAAGCCTGAATTCATCAGAACCGGGCCCGTTCGTCGGTGTTACCGCCGACGGCAAAGTCGTGCCGGACCTGTTCCCGATTGCCTCAACCGGGGTGAGTACCAAGCCCGTGGTCGATGCCGCAGAGCAATTGCTGGCAAGCCTCGACGCAAACCAGCGCCAGCAGATCTCGTTTGCGCTGGCCAGCGAGCAGTGGCGCGAATGGTCCAATATCCATCGCGCGCCGCGGCAGGGAGTCTCTTTCCAGGACCTGGACGAGGCGCAGACGGCGGCCGCTATCGATCTGCTGGCTGCCGCCCTGAGTGCACGCGGACTGCAAACCACGCGCGACATCATGCGCCTGAACGGGCACCTCGCCTGGCTGACCGATAAGCACGATGAATATGGCGAGAAATTGTACTGGCTGGCGATCATGGGCACGCCGTCCGTGTCGCAACCCTGGGGTTGGCAGCTCGAAGGGCATCACCTGATCGTCAATTATTTTGTGCTGGGCGACCAGGTTGTCATGACGCCGACTTTCCTTGGTTCGGAACCCGTATTCGCGGACGCCGGCCCTTACGCCGGAACGCGCGTACTGCAAACCGAGCAGGACAAGGGACTGCAGTTCGTACGCACTCTGAGCACGGAACAGCTGCAAAGCGCGGTCATCGGCACCAAAAGTGGCAACAGTATTCTTACGCAGGCGTACAGCGACAATGTCATCGTTCCCTACGCCGGGATCCGTTCGGGTGAGCTTACGCCGGCGCAGCGCGAACAGCTGATCGACCTGATCGGCACGCATATCGGCAATATGCGTGACGCACACGCCGGCATTCGCATGCAGGAAATTCTCGATCACCTGGAGGACACCTGGTTCGCCTGGCTTGGCGACACCAGCGAGGATGCAATTTTCTACTACCGCATCCAGAGCCCGGTGGTGCTGATCGAGTTCGACCACCAGAACCCGATCGCACTGCGCGGTCCGGAATTCGCCCGCTACACGCCGCGCGACCATGTGCATTCCATCGTGCGCACGCCGAATGGCAATGATTACGGCAAGGATCTGCTGCGGCAGCATTACGAACAACATCGCGACGACCCGGAGCACGGCCACGCCGAGTAAGGCGCGGTTTTTCGGCTGCGCGGCGTGATAATTACGACGCAACTTATCTGGAGAAATGTCAATCAAATAGGCGACTTGCAGCGATCCTGCTAGTGTAGTCCCGTGGAACTGGTGGCTACCATCGCCAGGACATTATCCCAAGCATGAAGGGCTGCAAATGATACTGCCAGAAAAAGCACCCGCCACGTTCGCCGCGCCGATTGCGCCGCCGGGCAAGCGCAAACGGCTGCAATTCCTCTATCGACGCCCATGGCTGTCATTGCTCGTTGCGCTGCTGCTGGCCGGCAGCGGCTACTGGCTGTTCAGCCGCGGCACCGAAGCCACCTCGCGCCCATTGCTGGCCACGGTCGAGGTTGGCGACATTGAGAATGCCGTGATCGCGGCCGGTTTCCTGCAGCCGAGCAATTATGTCGATGTCGGCGCACAGGTCTCCGGCCAACTCAAGGCATTGCACGTAATGGTTGGCAGCACTGTGGAAGCAGGTCAGCTACTGGCGGAAATCGATGCCGCCGTACAGGAAAATCGCGTCGAGGCCAGCCGCGCCAGCCTCAGGGGCCTGGAGGCACAGCTGTTTGCGCGCGAAGCCGCGCTGCGGCTCGCCGAGGCCAATGCACAGCGACAGACGCGCCTGATGGCAGACGATGCGACCACGCAGGCCGATTTCGATGCCGCGGATAATGCACTGGCAACGGCCCTGTCCGGCCTGACACAGCTACAATCACAGATCGAGCAGGCCAAGGCCGGACTCGCCAGCGACGAGGCGCAGCTCGGTTACACACGCATTTACGCTCCGTCCTCCGGCACCGTGGTGGCAGTCAACATGAAAGAGGGACAGACGCTGAATGCCAACCAGCAGACGCCGATAATCCTGCGCATCGCCGACCTCACCACCATGACCGCCGAGGCCCAGGTCTCCGAGGCCGATATCACCAAGCTGCGCCCGGGGATGGAAGTGTATTTCACCACGCTCGGTGGTGGCGGTCGGCGCTGGTACAGCACCTTGCGGCAGATCCTGCCGACGCCGGTGGTAACCAATAACGTGGTTTTGTATACGGCGTTGTTCGATATCAGCAACGCGGACGAGACCCTGTTCTCGAACATGACCGCACAGATCTTCTTCGTGACATCCGCGGCACGCAATGTTCTTAAAGTCCCGGTGGGTGCCCTCACCTTTGCCAAGGGCGCCGGGCGCCCGACCTCCGCCGCCGCCTCGTTTGCTGCTGGCAATGCGCGCCGTTCCGAAGGTGGTGGTCGCACGGCTGCCTCCCAGCCTGCTGCCGACGGCGAGGGCTCGGTCGCGACCGTCCAGGTCAAGACAGGTGACAACCAGTTTGAAACACGTGAAGTGCGTGTTGGCGTGACCAGCCGGATCGCTGCTGAAGTACTTGCCGGCTTGCAGGAAGGCGACCAGGTGGTCGCCGGCATCATTCAACCGAGCGCGCCTGCGGCCCAGCCAGCCCAGCGTCCATTCAATTTCCGCTAAGCATCATGGTCCGGCCCGCCGAAGTCATATTTGAAGCCGAGCCGATCGGGCACGAGGCGGTGCCGCTGATCGAGCTGCGCGACATCTGTCGTACTTTCGTTACCGGCGGCGGTGTGGAAGTACATGCGCTACGCGACGTGTCGCTGAAAATTTACGCCGGTGAATTCGTCTCGATTATGGGCCAGTCGGGCTCCGGCAAGTCGACGCTGATGAATATTCTTGGCTGCCTGGACCGGCCGAGCTCCGGCGACTACTGCTTTGCGGGCAAGGATATTCGCAGTTTCGATGCCGATGGGCTCGCCTGGTTGCGACGCGAAGCGTTCGGTTTCATCTTCCAGAGCTATAACCTCCTCGGCACCGCGACTGCCCAGGAGAATGTTGAGGTACCGGCGATTTATTCGGGCATACCACAAGCCAAGCGCTTCGAGCGCGCCGCCGAATTGCTGGCCGCGCTGAATCTCGCCGATCGCATGGATCATCGGCCCAATCAGCTGTCCGGCGGACAGCAGCAGCGCGTCTCAATCGCAAGGGCGCTGATGAATGGCGGTGAAATCATCCTCGCTGATGAACCAACCGGCGCACTGGATTCACAGAGTGGCCTCGAGGTGATGGCACTGCTCAAGGGCCTCGCCGCCAAGGGCCATACGGTTATCATCATTACGCACGATCCAAAAATCGCTGTGCAATGTGACCGCCAGATCGAACTGCTGGATGGTGCCATCGTCAAGGACACGGGGCCCGCGACCAGCGCCAGACGCCGCAACGGTGCACCCGCGCTCGCGAGTCGCAGCGCGGCGGACAACGCGGCGTCATCGGTTGCCGATATGCACGAAGCCGTGCGTATGGCTTTTCGTTCGCTGCGCGCGAATATTTTTCGCACCATACTGACGCTGCTGGGTATTGTCATCGGCGTGGCCTCGGTGGTCGCAATGCTGGCTATTGGCGAAGGTGCGCAACGCGACATCATTGACCGCATCAGCTCGATGGGCGTGAATCTGCTCACGGTCCGGTCTTTTTATGGCCGCTCGTCGGACGCGCAACAACTGACTATCGAAGACGCCAAGGCAATCGAGCTCGAAATACCCAACGTGTCATCGACAATGCCAGAGATCAGCGGGGCCGCGACCTTACGCTATCGCAATCGCGATTATCAATCGGAAATCACCGCGACCAGCGCGAACTTGCCGGACACCCGGAACTGGCCGCTGGCGCGCGGCGTATTCTTCACCGACGAAGACAGCGAGAGCTTCACGCCGGTGGCGGTGCTCGGTGCGACCCCGTATGAAGAGTTGTTCGAGCCGGGCGCGGATCCATTGGGTGAATATATCCTGATCCAGAACGTGCCATTCCTGGTTATTGGCACGATGACGAGGAAAGGCGCTACCGGCTGGCGCGACCAGGATGACGTCGTGTTTCTGCCGCTGAAAACCGGTGGCCTGCGCATCTTCGGCCACCAGGATTTACGCTCTCTCACCGTGGCCGTCGAGGATCCCGCACTGATCGCCGAAACCGAGGCCGCATTAACGACGCTGTTGCTGACACGCCATGGCACCGAGGATTTTCGCGTCAGGAACAGCGCTGAGCTGCTGGAAAACGTCTCCGAGTCGCAGCAGACGTTTACCGTCCTGCTCGGCTCAGTTGCCGCAATTTCACTGCTGGTCGGTGGCATCGGTGTCATGAATATCATGCTGGTATCAGTGACCGAGCGTACGCGTGAGATCGGCATCCGCATGGCAACCGGCGCCCGGCAAAACGACATCCTGTTGCAGTTCCTGTCCGAGGCCATTGTGGTCGCGGCGGTGGGTGGCCTGCTCGGCATCCTGGTCGGTGTCGGTGTCGCGAAAATCATCGGCACGTTTGGCACCGCGACGGTGATCTCGGCGACGCCGATGATGCTCGCATTTGGTTGCGCCGCGGCCACGGGCCTGGTTTTCGGCTTCGCACCGGCACGCAAGGCAGCGCGACTCGATCCGGTCGAAGCGCTGGCGTCGGAGTAAACCCATGCGCGCGCCCCACATTGTTGCTGCCTGTTGCGCCAGCGTGCTGCTGGGCGCGTGCGCGGCGACACCGATGCCCGAACTTGCCGCGACCGACGTGCCAGTAACCTGGTTGCGTGGCGCCAATGACGCCGACAGCTGGCCCGAACTGAATTGGTGGCAGAACTTTCAGGCCAGCGAACTCGACGCCGTGATCACCCAGGTTGAACAACGCAATCTTGATTTGCAGAGTAACGAGCGTAACTTGCGACTGGCGCAACTGGCGCTGCGCGATGCCGGGTTTGATCTCTGGCCGACGCCGGTGGTCAGCTTTGGCGCCAGCACGGCTTATGCGGGTATCAAGCCCGACGCTGGCGATTACACCGATGGTGGCTCTGACTTGTACGAGCTTAGTGCCGGCATCGTGTATTCCGACATCCTCAGCAAACCGACAAACTGGGACGCGGCGCAGGCGCGCTACCGGTCCAGCCTCGCGCTGGCAGCAGATGTGCGCCTGAATACGCTGGGTACGGCCGCATCCACCTACTTTCGCATTCTGTTATTGCGCGACCGCATCGTCGCGGCCGAACAGAACGTGGCAAACGCAGAAGCGATCACCCGGATCGTAGAGGCGCGCGTTGACGCCGGTACCGTCAACAAAGTCGAATTGCTGCAACAGCAAATTGCGGTACAACAGGAGCGCAATAGCCTGGCATCGCTGCGGCAGGATGAATTTGCAGCTCGGTCCGCGCTGGCGTTGCTGGTTGCAGACTCGGTTACCGCGTTTGATGTCAGCGCCACCACGCTCGACCAGGTACGCATTCCCGAGGTGCAGCCCGGCCTGCCGTCCAGCCTGCTGCAACGCCGACCCGACATTGTGCAGGCCGAAGCCGACCTGGCGCTGGCCCGAGCCGACGTCGACCTCGCGCGGCTGGCCTACCTGCCCAACATCAGCCTGACCGGCTCCGCACAGCTGGCGAGCACGTCGCTTGGCGATATTGTCAATGACGGCACGACTGCAGTGACTGCGTCCGCAAGCCTGGCACAGTTGCTGCTCGACAACGGCGGGCGTGGCAGAAATGTCGAGCGGCGAAGACTTGAACTCGAATCCTCACTGGCCAGTTACCGGGAGACCGTCATTGGCGCTTTTAACGAGATTGAGGTGACACTCGGTAACATCGAGCTGCTTGATGCACTCGGCGTGGTCGCCGCAGACGATCTGCGGCGCGCGGAGGAGTCGTTCCGCATCGCGGAGGCGCGCTACCGTGAAGGCGTCGCGGACTTCCAGACCGTGTTGATCTCCCAGAACCAGTTGTTCAATTCGCGCAACAACTTCTTCGACAACAAGCTCGCACGACTTAACGCCATCATCGGCCTGTACCAGGCGCTAGGCGGTGGCTGGCAGGCACAGCAGCTCGACGCCCGGAATTAATTGATGCACAGGACTGGCCTGCCTGCAGCAGCCGCGATACTAATGACTGCTGCCGCGTTGGCGGATGCTAGTAAACCCACTGATAAAGAGATTTTTGACAGCGCCTGCGCAGCCTGTCACGGCACCGATGGCGCCGGTCGCGCGCCTGAAGAACTTGCGTTCGCTGCGCGGCCTGCCGATTTTACTGATTGCGAATTCGCTTCCCGCGAGGCCGATGCCGACTGGT
>JAOUHU010000036.1 GCA_029884455.1 Gammaproteobacteria bacterium | reverse complement strand
CAAAGCGGTTTCTTACCCCTCCCACCCCCTGGAAGCGGCCCCAATCTGGATGGGTTATTTGTGATCAGTGAAAAACAACAACTTGCGAGTGAAATTGGCGGAGAGGGTGGCAAGTTTTTGATTTCCAAGGAATTCCGAGGGTTTCCGGAATTCGTTTTGCCTCTTGAACTTAGCAAAATTGACGACTAGGGTCGAACGAGGAAATCTGGCCAAAGCCGGATCGCGAACGTAGACCAGGTCGTTGACCATTTTCGGGGTGCTGAGTTTGGCGGAGAGAATTACTGCTTTGTTTGTACGGCATATTAAGCGGCCTGGCCGGTATTGCGACGGCGGCAATTTGTATCTTCAGGTCCGCAAGTCGACCAGCAAGAAATCACCCGATTCGGTGAACAAGTCGTGGGCATTTCGATACGTGCGGCACGACAAACAAACCTGGATAGGGCTAGGTCCGTATCCCGATATCAGCCTTGCTGAAGCGCGTGAGCTCGCGACACAGCAGCGCAAGAAGCTGCTGCAGGGCATCGATCCGCTAACCGACAAACGGGCTCGGCAGCGAGACGCACGGGTGGCTCGGGGCAACATGCTGAGCTTTGCCGACTGCGCCGAGCGCTACATTGAGTCGCAGGCTCCCGGCTGGAGCAATCCGAAACACATCGACCAGTGGCGAAACACCCTCAAGAATGTGGCAGGACCGATTTTCGGCCACCTGCCAGTCGATCAAATCGACACGGCGCTTGTCATGCGTTGCATCGAACCGCTCTGGACTACCAAGACCGAGACCGCGAGTCGCCTTCGGGGCCGTATCGAGTCCGTACTGGACTGGGCGACGGTGCGCGGCTACCGGGGTGGCGACAACCCGGCCCGCTGGCGCGGGCACCTCGACAAGCTGTTACCAAGATCGAGCCTGGTTGCCCGAGTGAAGCATCACGCGGCACTGCCGTACACGGAGGTGGGCAAGTTCATGCAGCAGTTGCGAGCCGATAGCGGCGTTGCCTCGCGGGCGCTCGAGTTTACGATCCTGACGGCTGCACGGACCAACGAAGTGCTCCAGGCTGAGTGGTCGGAGTTCGATCTGGACCTCAAAACCTGGTTCGTCCCCGCCGAGCGCATGAAGAGCAAACGTGAGCACCGGGTGCCGCTGTCGGATGCGGCCGTATCGCTACTCAAGGCAGTCGACGGCCGCAGTCAGCGCTATGTGTTCCCTGGCCACAAGCGCGGCAGTCACCTGTCCAGCGTCGCCATGCTGCAAGTGCTGAAACGCCTCGAGCGGATAGACATCACAGTTCATGGCTTCCGCTCTACGTTCCGCGACTGGTGCGCGGAAACGACCAACTACCCGGCGGATGTTGCGGAGATGGCGCTGGCGCATGTACTACGCGACAAAACTGAGGCGGCCTATCGGCGTGGCGACCTATTAGAGAAACGCGCCCGGCTGATGGCAGACTGGGCGGACTACTGCAGCAAGCCAGCAACACCGGCGAAGGTTTTGGCGATTCGACAAGGTATGGGCTGAAGACGTTGACGATGCCGCCCTTATCACGGCATCGGCCTGCCTGGCATGGGAACTAACGACTGCTACGATGGCAATTGCAGCCGCTCGAACGGCCGCTTTCGAGCTACAATGACGGACAGAAAATGACCCTATGTATGGACTCCTCCAACCTAATTTCTTAGGTTGGAAGTCGACCAAAACCCAAAGGGAGTCCATACATGAGCTATTCAACAACAGTCGGGGTCGACTTGGCAAAAAATGTTATTCAGATTTCGGTCGTATCCGGCCGAGGCAAAGAACTTTCCAACCGATCTCTCACGCGCAAGAAGTTTGCCGAGTTTCTGGGCAAGCAAAGCCCGTCGCTGGTTGCATTTGAAGCCTGCGCGAGCGCGCATTACTGGGCGCGCGCGGCGAAGCGTCACGGTCACTCAACTCGGATTATTCCGGCCAAGGCAGTTGCACCGTTTCGACAAGGTCACAAGACAGACAGCAATGACGCGTTGGCTGTCGCAGAAGCGGCGCGACGACCGAACATCAAAGATGCCCCGATGAAGACGGTTGAGCAGCAAGGTTTGCAGTCGATCCAACGGTCGCGGTTTCTCCTGATCCAGGAGTGCATTGCTTTATCGAACCATATGCGCGGCATCCTTCTAGAGTTTGGCGTGACAATCCCGCAGGGCTTTGCTTCGCTGTTACGCACACTACCGGAGGTGCTGGAAGACGGTGACAACGATCTGCCCGACCTATACCGGCCGACATTGCACCGTCTCTACGGTCGCATGCTCGAGCTGCGTATCGACATTGAAGCCATGACCAAGGAGATCGACAGCCTGGTGAAGCGGCACCCGGTGTGCAGTAAGCTGACGGCACTGGAAGGCGTCGGTCCGATCGGCGCGCTGTCGTTGTATGCGGCACTCGGCTCGGGTGCCGCGTTTACCAAGAGCCGCGAGTTCGCGGCCTACCTCGGCCTAACACCGAGGCAGCACAGCAGCGGTGGAAAAACCAACATCGTGGGCTTGAGCAAGAAGATCGGTAACCGCAGGTTGCGATCGATCCTGATCCAGGGTGCGCTCGCCTATGTTTACCGCATGAAGGAGCCACGAACGAGCAAGGATCGCTGGCTGAAGGATCTCATCGAGCGAGCCGGACCGCGACGTGCGGCCGTTGCGCTCGCCAACAAAAATGTACGAACCGCCTGGGCGCTTGTAACCCAGGGAACTGAATACCAACGTCGAGAGCAACTGGAGATGGCTGCCTAGAAAGTCCTGCCTACAGAAACCACGTAACAGGTAAAGATATCTGCTCCGGTCAAACCTGCACCGCTTTGAGGCCCTAGAGCCCACTGACCCTTAGAGGAACCGAAGAGCGAATACATAGCGGGCCAGGAGATAGCCTCTCCAACAAAAGGCCGAATATACAAACGCGTCTGAATTCTGTTTACGAAATCTGTTTGCTAGACTGGAGGAGTCCATATACAAAGCGGGCGTTGAGACGTCCAACGTCGCGAGCCAATATCAAGATCGTATAATCCGGAGAATTGAAGCTATGGCTGCGAAGACCGAATTCGTTCTGAATTGGCGCCAAGCGGTTGTTGACGTATTTCTTATTGTCATTGGCGTGTCGATCGCGTTGGCGGCGGACTCCTGGTTAGGTGACAGAGTCGAACAAGCCCGAACCGACCAGCTTCTCGATGCATTGGAAGACGAGTGGACTGCGGAACTTGATCGTATCGATGTGAGCCTTGAAAAATTGAGCCGGGCTGCGACGAATACAATTCGGATTATCTATTTCCGTGCCGAGGACCTGAAAGATTTGTCGGATAAAGAGGTGGAGGCGCTGTGGAATGCGTCGTTTTCGTCCACATTCAAACCGTCTAACGGGGCGCTCAGCACCCTCATGGTAGACGGCGTGCAGAACATTGAGGATAGGGATTTGAGGTTGGCCATCGCGTCTTGGCGCACTGTCCTGGCCGAGCTGGACGCGGAGCAGGCGGCCGTGCGTGAACTGGGCACGCTTACGATAAGGAACGTTGAAGCAAGGATCGCCCGCAACTCGGGTGCGGCAATTTTGGAAAATGCAACGGCGTATGATTACTATTTGTCCTATGGCATAGGAACGGCATCTTTTTTGCGTGCCGCGATTGCCGACGACGAGTGGCTTGTCCTACAGAGTCAATTGGTGAGCCTTCTGTACGACTACCGACAGCAGTTGGTGTCGGTGCGAGAAATCCTAAAAAGTAATCTCGATTTACTCCGTGCACGAGCAAAACATTAGTGTGCGCCATCGCTTCGAATGGCTGCTATTGGCCGCACTGCGACAGTGGCCTTGGCTTCAACGTGACTTCCGCTTTGCCCCTGAAAGCAGCCGGCCAGGCTTTTCGCGCTATACTTTCCGCCTGTGACCCAGAAGAGACGTTCGCGGCGACCGACTTTGCCGATACCCGCGAGTCCAAACTTTTTCGACCGATCAAAACTGGAGTATTGCCATGCCGTCACCGCACGATGCCGGAGCGTCGCCCGAATCGAAAAGCCCCGTAGGCGACGTGTCGCTTGTCCGGCTTTACGTTCTGCGCGCGACCTACCTTCTTCTGATCGTCGGGCTGGGCGCAATGATCGTGCCTCCATTGTTCGATCACGCGCCGATGTCGCGAGGCGTGATCGCGAGCCTGCTCGGCGGCGTTTGGCTGTTGGCCTTTATCGGCCTAAGGTACCCACTGCAGATGCTCCCGCTGCTGATGTTCGAGTTTGCCTGGAAGACCATCTGGCTTATCTTCTTTGGTATCCCACAGTGGTCTGCCGGGCAGATGCCGCCATCCTTTACCGAGGACTTTCAAAATATCGTATTCGGCGTGATTCTAATGCCGCTCGTTATCCCATGGGGCTATGTTTATCGCCACTACATCTTGCAGCCTGCGGCGCGTTGGCGCTGATTGGCCTGTGTCCGCTCCTGGCCGACTGCTGCCCGCCGAGATTGAACAATGTGAGTGACTGCTATACTTCGCATTGCAGCCTGTCAGTGCATTACGCCCTGGCAGGCTGCAGGTGACCCTAGTCGGTTGTAGCGTGGAGGAGGAGTTTGTCCAAGCTCACGAAGTGCAAAGACTGCGGAAATCAGGTTTCCAAGAAGGCGGATGCCTGTCCGAGTTGCGGCGCACGGTTTGTACAACGTTGGTACGAAATACGAGCATCAAATCTGTTGGGATGCTTAGTATGGTTCGTAGTAATAGGCGTATTGATACTCGGCTTCGCTAGTTGGACGGCAGATTGAGCGACTGAATTTGGCCGTTCTGAGACAGTCGCAATTGAATTAGACGAGCGGCTGGTTTGCGCTCGGAAGCAGCCGTGCAGGTGCTAAACTGCTGGCAGGCTGTTGCTGACCCTTTCCGGCCGGACACAAACTCGCAAACTAGTTCGCCAATAAACACAAGTATGCCTCTTGATCGCGAAAAGCTTCACCGAACAATCCAATTCGTGATCGACCTACTGGCAAACCAAGACTACGCGGAACTCGAAAAGGTCACAGACAGCATTCGGATGCGCGCTGAGGAGATGGGCGAAGCAGTCGGTGCATATCCCGGCGAAATTGTCGCTAAATTTCGACCAGATGACATTGATGTAGTCCGGATCGACACGCCGATAGAAGAATGCTGGAGTGTCAACGTTCGCCTCCACACAGATCGGGAAGGCCCGTCTGATCTAACGGCATCTCTGACACTTATCGAGGATGGGTCGCGGAATTACCGAGTGGAATTGGACGGCATTCACGTCTTGTAACGGTTCAAGCGCCACCGGCTGGTTTTGGCCGTTAGCGGCCCCTCGTATTTTCCCCAAAGCAGACACTTGAGCGGCCGCTTTGGCTCATAGCAGCCGCTCGCGATTGCAGTGGTGCCGGCCATCACCGGCGTGACTTTCGGGGACCAAATTCGGAACGTGCCGGAACGTCCCGGAAGGGTAGATGGTGGGCCCGCCAGGACTCGAACCTGGGACCAAGGGATTCACTTTTGCCACTCATTTCTGAGTGGAGTGGACTATCTCATCACCCTCAACCGAATTGTTAGGGGCGGGACGCTCTAGCCTGTTATTAAGAACACTAAAGTTCTCAGGTAGTCTCTGCACCTTCCGGCGGTGTACCACCGGCTTGGCTCAGGGTTGCCATCAGCCGCGCTGCTAAGGTTTCCCTGAATTCATCCCGTTCATTTTGCGCCTCTCGGCACAAACGCACCTTTCTTGATGAGTCCCCTGCTCTAACCAACTGAGCTACAGGCCCAAACTTTCCTTCCACCCCCCTCGCGGGGCAGCGAATCTTAGCAGATTCCATAGTGCCAGTGCGATGCAAAATTGGCACCTGCCGCGGTCGTTGACCGCCACTTGCCATTCAGTTTCAATCAGCTGAGCCAACGCACGTTTGAAGGCCATGCGATGAAATTTGTTCGCCCGTTTCGTTTTTACGACAACCGCCAGAAATACCTGGCGTTCGTCAATACCTGCAACGAAAAATGGCAAGTCGCAAAGCGCGTCGCACTGGAACTTGGCCAGTTGCGGCCGGAGCCACCCGCATTGCGCGTTTTCGATGCCGGTATGGGCGACGGCACAGTGCTGAGTCACACCATGCGGGCGCTACACTTTCATTATCCAACTCTGCCGTTCTATGTGGTCGGCAAGGAGATCAGTCTCGAAGACATTCGCCTGAGTCTCGAGAAGTTACCGGATCGTTTTATTGAACACCCGGCCAGTGTATTTGTGTTTACCAACCTCAATTATGCAGAGGCTCCCTGGTTACAGCCGCGAGCCGAGCACATGGTCGAGAACTTCAACTTCAGGGTGGTCGAGCTTGGCGGGACCAGCGCTTATGAGTATGGCCAGCAACTAGGCAGCATCGACGAGTTTCTGGTTGACGGCTGGCAGGCACGGGCCAGCGAAAAAACCGGCAACCCGCTGTACGTCAAGCCATCGGTGCTGGTCATGTATCGCAAGGATCAGCGCTTTCTGCTAGACAGCGTCATTCCCCGCATGCACATGTGCCGAGCGGACTATGACCTGGTGTTGGCGTCGCAGCCCTGGCGCGCGCGCATGGACGCAGAGTTCAAGGTGAAGTACGTGCTTGGTCCATTGACCAGGGCGCTGCGGCCGACCGGCCGCCTGCTGGCGGTGCACTCGATCGGCAATGATCCGGGGCTGGAACTGGTGCGCGAAATCTGGCCGAACGAAGATCCGTTCCAGGTCAATCGCCACGAGCTACTGCGCAAACTCAGAGTCATGCTTGGCGACGAAGTGCGGAACTTCGAGCTTGATGCTGCCGCAGATGACCGCGCCATCTTCCAGTTTCGTATGCACACGCTGCCGGACGAAATCGCCGAGAGTATCGGCACCTCGACATTATTTGCCGCATGGAACGCGGCCATCTACGTGGCACAAATTGAAGACCAGCGCCTCGAGGCGGCACTTGCCAAGTCACAATACCTGGAAGCCACCGCCAAAATTCTGCACAAACACAACGGGCTGTGGTTTAACGACGAAAGCTTCGTCGTCTCACGAATACCGGATTAGTCGACTCTAGTCGTCGATAAGGAAGCTGCGCAGCTGATCCGACCGCGTTGGATGACGCAGCTTGCGCAGCGCCTTCGCCTCGATCTGGCGAATCCGCTCACGAGTGACGTCAAACTGCTTGCCGACCTCTTCCAGCGTGTGATCGGTATTCATGTCAATACCGAACCGCATGCGCAGCACCTTGGCTTCGCGCGGCGTCAGTCCAGCCAATACGTTATGCGTGGTTTCCTTGAGCCCCTGCGAAGTTGCCGACTCGACCGGCGAATGCACTGTCTGGTCCTCAATGAAGTCACCGAGATGCGAGTCTTCATCGTCGCCAATCGGGGTCTCCATCGAAATCGGTTCCTTGGCGATCTTCAGCACCTTGCGAACCTTGTCCTCGGGCATTTCCATGCGTTCGGCGAGTTCATCCGGGAGCGGCTCGCGACCCATTTCCTGCAGCATTTGTCGCGAAATTCGATTCAGCTTGTTAATGGTTTCGATCATGTGCACTGGAATGCGGATGGTGCGTGCCTGATCCGCAATCGAGCGCGTGATCGCCTGCCGGATCCACCAGGTAGCATAGGTAGAAAACTTGTAGCCACGACGGTATTCAAATTTATCGACGGCTTTCATCAGACCTATATTGCCTTCCTGGATCAGGTCCAGAAATTGCAGGCCACGGTTTGTGTACTTCTTGGCAATCGAGATTACCAATCGCAGGTTTGCTTCGACCATTTCCTTCTTGGCGCGCCGCGCTTTGGCTTCGCCTATCGACATCTGGCGGTTAATCTCCTTGATTTCACCGATGTAAAGGCTGGTCTCGGTTTCGATCGCGATCAACTTGCGTTGCGCACGGAGGACATCGTCCCTGAGCTTTGCCAGCATCGACGAATGCTTGCGCTTGGCACGAATGTGCTTTTCGATCCAGGACAGATCTGTCTCGCTTTTCGGGAAACTCGACAGAAAATCCTTGCGTGGCATGCGTGCGTCGCGAACACAAATCTGCATGATCAGGCGTTCCTGCCGGCGTATCACCGACACCGCTTCGCGCAAACTGCGCACCAGTGCATCGAATAATTTTGGCGCCAGCTTGAGTTCCATGAGTTGCTCGGCCAACTCAAGTTGAGCCTTGATTGTTTTCTTGTCCCTGATGCCGTGCTTGCCGATATTGTCGATCGCGCGCTTATGCAGTTTACGAATGACTTTGACACGAGCGGCAACTTCCTCGGGATCGGGGCCGGTATCAATAACCGCCTCTTCGGCATCGTCATCTTCATCAATTTCGTCAGACTTTGGTTGCGGCGCACTGATTTCGTCAGGTGCGTTCGGATCAATAAAGCCAACAACAAAGTCCTGCATGCGGGTTTCTCCCGCAACCACCGCGTCCGAAACGCTCAGCAGCAGATCAATAGTGGGCGGGAAGTGCGCCATGTGCCACTTGACCTGGTTCAGGCCTTCTTCAATTCGTTTGGCGATTTCGATTTCGCCTTGCCGGGTCAACAATTCCACGGTACCCATTTCACGCATGTACATGCGAACAGGATCCGTGGTGCGACCGAATTCGGCATCCACACTTGCGAGCGCAGCTTCGGCTTCCTCGGCGGCATCCTCGTCATTCGAGACTGCGGAGTCCGATAACAGGATCGACTCTGCATCCGGCGCTTTTTCATACACCGTAATGCCCATGTCATTAATCATGTTGACGATGTCTTCGATCTGTTCCGGATCGACGATATCGTTCGGCAAGTGGTCGTTGACCTCGGTATAGGTCAGATAACCTTGCTCCTTGCCGCGAGCAATCAGATTCTTGAGTTGTTGTGCCTGTTTGTTGCCCTTAATCACTGCGCGCTTTTCGCCCAAGATGGAACGACCTCGAAGTCAAAAATACAAACGCGCGATTGTACTAGCCGCCAGCAGCTCAGGCTAGACAATTCTTGGTCGGATTGCGTCCTAGAGGAACTGGCGCAATTCCGACTTTTCATCGTCTGTAAGTGAGTTAACTCTTTGTTTTTCAATTAAAAAATCGATTCTCTCGCGGCGCCCGGCCAGTGCCAGCTGGTCCAGGCAGGCGGCAAGTTCCAGCGCCGCGTCAAACTCGTCCTCGTCCGGAACCTCGACCGCGGCCAGCTTGCCCAGGTGGCGGCCCCGCTCATCGTGGCGCCAGCGCTCAAGCAAACCTGCGGTCGTGATGTTCGGCTCGGCCTGTGCGGTCTCAATCAGGTCCTGCAAGACATCGATGCCGGGACGGCTGAGGCCGGCGAGTTTTTCGATGTCCAGCTTGTCGGCCGCTGCCGGATGGTTGAGCAACAGGGTAATCGCGCGCCGCACCACCGACGGCTGGCCGGACTTCAGGCTTGCCGCTGTATTTCCAGGTCGGGCCAAAGGTCCCTTCGGGCCGGACTGTTTCGATGGCTTCGCAGTTTGTTGCAGCATTTTCCCGAGTCTCGCGGCACTCAGTCCGACACTCTCTGCCAGGCTGGCTGTGAGCAACTCGCGGTACACACCTTGGGGAATACTGTTCACCAGCGGTCTTGCGAGTTCTGCCAGCCGCGCCTTGCCGTCCACGCTTTGCATATCCACCTGGCTGGCCAGTTCGCCAATCAGGAAATCGGACAAGGCGACGCCGCCATCCAGCGCGGCAACGAACGCGGCAGCGCCGAACTCATTGACGTAGCTGTCGGGGTCGTGCCCCTCAGGCAGGAACACGAAACGAATCTGTCGTCCCTCGCGAATCTGCGGCAACGCGTTTTCCAGCGCGCGCCATGCGGCAGCTTTACCGGCCCGGTCGCCATCGAAGCAGAACAGCACATTGTCGGTGAGGCGGAAGAGCAGATTCAGGTGCTCCGCTGTCGTGGCAGTGCCAAGAGTTGCAGTAGCAAAGTCGATACCGTGGCGCGCAAGGGCCACCACATCCATGTAGCCCTCCACGACGACGAGCCGGTCGATGTGCCGCAGGGCCTGGCGCGCCTCGTACAGACCATAGAGTTCGCGGCCCTTGTGAAACAGTACGGTCTCCGGCGAATTCAGGTATTTCGGCTCGCCATCGCCAATCGCCCGACCGCCGAAACCGATGCAACGGCCGCGCTGGTCGCGTATCGGAAACATGATACGTTCACGGAAGCGATCGTAATGCTTGCCGTTGTCCTTGCGGATGATCAGGCCCACGGCGAGCAGGCGTTCGACGGCTTCCGGCGTTTTGCCGAACTTGTCGAGAATTTCGCTCCAGCCATCCGCGGCGAAACCAATGCCAAAGCGGCGCGCGGTATCGGCGTCGATGCCACGACCAACCAGGTAGTCCGTGGCGAGCTTGCTTGCACGCAATTGCGCCTGCCAATGCTTCGTGACGCTTTCGGTCAGCGCGAACAAATCGTCGTAGCGGCGCGCCGGACGATCGCCTTCATCCCGAGGCACCTCGACACCCATGCTGCTGGCCAGGCTCTCGATTGCTTCAACGAAACTCATGTGATCGAATTCCATGAGAAAGCCGATCGCTGTGCCATGCGCGCCGCAGCCGAAACAGTGGTAGAAACCCTTGCCCGGACTGACGGTAAACGACGGCGACTTTTCATCGTGAAAAGGGCAGCAGGCCTTGAATTCGCGGCCGGCTTTTTTCAACTGCACGCGCCGGCCGATGACTTCGACAATATCGGCGCGTGCGATCAGGTCATCAATAAAATCCTGGGGAATTTTTCCAGCCATAGCGTCTTGAACGGCAGCTCTGCAGTACCGGGTCTATAAATCATAGCTATAACGGCGCAATGCGCCAGTGCTAGGCGAGGCGTGCTTTTACTTTGGCGCCAACAGCGCCCATGTCGGCTCGGCCAGCCGCTTTTGTTTTTATTTCCGCCATGACCTTGCCCATGTCGCGAATACTGGCTGCGCCTGTTTCAGAAATCGCGGTAGCAATCAGCGCGTCGAGTTCCGCGTCACTGAGCCGTGCCGGCAAATACGTGTCGAGAATCGCGATTTCTGCGAGCTCGATGTCAGCAAGGTCCTGGCGAGATCCGGCTTGAAACTGCTCGACGGAATCCCGACGCTGTTTGACCATCTTGTCGAGCACTGTAAGCACGGCGGCATCGTCCATCACAATGCGCTGGTCGACTTCTACCTGCTTGATGGCGGCAAGGATCAGGCGCACGACTCTGAGCCGCTCTTTCTCACCGGATTTCATTGCCGACTTCATGTCGTCGGTGATTTGCGCTTTCAAGGACATTGGTTTGACTAAAGCCCCAGGGGTGTGGAGCGAGGGGTGCCCGGTATGGCCCGGTACATCACTAGTACAGGCGAGTGCGCTTTGCGTCGTCCCGGGATACCCGTTTCAGGTGCCGCTTTACGGCCGCCGCTTTCTTGCGTTTGCGCTCCTGGGTCGGCTTCTCGTAAAACTCGCGCCGACGCAGCTCGGTCAAAATGCCGGCCTTTTCGCAGGCACGTTTGAAGCGACGCAAAGCGGCGTCGAAATACTCATTCTCTTTTACGCGAACACTGGGCATACGAATTCTGGTCTTCTGGACAAGTGAAAATAAATAAACCCGGCACTTGGCCGGGGCGGAGCCGCGTATTATAGCGGCATACGCAAGCCAAATCCAAGCCCCAAGACCGCCGAGTTACAGGGGTCAGAGCCCTTTTTCTCAAAAAGGGCTCTGACCCCTTTGAGTTATGATGCACAGCCTATGAACATTCTTGGCATTGAAACCAGCTGCGACGAGACCGGTGTCGCACTGTACAGCACCGAGCACGGGCTTTTGGCCGATGCATTGCACAGCCAGGTCGACCTGCATGCCGTGTACGGTGGCGTGGTACCCGAGATTGCGTCCCGGGACCATATCCGCCGGCTTTTGCCGCTTGTCAGGCAGGTGCTGGCGCAGGCGGGTGTCGAGCGGCCGGACGCGATTGCATATACGGCGGGTCCGGGCCTGGTCGGTGCCTTGATGGTGGGCGGCGGCATGGCAAATGGCCTCGGGTTCGCATGGGATTGCCCGATCATTCCCGTGCACCATATGGAGGGGCACCTGCTGGCGCCGATGCTCGAGGACAACGCGCCGGATTTCCCTTTTCTTGCGCTACTGGTATCCGGCGGTCACACCATGCTGGTCGGGGTGCGCGGCCTGGGCGAATACCAGCTCCTCGGCACAACGCTCGACGATGCGGTCGGTGAAGCATTCGACAAATCGGCGAAGTTGCTGGGTCTCGGCTACCCGGGCGGACCGGCGTTGGCCGCGCTGGCGGAATCCGGCAACGAAACTGCGTTTGCATTGCCGCGACCGATGCTGAATCGTCCCGGGTCGGATTTCAGCTTCAGCGGACTGAAAACCGCGGTGATGTTGATTGTGAGGGACGCCATCGAACGCGGCAGCCTTGATGCAAGACGTGCTGATATCGCGGCTTCGTTTCAGCGTGCGGCCGTGGATACGCTTGTTGGCCGGACATTGCAGACGGCACGACGGGAACAATACGGGAGGGTGGTCATTGCCGGCGGAGTGGGTGCGAACAGGCTATTGCGCAAGGAGATGGGCGAGCGCTTTGACGGCGATGTGTATTATCCACGCATGGCATATTGCACGGACAATGGCGCGATGATTGCGGTGGCCGGCGCGCTGCGGTTCGCGGATGCGGAGCAGGCCAGCGAAATTCGTGCCCGCGCACGCTGGGCGCTGGACTCCCTGGCTGGTCCCGGCGTTGCCACCGTATAGGACCACGACGCGATGGACCTTATTTTTCTTAATGAGCTGCGGGTCGAAACCGTGATTGGCATCTGGGACTGGGAACGCAAAATTCGCCAGATCGTGGCCATCGACCTGGAAATGTCAGCTGATATTCGGAAGGCGGCTGCCAGCGACAGCGTCAAAGACACACTGGACTACAAGGCGGTGGCAAAGCGCATCCAGGCGTTTGTCAGCGGCTCCAGCTTTCAACTCGTTGAAACGCTGGCGGAACATATCGCTGCGATCGTGCTCAATGAATTTTCGGTCGCCTGGGTACGGGTTCGCGTCAACAAACCCGGCGCCATCAGAGGTGCGAAGGATGTTGGTGTGCTGATCGAGCGCGGCACACCTCCGGCATCGGCCTGAGCCGTGGCAAGGGTTTATCTTGGGCTGGGCAGTAACATTGAACCACAGAAAAATCTGCGCCTTGGCATAACAGAACTTGGCAAACGTTTTGGTATGTTGGAGCTTTCAGGTATATACCGAAATGCCGCGATCGGATTCGATGGCGACGAATTCCTGAATCTGGTGGTGGCGCTCGAATCGGACGCAAGCCCATTGGCCGTATACGAAATTCTGGACGATATCGAGCGGTTGGCAAAGCGGCAGCGCGACGCGCCACGTTTTGCAGCACGAACGCTGGATATCGATTTATTGCTGTACGGCGACTTGATCTTGAACGAAGCACCGCTGCAAGTGCCAAGGGTCGATATTCTCGAGTACAGTTTCGTGCTCGGCCCGCTGGCTGAAATTGCGCCGAATCTGCGCCACCCTGAGACCGGGAGATTGATCACGGAACACTGGGCGGAATTTGACAAAGATCGTCATCCGTTGGTATTGACGCGCGTTTCACTTCGAGATACGGGAGAAAATCTTGCGTAACAGCCTGGTAATGATTGCCGGCCTGATACTGGCCGCCTGTGGCAGCTCCGACGGCAACAGGGGCAACGCGGGCGGAGGCCTGGATTCCTGCTCCAACAATGACCAGAAACAGTTCGTCTGGGATGCCATGCGGGACTGGTATCTGTGGAACAATCTACTGCCAGGAAATATCCTGCTGAGCGACTATGCTTCCCCGGAGGCCTTGCTCGATCACCTGATGAGCTACAGCCCGGACGATAGCAACGGTGCGCCGCTCGATCGTTTCAGTTTCATCGGCTCAGCCGCGGCGGACGCAGCATTTTTCGGCGAAGGTCAATATGAAGGCTTTGGCTTCAGTAGCAAACAGTTTGCCGCCGATGACATCCGATTGACGCAGGTATTTGCAGACAGCCCGGCTGACCTTGGTGGCCTCGCGCGCGGCCAACGCATCCTCGAAATTAATGGTCGTACAGTTGCCGCGATTCAGGCCGCCGAAGGCATTGACGCCGTCCTTGGCACGTCGCCGCTTACCTTTGTCATGCAGCAGCCTGATGGTGCACAACTGACAACCACGATTGCGCGCGACATCGTCACCATTACGCCGGTACCACAGTATCGATTGATTGACGCAGGCGATGGCAGTGGTCGCCTGGTTGGTTATATTGAGCTGGCCAGCTTTATCGGCACCGCAGACGACGCTTTAAATGCGGTATTTGCCAAGTTTGTCGCCAATGGCATCAACGACGTCATACTGGATCTGCGTTACAATGGTGGCGGCTTGGTCAGCACGGCAAATTTGCTCGGCGATCTCCTCGGCGGCGACGTTGCCGAGAACTTGCTGTTTTCTGCTACCCACTTCAACGCCGATCGTGCCGCGGCAAACGATTCGAGTAATTTTTTCGATCGACTGGCCGCCTCGATGAGCCTGTCGCGCCTGGTTGTGGTCGCAAGCGACCGCACTGCGTCAGCCAGTGAACTCGTGACCAACAGCATGATGCCGCATGTCGAGGTGGTAATTGTCGGCGATACAACCTTTGGCAAGCCGGTCGGCCAGGTTGGATTTGAATTCTGCAGCAAGATTTTGCGGCCGACCGCGTTCCAGACAGTGAATGCCGATGGTTACGGCGACTATTTTGACGGTATTCCTGTGGACTGTCCGGCAACCGACGAACTTTCAATTGCGGTGGGAGCGGATGCCGACCCGAACGTGATCGCGGCAATGGCATATCTTGATACCGGCGCCTGCCCGGTCGTGGTGGCGCCGACAGTCTCCAAAGCACAGGCTACACAGCAGACCGGCCTGCCGGAAAGTCGATCGCAGCGTCCTGCACCGCCTTGGCGGGAATTCGCCGGCGCGTATTAAGCAATGAACAAAAAGGGGTCAGAAAAAGGGGTCAGAGCCCTTTCTGGAAAAAGGGCTCTGACCCCTTCTTGTAATGCAACTACCAGCCTATCGATCGGCCACCGTCGACGGCGATGATCTGGCCGGTAACGTAGTCGGCGTCACGCACCAGGTAAAGCACGCAGCTTGCGATGTCCCCAGGGTCGCCGGGCCGCCCCGCCGGGACCTGGCGCAATATTGCTGCCTTGGTTTGTTCCGTGAGGCCCGCATCCGGCCACAGTATGGCACCCGGCGATACGCCGTTAACGCGAATCTCGGGTGCGAGGTCCTTTGCCAGCGCGCGGGTCAACATGGCCAGCCCGGCTTTGGCCGAACCGTATAGCACGTGATGCCGCAAAGGCCGCTGCGCGTGAATATCAACGATATTGATGATGACCCCACGCGTTTTCCGCAGCTCAGCCAGCGCCGCTTGTGACAGAAACAGGGGCGCCTTGAGATTGCTGCCAACCAGGTCATCCCAATGTGCTGCCGTTATTTCACCCACAGGCGTAGGGTAAAAACTCGACGCATTGTTAATTAGAATGTCGAGCCGGCCCTGCCATGCGGTCACCTGGTCGATCAGTGCCGGCAATTTGTCGATCTCAGCGAGGTCAGCATGTACTGCAAGCGCTGAATCTGGCCGCAACGCATTCAAGTCAGCGCATAATGCGTCGGCCTCGGCGTGCGAGCCGCGATAGTGAATGGCGACACTCACGCCCTGACGATGCAGGCAACGGCTGATCGCCGCGCCGATGCGGCGCGCGGCGCCGGTAACCAGCGCGACTTTGCCTGTTAGGCTGGATGACGCAGGCATTGCTGCACCTCGTGGACTTGGCTCGACAGAAAGAATTATGCAACAAACTCAAGAACGAAGCCTGCCGATACCGGACGCGGATAGCGCCGCGCACAGCGATCGGGTCGCGAGCCACGTGCGTAGCTTGATCGGCAGCAGCTGCATCAGCTTTGCAGAGTATATGCATGCAGTCCTGTACACCCCGGGGCTCGGCTACTATGCCGCCGGCGCGACGAAGCTGGGCGCATCAGGAGACTTCATCACGGCGCCGGAGGTGTCGCCGCTGTTTGCCAGGGTGCTGGCGCGGCAATGTGCCACCGTGATGGCAAAGCTGTCATCGGCGTCGATTCTTGAGTTCGGTGCCGGCAGCGGACGATTGGCCGCGGACCTGCTGGCGCGCCTGGCGGAACTTGATGCGCTGCCGCATCGCTACATGATCTTCGAAGTATCTGCCGACCTGCGCGAGCGACAACAAACCATGCTGGCTTCAGCCATTCCTGAAATTTTCGAGCGCGTATGCTGGCTCGATCGCTTGCCCGTCGAACACCGCGGCGTCGTTATCGCCAACGAGGTCCTGGATGCACTGCCCGTTGAGCGATTTGTGCGCCGCAGTGACCATGTAGCGCAACTCTGTGTGGCACTGGAACAGGATCGACTCGTTCTGGTCGAGCGGCCTGCGCCAGCGATACTGGCGGATGCAGTGGCCGAAATCGAACACGACCTCGGCTTCACTTTGGCAGATGGATATGTATCCGAAGTCTGCCTGGCTGCCGAAGGATGGCTGGCGGACCTGGCCGGACTGCTGCACGAGGGGGTCGCGTTGCTGTTCGACTACGGCGTGAATCGGCGCGAATACTATGCCGTCGATCGCGACTCAGGCTGGTTGCGCTGCCACTTCCGGCACCACGTGCACGCCAACGCGCTCGCGTTGCCGGGTATCCAGGATATTACCGCCTGGGTGGATTTCTCTGCGGTCGCAGCGGCTGCTGCTGCACATGGCCTCAACATCCTGGGCTATGTCACTCAGGCCCATTTCCTGCTTGACGGCGGTCTCCGTGAGGAACTGGCTGGATTCGCCGAATTGCCACTTGCAACACAGTTGCAATTGTCCAGCCAGATTAAATTCCTTACGCTGCCCGGCGAGATGGGCGAGAACTTCAAATGCCTCGGACTGAGCCGCGGGCCGGCAGGTATTCTGGATAGCCTGGCGCGAGCGAACAGGGCGAACTCTTTATGAAAGTCATGTGCACAAGGTGGATCAGAGTATGAGTGGCCTGCAGGTCATCGTGCTTGCCATCGTGCAGGGCCTGACGGAGTTTCTGCCGATCTCGAGCTCCGGGCACCTGGTGCTGGTGCCGAGCGCATTTGGCTGGACCGACCAGGGCCTGGCTTTCGACGTCGCCGTGCATTTCGGGTCTCTGGCGGCCGTATTGACCTACTTTCGCGGCGACATTCGCGCATTGCTCTCCGGTACCGCGCAAATTCTTGGTGGCAAAGCGAACACATTCGAAGCACGCCTGGCGCTGGGGCTTGGCCTGGGAACGCTGCCGGGAGCTGTTGGCGGATTGCTGTTGGCGGGTTGGATCAGCAACAACCTGCGTAGCCCGGCGGTCATCGCGGTGACCTTGTCAGTATTCGCGGTACTGATGTGGCTTGCCGATCGGCTCGGCAGCAAAGATCGAATTTTGACCGGCGTTACCCTGCGGGACGCGTTGCTGATCGGGCTGGCGCAGATGCTGGCGTTGGTGCCCGGCACCTCACGCTCTGGCGTTACGATCACGGCCGCGAGGGCGCTCGGCTTTGAACGCACCGACGCGGCGCGCTTTTCGTTTCTGCTTGCGGTGCCAGTCATTCTGCTGGCGACAGCCTATGAACTGGTAGTACTGCTACGCGCCGATGCTGATGTTGCCTGGGGTCAGCTGTTTGCCGGAGCTGTAATTTCCGGCGTCATTGCCTACCTGAGTATCCGCTTCTTCATGCGCTTCGTTAATCGTGTCGGCCTGCTGCCCTTTGCCATCTATCGCATCAGCCTGGCAGCAATAATTCTTTATGTATTGGTCTAGGTGCCTGTTATGGCTGTTGCTGGCCAGTGGCGTGCGGGCCGAGAGTGCCGGCTACCTGCTCGGCGGTGGGCTTGAGTCCGCCTCCGACGATGGTTGGCGAGTCGCCGTTTTGGCAAGTGTCGGCCTGACACAGGACACGTGGTTGTCAGCCAGCGCTTCGTCCAGCCGAGTCGAGGTGCCGCTGCGCGGAGACAGCGACGTGGTGTCTGCCGATATTGAACTCGACCATTATTTTGACCCGATCGGCTTCACGATCGGTGCCGCCTACTGGGGTGATCCGGATCTGCTTGACTCCAATGATTTGCGCGCGTCGCTGTATTTCAGAAGCGACAAACTGACCCTGGGGACCGAGTTTGAAACGCGTGATTTTGATTTTACGATTCCGCCAACGGATTATTTCGCCGGCCGTGAGCTTACTTTCGATGCCAACGGCGTTGGTGCGCGGGCACGTTTCAAAACGGGCCAGTCGTTCAGCATCGGATTGTCCGCAATGCAGTATGACTACAGCGTCGATTTTGTGCCGAATGAGAATCGCGATGCGCTTCGGCTGATTACGGTATCGCGACTCGGCCTGATCAACAATCTGATTGACAGCCGGGCCAGCATCGACTTCGCTCTGGATGCCGGGCCAAGGCGCTGGGAGCTCGATTTCAGTACCTGGGAAGGTGCGCTCGACCAGGCGCGTACCCGATCTTTTACGCTGCGAATGTTGACACCACTGAATGAAGCGACTGACCTGGAGTTGGGCCTTGGCTATGACGACTCCGAGCTTTATGGCGACGTTACATTCCTGTCGATCTACCTGTATTTCTACGGTAGTTAAGTGCGAGTGCGGGCCTCGCCGACCCTGGCTATGCGGGCACGTCGGATAGCCTCAGCAATCCGGTCGGCATCGTGCTCGCGAGCAATTGCCGCACTATCGACGGCTGCCGCGGCAGCGAATGCTTCGCGCAACCAGCTTGCTTGCGGATAATCGCGATTTTCAAATTGGGTACGACCGCGGGCGTCCGCCTCGCAAACTTTAAGGAATTGCTCGAAACGTGCAGGGCGCCGGAAAGCGTCAGTTTTCTCCAGCACCCTGACCACGGTGTCGTCGCGCAACTCGCCCATGCGGTGGCAATGAGTATGGTATTCGGCGGCAAGCAGGCCGAGCTCACGGCAGGCCCGCGGTACGGGCAGGCGATCACACAATTCCTGGATCAGCTTGCAACCGCGCTGCTCATGGCCGGGGTGTTGCGGCAGATCTTTCGCGTCGGTCGTTGCCTTGCCGAGGTCGTGAACCAGCGCGGCAAAGCGAACCTCGACATCTGCGGATAGCCTGCTTGCCTGCTCCAGCGACATCAGGGTATGCAGGCCGGAGTCGATTTCCGGGTGCCACCTCGCCGGTTGCGGGATGCCAAAAAGCGCATCTACTTCGGGAAACAGCACCCGCAATGCGCGGCAGGCGCGCAGCGCCTCGAAAAATACACGCGGATCAGGTCCAGCCAAGGCCGCTTCAGTTTCTTTCCAGACCCGATCCGGAACCAACGCTTCAGCCTCGCCGGAATCCACCATTTGCCGCATCAGGTCGCGGGTCTCTGGCGCGATCCGGAAACCCAGCGCTGCGAAACGAGCCGCGAACTTCGCGGTTCGCAGAATGCGTACCGGGTCTTCAGCAAACGCGTCCGAAACGTGTCGCAAAATACCACGCCTGGCATCGTCAGCGCCGCCGAACGGGTCAATCAGTTTGCCGTCCTCGTCCCTGGCCATCGCGTTGATCGTCAGGTCACGACGACTCAGGTCTTCTTCAATGCTGACGCCCGGATTGGTGTTGAACGCAAAGCCGTGATAGCCCACCGCTGTTTTACGCTCGGTCCTGGCCAGCGCATATTCTTCTTTGCTTTGCGGGTGCAAAAACACGGGAAAATCCTTACCGACCGCCAGGTAGCCGGCCGCCGCAAGTTCGTCGGGCGTCGCACCCACGACACACCAGTCCCGTTCTTTGACAGGAATCCCCAACTGTTCATCCCGAACAGCGCCGCCGACAAGGTACACTTTCATCGGGCGATTCTAGCAAACGGAGACCGCTATGAACTCGATGATCGTCAACTGCGTTCGCAGAACGATCATGCTGATCCTGATGATGTCCCTGGCCGGCTGCTACTACCTGCAGGCGGCGCGCGGCCAGATGGAGATCGTGCGCAAGCGTGAACCAATTGCAGAAGTAGTAGCGGCGAGCGACACCACCGCGGAACTTGGCGCGCGTCTGCAGCTGATTGCCGAGGCGCGACAGTTTTCTATCGATGTACTCGGGCTACCCGACAACGACAGTTATCGCAGTTACGCGGACCTGGAACGCGACTACGTGGTCTGGAATGTGATCGCGGCACCAGAGTTTTCTTTGCAGGCCAAGACCTGGTGCTATCCCATCGTGGGCTGTGTCAGTTACCGTGGCTACTTTTCGGAGGATTCAGCGCGAAACCTCGCGGACAGACTGCGGCGTGATGGTTACGACGTCGCGCTGGGCGGGGTGGTCGCCTACTCAACACTGGGCAGGTTCAATGATCCGGTGCTCAGTACCATGATGCTCTGGGGTGATACTGACCTCATTGGGGTAATGTTTCACGAGCTGGCGCACCAGCTCCTGTATGTGAAGGATGACACTGGCTTCAACGAGTCCTTCGCCACAGCGGTAGCAGAGTTCGGCATGCAACGCTGGCTGGAGAGTCGCCAGCAGCCGGACGAGCTGGCGACCTGGCGGGAGCGCCGCGAGTCACGCGAACAATTCGCCGAATTGATAGCGGTTGCGCGTGAAGATCTGGACGCAATTTACCAAAGCCCGATAAACGAGACGGCCAAACGGAACCAGAAACAGCAGCGCTTGCAGCTGTTCGCGGCTGCGGCAAAAACGTTATTCGCAGCCGGACCGGCACCTGCGCCTGGCTGGCTGGACACCGAACTCAATAACGCTCGGCTTGTTGCAACGAGTTTGTATGAGGAGCGACTGCCGGAGTTTCGTGCGCTGCTTCTGGACTGTGACAATGACTTGCCATGTTTTTACCGCGCAGCCAGGAATCTCGCCGGTTCAAGTAGAGGCTCAGATCAGCGAATCTGCAACAATATTGCGCGATCGTCTCGTTGCACAAGCAGGAACAGCCTACTGCTCGCCGCCGCAATTGCCGCCAGGTCTTCAAGCTTGCGTACCTCGCGACGATTCGCAGCCGTGATGATGTCACCCGCTCGAAGGCCGCGTTGGGCGGCAGCACTGTCCGGAATTACACTGATGACCTCGATACCGCGAGACGTTGTCGCAGACGCTGCAGCAAACTCGGCGCCAGCGAGCCCTGGGTGAATGTCCACGCCCGAAGTCGGTGCCGATGGAACAGTTTGCTGGCGCAACGTTGCCGTAGTCGTCCTGGTCTCCTTGCCGCGAACATACTTGATGTCGATCGTTTCCCCAGAACCTCGCAGGCCGATCGCATTGCGCAGTTCGGCTGCATCTGTGATTTTTTCCTTGTTGACCTCAACAATGATGTCATCGACATGCAATCCGGCTTCCTCAGCGGCAGAACCAGGTTCGACCATTGAGATCAGAGCGCCACTGTCGACATCAATCTCGAGCGCTTTGGCAACTTCACGGTCGATTGTCTGGATAGAAACGCCGAGCAGACCGCGTCGAACCTCACCATGGTCCAGCAATTGCCGCATGATCGAGCTGGCAATAGTGGTCGGTACCGCAAATCCAATACCCACATTGCCGCCAGAACGGCTGATGATTGCAGAATTGATGCCGACCAGCTCGCCGCGCATGTTGACGAGCGCCCCGCCGGAGTTACCGGGATTAATCGATGCATCGGTTTGAATAAAGTCCTCGTAGCCTGCGCTGTTGATACCCGTGCGTCCCAGGGCACTGACAATTCCGGACGTGACGGTGTGCCCGAGCCCGAACGGATTACCGATCGCAAGTACGAAATCCCCGACTCGAACAATTTCCGAATCGCCTATGGGCATTTCAGTAAGCCCACCGGCGTCGACCTTGAGTACTGCTATATCGGTGGCGGCGTCGGAGCCCACAACTTCCGCATCCAGAATCTGTCCGCCTATCAGCGAAACCTGGATTTCGTCCGCATTTTCAACGACGTGATGGTTGGTCAGGATGTAGCCACGCTCGGCATCGACAATGACACCAGAACCGGCACTGGCAACTTCACGTGGTCCACCATAGCCATCCGGAATGCCGAAGAAGCGGCGAAATGCGTCGTCACCGAAAGGCGAGTTTTGTCGCACCGTTTGACTGACCCTGATATTTACCACGGCGGGTGTTACACGCTCGACAAGCGGTGCCAGGCTTGGCAACGGTTCGTCGTCGACCTGTGCGGGCAGGGCGGCCGTGGCAGCCGCGCCGCTTGACAGCAAGATCGCAGTCGCGATGAGTCGGGTTGTCAGGTTCATCAGGTGCCTCATGGTTCTGTCAATAAGAAAAGATTTCGGGCGCATTATCTCACTGCTTCAGGATGCACCAAAACAAGGATGCCCGAAAGCAACCTTTCGTTGCAGACGGGCAGCCTCTCGATTTCCGCGAAGCGTGTCGACCCAATCAGGCGGCTTCGACAGAGATGCGACGCGGTTGTACGGCGGCCTGCTTGGGAATCGAGATCTCGAGAATACCGTTGGCGCATTTGGCCGAAATGGCCTCTGCATCAGCCGTATCCGGCAAAGCGAAGCGACGTAGAAAACGACCGACCACGCGCTCGTATCGCGCTACACCCGCGATCTCGCTGCGCTCCTCGTTGCGGCGCTCGCCCGAGACACTCAGGATGCCCCTTTCCATGTTCACTTCGATATCGGCTGGGTCAACGCCTGGCAGATCCGCGCGCACGACGAAGCGATCTTTTTCCTCAAGAATATCCACAGCTGGTGCCCAGCTGCGCTCGTTGTCCCGGTTGATTCGATCCACCAGCGACCACGGTTCAAAACGTACTAAGCTCATGAATTTTCTCCTTCAGTTTGAATTTGCGCCACCCTTACCGGGGCATGGCGCGAAGCCTTGCTTGCAAGTCTAGATAGGGGTCGTGAACCTGATTTCAAGGCAAAAAACCGCCGAATTTCAGGTTGATTTTGAGTCCCGACCGTGGCCGCGGTCGTTTGACAAAATGCCACTATATCTAGTGAATTAATAGTTTCACAAAAGTGTCATTTCTTTTCGTCGTTTTTTAAAGTGCTTATTTCACTAGATCGCGTAACATATTGATAATACTGTAAGAAATGTACACGAGAAAATTCGCGCAAACCCTTGACAGTGACCCGATTCGGGCATAATCTTGCTCACGTTCGGGCACAACATCTTGTGTCCAATTACAGAAGGAAAAGAGGCCATTTCTGGCACTCGCCGCGCGAGTACACAATAGCGGTGAGCGGGCTTTGTTTTCTTCAAGAAAAATGCTGCAGGGGCAGTAGCAAGGGGTCTCCGATCGGAGAAACAAGGGAGAACACAAGGCATGAAGTCTGCCGTACATCGGGACGAACACACGGTTACCGACATAGAATTTCAAGCAGCGTCAGTCGATATTTGGGATGCGAAGTACCGGCTGACGGCGAAAGACGGACAAAAACTGGACGAGACGATCGACGACACCTACAAGCGTGTCGCGAAAGCGTTGGCCAGCGTCGAAGTCGAGTCGAAACGAGAGCACTTCTATAAGGAGTTCCTGTGGGCGTTGCGCAGTGGCGCGATACCGGCCGGCCGTATCATTTCCAACGCGGGCGCGAATGAGCACAAACCGGCCACATCCACCATCAATTGCACCGTATCCGGCACCATCGGTGACTCGATGGACAATATTCTCAACAAAGTGCATGAAGCTGGCCTGACTCTCAAGGCCGGCTGCGGTATCGGCTATGAGTTTTCGACCCTGCGACCGAAAGGCGCCTATGTGACCGGTGCTGGGGCCTACACGTCCGGCCCGTTATCGTTTATGGATATCTACGACAAGATGTGTTTCACGGTCTCGTCGGCAGGCGGGCGGCGCGGCGCGCAGATGGGCACGTTTGATGTTGGTCACCCGGACGTCCTGGAGTTCATTCGCGCCAAACGAGAGGACGGGCGTCTGCGGCAGTTCAACCTGTCGTTGCTGGTCAGCGATGAGTTCATGCAGGCCGTCATCAATGAGAGCGACTGGCAACTGGCGTTCCCGGTAACCCGGAAAGAGGTAAGTGACGAGCAACTGGATCTCACGGACCGCAGCCAGTTTGTCTGGCGCGAATGGCCCGAGGGCCGTAATTATGTGAGCGATGCGCGGGGGCTGGTAGCCTGCAAGATTTACAAGACGTTGCCAGCGCGCCGTGTCTGGGACCTGATAATGGCGTCGACCTATGACTTCGCCGAGCCAGGATTCGTGTTGATCGACAAAGTCAACGAGATGAACAACAACTGGTTCGATGAAAATATTCGGGCGACCAATCCCTGCGGTGAGCAACCGCTGCCGCCGTATGGTTCCTGTCTGCTCGGATCCGTCAACCTGACTCGTTTCGTTATCGATCCGTTTACGGATGCTGCGCGGTTTGATTGGGAAACCTTTCGTAAGGTGGTCAAGACCTTCACGCGCATGCTGGACAATGTGGTCGAGATCAACGGGCTGCCGTTACCCCAGCAGCGCAACGAGATCCAGAGAAAGCGGCGACATGGTATGGGTTTCCTTGGCCTTGGGTCGACGACCACGATGCTGCGCATGCGCTATGGTGATGCGAAGTCGATTGAATTTACCGAGGAAGTGGCGCGGCAGCTCGCCCTGGCCGGTTGGGAAGAGGCACTGCAACTGGCCCAGGAAAAGGGTCCTGCGCCGATCATGAACGAGCAGTTTGAAGTAACAGAGGCCATGTTGCGCAAGCGCCCCGAAATGGTTGCCGATGGCTACCAGGCGGGCGACAAGGTCGCTGGTCGTATCCTGCACGCGAGGTACAGTCGTTACATGCAGCGGATCGCGGCAGAGGATCCGACTTTGGTCAATGCTTTGGCCGAGGTTGGCGCACGCTTTACGCACCACAGCTCAATCGCCCCGACCGGTACGATCTCTTTGTCGCTGGCGAATAATGCCAGTAATGGCATCGAACCAAGTTTCGCGCACCATTACTTTCGTAACGTCATTCGTCAGGGCAAGAAGACCAAAGAAAAAGTCGATGTCTTTTCTTTCGAATTGCTGGCCTACCGGGAACGAGTCAACCCGGCGGCAATGCCGAATGGTGCGGTCGAAGAGGCCCGCAATAATTTGCCGGACTATTTCATAACAGCAGAGGACGTTTCACCGAAGTCGCACGTCGATATCCAGGCGGCAGCGCAAAAGTGGGTTGATTCGTCGATTTCCAAGACCGCGAACGTGCCGACGGACTTTCCGTATGAGCAGTTCAAAGACGTTTATCTGTACGCGTATCAGCAGGGGCTAAAGGGTTGCACAACCTTTCGTTTCAACCCGGAGGCATTCCAGGGCGTCTTGGTGAAAGAGAAAGACCTGAAAAATACAGAGTACAAATTCGAATTAGCGGACGGTACTACTGTCACAGTGAAGGGCGATGAGGAAATCGAATACGACGGAGAGGTGCACACCGCTGCCAATCTCTTCGATGCACTTAAAGAAGGCTATTACGGAAAATTTTGAGCAATCCAATGATTAGCATAGACAAGAAGATAGTCGGCTACTCGGTGTCGCAGGCGCAAGCCGAGCAAAAAGTCGAAAAACCCGAATACAAGCGTGAGGGCGGCGGCAAAGGTGCCGAAGTCATACGCATGCATGAGAAACTGGAACGGCCCGAGGTCCTGGTGGGATCGACATACAAAGTCAAGACGCCGATTTCGGATCATGCGATGTATGTAACGATCAACGACATCGTGCTGAATCAGGGCACCGAGCATGAGAAACGCCGGCCGTTCGAGATATTCATAAACTCAAAAAATCTGGACCATTACCAGTGGATTGTTGCGCTGACCCGCATAATCTCGGCGGTCTTCCGCAAGGGCGGTGATGTTGCATTCCTGGTCGATGAGCTAAAGGCTGTATTCGATCCTCGCGGTGGATACTGGCAGCCGGGCGGCAAATTCATGCCATCGATCATCGCCGAGTTAGGCTACATCGTCGAGAAACACCTGATCGCGATAGGGCTGCTGGTCAAACCCGGTCTGGACGAAAACCAGAAAGAGCTGCTCAGGCAGAAGCGGGCGGAATACGAGGAAGCTCGAAAGCAGCAGGATGCGTTCTCCAAGAGCGCATACCCGGAAGGCGCGCAGCTTTGCCCCAAGTGCAGCACGGCCGCGGTAATCATGATGGATGGCTGCAAGACCTGCCTTTCATGCGGAGATTCCAAGTGCGGGTAAGTAGCAGGGGCGAGTAGTCCCAGCTTAGCCTGTGCAAATTCTATACAGCCTGCTCACGTATCTGCTGCAGATTCCGGTAGCAGCGTACTGGCTGATTCGCGCCATTGCTAACCGCAGCTATCGTCGCGGCATGGGCCAACGCTTCGGTTTTGGCTATCCGAAAATGCAGCGCTGCATCTGGATTCACGCAGTATCGGTCGGCGAAGTCCAGGCAGCTGTACCGCTGATTCGCGAGCTTAGGCGCCGATTTGCCAGTCATCGCCTGTTGGTCACGACAGTTACTCCGACAGGCGCGGCGCGTGTCAAGGCACTATTCGGTGACTCTGTAGAGCACGCTTACATTCCGTCAGAGTTGCCGCCAGCTGTTGACCGCTTCTTTGCATCGACCAATCCAAAGCTGGCGTTGATCATGGAAACGGAGATTTGGCCTAATCTCTATCGCGGCTGTGGCGTTCGCGAGATTCCCTTGATTCTCGTCAGTGCGCGCATATCACCAAAGTCATTGCGCGGCTACTCCAGAATGCTGCCTTTGTTCCGCGAAACCTTGTCGCACGGCATCATCATTGCAGCGCAAAGTAAGGCGGATGCCGAGCGATTTCGCACGCTTGGTGCAAGCGCCATCAGGACCTGGGTGATAGGCAATATCAAATTCGATATCGAGCTTGGCGAGACTTTGGCCAGCGATGGACATCAGTTGCGCAAGCAGCTGTTCGGCGATCGGCCTGTCTGGATTGCGGCCAGTACGCACGCCGACGAAGAGCAGTACGTACTCGATGCCCATGCATCGCTTCGCAACCGTTTCCCGGAGCTGTTGCTAGTGTTGGTGCCGCGCCACCCGGAGCGGTTCCGGGACGTCGCGAAGCTCGTTGAACAGCACGGCTTTGCCTGTGTCACCAGAACCAGTGGCGAATCGTGCGGTGCCGCGACGCCGGTTTATCTGCTCGACACGATGGGCGAATTGCCACTTTTCTACGCCGCCAGCGATGTCGCGTTTGTCGGCGGCAGCCTGGTGCCCATCGGCGGGCACAACCTGCTGGAACCGGCTGCGCTTGGCGTGCCCGTAATCAGCGGGCCGCATGTTTTCAATGCGCAGGAAATTGCGGACATGTTCATCGACACTGGTGCGTGCCGCCTGGTCACGAGCACGCAGGAACTCGTGGCGGCGGTCCAGAACCTGATCAGCGACCCTGAAGCAGCGCGGTTCGCCGGCGACCAGGGTCGCAAAATCGTGATGCAGAACCGCGGCTCGCTGGGTCAGCTGCTGAAGCTGCTGGAGCCCCTCATAGGAGCGAGCCAGGGCGGTCGCCGACCATCCTGACCGTGCCCTAGCTGGTGCTGCCCTCGGCCGCGATTTTGTCTTCGGGAGTCGGCCGCGCGATGAGCCAGCGATCGATTTCCTCGAGATCCGCGATACTCAGATCACCCGCGGCCTGCTTCAGGCGCAGGTAATTCATCAGGTAGTCGTAGCGCGCCTGATAGAAAAGAGTTATCGCGCGGTATAAAGCAAACTGTGAGTCAAGAACGTCGACGATAGTGCGCGTACCGACATCGAAACCGGCCTGAGTTGCCTCCAATGCCGTGGTACTTGATTGAACTGCCTGCTGCAAAGCCTCCACTCGGCTTATCTCCGAAAGCACGCCGAGATATGCGTCTCGTGTTTGCCGTTCCGTTTCACGGGTGACGCGCTGCAGTTGCTCGCGCGCCGCACTGTGCAGGTAGACGGCTTCACGAACATTTGATCGATTGGCGCCGCCCGTAAATATCGGGATACTGAATTGAATTCCGATGCTGTCCCGGTCGAAGTCGCTGTCGGCATCCAGGTATCCGAAATCATTGTTATTTCTTGATGCGTCGGAATTGCTGTTGCCTACGCCGGCCACAAAATCAAGGGTAGGGTAGTAGCCATTGCGACGGAAGGATATTTCGTCGCGCGCCAGCTGCTCATCAAGGCGACTTGAAACCAGCGCGAGATTTTGTGCCAACGCAGTATCAACCCAGCCTGTTTCGCTGCTGGGCTCCGGTGTGCGCAGCGGCAACTCATCGCTCGGCGCGGACAAGGATCCAATGTACTCGCCGGTTA
>JAOUHU010000095.1 GCA_029884455.1 Gammaproteobacteria bacterium | reverse complement strand
ACCCAATCTGACCGAGCTCGTATTTGCGGCAGGCGCGGGCGATACGCTGGTCGGCGTGAGCGCCTACTCCGATTACCCGCCGGCTGCTCGGGAGCTGCCGTTGGTCGGCGATGCATTCAGCGTGGATCAGGAACAACTTGCCTTACTTCGGCCTGACGCATTACTCGTTTGGGAAAGCGGCATGCCGGAGCATGTTATCGACGATTTGCGGCAGGCAGGTTACCGGGTCGAGCTGATCCGGACGCGAAGCCTGCAAGATGTGGCGATCGCTTTACGCCGTATTGGCGAAATTACCGGGCATAGCGACGATGCCGAGGCTGCGGCGGACGAATTCGTCGCGGGCCTGGAAGCGCTCAAACAGCAATATGCGAACGCGCCCAGCATCAGCGTTTTCTACCAGGTCTACCAACGACCGCTATATACGATCAATGGTGAGCACTACGTGAGTGAACTGATTCAACTCTGTGGAGGACGCAACATATTCTCGGATCTGCACGCACTCGCACCGGCGATTTCGGTGGAGGCGGTCATCGAGCGCGATCCAGAGGTCATGCTTGCCAGCACGGATGCCGGCGATGATGCTTTCACAGAGTGGCAGCGCTGGCCGGGTTTGTCTGCGATTCAAAATGGCAACCTGTACATGATGCCCGCAGACAGCATTGGCCGGGGCACACCGCGCCTGCTTGCCGCAGGCGAAAGCGTATGCCGGGCCTTACAAGAGGCGCGAGAAAAACGCCGTGCCGGCTAAGCGCGAGTGCGACTAGCGGTCGCGATTCCAGAGTACTTCGCGGCCATTTTCAGCTCGCGCAAGCACTCTCGCGACCACAAATAGCAAGTCCGAAAGTCGATTCAGATAGCGAATGACTTCGCCGCGCATTTTTTCCGCTGCCGCAAGTGAAATGCAGCGGCGCTCGGCGCGCCGTACCACAGTGCGTGCCAAGTGACACGCTGCCGCGGCTTCTCCGCCGCCCGGCAGGATGAAATCCTGCAACGCCGGCAGATGCTGGTTGAGGCGGTCAAGCTCGGCTTCGAGCCGCTCCACGAACACGTCCGTAATTGCGCTGTAACCCGGAATGCAGAGTTCGCCGCCTAGCTCGAACAGGTCGTGCTGCACGTTGGTCAAAAACACTGCAATATCGTTCGGCACTGTCTTGCACGCGAGCACCATCCCGATCACGCTGTTCGCTTCATCGACTGAGCCATAGGCTTCAACCCGCAGGCTGTCCTTCGCGACCCGTGTGCCGTCGCCAAGGCCGGTCGTGCCATCGTCACCGGTTCGTGTATATATCTTGCTGAGTCGCTTGCCCATTTTCCGTACCCGTTGCAGGGGCGTTAGCATAAATGATTCGCACGGCGGCGGCTTGTTTCTTGCGCCGCCAGCAGCCATAGTTCCGCGCGTGAACGATGTGCCGCAATCGGACTTCCTGAAAGTTGCGCTGGCCGCCGCCGCCGCGGCCGCAGCGATCAGCCGTGATTATTACTACAGCAATTTTACGGTGACCACCAAAGCCGATAAAACGCCGGTGACACAGGCGGACGTCGAATGCGAGCAGGCGATTCGAGATTGCATACTGCGCGAGTTTCCACAACATGGTTTTTATGGCGAGGAAACCGGACGTTCACAGGCCGATGCCAATTATCTCTGGCTGGTCGATCCGATCGATGGCACCAAGGCATTTGTGCGGCAGTACCCGTTCTTTTCGACGCAGATTGCGCTCATGCATGCGGGTGAAATCATTCTCGGCGTTTCCTCGGGCACGCTATTCAATGAACTGGCCTGGGCTGAAAAAGGCTGCGGTGCCTGGCTCAATGGCGTGCGCATGCGGGTCAGCGATATCGGTGACGCATCGCGCGCAGCGATTTCGACGGGCAATCTGCGTTCGCTGGCAAAAAGCGCAGGCTGGCCAAATCTTGGCAAGCAATTGGCTGGCGCGGATCGTACGCGCGGTTACGGTGATTTTTATCATTACCATTTGCTGGCGGCGGGCAAGATCGAGGCCGTTATCGAGTCCGATGTGAATATTCTCGATATCGCTGCGCTGTCGATTATCGTAACCGAGGCAGGTGGCGTTTTTACCGACTTGAACGGTGCCGCGATAGGTCTCGAGACGCGATCGGTACTGGCCGCAAATGCTGTCCTGCACGCGCACTACCTGGCTGATCTGCGTGGCTACGTGGCCTGACTGATCAGGCGTTGCCAGCGACGAACAAGGTATGTGAGCGCCAGCTGACCGCTTCCATCGGGGTTGCAAATAATTCGCTCAGGCAGGCTTCCGTCAAAATTGCCGAGCTTGGCCCGAGTTGCCAGCGGCCGTCACCGAACAATAACAAACAGCGATCGGCGAACCGCACCGCGAGGTTGATATCGTGCAGGGAAGCAATAACTGCGGCTCCCGCATCGGCAGCCCGGCGAAAAACACGCATGGCATCGAGCTGATGCTGAGGGTCGAGATGATTGCTCGGTTCGTCGAGCAGGTAGATGTCGGGTTGCTGAGTCAGTACCTGGGCAATCGCCAGTCTGCGTCGCTCGCCGCCGGATAAGGTCAGTACATCGCGACCGGCCAGCTCGCTCAGTCCCATGGTCTGCAAGGCGCGGGCGGCGATCGCGCGATCCTGCGCGTTTTCCCAGCGCAATTGGCCAATATGTGGATGCCGCCCAATCAATGCCGTGTCCATTACTGTTGCCGGGAAAATATCCTCGACGTCCTGGGGCAATAATGCCAGGCGGCGAGCAATCTCGCGCCGTGGCAGGTGTTGCAGTTCCTGTTCGCCAATGCAGACACGTCCGCACTCTGCTGCTCGCAAACCCGCCAGCGTCAGCAAAGACAGAGTCTTGCCCGCGCCATTCTGGCCAAGAACCGCCAGCAGCTCACCGCGCTTCAGTTCAAGCTGCAGCTTCTCGACCAGCAGGCGGCCGGGTACGCTGACACTGAGCGCCGAGCAGGACAACAAAGGCTTGCCGACATCGAAAGGCATTGCGTCAGTCTGTGAGCCTGATTTCACTGGCGGTCAGCGCGCCGATAACAGCATATTCCAGGCTTTTGGGCACCACGGCATCGTCTTCTGCCAGTGCGATGCGCCCGCCCATGATTTCGGCATGTACCTGTGGATACAGGGGCTTGCGATCCGGGTCCGCGAGGCCATCCGGCGCAACGGGTTGACCATTGCCGGGCTCATACTTGTCGGTCGCACCGAGCGTGTGCAGGAATTCGTGCGCGATAATGACGTTGTTGCTGCCGCGCTGGCGGTGATCAGCATAGGCGTTGACGATTCCGACCATGCCTTTCTGCAGGCCCACTGAATTTTCCAGAAGCAACAGGCTGTCAGGCTGGTGGTAACGCACGAAGATGCGCACATCCGGTTCGATCGAGTCCTGTGCGTCGGTCACGCTGGACGCCCACCAACGCATCTTCAGGGACCACAACATCACATCCAGCCGGCCTGGATTCGGCGGCATCGCTGGCGGCTGCTCAGTAACCGGAACGCCAAGTTCCACGCGTAGCGGCCGATTGATAATCTTGCCGAAACGTGTCGCCTCGCGGGCGATAAAGGACTCGATGTCCGCAAAGTGCGCGGTCTCGAGAGCCGCGATATAACGCTGGCTGGCGTCGCTGCCGTCGGCATTAATCGGGTATATCTTGATCCAGAGACTGTTGTTCCAGTCGGTACTTCGCGACTGTGTCAACCAGGCATTGACAGCGACAAAGAGCAATATGAATAGCAGGATGCTAATGCGAATGGTCTTAAACATTTCGTGCCGTGCTGGTTCAGAGTTCTGGTGCGCGTCGTGCGGCTGTAGCCTGCTCGAAAGCGTAGGCAATCTCAATCATTGCTTTGTCGGCATGCAGCGTGCCGATGAATGACAGGCCGAGCGGCAGGCCGCGCACGAACCCGGCAGGTACCGTGACGTTCGGGTAGCCGGAAACTGCAGCATAGGACGAGCTGCTGACGTGAAAGCTGTCGCCGTTGACGTGATCGGTTTTCCACGCCGGCCCATTGGTTGGAGCGACCAGCGCGTGCAGCTGGTGCGTGGCCAGGGCGTTGTCGATCGCGGTCCGGGATATCTGCTTGCTTGCTGCCAGTGCGTCGAGGTAGGTTTGCTCTTCAAGCGTGCCACTTGCCTCGGCACGCTGCATGCGATCCTGGCCGAAAATTGGCATGACCGTGTCGGCATTAGCGTTGTTGAACTCGATAATGGCCGCCAGTGAGTCGAACGGTGCTCCGGACTTCCTGAAGTAAGCTGCGAGGTCTGCCTTGAACTCGTAGTACAGGACCACCCCCTCTGCGTCACTCATGCCTTCGGTTTCGAGCATGATGTTGTCGACGACAATAGCGCCCTGGGCCTTCAATGCATCGATACTTTGCGCCAGGACTTCGTCGACCGCGGGATATTCGCCGGCACCATAGTAGGAACGAATCACGCCGATGCGCTTGCCCTTGAGTGCGTCCGCAGTCAGATTGCTGGTGAGGTCAGTCGGCGCATAGGCAGTATAGGCCGCGGACAGCGGATCGGCCGGGTCGACGCCCGCCATTGCGCCGAGCAGAATGGCTGCGTCACGAACGGTACGCGCCATGGGGCCCGCAGTATCCTGGCTGTGTGCAATCGGGATGATGCCGCTGCGGCTCAGCAGGCCCAGGCTGGGTTTGATACCGACCACACCATTTGCGCCGGACGGGCAAACTATCGAGCCGTCCGTTTCGGTGCCCACAGCCAGCGCGGTCAGATTGGCAGCCACGGCTACGGCCGAGCCGCTCGATGAGCCGCAGGGATTACGCGTAATGTCATACGGATTGTTCGTTTGTCCGCCGATACTGCTCCAGCCACTGGAGGAATTACCGGAGCGAAAATTGGCCCACTCGGAGAGATTGGCCTTGCCGAGGATGACAGCCCCGGCATCGCGTAGCCGGCTGACAATGAATGCATCCTCGGCAGGAATGTGCCCGGCAAGTGCCAGTGAGCCCGCAGTGGTATGCATCTGGTCAGCCGTATCGATATTCGCTTTGAGTACGACCGGTATGCCGTGCATCGGCCCGCGTGGTCCCGAAATCTGCCACTCTTCATCCAGCGCGCGCGCAATAGTAAGCGCATCCGGATTCAGTTCGATGATGGAATTCAGCTGTGGTCCGGCACGATCAATTTCCTCTATGCGCTGCAGGTACCAGTTCACCAGGTGCTCGGATGTCAGTTCACCGCGTTGCATCCGATCTTGTAATTCGGTGATGGTCGCTTCCGCATAATTTTCAGTTGGCTGACTGCATGCGGCCAACACCAGGCAAATGGATAGCAGGCCGCCACGCTGCATTAGTCGGGCTTCCTGAACTTGAGCACGAAACGATCGGTCTTGCCGCGAATGTCCGGATCAAATACTCCCAGGCTGTGGTCGTCGTCCGGATTGCGCAACAGGTCGCTTTCAGACTCGAGCACGAATCTGGCCTGTTCGAGGTCCCGCACAACGATGGCACGATCGATGCGGTGCACGGTGCCGCCTGTTTCGCCCGAGGAACCGGGTACAGCCTGATGGTCGACGATACCGAAGATGCCACCTGGCTTAAGCGCCGCAAACAGTTCGGCATTCAGCGCCGGCCGATCAATCTCGGGCCAGTTGTTCTCGGGTGAAACCCAATAAGTGTCGTGATATGCCAGCACCATCACGACTGCGTCAAACTGGTTTGCATCGAGTGCCAACTCGTTGTTTTCGGCCATCAGAACGGTGACGTTCGGCAAGCGATTATTCGCGTACCTTGCAGCGAATTCGTCACCGACGAATTGCAGATAAGCCTGGTTTGCGTGCGCAACAACCCGTCCATCTGCGCCGACCACATTGGCGATGATTTCGCTGTAGTAGCCGCCGCCGGAAAACATATCGAGTACGGACATGCCTGGTGTGATGCCCAGGAATGCAAGTACCTGGTCCGGTTTGCGTCCGGCGTCCCTGTCCCGGTCGGGCGCGGGTCGCTCGGGACTGGTCAGCGCAGACGCATAGATGGCCGGATCGACGGCGGTTGACGTTTCGTGGTGATTAGCGCTGACGATGGCGGAAAGTGCAGTCAGGAACAGGGCGAGCGTCGTTCTCATAGTAATTTTCCTACAATTGGCGACAGATGGTAACGCTATTCCGACAGCAGGTGCGATGCAAAGTGCGGCGGCAAGAAAAAACCCCGTGGCGTGAGCGGCGGGGTTAATTTCTCTGTCTTAAGAGAGGTAACTGCGTGTTCGGCAACCGGGTACAAAGTATTATTGTTATTGGATCCGGATCTTCTTGTTTTTTGAGTTTTTGTTCTTCTGGCGTCTAAATCCTATGAGTAGCCGTTTCAGTATTGCCAAGTGCAGTTACACTTCGCTTGGGCAAGATATAAATAGCAATTCCTGTGCCAACCGGGTCGCATTCGACACACAATCAATACTTTACGGACGGCAGCTTTTCCCGACGCTCAATTTTTGACTGATTTTGTAAAAAACATCGACGAACTTGCCTCGCCGTTTTTCAGTCACGTCCTAGCTAAATTACACAAGGTCCTGATAGTTAGGGCTTTTCTAATCTGCTCTTGATCGGTCGGTCGAAAATCTGCTGGCCGATTGGGTAAAGTTTGTGCCGTGCTACCCGCCATTGCGCCGGAAGTTCCTGAAATTCAGGAGGTTTGTCAATTTATTCGACGCCGGCAGTCTCCTCGGCCCGTTCGATCAGGCCAATGGCGCTGTAAAAGCGGCCATTCCGTACCACACCGACGACTTTTGCGAGATCGGCCGGTCGTTGTAGCGGGTCGCCATCCACAATGACCAGGTCTGCAAGACTGCCGGGCGCGAGCCTGCCGAGCTGCAGGCCCAAACCGAGCGCGCTGGCCGCGTTGACGCCGGCGGCCCGAAGTACCTGCTCACCCTCAAG
>JAOUHU010000094.1 GCA_029884455.1 Gammaproteobacteria bacterium | reverse complement strand
GGCGCGTAACGATCAAAGCCCTTGCGCACTGCCTCGACGTTGATATCGAGCATCATTACCACGAACAGGAACAACACCATGACTGCGCCCACGTACACCAATACCAGGACGATCGCCAGGAATTCTGCTTCGATAAGCATCCACAACATCGCGCTCTGGAAGAACGCCAGCACCAAAAACATCACGGCGTGCACCGGGTTGCGCGAAAACACGACACCAATCGCGGCACCAATGAGGAAGCTCGCGAAGGTATAAAACAGCACCGTGTGCAGCAGCATGCCCATCAGCGGTACTTCGCATCCGCAGCCTTGTCGGCTGAAATCATCGCATCGTACTTGTCGCCAATCGCAAGCAGCTTGTCCTTGGTCATGATGTTTTCGCCTGGCCGCTCCATGTGATATTCATGAATTCGCGTCTCGACAATCGCGTCGACCGGGCAGGCTTCCTCACAAAAGCCACAATAAATGCATTTGAAAAGGTCGATGTCATAGCGTGTCGTACGGCGCGTGCCGTCGTTGCTCACATCGGATTCAATCGTGATCGCCAATGCGGGACATACGGCCTCGCATAACTTGCACGCAATGCAGCGCTCCTCGCCATTCGGGTAACGGCGCAATGCATGCAAGCCCCGAAACCGCGCAGATTGTGGCGTCTTTTCCTCGGGGTATTCCAGCGTCACCGGCTTGCGAAAGAAGTTGCGCTGCGTCACCGACAGCCCGCGGAACAGCTCCCACAAAGCGAACGTCTTGAAATAGCTGATCAAACGATTCATATCGTCAACCCCGACCATGGACCCAGATGCATCCAGGCCATGATGCCTTCTACCACGATCCAGATAATGGTGATCGGAATGAACACTTTCCAGCCGAGGCGCATGATCTGATCGTAGCGATAGCGCGGAAACGTCGCCCGCAGCCAGAAAAACGTGTACATGAAAAATGCAATCTTGATGAACAGCCAGGGAAAACCACCCGCGACAATCCAGCCAACGATCGGCACATCGCCAAATTGCGCCAGGAATCCGATACCTTCAAATGGCGAAGCCCAGCCACCGAGAAAGAAAATCGCGGTCAACCCGGAGATCAACACCATGTTCGCGTATTCCGCGAGGAAGAACAGCGCGAATGCGACACCCGAGTACTCAACGTGGAAACCGGCAACAATCTCCGACTCGCCTTCAGCCACATCGAAGGGAGCGCGATTGGTCTCCGCGACGCCCGAAATCCAGTACACCAGGAACAGCGGCAACAATGGCAGCAGGAACCATTGCGAGATACCACCCGCCTGTGCCCGCACGATATCACCCAGGTTAAGGCTGCCCGCCGCCATGAGCACGCCAACCAACGCGAAACCCATCGCGATTTCATACGCCACAATCTGCGCGGCCGAGCGCATCGCACCGAGGAAAGCGTACTTTGAATTGGTCGCCCAGCCAGCGAGGATCACGCCGTACACTCCAAGCGAGGTCAATGCCAACACATACAACAGGCCGGCGTTGATATCCGCAATCACGAACCAGTCATTCATCGGAATCACGGCCCAGGTAGCAAGCGCCGGCACCAGCGTCAGGAGCGGTGCAATCACAAACAGGAAGCGATTTGATTTCGACGGTACGATGACTTCCTTGATCAGCAATTTGATGACATCGGCAAACGGCTGTCCGAGGCCGAGCGGGCCAACACGATTAGGCCCTACGCGGGCCTGCATTCGACCAATAACCTTGCGTTCAAAGTACGTCGAAAAAGCAACCGTAAGAATTACCACGATCGCCACCAGCAGAATTTTCGCCAATACCGTGACCAGGTATTGCAGCAAAGGCGGCAATGCCTCCCAGGCCCCGACCAGGAAGTCGATGCTTGCGCTCATTTGCCCTCGCCTGCGGCACGCCTGGCAGCCGGTGTCAGTTGCAAGGCCGCGGCGCGGCGCACCAGGCCATCAACAGAATACAGCGGCACATCGACCTCGATTGCCGCATCCATACCATTCGCCGCCGCATGCACGCGCGTGTCCAGCAACGAATTGTCCGGCGTAATCGCGCCGATCTGTGCGGCAAGTTCATCGCGCACTTCTTCGCCGGACATGTAGTCAAAGCCGGTTGCATGCAGCAAATTGCCGATAACCCGCAGCACTTTCCACGCCGGCCGTGATTCGCCTACCGGCGACGCAATACCGGCAAAACTTTGCCAGGTCCCGGCGACATTGACATAGGTGCCCGAGGTTTCGGCAAATGTGCCGATCGGCAACAGCAAATCCGTACAGGCCCGCAAACTGCCGGAATCAAATGCGGTCAGGGCAACAACAAATTTCTGCTTGCCGATCTTTGCCACCGCATCCGCTGCTGCCGCAACGTCCGCATCCGGCTCAAGATTCAACAACAACAGCGCATCGAGTTCCGCATCGAGCATGGTGCTGGCATTGAGCCCGGCGCTGTTGCGTTGCTTGCCCGCCTGGCCGCGGTGCGGCAACACGCCCGCAAGGTGCAAGCCAGCCGCATTCGGGCCCTCTGACAGGTTGCCAAGCTTGGCGCCTGTGAAATCCGCGATGCAGGCGGCCAGCGCCCGCAGTACAGAGTAAGCCGCGTGACGCGTCGCCATGTTACCGAGCAGCACCAGGCTGTGCTTGCCTTCGCGCAGTGACTGCGCGACGCGTTGCTGCTCTGCACTGGGGCGAATGCCCTTGCACACTGTGGCAACGGACTTCGGCAGCTCCTTGCCGTCGGCAGCGGCCATCGCAACACCTGCCAGCAGCGCAACCAGTCCTGCCCCCTCGACATACGCGTCAACAGCAAAGTGGTGCTGGTATCGAACGCGATTCGCAAAACTTACTTTCGCACCCCGCAACGACGCCTTGCGCAGGCGATGCGCCAGGATCGGCGCTTCGTGGCGAATATTGCAACCAGCTACAAAAACGGCGTCCTGCCCCTCAAGCGCAGCGATGTCGCAGCCAAGCCAGGGAAATATCGGGTCGCTGTCCTGGCCGGAGAAGTCGGCGCGGCTGAGTCGATGATCAATGTTTGCGGTCTGCAGGTGCGTGGCCAGCCGTGACAGCAGATGTGCCTCCTCCAGCGTCGATACCGGCGAGGCGAGCATGCCGGTCTTGCCCGGTGCCGCGGCACCGAGGACCGTCGCCACTTTGTCCAGCGCCGCGTCCCATTCGATGTCGCGCCATGCACCGTTCTCGCGCAGTTGCGGCTTTTTTAGTCGATCCGGGCTGTAGATTCCCTCGTAGCTGAAACGATCGCGATCCGAAAGCCAGGTCTCATTAATAGCTTCGTTGGGTCGTGGCACTATGCGCTTGACCGTGCCGCGCAGGACGTGTGCATACATATTCGAGCCCACACAGTCGTGCGGTGCAATCGTCTCGTGCTGCATCATTTCCCAGGCACGGGCGCTGTAGCGGTACGGCTTGTTGTTCAGCGCACCGACCGGGCAGAGGTCGATAATGTTTGCTGACAGCTCGTGATCGATACTCATCTCGACATAGGTGCTGATCTGCATGTTCTCACCGCGCGACGTGGTACCCAGCTGCGGCATGCCGGTCACTTCCTCGCCGAAACGCACGCAACGAGTGCAATGAATGCAGCGCGTCATGTCGGTGGACACCAGCGGCCCAATGTCCTTGTCCTTGACTACTCGTTTGCGATCCTGGTAGCGCGATACGTCACGGCCATAGCCCATTGCCAGGTCCTGCAGCTCGCACTCACCGCCCTGGTCGCAGATCGGGCAATCCAGCGGATGGTTAATCAGCAGGAATTCCATGGTTGCTTTTTGCGCCGCAATTGCTTTGGGTGACCGCGTAAAGATCTTCATGCCCTCGCCGACCGGCGTAGCACAGGCAGGCATCGGCTTGGGTGCTTTCTCGATCTCAACCAGGCACATGCGGCAATTCGCCGCGATGCTGAGCTTTTCGTGGTAACAAAACCGCGGAATATAGGCGCCGATCTGGTCGGTCACCGCAATGACCATCTGGCCTTTTTTCGCCACGACCGGCTTGCCGTCGACTTCAATGTTTACTACGTCGTCGCTCATTACAGCTCAGGCCGCCGCCGCTGTTGGATCGTCAACGATGCTGCGTCCGTGATGGCGCACCATGTATTCGAATTCATTGTGGAATTGCTTGAGGAAACTCTGCACCGGCCAGGCAGCTGCATCACCAAGCGCGCAGATCGTGTGACCTTCAATCTTGTTGGCCACATCGACGAGTTTATCGAGATCCGAGACTGTACCCTGGCCTTCAACAATGCGCGTCAGCATGCGGTACAGCCAGCCGGTACCCTCGCGGCACGGCGTACATTGGCCACAGGACTCCGCCATGTAAAAGCGCGAAATGCGGCGCAGCACCTTCACCATGCAGGTGGTTTCATCCATGACGATCACGGCCCCGGTACCGAATGACGAGCCCGCGGCAGCGAGCGAGTTGTAATCCATGGTACAGGCCATCGCGGTTTCGGCCCGCAATACCTTGCAGGACGAACCACCGGGAATAATCGCCTTCAACTTTCGGCCGCCACGAACGCCGCCGCACAGCTCCAGCAGATCCTTAAACGGAATTCCCATGGGCAATTCGTAATTGCCAGGCCTCTCGACATGGCCGGAAACAGAGAACAGTGCTGTGCCTCCCGAGCCCTCCGGCCCGAGTCCGGCGAACCATGCTGCGCCATTGCGAATTATCGCCGGCACACTGGCAAGGCTTTGCGTGTTGTTAATGGTAGTCGGCCTGCCGTACAGGCCGAAGTTCGCCGGAAACGGCGGTTTGAAGCGTGGCTTGCCCTGCTTGCCTTCCAAAGAATCCAGCAATGCCGTTTCCTCGCCGCAAATGTAAGCGCCGGCACCGACGAATGTGTACAGATCGACATCGATCCCGGACCCCTGAATATTCTTGCCCAGCAGGCCGGCAGCATAAGCCTCTTTGAGCGCCGCCTCGAAGCGCGGCACGGGCTCGTGAATGAACTCGCCGCGAATATAGTTGTAGCCAACCGTTGCGCCCATTGCATAGGCCGCGATTGCCATACCCTCGACCAGCGCGTGCGGGTTGTAGCGCAGAACTTCGCGATCGTGGCAGGTGCCCGGCTCACTCTCATCCGAATTGCAGACCAGGTATTTTTGCCCAGGTGCCGTGCGCGGCATGAAACTCCATTTCAGGCCGGTCGGAAAACCGGCGCCGCCACGACCACGCAGGCCCGAGGCCTTGACGACATTAATCACTTCTTCCTGGCTCATCTTGCCGGCGAGAATGTTCCGCCAGGCCTTGTAGCCGTCGAATTGCTGGTAGGTTTTCAATGTCCACGATTCATCCGCACCGAAGGTATTGAAGCAGACCAGGTTTTGCTCGTATGCCATCAGTCCAGCCCGTCCAGAATCTTGTCGACATCGTCTGTCGTCAGGTTTTCGTGATACACGTGATCGACCATCATCATCGGCGCACCGCAGCACGCCGCCAGGCACTCCTCTTCGCGCTTCAGGTAGATGCGACCATCCGCCGTACTTTCGCCGAGCTTGATGTCGAGTTTCTTCTCGACATGCTCGACGATCGCGTCAGCACCACGCAGCATGCAGGAAATGTTGGTGCAGATTGCGACGTTATGCCGGCCAACCGGCCTGGTCTGAAACATGGAATAAAACGTTGCGACCTCGTACACCTGGATGGTTGGTAACTCGAGGTATTCTGCAACCGCGTTCATCTGCTCGGCAGTCAGGTAACCGCCATTTTCGTGTTGCACAGCGTGCAATGCACTGATCAGGGCCGAGCGCTGCCGACCTTGCGGGAAACGCGCTTTCCAATGGTCTATTTCAGCGCGCACGTGCGCGGACAGCAGTTCGGATGCGCTCATCGATCCACCTCACCAAACACGATGTCCTGTGTACCAATCACCGCAACCACGTCCGCCAGCATGTGGCCCTCAACCATTTCCGACATCGCGGAGATGTGCACAAAACCCGGCGCGCGAATCTTCACGCGATAGGGTTTATTGGCGCCGTCTGAAACAAGGTAGATACCGAACTCGCCTTTCGGATGTTCGATCGCGGCATACGCCTCGCCTTCCGGTACGCAATAACCCTCGGTGAACAGTTTGAAATGATGGATCAACGACTCCATATCATCCTTCATTTCAATGCGCCGCGGCGCGACAATCTTATGATCGTCCAGCATTACCGGGCCTGGGTTTGAGCGCAACCAGTCGACGCATTGCTTGATGATCCGGTTCGCCTGGCGCATTTCTTCGACGCGCACCAGGTATCGATCATAACAATCGCCATTGGTACCGACCGGGATGTCGAAATCCATGCGGTCGTAAACTTCGTAGGGTTGTTTTTTGCGCAGGTCCCACTCCACGCCGGAACCGCGCAGCATCGGCCCCGAAAAGCCCAGCTGCATGGCGCGCTCGGGCGACACCACACCAATGTTGACGGTGCGCTGCTTCCAGATTCGGTTGTCGGTCAACAGAGTTTCATACTCGTCGACGCAGGCAGGAAATTTCGCCGTAAAGGCATCAATAAAATCGAGTACCGATCCCTCACGCACCGAATTCAGCTGATCCAGTTCCTTCTTGCTGCGAAACTTCGAGTCCTGGTACTTCGGCATGGAGTCCGGCAGGTCGCGATAGACCCCACCTGGCCGGTAGTAGGTCGCATGCATGCGGGTACCGGATACAGCCTCGTAGACGTCCATCAGGTCTTCGCGCTCGCGGAAGCAGTACAGGAACATGGTCATGGCACCGATATCGAGACCATGCGCACCAAGCCACATCAGGTGATTCAGGATACGCGTGATCTCATCAAACATGACCCGGATGTACTGAGCTCGCAGCGGCGGCTGAATGCCGAGCAGTTTTTCGATGGCAAGTACATAACTGTGTTCATTGCAGGTCATGGATACGTAGTCGAGCCGATCCATGTAGCCGATGC
>JAOUHU010000151.1 GCA_029884455.1 Gammaproteobacteria bacterium | reverse complement strand
AAAAAATCGATCTTGGTGTGGGCGTATATCGCACCGCGGCCGGCGAGACACCGGTTCTTGATGTCGTAAAAAAAGCGGAGCGTCGCCTGGTCGACACGCAAACGAGCAAAGCCTATATAAGTACGGCGGGTGACCCCGCATTCAACGCCGCAATGCAGACGCTTTCCTTCGCTGATGCGGTTGCCGGGCAACGCCTCCTGACCATTCAGACGCCGGGCGGCTCTGCCTCATTGCGTGTTGCGGCGGGACTGTTATTGCGCGCGCGCAAGGACGCGGCCGTCTGGGTCAGTGACCCAACCTGGAATAACCACGTGCCGTTGCTGGGAGGCGCCGGCCTGACGCTCAAACCCTACCCATACTACGATGCGGCTACACGTACCGTGCACATCGACGCAATGCTCGATACGCTGCGCGCCGCAAGCAAAGGCGATGTCGTGCTGTTGCACGCCTGTTGCCATAACCCGTCGGGCATTGATCCGAACCTCGAACAATGGCGCGCTATCGGCGAGGCGGTCGTAGAGCGTGAGTTGCTGCCATTCATCGATATGGCCTACCAGGGATTTGGTACCGGCCTCGATGCGGATGCTTTTGCAATTCGACACCTGGCCGGGTTGGTACCGGAATTGCTGCTGTCGACATCCTGCTCGAAAAATTTTGGCCTGTATCGCGATCGTGTTGGCACGATGTCGGTGTTGGCAAAAGATTCGAAAACAAGGGACATTATCGCAAGCCAGGCCAGTAGCCTCGTGCGCACGCTGTACTCGATGCCACCGGACCACGGCGCCGCTGTGGTCAGCACCATTCTCAATGACGCAGAATTGCGCGCTGCCTGGATCGTCGAACTCGATGCCATGCGCGAGCGCCTGAGCGGCATGGGCAAACTGCTCCAGGAAGCGCTGCAAGTGACGGCGCCCGGGCATGATTTCTCGCACCTTGCGCGGGCGAAGGGCATGTTCTGTTTCCTCGGCGTTTCACCCGAGCAGGTTGCCCGCCTGAAGCAGGAGTTTGGTATCTACATGGTCGGCTCGAGTCGCATCAACGTCGCCGGCATTACATCGTCAAACGTCGAGTACCTGGCAAAGAGCATCGCTGCCGTCTTGTAGCTCGAACCTGTCTCTACACAGATTGCCGGCGCTGCGCGAGGTAGGCGGTTAGTCGAATGACGAGTGCGATGGCTACGAGCGCGAGCATCACCCAATTGGCTGGTTCGAGTTGATCGAGGTGATCGAGAGATTCGGGCAGTTGCGTCTGCGTGAAGCCGATGAACAGCCAGTACAGGCCAAGCTTGTGCAGCGTGCGCCAGCGTTTCGGGCCGAGCATTTTGACCGTGGCGTTGAACGAGGTCAGGAACATCAGCAGCATCACGGTGTAGCTGAATGCACCCGGCAGGTTTGCGCCAACGGTGAAGTCGAAGTTTTCGACCACGCGCGATCGGTAGATAATCAGGCCGAGGTGCGCCGTATGAATGCCGGCAAATGCAATACCAAGCATTCGCCGGTTGCGCAGCAGCATCGCAGTGAACTGCGTCCGGAACATCTGCTGCAGGGGTCGTGCAACGAAAACGACGAGCAGCACAACAAACGCAAGCCGCGCGCTGCAGCGCAATGCGACAAGGATCGTCTCGTTGCTGCTTCCCGCCAGCGCAAGATAAGTTGCAGCAGCCAGGCTCGTGACCACAATGGCACCGAGGAAAACTATCCAGTTGCGCTGGTTACTGGTCAAGCTCAGTTAATTCCCATTCGACACGACTGTACTGGTCAATAGCCAGCGCCTGCGCAACGCCGGCATTGATCTCAAGCACATACCGGACTGGTTCGAGTGCCACGATTGAATGCAGCGACTGTGGCTCAGTGTCATAGGCGATCGAGGAAATCGTGCCATCACTGCGTATGAACAACATGTCCAGCGGAATAAACGTGTTCTTCATCCACATCGACAGGTACATGTCTGCTTCATAGATAAACAGCATGCCTGTGGTTGGTGGCAGGCTGCGTACGTACATCAGGCCGCGTGCACGTTGTGCATCGCTTATCGCGACGTATATGTCAAAGCGATAGCAGGCGTGCTCGCTCGCAATCATGACCAGCACGCCTTTGCCAAATCTGGCGTCGAGTTCATCGTCCGCCGCAACGGCAATGCCGCATAACAGGATCAGCATCAACACCACGCTGCGCATCATGACCCGCTCCAGTCAAGCTGGCCG
>JAOUHU010000035.1 GCA_029884455.1 Gammaproteobacteria bacterium | reverse complement strand
GGCCGACAGTAAGGCCTGGAAGATAGCGACGCCCAGGACACCTTTCGCCACGCTGCGGATCGTCGCGATGGCGAGGTCGACGAACCCTTGGCCACGATCGCCGACGAGACTCGACGTAATGCTGACAGCGGCCCGGTAGCCGCTGTCGGCATTGACCAGCAACACTCCGGCCACAATCACGGCCACCAGGAACATCAGGAGCCCGAACAGGAAGGAGCCTGATATCTCCACCAAAGCGTGGCCGACCACTACGAGTTGCGGCTCGAACTTGTTGAGCGTGGCTGAAAGATTGGTCGAAGCGCCGCTCCAGGCAGCGTACAGGCGCTCACCGATGACTGGCCATTCGGCGACCGATGCCTCGGGTGGCGGAATGACGACGGATCCTTGCCGAAGTGCATGGCCGGCCGTCCTGAGTGCCTCTATGCTTGATTCCGCCATCAGGAACGTCGGGGCGATCATGACGGCGAGGCCGACAAGTACCAGCAAGGTTGCCGACAGCGACTCGCGACCGCCGAGCCTTGCCGTGAGTGCTTGATACGTCGGGTAAATTGCTACCGCGATGATCAGCGCCCACAGCGTCAGGCCCACGAAAGGAGAAAGTATGCGAATACACCAGTAAAGGAGCAGTACGAGGACCGCGATCTGGATAAAAGATGCGGTCGCGTTTCTCAGAAAAGCGCGATCGGAATGCGCCGTGTTTGCTGTACTCATTGATTTCCCCACAGTCTGCAATTGCGACTCTGTTACTGCCTTATAAAATACGCCGAAATCCGCTTCCGCGAAGGCTTAAGCGCAAGCCCGTGGCCGACTTGTGTCCGCATATCTGGGATACAATGCCTGTTTTTTTCGCCGAAGGCGGCAACCGCGAGCGGCTGGATCTGGGGAGCGGGGCCGGTGCTGTTGATTCCCACGGCATCCGACGATGTTCTCGGGTCAGAAAAGTGGGGCATCGGTCCGACGGCTGTCGTGCTCAAACAGCAAGGTCCCTGGACTTACGGCGCGCTGGCCAATCATGTCGAGTCGTTTGCGGGCGAGAGCAGTCGTGCCGATGTGAGTGCGACATTTCTGCAGCCCTTTGTGTCTTACGTTACGCCAAAGAAGACAACCTACGCAGTGAACCTCGAATCGACCTACGACTGGGAGAGTGAGAGTTGGTCAGTGCTTTTGAATGTGACGGCTACCCAATTAATGCGATTCGGAGGACAGCTGGTTTCTGTGGGCGGCGGAGTGCGTTACTGGCTCGATTCGCCCGATGCCGGCCCTGAAGGCTGGGGCCTGCGAATACAGGTCACAATGCTCTATCCCAAATAGGGGTACTCCGGGCCCAGGCGAATGGCAAGCACGTCTGGTCATGATGTTCGACTGTAAAGTCTGCTAGGCTCACTCACAACAAGAACGCCAATGATCCCAGGACAGAGAGATTTGCGATGAAGATGCTACGTCACGTTTTATTCGCCCACTTCAGTTTGCTGCTGGTGATAACCGGTTGCACGGACGGTTCCCAGCAATTGTCGAGTAGGGCACCGTAAGCAGACAGCGGCCCTTATGTTCTGGACCGCACGCACCTGCCGATCAGGGAACCCGTTCGGCCGAAGTACAGTGAACTTTCTGCAGCCGATGTTGAGCCACCGCCGTTATTCGAAGTCAAAGCGCCAGAGAAGGCGCCCAACGTTGTCATCGTATTGATTGACGATATCGGTTTCGGCGGCCCAAGCACATTTGGCGGGCCGATCCAGACGCCGACACTGGACGGATTGGCCGACGCCGGTCTTACGTACAACAACTTTCATACGACCGCCTTGTGTTCGCCAACGCGTATGGCGCTGAAGACCGGTCGAAACCACCACACCGGCAATACCGGTTCGATCATGGAAACAGCGACCGCCTACCCAGGCAATACCGGGCAAGTGCCGAACAGTGTTGCCCCGCTCGCGGAGATACTTCGACTCAACGGATACAGCACGAGCGCCTTTGGCAAGTGGCACGAAACCGCGGCCTGGGAAACCAGTGTCTCCGGTCCCTACGATCGCTGGCCGACTCACCAGGGCTTCGACAAGTTCTACGGTTTCATTGGCGGCGAGACCGATCAATGGTATCCGCTGATTTACGATGGTGTGACGCGTGTGACGCCGCCAAAGTCGGATGATTATCATTTCACGGTTGACATGTCCGACCAGGCGATAGGTTGGGTCAGGGCGCAACAATCGATGACGCCAGATAAGCCTTTCTTTATGTATTTTGCGACCGGCGCCGTGCACGCGCCGCACCATGTGCCCAAGGAGTGGGCCGACAAATACAGGGGTAAATTCGACGCAGGATGGGATGCTGTCCGTGCGGAAACGATTGCTCGGCAAAGGCAAATGGGAGTCGTTCCGGCAAACACAGAGCTGGGTCCAAAACCCGAGGACCTTAAGGACTGGGAAGCGCTGTCGGAAGACGAGCGTCGCCTGTTCAGTCGCCAGGCCGAGGTATTTGCCGGATTCCTTGAGCAAACGGACCATGAAATTGGCCGTCTTGTCACTGCCATCGAGGATATCGGTGAGCTCGACAATACTTTGTTCATCTACATCGCTGGCGACAACGGGACCAGTGCAGAAGGTGGTTTCGTTGGCATGTATAACGAAATGACCTATTTCAATGGTGTGGTCGAGAAAGTCGAAGACCTGGTGCCTCTGATCGACGAGTGGGGCAGGAAAGAGACCTTTCCGCACATGGCAGCCGCATGGGCAGTCGCTTTCGATTCACCGTTTACCTGGACTAAGCAGGTCGCATCTGACTTCGGTGGCACGCGTAACGGCATGGTCATCCATTGGCCAGAGGGCATTGAAGAGCAGGGCGGGCTTCGCAGTCAATTTGGTCATGTTATTGATATCGCGCCAACCATCCTCGAAGCAGCCGGGCTGCCAGAACCGAAAAGCGTCAACGGGACGATCCAGACTCCGATCGAAGGTCAGAGCCTGCTCTATACATTTAATGACGCGAATGCAAAGGAACGGCACACGACGCAGTATTTCGAGATGTTTGGCAACCGGGCGATCTACCAGGACGGATGGCTGGCACGTACGCTGCATCGCGCGCCGTGGCAGACAAGCGGCTTGCCGCCATTGGAGAACGACGTCTGGGATCTGTACAACGTCCGCGACGACTTCAGCCTGACCAGAAACCTGGCCCACGAGTATCCTGAAAAGCTCGCCGCAATGCAGGCCGTATTCATGAGCGAGGCCGAAAAGTACAACGTCCTGCCAATCGACGACAGGACTATTGAACGAATGAATCCTGCGCTGGCCGGGCGGCCAGACCTTCTCGGCGATCGATCCTCGATGACGCTGTACGGCGGAATGGATGGCATGATGGAGAACACCTTCATGAACATCAAGAACCGGTCCAAGACCATTACGGCAGAACTGGAGATTCCGGCGGGGGGCGCAAGCGGGGCGATCCTGTCGCAAGGAGGAAAGTTTGGCGGCTGGTCGCTGTATATGAAGGATAGCAAGCCTGCTTACACGTATAACTTTCTCGGGCTGCAGCGATACACGGTCGAATCGAGTAATGCTATTCCGGCTGGCCCTGCGACCGTAGTTGTGGATTTTGCGTATGACGGTGGCGGACTGGGTAAAGGCGGGCTCGCGACACTGTCGGTCAACGGCAACAGGGTCGGTGAAACCCGGGTCGAGATGACGCAGGCGATGGTCTTCTCAGCGGACGAAACTGCGGATGTTGGTCTCGATAACCAGCCACCGGTGGCTATCGGCATCGGAGTCGGTCGTGACGAGACTCGATTCTTCGGCACAATTCACAAAATCACGCTCGATGTGACGGACGTGCAGTAGGAGTAGCAACCAGCGGCTGAGTGGCCGGCCGGATTTTTACGGCCAAAAGATCTCTTTTTGAATGTTGCGTGATTGCTTGCACTCAGTCCTGAAATCATACGGGACCTCATCCACACAATCGGGCCACCGTCCGGTAACGGTCCAGTATTCGACCAGGCCGAGGCGTGCGCACAAGCGTAGGAAACGCGGGTCATCGCGCAGTTCTGGCAGGCCGGCCTGGAACAATATCGACGTACGGTAGGCGTCCGGGCCCATGATGTCCTCGCTGGCGCCAGTGGGACCGAGGCGCGCATTTTCCGCCAGTGCGTAGGCCTCATCGACCAGTCCCAGGTGTGCGGCATAAACGAGCCGCGAGCAATCGATCCAACCGGTTTTGTCCACATGGGATCTCAAACCATCCCACCACATGCGGATATTGTCAGCCGTCGGATGGCGCTTGGTACGAATGAACGCGAGGCCTTCCTCAAACTCGCGTATCGGGCGTTGCCCGACGAGATCCAGCAGGGCGTCGACTCCGGCCCAGTCTTCCAGCAACGCTTTCGCGCGGAGCAGGCTGGTAAGGGGAAAGCTCATCTCCGGGACGCGCGCCAGCAGGTCTTCGTACACGGGAATGGCCTCCTCGACGCGTCCGGCTGCCATGCGCGCCAGAGCGACCACGTTGGCGCACATGGGATCGAGAGGATCGGTGGTGTAGATACGCTCGTCCTCGGTGACGCTATCGCGGACATGTCCCATCGTCCTCAGCGACCAGCCTATGTACTTTTTGCCATCTCCCATGCCAGGCGCCTGCCGCACACGCTGCAGAGCCTCGGCGAGTTCAACAAACCGGCCGAACGGCGCGATCACAAACATCTTCGCAATCAATGCATCGACGTTTTCAGGATCGATGGCCAGCGCCAGGTCGGCCTCGCGAACGATCGCCGTGGCGCTCAGGTGGCGGTCTCTATACGGTTCGTAAAAGCGCAGCCAGGCACGCTGGTATGCAAGCCGCGCCCAGGCCGCGGCGAAAAGCGGTGCCCGTTGCGTCGCGACATCGAGCAGCCCGATCTTCGCCTTTAATTCGTCGGGCGCGTACGACTTCAGGCTCGCGCGCAGGTAGAGATCATAATCCGCCGGATCTACTGCTTCTGATGAAAAGCAGGAGAATGTTTGACTGAGCGCTGCCGAGATTTTCTCGGAAATATCGTCCTGCACCGAGAAGATGTCTTCCAGGCTGCGATCATAGCGGTCGGACCAGATTGTTGTGCCCGAAGCGGCCTCGACCAGGTGTGCGTTAATGCGCACCCGACCCGCGGCACGACGAATCGTGCCATCGAGAACGTGCGAGCAGCCGAGCTTGGCTGACGCACTTGCCTTGTCAGCGCCGCGAAACTGAAAGCTCGATGTGCGGCCAATGAGTTTCAGGCTCGACCCGCGCGCGAGGCGCTGAATAATTTCTTCGCTGACACCATCGGAGAAAAACTGCATCTCGGCGTCAGTTGAGAGATTGTCGAACGGTAAAACGGCAAGGATGGTTTCTACCGGTGTATGGCTTATCCTCGCGGCAGCATCTGCGCTGTCGGTCCGATGAAGGCCATCCGGCTCGATATCGAACGCCCACGCCAGCATGGCGGTGATGACGAAGCCGAGCGCGGCGAGGATGATGACCAGCTTGACCGTCCAGCCCGGTAAATTCAGGTTCGGCGCCAGCGTGGCGGCTACCTCGATGACGACCCAGCTGGTAATGGCATAAACCACAACGACCCGTACCACTCGGCGCCGTTTCAGCTCTGACCACCACGCCGCTATCCCGTTTTGCGGAGCCTGATCACTCATTGGTCCTGTCGGCCATTCTCCATGGTGTATTCTCGCGCGGAGTTTCTGTTCAAGCTCGCCATTATGCCCGTGTATCGATGTTTTGCGCGACGATCAGCGGTTCATCAAAGCAAGTGCAATTCGACTCACGCCGCTCTTCCACATGCGGAAGATACTCCCTAGAATCGGCCAGAGCCACGGGAGCCAAACCTCATGCAGAAAAAGAGCAACGACGCGCAACTTATTGCCGATCTTGAGCAGCGCATCGACACCATGCAGAACCTGAGTGATGCAGAACTCGGTAGCTTCAACCGACTGGACTGGATTGCCCTGATAATCATCTCGATCGTGATTCCCGTGATCGCCGTGGTACTGGCCCGATGAGTGGCTCGGGGAAGGGCCCCAATACCGAGCTGCTGAGCGTCTATGGGCGCGAACCGTTGCTCCCCAGCGAACGCGAATACAAATTCTGGAGCGCCCACGGTACCTGTTTCGCTTACGCCATAGCGACTTGGTGTTTCCTGACCGGCGGGTATGCGGCGCAGCTGGTCGGTGCGGTACAGGGGATGGTGTGCCTGATTGCCGGTAACCTCATCGGCGTATTCCTGATCAGCGCGTCGCTGTCTGCGGGCTGCCAGCGCTATGGCATCGAGCAGATCGATTTTTGCAAACCGTCTTTCGGCCAGAACGGCGCACGCGTCGTGTTGATTTTTTACTTGCTCAACATGATCGGCTGGTCGGGCCTGATCCTTGTCATGTTCGGCAATGGCATCGTGAATGTTGTCGATGCGCTGGGCTATACGGCGCCGAACTGGCTGGTGGGAGCCGGTGTTGCGCTTGGCATCTGGCTGACCTATATCCTGACGACGCGCGGCGTGCATTTGCTCAGCCTGTTCAATTCCATCATCACGCCAGCGCTGATCATGATTATCCTGTTCATGTTTTACATGCTGATCACTACTCACGGCTGGTCAGAAATACTCGCCGCCGAGCCCCTGGATCCGCTGCCGTCACCGTGGATGAATTACGCGGTGTGCCTGGAACTCGGTATCGCTTCGGGCATGTCGTGGTGGGGTGGAATTGGCTTTCTTGCAAGAAATACCAAGACCCGGCGTAACGCCATTTACCCCGAGGTTCTGCAGCTCGGGCTGATATTTGGCGTCGTCTGTTCGATTGCCCTGTTTTCCGGCCTGGTTGTCGGTTCCGACGATCCGACGCAGTGGATGGTTCCCCTCGGTGGTGTGTTTATGGGCGTGCTGGCCCTGGTATTCGTTGCCCTGGCGAACATTACGTCGACATCGGTGTCCCTGTTCGCCAGTGGTCTGGCATTGCGCCACGTGCCGGGACTGCACAAGCGCGGCTGGAAATTGATTATTGCGCTGACCGCTGTGCCGCTGGCTTTTTTTGTTGTCTGGCCGACCGAGCTTTACGATCTCGGTGACGCCTTCCTGGCTTATAACGGCACCATGCATGCACCGGTCGGCGGCATTCTCCTGGTGGACTATTTCCTGCTTCGCAAACAACGACTTCACCTGCGGTCCATTTTCGAAGCCGCGCCGAGCGGCCAGTACTATTACAGCGGCGGTTTCAATTTTCTGGCGTTAGCTTGCGTCATCCTCGGGCAATTGACTTATTTTTGGGTTTACAACCCATTCACAGATGCTGCTCAGCCGGTATTTCAGTTCCTGCCGGCATCGATTGCCGCATTCCTTCTGCCTGCCTTGATTTACTGGACCGGAATGCGGCTCATGGCCCGTTATCGTCTGCAGCCTGGTGGCGCGCCGGAGCAGGCGCCAGCCAGGAAACTGGTAACCCCGAATATCTAGGCGTCGCCATGATGCTTTTTCAGGCTGAGCTGCAAAATGGCATAGGCAAGCAGCGCTGAAATGACTGAGCCAATCAGTACGCCGAGGCGATCACCGCTAAAATACTGACCGCCGCCATGTTCGAAAGCCAGCCCGGCGATGAACAGGCTCATGGTGAAGCCGATTCCGCAAGCACAAGCCACGCCGGTCAGTTGCCACCAGCTGATCTGGCTGGGCAATCGTGCCAATCCGGGCAGAACCGCCATTGCGACAAACAGCAGAATTCCCAGCGGTTTACCGATGACGAGCCCCGCGATTACCCCGAAAGTGACGGAGTGCGTGAGGCTTGCGAGCGAAATGCCGGCCAGGGACAGACCCGCATTGGCGAAGGCGAACAGGGGCAGAATGGCAAAGGCAACCGGTCCGTGCAGGTCGTTTTCAAGCTCGCGCAGGGGAGACAGCCGCCCGGGCGGGCCCATCGGAACGCAAAAAGCGATCAAAACGCCCGCCAGCGTCGCATGCACTCCGGATTTCAGTACAGCGATCCACAGAACGACGCCAAGCAGGACATAGCTCGATGTCCGGCGCACACCCATTCGATTCATCAGGATTGCTACGCTAAGGATTACAGCCGCTGTGACTAGCGCGGCCAGGGAGAGATCAGCCGAGTAAAACACGGCGATGATTACAATCGCAGCCAGGTCGTCAAAAATTGCCAGGGTCATGAGGAAAATTTTCAGGGCGACCGGCACACGGGTGCCAAAGACGCTCAACAGCGCCAGCGCGAAGGCAATATCGGTGGCTACCGGTATGGCCCAGCCATCCAGCGCTACCGCATCGCCCCAATTGAGCCATGCGTAGATTGCGGCCGGCACCAGCATGCCGCCGAGGGCGCCGAGGCCGGGAAGGACTACTTGAGAAATTGAGGACAGCTCTCCCTCCAGGACCTCGCGTTTCAGCTCAAGCCCAATGAGAAAGAAAAAAACGGCCATCAAACCATCGTTGATCCAGAGCAACAGCGGCTTTTTGATTTCGAGCCCGCCGACCTGGATCGCGACCGTCAGGTTGAGGAGGCTGTCATAAAGTCCGGCGGCGGGCGAGTTCGCGACCAGGATGGCCAAGACCGCAGAAAACAGCAGCAGAATTCCACCTGCCGACTCCAGCTGCATAAAATTGCCAACGGCGCTGGTGAGCGGGCTTGTATTGTTACTGTGCGATTCAGACATAACTAAACATGCACCATCGAAGTGTTTCAGGCAATGCTCTGGGGATGGTTCGCGAAGATTGCTTACGGCAACCGGATTACCGTATAATCGCGCCCCGACGCGTTGGTGCCGTTGTTTGGCACCCCGTTACCAGAGTTTGGTAGAGAGGCCCCGCGTAGGGGCTTTTTGTTGTACTCAAGAATGGGCCATAGGCCCATTTTTTGTTTAAAAACAGTAGGTTATAGTTTGGATATGACGCGTGACGAGCTTGCAAAACTGCTGCAACCCACGGTCGAACGTCTGGGTTACGAATTATCGGATCTGGAGGCAAATACCGGGGGCCCGAAAGGCGTTGTTCGGCTCTTCATCGACAAGCCGGAAGGTATCGGTCTGGATGACTGCGAAAAGGTAAGCCTGGCTGTAAGCGCGCTTCTCGACATTGAGGATCCGATCCCAGGCCAGTACAACCTGGAGGTGTCGTCACCCGGATCGGACAGGAAACTGACCAAACACGCCCATTTCGTACGCTATACGGGCGAGGATGTGAAAGTCCAAATGCGATTTCCGATAGAAAATCGCAGGCGATTTCGCGGCAAGTTGTTAGCCGCAAATGAGCAGAATATTGTGGTCGAGGTGGACGGTGTGTCGCATACCTTGCCCATAGCGCAAATTGACATGGCAAGGCTGGCGCCCTGAAGGGCCAAAAAGTCCTGGCTGATTTGGAGTTACAGGTAATGAGTAAAGATATTCTGATGGTTGTTGACGCGGTCTCGAATGAGAAAGGCGTCGAGAAGCACATCATATTTGAGGCCATCGAGGCGGCGCTGGCATCGGCGACGCGCCGCAAGCATGGTGAGGACATCGAAGTTCGAGTCGCTATTGACCGCGATTCCGGCGATTACGAAACGTTTCGTCGCTTGCTGGTGTTTGCTGACGACTCAACGGAGCTCGAGACCCCGGATCGCGAGCTTCGCATGATCGACGCCCTCGAGATTGATGCGGCGGCCGAACCAGGCGGCTACGTTGAAGTGCCGATGGAATCGGTCGACTTTGGTCGTATTGCGGCGCAGACGGCCAAGCAGGTGATCGTTCAGAAAGTTCGCGAGGCGGAGCGTGAGCAGGTCGTTGAAGAGTACAAGGAACGTGAAGGCGAACTGTTGTCCGGTCTGGTGAAACGTGTTGACCGTAACGGCGTGTACATTGATCTCGGCGGCAACGCCGAAGGCTTCGTTGCCCGCGACCAGATGGTGCCACGCGAGCCGGTTCGGCCGCAGGACCGCATCAAGGCGCTGCTCACTGAGGTGCGCTCGGAGGTTCGCGGGCCGCAACTGTTTATGACCCGTACATCGCCGAAGTTTCTCGTGGAATTGTTCAAAATCGAAGTTCCCGAGGTTGGCCAGGGCCTTATTGAGATCCTGGGGGCGGCCCGAGATCCGGGCCTGCGCGCCAAGATCGCGGTGAAGAGCAACGACAGTCGAATTGATGCCGTAGGCGCCTGTGTCGGTATGCGTGGCTCACGCGTGCAGGCAGTCTCCAATGAACTCGCTGGCGAGCGCGTCGATATTATTCTCTGGGACGATAACCCGGCGCAATTTGTGATTAATGCCATGTCGCCTGCAGAAGTTGTGTCGATTGTTGTCGACGAAGACGCGCACAGCATGGATATTGCTGTTGACGAAGATAAGTTGTCGCAGGCGATAGGGCGGGGCGGACAGAATATTCGCCTCGCGAGCGAGCTGACCGGTTGGGAACTGAACGTCATGACGGCAGCGGATGCCGATGAAAAGAGCGAATCGGAGATGAAAGAGCTGATTGCTCTGTTTTCGAAGCAGCTTGACGTCGACGAGGAAGTGTCATTGATCCTGGTACAGGAGGGATTTTCAACGATCGAAGAGATCGCCTATGTACCGGCTGCCGAACTAATCGCCATTGAAGAGTTTGACGAGGATATGGTTGAGGAGTTGCGTAATCGGGCGCGCGATGTGCTATTGACACAGGCTATTGTTCGTGAAGAGAAAATTGATGAGTCTGAGCCCGCTGACGACTTGTTGAGTCTGGATGGTATGGACAAAAGCCTTGCCTTTCTGCTGGCCAGCAAGGGTGTGGTAACGCGGGAGGACCTTGCTGAATTGGCGACCGATGATTTGATAGAAATCAAAGACATGGATCAGCAAGACGCTGCTGCCTTGATCATGAAGGCGCGCGCACATTGGTTTGAAGCTGAGGAACAACAGGCCTGACAAACAGGCCTGGCGGAGTTTAGAAAAATGGCTGACGTTACAGTTTCGCAATTTGCCGAAGTGCTTAAAGTTCCGGTGGACAAGCTGCTGTCGCAGTTGGATGAGGCCGGCATCAAGGTTGCTGGTTCGTCAGACACGATTAGCGATGAAGCCAAGCTTGAATTGCTTACGCATTTGCGGCGCAGCCATGGGCAGGACGCGAGCAGCGCAGGTGATCCGGCACCGCGCCGCATTACCTTGAAGCGCAAGTCACAATCCGAACTGCGCCTGTCCGGCGCACAAGGTCGGTCTAGAACCGTCAATGTCGAAGTTCGCCGCAAGCGCACCTACATTAAACGCGATGTGCTCGAGGAACAGACTCAAAAGGAACAGGAAGAACTTGATCGCCAGCGACGTGCCGAGGAGGAACGTTTAGCCGCTGAAAAGCGTGCGCTGGATGCGGCCAATGCCGAGAAGGAACAGGCGGTTCAGGCCGAGGAGCAGGCGCGGCAAAAAGCGGAGCAGGAACGCAAAGAGGCGGAGGACGGAGCACGCGAGGCTGCGCGCCTTGCGGCCGCGGCGGCGGCAGAATCGACACGATCGGAGAAGTCCGAGCAGGATACGCGGGGACGTCGCGGTAAAGACAAGGCTAAAGGCAAGTCGGAAGACACGCGTTACGGTCGCAAAGAGCTTCATGTAGCGGGTGACAAGAGCGGCCGGCGTAAACGCAAGGCGCCCGCACGCCGACGCCCGGTGTCTTTGGGGGGCGACACACAGCACGGTTTCGAAATGCCGACAGCGCCCGTTGTTCGCGAAGTCGTGATCCCCGAGAGTATTTCCGTTTCAGAACTTGCACTGCGGATGGCTGTCAAGGGCCCTGAGGTAGTTAAGGCGCTGTTCAAGATGGGCGCGATGGTCACGATTAACCAGGTTATTGACCAGGATACGGCAACACTTGTGGTTGAGGAGTTTGGTCACCAGGTGAAGCTCGGGACCGCGGCCGATATCGATGAGCAACTGCTGGCGACCGAAGAACAACTGACAGGCGACAAGGAATCGCGCGCACCTGTGGTCACGATCATGGGACATGTCGACCATGGCAAGACCTCGTTGCTCGACTACATCCGCGCCACCAAGGTTGCCGCCGGTGAAGCTGGTGGTATTACACAGCACATCGGTGCGTATTCGGTAAAAACGGGCAAGGGCATGGTGACCTTTCTCGATACTCCGGGACACGCGGCCTTTACAGCGATGCGTGCACGCGGTGCGCACGCAACCGACATTGTGGTGCTGGTCGTGGCCGCGGATGACGGCGTAATGCCGCAAACCGTCGAAGCCATTCAGCATGCCAAGGCGGCTGGTGTGCCGCTGGTAGTGGCAGTAAACAAGATCGATCGATCCAATGCCGACCCGGAACGCGTCAGGAATGAGCTCTCGCAGCACGAGGTAATTCCCGAGGAATGGGGTGGCGAGCAACAGTTTGTGAACGTATCGGCACACACGGGTGAGGGCGTCGATCGACTCCTCGATTCCATTTTGCTGCAGGCCGAGATCATGGACCTGAGGGCGGTGGTTGACGGCCCAGCGCAAGGCATCGTTATTGAGTCGAGTCTTGAAAAGGGACGTGGCGCGGTCGCCACGTTGCTGGTTCAGGCCGGAACCTTGAAGCAGGGCGACATGATCATCGCGGGCGAAGAGTATGGCAGGGTTCGCAATATGTTCGACGAGAATCAGCAGTCGATTAGTTCCGCGGGCCCGTCGCAGCCCGCTCTGGTGCTTGGTTTGTCCAAGACACCTGGCGCTGGTGAAGAATTTATCGTCGTGAAGGATGAGCGCAAGGCCCGTGAGATCGCTGAATTTCGTCAGGCCAAGACGCGCGATGCGAAGCTCGCGCAACAGCAGGCTTCCAAGCTGGAAGACATGTTCAGCCAGATGGCCGAAGGCGACTCCGCCACCGTTTCTGTAATTATCAAGTCCGACGTACACGGTAGCGCCGAGGCATTGAAAGATGCCCTGACGAATCTGTCGACCGATGAAGTAAAAGTAAAAGTGCTGGGCTCAGGAGTTGGAGGAATCACAGAAACTGACGCCAACCTGGCGGCCGCGTCCAAAGCGGTAATTATCGGCTTTAACGTACGTGCCGACGCGGCTGCGCGGGCTGCGATCAAGGAATCCGGCGTGGATGTGCGTTACTACAGCATCATCTATGAAGCTATCGATGATGTAAAAGCGGCACTGACTGGCTTGCTGGCACCGGAAATTCGTGAACAGATCGTCGGTCTCGCAGAAGTCAGGGATGTCTTTAAGTCACCAAAGTATGGTGACATTGCGGGTTGTATCGTTATGGAAGGCTACGTCAAGCGCTCCAATCCGATTCGTGTCCTGCGTGACAATGTCGTGATTTTTGAGGGCGAACTGGATTCGTTGCGACGCTTCAAAGACGATGTCAACGAAGTACGCTCGGGCACGGAGTGCGGTATCGGCGTACGGAATTACAACGACGTCAAAGTAGGCGACCAGATTGAGTGTTTCGAGCGCGTAGAAGTTGCTCGTACGTTGGGATAATGCCTCGAGAGTATTCACGTAACCAACGGCTTGGCACCGAGGTGCTGCGTACGTTGAGCGAATTGCTGCGCTTCGAAACCAAAGATCCGCGGCTCAAGAACGTCTCGCTGACCAGTGTGGATCTGGCACGCGATCTTGGCGTGGCGCGGGTCTACTTCAGTCTGCTGAACCCTGCTGATAGCGTCGAGCCTGTACAGCAGGGTTTGGAGCGAGCTGCTGGTTTTCTTCGCAGCAAACTGGGTCAGTCGCTGCAGATTCGCCATGTACCCGAGTTACGATTTGTGCACGATGACAGCGCTGCCGAGAGCTCGCGAATAAGCCAGCTGATTGATCGCGCCCTGCGCCCCGACGGCAGCAAGTAGAGTTGAAGATGGGTTCCACGCGAAGTCGGCGCGATGCGGTCGACGGTTTGTTGTTGCTGAACAAGCCGGCTGGGCTCAGCTCCAACCAGGCGCTGCAGCGTGTCAAGAGACTCCTGAACGCCAAAAAAGCTGGCCACACCGGTAGCCTTGATCCGGCCGCCACCGGCATGTTGCCGCTGTGTTTCGGGGAGGCAACCAAAGTTTGTCAATTTCTGCTCGATGCAGACAAGACTTATCGCGTCACTGCCAAGCTTGGTACCGCCACCGATACTGGCGACGCTGACGGCCGCGAAATCGAGAGGCGTGAAGTGCCGACTCTTTCGGCTGCGGCGTGGGATGAGTTGCTGCAGGGATTCGTCGGCGAAACTCTGCAGATTCCGCCAATGTATTCGGCCTTGAAGAAGGATGGCAAACGGCTTTATGAGTTTGCCAGAAAAGGCATTACGGTCGATCGGCAAGCGAGGCGCATTCGTATTGAAGCAATTGAGCTGCTTGAGACTGCGGCCGGGAGGCTGGTGTTTCGCACGCGCTGCTCGAAGGGAACCTATATCCGGGCACTGGTCGAGGATATTGCGCGTGCCGCTGGAACGGTAGCGCACACCGCCAGCCTGCATCGCGAGGAAGTCGGAGATTTTCAGGCCGCCGACATGCTTGACCTGGGCACGCTGGAGCTGGCGGCAGAACGTGGTGGCGGGCTGCAGCAGCACTTGATCGCGCCGGACCGCGCCCTCGCCAGATTGCCTTCAGTGACGCTTGACGACGGCGATGCGGCGCGGTTCTGCAGCGGTATGGCCAGCGCTGGAATTGGGTCCGGAGGGCCCGGTCTGGTACGCGCGTACCGCGTTGACGCACGATTCCTGGGGGTTGGTGAGGTTTCAGAGGACGGTTCGCTAACGCCACGAAGAGTGTTTCATTTGGGCGAAAAAAACCCGTAGTTATTTGATTTTGGGCTGTTAATGGGCTCTAACAGGCGCTAGAATGCGCGCTGCAAAAAAGGGCCAAGAAGAGAAGAATTGGAGAATTTGAAAGATGTCGCTGTCGACTGAGACAAAAAGCACGATTGTTAAAGAATATGCCCGTGGCGAAACTGACACTGGCTCCCCCGAAGTTCAGGTGGCGTTGTTGTCTGCACGGATCACCGAGCTAACCGAGCACTTCGGTACCCACAAGAAAGATCACCATAGCCGTCAGGGTCTCCTGCGGATGGTCAACAAGCGACGCAAGCTGCTCGACTATCTGAAAGCGAAGGACCAGGACCGGTATCGCGAGCTGATTTCCCGGCTCGGTATTCGTCGTTAATCGACGAGTCATTCTGGCAATGCGATAGGTCAGCGTCGATCCCCGTAGGGACCGCAGCGTTGCGCTATTGCTCAATTCCAAACAAGAGAAAGCAAAGTGAAATCAACCAAGAAATCGTTCCAGTACGGTGAACACGAGGTCACCATCGAGACCGGCGCCATAGCGCGGCAGGCCGATGGTGCAGTTATGGTTAATATGGCGGACACCCAGGTACTGGTGACTGCAGTGGGGCGCAAGGCCGCTGAACCGGGCAAGGACTTCTTTCCGCTGACCGTGAATTACCAGGAAAAGACCTACGCCGCAGGTAAGATTCCGGGCGGCTTTTTCAAGCGAGAAGGCCGACCGAGCGAGAAAGAGACTCTCGTTAGCCGCCTGATTGATCGTCCGCTCCGGCCGCTGTTTCCGAAAGGCTTCACGAATGAGGTGCAGGTAATTGCGACCGTAATGTCGCTGAACCCGGACGTTGACCCTGATATTCCTGCGCTGTTGGGCGCTTCGGCAGCGCTGGCAATTTCCGGAATGCCTTTCGCGGGACCCATCGGTGCGGCCAAAGTCGGCTATCGTGACGGCAAGTACCTTTTGAATCCCGGCGTAGAATCGCTCAAGACCTCTGATCTTGATCTGGTTGTGGCCGGCACCAAAGACGCGGTGCTCATGGTGGAGTCGGAGGCGAACCAGCTTGCTGAAGACGTCATGCTCGGCGCGGTTGTATTCGGTCATGAACAAATGCAGGCAGCCATTGCTGCTATCAGTGAGCTCGCCGCAGAAGTTGGCAAGCCGGCGTGGCATTGGGAGGCCAAGGTCGAAGACGAATCACTGGCAACTGCAGTAGCTTCGCTGGCGACAACCGGCCTGACTGCTGCGTATCAAATCACTGACAAGCAGGATCGCCAGGCGGCGGTCGGTCAGACCAAAGCGACCACGGTAGAGGCGCTGACATCCGCAGAAAACGCACAGTACTCTGCAGGCGATGTGATGGAGGCTCTGTACAAGCTGGAAAAGAAAATTGTGCGCGGCCGTATCATTGCCGGCAAGCCACGAATTGACGGCCGCGATGTCAGGACAGTCCGCAGCATCGATGTGCAGGTTGGAGTGTTGCCGAGAACTCATGGCTCAGCGATTTTCACGCGTGGTGAGACACAGGCAATTGTAGTCACCACGCTTGGCACGGGCCGCGATGCGCAGATCATCGACGCAATCGAAGGCGAACGTAAAGAGCAATTCATGCTGCATTACAACTTTCCACCTTTTTCGGTCGGTGAGACCGGCTTTGTTGGTTCGCCAAAGCGCCGCGAGATTGGTCACGGCAAGCTGGCGCGGCGGGGTATCCAGGCGGTAATGCCGAAATTCGATGAATTCAGCTACGTCATTCGAGTTGTTTCGGAAATTACGGAGTCTAACGGCTCCAGTTCGATGGCATCGGTTTGCGGTACCAGCCTTGCGCTGATGGACGCCGGCGTGCCGATTAAGGCACCCGTCGCTGGGGTTGCAATGGGCCTGGTGAAGGAAGGTAATGATTTTGCCGTGCTTACGGACATCCTTGGCGACGAGGATCACCTGGGCGATATGGACTTCAAAGTTGCTGGCACCAAAGATGGCATCACGGCCTTGCAAATGGATATCAAGATCCAGGGTATAACTCGCGAGATTATGGACAAAGCGCTGGCTCAGGCACGCGACGGGCGTCTGCACATTCTGAGTGAGATGAACAAGGTAATCAGTGTGCCGCGTGAGGAAATGTCCGAGTGGGCGCCATCAATCATTGCCTTCAAGATTGATCCGGAAAAAATTCGCGACGTAATCGGCAAAGGTGGTGCGGTTATCCGCGCAATGACCGAGGAAACAGGAGCCACGATTGATATCGATCAAGACGGGACTGTGCGAATCGCATCGGTGGACGGTGCTTCCGGACGTGAGGCGCAACGCCGGATCGAGTTGATTACCGCAGACGTTGAAGTGGGTCGTGTTTACGATGGCAAAGTCGCGCGGCTTATGGATTTCGGCGCATTTGTCACCATCCTTCCGGGTAAAGACGGGCTGGTTCACATCTCTCAAATTTCCAACGAGCGTGTTGAAAAAGTCAGTGACAAGCTTGCCGAGGGCGATGTCGTCCGAGTAAAAGTCCTCGAGGTCGACCGTCAGGGTCGAGTGCGGCTGTCCATGAAGGAAGTGGACGCGGCGTAAGGTTCGAGAAACCCCAGGATCCGTGGTGGCAGGTAGAATCTCGGCCGCCACGGAGTTCCGCCTTCAATAAATCCGACGTGGCCGCCGGATTGGGCCAGTTCGATTGTTACCTGGTCGGAAAGTCGATCTGCAGCGGGAATGACGGTCGGCGTCATGAATGGGTCGTCGAGCGCATTGATGATCAGGGTAGGCCGTCGAATGTCTATCAGGAATCGGCCCGAACTACAGCGATCGTAGTAGTCCTGCATGCTCTGAAAACCATGTAATGGCGCCGTCACGGCGTCATCAAATTCCGCGAATGTTTTTGACTGCATGGCGCGTTGCCAATCGAATGCAGCCGTATGCGGGTTGAATTTGCGTCGCAAGGACGTTTTCATGCGTTTTATAAGGTAATGTTGATAAAACTTTGAAAAACCAGTATTTAATGCACCTGCACATTGATGTAAATCCAACGGAGCACAGACAGCAACCGCGGCCGCCAACAACGACGCCTGCGCAGACTCTCCCAAGTACTTCAGCAGGATGTTGCCTCCGAGTGAGTAGCCCGCAGCAAACAAAGGGCCGCTGTGTCCACGTTCACGCAACTGTCCCAGGAAGAAACGAATATCGTTAGTCTCGCCGGCATGGTATCGACGTGGCAGACGGTTGCGATAATCCCCGCAGTCACGCGAGTGCAGTACGCAAGACCGCCAGCGACGCATTATTGCGGCACGCATCAACATTCTGGCATAGGACGATTCGGCGGAGCCTTCGAGTCCGTGCAGTATGACCAGCAGTGGAGCAGATAACGGCAAATCGTCGCCAGCGACGGGCCAGTCGATGGCGGTTACATCCCCGTCAGGCAGTTCGAGCGATTCTCGGCGCAACTGAGGTCGTTTTGGAAACGCCCAGGGCAACTGCGGATATATGGTTTGCGCCTGGCGACTGACCAGCCACCATGGGGGCCGAAATTTACTGCGAATTATTCGATCGCCCGCTGTATTGCTTATCATTGCTGCTATTTTTTTGCCGATTGTCGCTAAGCCCTGGCGCTGGGCAAAAAAAATGGCCCCCCGCTTGCGCAGGGGGCCCGCCGTGGAGTGTCAACTCCTTCAGGCAATGCAACAGGGGGCGGGGGAGCGTATCCCCGTTGCACAAGCCAAGCTATTGCATCTAAGGCCATGAAGTCAAGGGTTTTTTTACAGTGTGTCGGGGCTAAACAGGACCGCCTTTTCTGCGCGCAGCCGACCGATATTCCAGTTGTCATGGGCCCATTCCCAGATCCGGCCACAACTGGCGGTTGCGAGCTCGTCGGGCGGCTGCTGACGAAGTGCCGCCAGAGCCGCGTGCAGCGTCCTGGCAACCTGGGTCTTGGGCAGTGCCGCGGCGCCGGTGCTCTTGGCGAGTTTTTGCCCCTGCGCGTTCACGGCCACCGGTATATGCGTGTACCGCGGTGTGCGATAACCCAGCAATTTTTGCAGCCAGATTTGTCGTAGGGTTGAGTCCATCAGGTCAATGCCGCGCACAATGTCGGTCACGTTCTGATCATGATCATCGACCACGACCGCAAGCTGGTAGGCGATCAGCTTGTCTTTACGGCGAATGATGAAGTCACCTGACTCTGTTTCCAGGCATTGCGATTGCGTTCCTTGCAGGCCGTCGATGTATGTCAGGGTTTTGGCGCCGGTCCGTACCCGGATCGCGGTCGCGCTGGCGTTCGTACCGCCGCGACAGGTGCCCGGATAGATGGGGCCGAGATCGCCTAACTCCGCGCCCTCGAGGTCGCTGCGCGAGCAGCCACAAGGATAGGCGTGACGGACCGCCAGCAAAGATTCAAGCGCCGCATCGTGTAAGCTGCGACTGTCGGCCTGAAAACGAATTGCACCGTCCCATTCGAAGCCATAAGTGGCCAGAGCCGCAATGATAGCTTCAGTGGCGCCGCGTTGTTCGCGGGGCGGGTCAATATTCTCAATGCGCAGTAACCATTTGCCGGAGTGCTTACGAGCCTCGAGAAAGCTCGCAACGGCGGTAATCAATGAGCCGAAATGCAATGGGCCTGTTGGTGACGGGGCAAATCGTCCGATGTATTGCCCGTCTTGCGCCCCAGAACTACCGGTAGCGATCGTCCCGGTCTCTGAATTGGCGCTCGGCTACTTCGCGACGCTCCTGTGCTTCCAGGCACAATGTCGCTACCGGTCGCGCTTCCAGCCGCTTCAATCCGATTTCCTCGCCGGTTTCATCGCAGAATCCATAGCTACCGTCATCAATGCGGGCCAGGGCTGCATCGATCTTGCGCAGCAATTTTCGTTCGCGATCCCGCGTCCTCAGCTCCAGTCCAAATTCCGACTCCTGGGTTGCGCGATCATTTGGATCAGGAAAATTCGCGGCCTCATCCTGCATGTGATGAACCGTGCGATCCACCTCGAACATTAATTCGCGTTTCCAAGCTGTCAGGATTTTGCGAAAGTGCTCAAGCTGACCTTCGCTCATGTATTCCTCGCCACGCCGGGTCTTATAGGGTTCAATGCCATGAATCGGGCCGGTCAGCACGTCGCCTCGAGACCGGGAGCGTTTCGGTGGCGGCTTGTTGCCAACCGCCTTCTGAGCGATAGCCTTTCTCTTACCCGGCTTCGGCGTGCTGCCCTTCTTGCTGCCGCTCTTTTTCTTGCTGCCCGGTTTACTGGCTGCTTTCCCGGCACCCTTTTTCGACGGCGATTTTTTAAGTGCGGCCTTTTTCGACGACGACTTTTTCTTCGACGATTTTTTCCTGGATGACGCCTGTTTGCTGGTCGACCTCTTGGCTACAGCCTTCTTTGCTGCCTTCTTGGTGGCCACTTTCTTTTTGCTGATATTCTTGGCGGCAACCCTTTTTCTTGAGGTTGTCGCTTTGCTTCGCTTCTTACTCGCAGTCTTTTTTGCGGGCATCAGGAGCTCCTGCCGGATCGAGAAAAGGGCGGGATTATACATTGCTGGCGGCTGCATGGAAGCCTATTTTTTTAGGCTTTTTTTAGCCCCGACGATTTGCCCGGAAGGCCCGAAGCATGAGGCCTGAAGGGCATTTGCCGATTTTCGGCGAGAATCGTTTTATTGATCGAATTACATTACACTACCTCGATTTGACGGGCCATTGGCGTCTTCCTGCACATGCGATTAAGCAAAATAAAGCTCGCCGGCTTCAAATCTTTCGTCGATCCTACCACTATCACCTTTCCCAGTAGCCTGGTTGGCGTCGTGGGGCCAAACGGGTGTGGAAAGTCGAACGTAATTGATGCTGTCCGATGGGTAATGGGCGAAAGTTCGGCCAGTCGCTTGCGTGGCGACTCGATCACAGACGTAATATTCAACGGGTCCAGTTCCCGGCAACCGGTCGGATCTGCGTCAGTCGAATTGCTGTTCGACAACAGCGAGACCACCCTTGAAGGGCAGTACGCCAAGTATTCCGAGATCTCCATCCGGCGCGAAGTGACGCGCGATGGGATATCGAATTATTTTCTCAACGGAACCCGCTGTCGTCGCAAGGATGTGACTGGCGTATTTCTCGGTACTGGCCTTGGGCCACGTAGTTATTCAATCATCGAGCAGGGCATGATTTCCAGGCTGATCGAAGCCAAGCCGGAAGATATGCGTGTTTTCCTCGAGGAAGCGGCCGGCATTTCGAAATACAAAGAGCGGCGACGCGAGACATCGAATCGCATCAAACATACCAAAGAGAATCTCGATCGACTTATGGATGTTGTCGATGAGATTGATAAGCAAATCAAACATCTGGATCGGCAGGCCAAGACCGCGGAACGATACAAGCGATACAAGGATGAGGAGCGGCGTGGGGCGGCGGAATTGATTGCGTTGCGAATTGTCGAGATATCGGAACGCGCCAATGCCGCAGCCCGGCTGCTGGCTGAGCGCAAAACGCAACTCGAGGCAGCAATTACCAAACAGCGCAAGCAAGAGGCGAGCGTTGAAGATGCGCGGGTACGGCAGAGCGAATGCAACGATGCATTCAATGAGGTTCAGGGCCGCTATTACAAGGTAGGCTCGGCAATTGCGCGCATTGAACAGTCCATTGAACACGCACATGAACTGCGCGAGCGCCAGACGAAGGATCTGGAAGTGGCACGACAGGGTGCCGCCGAAATTCTTGAGCACATTAATAAAGACAAGACGGAAATCGAGCAACTGGAATTGACTCTCAATGAGCTTATTCCGGGCCTTGAGCAAGCGCGTCAGAGTGAGATGTTGTCGACAGCTTCGCTGCGCCGGGCGGAAGTGGCGCTCGCCGACTGGCAGCAACGATGGGATGAATATAATGCCAAGTTCAACGAAGCACTGCAGATTCGGAATGTAGAGCAAACTCGTGCCGAACAAATCGAGTCTCGGATTCAGAGCTTCACGGAGCGCCGTAAGAAACTTGATGAGGCGAAGTCAGATACCAGCATTGATGAATTGAAAGCTTCATGCGATGAACTAACCGCGCTGGAAATGCGCAAGCGTCAGGCGCGCGATGAATTCGAGCGTCACCTGGAAGATATTGGTGAGCAGATACGCAAGTTACGTGAGCAGGATCAAAAGCTGACCCGTCTGGTCGACGAACGCCGCACTTCCTTGCAAGCGGGGCAGGGTAAGTATGCTTCGCTGGAGGCATTGCAGAAGGCAGCACTTGGAGAAAGTGACGGCCAGCTTCAGGCTTGGCTCGAGGCAACGGGTCTCAACGAGAACAAGCGGGTGGCCCAGACTATCGATGTTGCCGAAGGCTGGGAACGCGCTATCGAAACTGTGCTCGGCAATTATTTGCAGGCAGTGTGCGTTGACGACATTACTGCAATGGTGGAGAGCATCAGCGATCTCACATCCGGTGATGTAACCCTGCTTGACGATTCGCGGGGTCATATCGACCCGGCTCGGGCGATAGACACCCTTGCGGAGAAAGTTGCGGGCGCCCCTATAGCGATTCAGGAGCTGCTGTCGTCGGTGCGAATTGCGGACTCGCTAGGCGTCGCGCTCAGCATGCGGGATAACCTCGCAGAGTCGCAATCAGTGATTACTGCGGATGGCATCTGGATTGGTCGCGACTGGTTGCGTGTTGCCAAGGACAAGGACGCCAGAGCAGGAATTCTTTCGCGTGAACATGAAATGCGCCGTTTGAAGGCCGACAATCGTGAGTTGCTTGCTCGCTTCGAAAGTGCTCGCAAACTATTGCACGATGGCAGGGTGCGACAAAATCAGCTCGAGGAGCGGCGTGAGGTTGTGCAACGTGATGCTGCAGCGTTACTCAGCGAGTATGCGGAGACCAAGGCCTCGCTGGACGCTGCCAGGTATCGGCTGGACCAGGCGGGCGCACGCCGCATCGCTATTCATGCAGAAGCAGATGAATTGGGTAACGATCAAACTTCCGCCGAGGAGCAGCTGCGCGAATCGCGGCGCAAAATCGATCTGGCCGCAGAACAAATTGAAAGTTTGATTGCCCGGCGGGAAAGTCTTGAACGAAGTCGCGAGGACCTGCGCGGAGAATTGCTCCGTGTTCGGTCGCAGGCTGATGCTGACAGGGACTCTGTCCAAAATATAACTATTCAATTCGAAAGTCGTCGCACGAGCAAAGACTCTGCGGCGCAGAATCTTTCGCGTATGAGGACGCAGCTGGAGCAGTTCCAGGCACGCGAGCGAGAGATTCAGGAACAACTGAATCAAAGCCAGGCACCTTTGGCCGGCAATAAGGCATCGCTCGAGACTTTGCTCACGTCGAGGGTGCAAGTTGAAACAGAGCTCGCCACAGCCCGAATGCTGGTTGAGCAGGTCGAGAGCGAACTCCGGGAGTTGGACCAGGCCCGTATGCAGATTGACCAGTCTGTTGAGGTGGAGCGCGAGAAAGTCACACAGGCCGAGATTGCGTCTCGGGAATTGCATGTGCGCCGCGAAGGTCTTGACGACCAACTGTCACAAACGAAGTTCAGTCTTGAGACTCTGATTAGTGAGCTCGACGCAGCTGCAAACATTGAGTCTTGGGAGATAAAACTCGAAGCTGTTCGTAACCGAATTGACCGACTTGGCCCGATAAACCTGGCAGCGATCGACGAATTCAAAAAACAATCTGAGCGCAAGGAGTACCTGGACGCGCAGCTTCTCGACCTGAAAAATGCTTTGGCAACTCTCGAGGGAGCAATCCGGAAGATCGACCGGGAGACCAAGACCCGATTCCGGGACACGTTCACCAACGTCAACGAGGGATTCAAACAGCTTTTTCCGAAGTTATTTGGTGGTGGCCATGCCTACCTTGAGCTGGTCGGGGACGACTTGCTTTCGGCCGGCGTTACGGTGATGGCGAGACCGCCAGGCAAGCGAAACAGTACCATTCACCTGTTATCGGGTGGCGAGAAGGCGCTTACCGCAGTCGCGTTGGTATTTGCAATTTTCGAACTCAATCCGGCGCCGTTCTGCCTTCTTGATGAGGTTGATGCACCGTTGGATGACGCGAATGTCGGCCGCTTCTGTGACATTGTGAGGTCGATGTCGGAAAAAGTTCAATTCGTATTCATTACGCACAATAAGGTCACTATGGAAATGGCGCGGCAACTAACGGGCGTGACCATGCAGGAGCCTGGCGTTTCCCGCCTGGTTTCCGTGGATCTTGACGAAGCGGTGAAAATGGCGGCGAGCTAGAATTACTGTAATGGATGGGCTGCGCTGGTTACTACTGCTATTCGGGTTGCTGGTGATTGCCGGCATTTACTTCTATAGCCGTATACAAAAGAGTACTCCGGAATCAGTTGAAACAAGACCGATACGGCGTGCACCTTCGATCGGTGCCGGGTCAGATGACCCCGATGCGCCTGGTGAGCCTGACCAACTCGACGCAGACGGCGATGCTGAGGCCGAGGATGTAGTTGTCGTTGCCAAAAGACCCTCGCAACAAAAGATCGTTACGCTGCGGGTGGTGGCGCGAAACAAAGGCGCGTTTCGAGGTGATGAGCTAATCCTGAGTCTTCGTGGCATAGGCATGCGGTCCGGGAAATTTGGCATCTACCATCGCTACGATGGCAATGATGAGAATCGTACTATCTTTAGTGCCGCGAGCCTGGTCGAGCCCGGCAGCTTCGACCTCGCAAATATCAAAGAGCAAGAGATACCCGGAATCAGTATGTTCCTGGTGTTACCCGGGCCGGTTGATGGCACGGAGGCGTTCGACCTGATGATGCAAGCAGCGCGGGCTATAGCGCAAACAATCAATGCCGAAGTACTCGATGAATCCGGTTGCACACTGAGTATTCAAAGAGAACGATATATGCGCGAGGAGATTATCCAGTTTCAGCATCAGCGTACAAAGACGGTTGACTGATTCGGCGTCCCGCCAGCCTTTATGCCCGCGCCAGTTGCCATACGTAAGAACCTGGAATTGCTGCGCGACCAGATACGACACCACAACTACCGCTACCACGTGCTGGATGACCCGGAAATTCCGGACGCTGAGTACGATCGACTCATGCGGCAACTGCAAGCGCTTGAGCAGGAGCATCCGGAACTTGTCAGCGCAGATTCACCGACGCAGCGGGTCGGTGCCGAGCCAATTCAGAGTTTCAAGACTGTCAAACATCGGGTGCCAATGCTTTCCCTGGAGAACGCGTTTTCCACCGATGAGCTACGAGATTTTCATCGCCGTGTGACTTCGCGACTGGAGTTGGATATTGATGCACCGGTGCAATATGCCGCCGAGCCGAAGCTCGATGGCGCAGCCATCAGCCTGCTGTACGAAAACGGCGTCCTGGTTCGCGGTGCGACTCGCGGCGATGGCACAAGCGGGGAAGACGTTACTCACAACGTCAGGACGATTGATTCGATTCCATTACGGCTGATCGGACGCAAGTACCCGTCAGTACTGGAGGTCCGCGGTGAAATATTCATGCCGAAGGCGGGCTTTACGGCGTACAACGCAAATGCGCGCACGACCGGTGAGAAAACCTTCGTTAATCCACGCAATGCCGCAGCTGGTAGCCTGCGGCAGCTCGATCCAAAATTGACGGCGATGCGTCCGCTGGATATTTACGTGTATTACGTCGGTGAGGCAATAGGTGTCACTTTACCGCCAACTCATAGCGAAATTCTTAATTTGCTCCAGGAATGGGGGCTGAAGGTCTGTCCAGAGCGGCGGCTTGTGCAGGGCGTCTCCGGATGTGTGGAGTACTACGAAGCGATTGGAGCTGCTCGAGATTCGTTGCCGTACGAAATCGATGGTGTCGTGTACAAAGTAGACAACCTGGCCATGCAGCGCGAACTTGGCTATGTATCGCGGGCTCCGCGCTGGGCGATTGCGCACAAGTTTCCCGCACAGGAGGAGATGACCGTCGTTCAGGGTATCGAGTTTCAGGTCGGCAGAACAGGTGCACTGACCCCTGTGGCTAGACTGGCGCCAGTATTTGTCGGCGGTGTGACGGTCAGCAATGCAACGCTGCATAACATCGATGAATTACATCGGAAGGACGTCCGCGTTGGCGATACGGTTATTGTGCGACGCGCGGGTGACGTGATTCCGGAGGTCGTCAGCGTCATTCGGCAGCGTCGCCCTGACGGCACCAGGCGCACGCACCTGCCTAAGAAGTGCCCCGTGTGCGCGTCGGCGGTCATTCGCGAAAAGGGCGAGGCGGTCGCGCGATGTAGCGGTGGCCTCTATTGTCCGGCTCAGCGAGCCGAGGCGTTGAAGCATTTCGTGTCTCGCAAGGCGATGGATGTCGATGGAATGGGCGGCCGGTTGATCGAACAGCTGGTGGCGATCGACCGAACAAAGTCACCGGCCGAGATTTACGATTTGCGACAGGAGGAGCTGGCTGTAATGGACCGGATGGGGGATAAGTCGGCGGCGAACATCGTTGCGGCGATCGAGGCAAGCAAATCAACAACGCTCAGTCGGTTTTTGTATGCTCTTGGCATTCGGGACGTTGGCGAGGCTACGGCAGCTAATCTTGCAGCGCATTTCGGCAATCTGGCGAGCATTGAGGGCGCCAGCGTGGAAGAACTTGAGGGCGTGGCCGATGTCGGGCCGGTTGTAGCATCGCGCATCCGGGCGTTCTTCAACGAGCCGCATAATCTAGATGTAATTCGAAACCTGCAGAAAGCGGGCGTCCATTGGGAAGACAGCGATCCCCAGGCTATCCCGGCAGAAGGACCATTTTCTGGCAAGACATTCGTCCTCACTGGGACGCTGTCTGGCATGACTCGTGACGAGGCCAAGCTCTTGATTCAAAAGCTCGGTGGCAAGGTTTCCGGCAGCGTTTCCAAGAAAACGGACTTCCTTGTCTTCGGCGAAAATGCTGGGTCAAAACTGACTAAAGCGCAAAGTCTGGAGGTAAGCACGCTAAGTGAATCAGAATTTCGAGCTTTAGTTGGCGGTGAGTAGACTAACGGTTATTTGTAATGGCTCGGCAAAACTAGGTGTTTTGCTTGTATTCGTCCCTTTCCTAGAAAAGTTAAGTTTGTCAACAATTGGTCTATTTTTCCCAACTTGATCATTTCGTTAGCATAAGTGATTTCACCTGAATATATTTTGCGCTCATGCGAAACGACATCCAGCGTCAAATTCATTCGGCAATTCTCTTGGTGCTAAGACCGATTGCTAGGGCACTTATTCGCGGTGGTGTCGGATACAGGGAATTTTCTGATATCGCAAAAAAAGCATTTGTTGATGTCGCGTCAAAAGACCATGGATTGCGGGGGCGCCCAACAAATATCTCCAGAGTTGCAGTAATGACCGGCCTTACTAGGAAAGAAATTCGGAGAATTAGGCGCGACAATGAATTTTCGAACGACCTTATCGATATTAGACATACGCCGATCTCTCAAATTCTTCATAGGTGGCATACGGATAGCGAGTTCCTGACGTCCTTAGGCAGCCCGATGGATTTAGTTTTTGAAGGCGAGGGAACTTCCTTCTCGCTGCTGGTAAAAAAGTATGGCGGAGATGTCCCCCCCGGCGCCATGCGAACTGAATTGGAGAGAATAGATGCGATTGAGGTGACTCAGACCGGGAGGCTTCGCCCAACGAAGCGCATTTCATACAATCTTGAGTTACATGAAAAATTGACCGGCGGACTTACTACGATACTGTTTCCTGCGGCGCTCAATCTAGTTCACAATCTGGAGAACCCTAACCTAGCTGACTGGTGGGCGAATGTTACTACTCATACGAAGTATCTGCGCGATAGTGATCGTGGCCGCTATATGCGAATAGCGAACGAGCGAATTATTGAGTTCGCGAAATCAATGGATGATATGCAGGCGGGTTACGAAGCTTTGTATGACGCGGATAGTGAGGGTGATCCGTCAAGGGGCCGGACCCTTGGCGTTGGATTATTCTATTTCGAAGAAGACAAGTCTGATTCGGATGTTTTCGACTGATCAGGGTTTGGTCGTGTCGTAACAATTGTCAAGGATGTTTTAGTCAAGGCCGCGCTGCCTCGCGCGTAACCAATTTGCCTGCGCAATCGCGCGAATTCTTGCGGATTCCAACCTTTTGCCCTGGATTTCCAGCGGATTCGGAAGTTTCTTCAGATCTTGCAGTCTTCACCGCGCAATATTTGGTCCGGAAGGTTCATAGTCAGACAATTACCGAAAAAACATAGGGTTATGCCCGGTTTACTAGGTTGCCCGAACCATATTCTACCCTTCATTTGACATAAATCGGTATTTTCCCGGTTTTGGTTGTTCAATTGAAACAAAGAGATACTATTTATACTTGCAAGCTTACATAACCTAAGATTACTTTACATATTGCCTCGGAGCGATTCCCAAGATGGGACAGAACGTCAAAGAGCATCTGAAGCTCGCTTTGAGAATGATGTTGAAGCCGTTGGTCAAGCTTTTGATTAGCCAAGGTGTGTCGCATGGCGACTTTTCGGATGTTGCTAAAGATGTGTATGTAGAGATGGCGATAAGGCATTTCGAAAAATCGGACAGACTGAATCAATCACGAGTTGCGATTTTGACTGGCTTAACTCGAAAAGAAGTTAAGAACGTTATAGATCGCGCTATTGGAGAGGAGAGTTACAACAAGAATTATTCGCGACCTAGTCGGGTGTTGGCCGGTTGGCATAGTGATCCGAAGTATATAGGCCCATATGGAGTTCCTCTTGAGATCCCATACGAGTCGTCGGGCGAAGGAGTGCCAGCATTCACGGAGCTTGTCAAAACGTATAGCGGCGATATGGCGCCTCGGCCGATGCTTAAGGAATTGATACGGGTTGGAGCTGTGGTCGAGTTGGAAAACAAGACATATAAGGCGGTGCGACGAGATTTTGAGGCGGAAGCACTGTCGCCAGAACTTGTCGAGCGACTTGGGAAAGTTGGGCATTATTTTTTTTCAACTGCTGCAGCGAACATAGAAAAGAGAGAGCAGGGTTCGGGATATTTTGATCGACGCGTATACACGGACGTCGGACTTTCATCTGAGTCAATTAGGGAATTTGACGCGTACATCAAGCATCGCGGGCAGGAGTTTTTGGAGGAACTGGACAATTGGTTTGTTGCAAAAGAAAAGAGCGATCGTGGTAGGCCGGATCGGAAGAATACAGGTCTCTGCATGGTCCACTACGTCGTAAACGTTGAGGAAGAAGAAGAACTTAGAGATTTGTTGGTGAAGCGAGGGTTGGAGATTAGTTCGCTTAGCGAATCCTAATCACTCACCAATAAGTACCCAGGCGAGAACGGAATTCTCGCTGAGCAATCGTTGATCAACCAAATAGGGGAAACCTTGGGAGAACACTAATGAACACTGCAAAAAGCGCCAAGACGAAACTCGTCTTGGGGGCGTCGCTTGCTGCAATCTTGATTTCTGGAGTTTCGAATGCCGAGTTTATTTCGAGGGGCTTAGCGGGCATTGATTCGAGCTCCGGTCTTGGCATTGACTCGAGCTCCGGTCTTGGCATTGACTCGAGCTCCGGTCTTGGCATTGATTCGAGCTCCGGTCTTGGCATTGATTCGAGCTCCGGTCTTGGCATTGACTCGAGCTCCGGTCTTGGCATTGATTCGAGCTCCGGTCTTGGCATTGATTCGAGCTCCGGTCTTGGCATTGACTCG
>JAOUHU010000093.1 GCA_029884455.1 Gammaproteobacteria bacterium | reverse complement strand
CAGCGAAGAAATCGATCGGCTTTATGGTGTCATGGAAACCGCGTTGGCCCAAAGAGGCCCCTGCCTCTGTGGCAAACAGATCAGCGCTGCCGATGTCTATCTCGCGATGCTGGCGAGCTGGTACGAGCCGGACATGTTGGCCTTCGGGAAAAAGTTTCCCCGAGTTTTCGCCGTCTACAATTTGGTCGCGGAGCGTCCCTCCTGGAAAAAAGTAGCGGCGGCCAACGCCAGCCCGAACTCGGGAAGTTACTGATCACATTGGCTTTCCAGCGGCAAGCGATTACGCTTGACGGCTTCCGGAAACGGCAGGGACCGGCCAGTGCAGATTTTCAGGGAACTTCAAAGGCGTAACGTCTTTCGCGTCAGCATCGGCTACGCCATTTCCTGCTGGTTGCTGGCGCAGGTTGCCGACCTGGTGCTCGAGAACATCGCGGCGCCGGCCTGGGTCATGCAGACCATCCTGCTGGTGCTCGCGCTCGGTTTTCCGATCGTCGTGTTTTTCTCCTGGGCCTACGAGGTCACGCCCGAGGGCATCAAGCGCGAGTCGGAAGTCGATCGCTCGCAGTCGATCACGCATGTCACGGGACGCAAGCTCGACCGCGCCATCATGCTGACGCTGGTGCTCGCGGTGAGCTACTTCGCCATCGACAAGTTTTTCCTGTCGGATCGCCGCGACGCGGCCCAGGACACCCCTGCTGCGGACCTCACGGCATCGATCGCCGTGCTGCCTTTTGTCAACATGAGCGACGATGCCAGCAACGAATATTTTTCCGAAGGACTCTCCGAGGAACTGCTGAACCTGCTGGCGAAAATTCCGGAGCTGCGGGTCGCGGCCCGTACCTCCTCGTTTTCGTTCAAGGACCAGGCGCTGGATATCTCGGACATCGCGCGGCGCCTGAACGTCGCGTACGTGCTCGAGGGCTCGGTGCGCCGCTCGGGCGACCAGGTGCGTATCACCGCACAGCTGATCAAGGCCGACGACGGCTATCACCTTTGGTCCGACACCTTCGACCGTACGCTCGACAACATCTTCGTCATCCAGGACGAGATCGCGAGCGAGATCAGCCTGGCGCTGCTGCCGCGCATCATCGCGGGGAGCGGCACAGTGACCGCTGCAGCGGATGATTCGGCTTACGACTACAAGCCGTCGCCTGATGTTTACCAGCGTTACCTGCTCGCGCGCAGCCTGTTCAACAAGCAGACCCGCGATGACATCCGCCAGGCACTCGAAATTCTCACGACGCTGACGCGCGAGAACCCCGGCTATGCCGAGGCACACGCGCTCTATGCACACGTCATGTATTACGCGTCGGCGCGCAACGGCGGGGACGTCCCCTGGATCATGGCCGAGGCGCAGATCAACAAGGGGATTCGCGAAGCGCTGGCGCTCAACCCCGATCTTGCCGAGGCGCACCTGGTCGAGGGACGCATGCTGCAACGCGGCAGGAATCTTCCGGCGGCAATGGAATCGTACGAGCAAACGGTGGCACAGAATCCTTCCTATGCCGAGGCCTACGTCTATCTCGGCGATGCGGCACTGACAATGAAAGACGAGGCGCGAGCGTGGCAGGCGTTCGACAAGGCGCGCAGCCTGGATCCGCTGTCGGTGTCCGTGCTGACCTCGGTTGCGCAAGCGGCATTTCAAACGAATCGGCCCGAGGTTGCCGAAGACGCGATCAGCGTGCTGGAACAACTGCAGCCGGAGGCCGCCAGTGAACAGCGGGTGCTGAAACTGGCTTTGGATAAGGATTTGGCCCGCTTCGCCGTGCAGCTGGAGAAGCACCGGGAAACTTACCCCGACTCGCGGGTCTTCGCCTACCGCCTCGCCGAGGCCTATGCGCTGCTCGGCGAGTTCGAGAAAGCCGGCGCGCTGGTGCCGCAGTTCGGGATGCTTATTGCCGCCCAGCAGGGCCGCGACGATGTCGCGCTGAGCGCAATGAACGAGCTGGCCGCGGCCGAAACGGATCCCCACGACCGTGCGGACGTTTACTGGATGGGCTATTGCGCGCTCGGCCGTTACGACGATGCGCTCAAGGTGCTGTCGGACCTCTGGTATGGCTACGCGGAGGAGCAGATGGGCCCGCGCATGGACGGCTTCGACGTCGACATATTCGCCGTGCTGCTCGCGCATGCCGGCCGCAGGGCCGAAGCCGACAAGATCCTCGAAGTCATCAGGGCCGAGGAGGCATCCAGGCGCGTCACCGAGCCGCCGGGCCGATTGCTGCTTGCGGAAGGCCGGCTGGATGAGGCCGTCGCGCAGCTGCAGCAGGCCGCTGATCGCGCGGTATTCGACAATTTTGGTATGCGGCCGTACTTCTGTTACGCCGGGCTGGACGCACATCCCGGCTACCCGGCGCTGCTCGCGAAATTCGAGGCCTGGCGCAAGCAGCAGACTGAGCTTTACCGGTCATTGCAGGCGGTGCAATAGGCGGCAGGGCCTGTGACCGGGTAAATAAAAAACGCCCCTTGACGGGGCGTTTCGTTGCAACGGGTCGGCGCTGGCCTAGAAACGCCAGACCACGCCCGCCGAGGCCATGTAGACGTCATCCACATCATCAATGTCGATGACTTCGTACTCGCCGCGAATCTCCAGCGAACCCAGTGTGAATCGCAAGCCGACGCCGTACGCCGGATCGCTGCCGTCTTCGCTGGCGCTAAGGCCAGCCAGAGCCAGTTCAGCATCCCAGGAAGCCACGCCGGCCTTGGCGAACACTCCGACCGGGCCCAGGTTGACGCCCGCAAGACCGAAAACCGAGAGACCGGAGACATCGATGCTCAATTCGTCGCCGAGCGCGTCAACACTCGGCCCGCCCAGGTCGAAGTAGCCCAACTCAACGCCGAAATCGATGAGCGGCAGATCGAAAGCGAAGCCGCCGTAAACCTTCCAGGAAAAATCGCCTTCGTCAAAGCTGATGTCACCGCCGCCACCTGGATCTTCGACTTCTGCGGATACGGAGGAATTGCCGACGTTGGCACCGAGAAAGAATCCGGAGTCAGCAAAGGCAACAGGACTGAAACTCAGCGCTGCAAACGCCAGCCCTGCAGCCAGCACGCTTGTGCACATCTTGGAATCAAACATAAGGAACCCTCTGAATTTTTGAGCAAGTGCTTAATTTGTTTGGTGAAAATTCGCTTTATTTTCGACTCAAATCACACCAAATCACCTCGACTCCGTCACAAAAATCCACCCGGCAGGGCTGCCGCAATACACGCTTGCCATTCCAGTCGTACCCCCGGACTTGAACAAAGTGGCTGACTTACCGATGCGGCATGCGGGCAGCAGGTTTGTTCAAGCTTGCCCGGCGCCGCCGCCGCAAACTGCATCCCGAATCAACTCAATCCCAACACTCAGGAGATCCATCATGAACAACGTACAAATGAATAACTGCTCTTGCCACAAGTGTTCCTGCGGTTCGCAATGCAAGTGCGCCGGCAAATGCGCATGTGCAAAAGCGTAAATCTGTAATAAGCGTTACTGGCGCGCGTGAAAGGGCGACTGAATCTCGAAAAACTCGCCGCGCATCAAGGCCGACGGCTTGATGCCGAACATTCGATTGAATGTGCGGCTAAGGTGCGGCGCATCGGCGAAATCCGCTGCCTGTGCAGCGTCGGTCATCGATTCGCCACGGCCTATAGCGAGTATCGCGCGCGCCAGTTTTCGCCACAGCACGTAGTGGCGAAACGGCAAACCAAGTTGCTGGCTGAACAAATGGGCGAAACGGCTCGGCGACAAATACACGGTCGCCGCAATTTCCTCGAGCGTTACCCGAAGCTGCTTCGACTCGTTGATACGCTTGAGTGACTTTGTAATCCGCGGGTCCGGTTGGCGCAAAGGTGGCGCTCCGGTACACAGGGCGTGCACGCAGTGCCGGATCAGGGGGCCGATTTCCACGCTTTGCACGGGACGCTTGTGGAGTTTGCGAATCTCGCCGGCGCAGTTGGCAAGACGTGCATCGGATACGAATGTAAGCGGCTGCGTGATGCTGGTCCGCAACCATATCCCCTCAAAGGATTCCGGATCGACAAACAACATGGCACTGATCGCACCGCGGCCGTCGTAACTGTGGCGGACATCCGGCAACACGATGAATCCGCGCGCCGACTGCCAGTCGTCGACTTCCGTGCAGATCGCGGGCTCGCCATCGAGTGCCATGACAATCTGAATGGCATGGTGCGCATGGGCCGGTACGATGCCCTCGCTTTGCCCGAGTAGCAGGAAGCCGCCGTCCCATAAGTACCAGTGCGGTTCCGAGAGCCAGGCCGTAGCGACCTGGTCCCCGGCCAGTTGGTTCAGCTTCATTGCCCCGCTCCCTGCCATGCTCTGATTGCGGCGTTACGCGGCATTATCTTCCTTGCCGCAGTTAACAACCATAGCTCGGGCCGCTGCCGAGTTACGCCGCTGCTTTCGCCTGCTATGCTTAGGGCATGCTGATGCAACGTTTCATGGCAACGATCGCAGCTGTGCTGGTGCTGGGCGTCGCGCCCTTCGCCAGGGGCGAGGGCGTCGCCGTGGCCCTCGACCTCGAGGGTGCCATCGGTGTTGCAACCGCCGAGTACATCATCAGCGGTATCGAGGACGCCGCAGCCCGCGACGCCACGCTCGTGATTATTCGCATGGATACACCCGGCGGTCTCGTCAATTCCATGCGCGACATCGTGTCGGCGATCCTCGGCGCCGACGTGCCGGTGGTGACCTACGTATCGCCGGCCGGGGCGCGTGCCGACAGCGCTGGTACTTATATATTGCTCGCCAGCCACGTCGCGGCCATGGCGCCCACCACGCACCTCGGTGCCGCGACGCCGGTGGGGCTCGGCGGTGAGGACATCGGCGACGACCAGAAGCCGGCCGAGAGTACCGAGGATGAGTCGCAGGATGCGGCACCGTCCGGGTCGGCAATGGAACGCAAGGTCATGAACGATGCGATCTCCTATATCCGTGGACTTGCCGAGGCGCATGGGCGCAACGCTGACTGGGCCGAGAAAGCCGTCACCGAGGCCGCAACGCTGACCGCGAGCGAAGCTCTGGAAATGAATGTCATCGACCTGGTCGCTGCAAATGAAAGCGAGCTGCTGCAACAGATCAATGGCCGTGAACTCACCGTCAATCAACAGCGCGTAACGCTGGACACCACCGCGCTGGTCATTGAAAACATCGAGCCTGGCTGGCGCATCAAGTTCCTCAGCACCATCGCCAGTCCCGAGATCCTGCTGATCCTGATCATGCTGGGTGTCTACGGCCTGTGGTTCGAAGGAACCAACCCGGGCGCGATACTGCCCGGTGTCGTTGGTGTCATCTGCCTGTTGCTGGCGGCCTACGCATTGCAGGTGCTGCCGGTGAACTACGCCGGGCTCGCACTGATCGTGGTCGGTATTGCGCTGATCGCAGCCGAGGCATTCGTGCCGAGTTTCGGCGCGCTCGGCTTTGGCGGCATTGCCGCATTTATTTTCGGCGCCATCATGATGTTCGACAGCGGCATTCCCGGCTATGGCGTTTCGATTTCATTCGTCGTCGGCTTTGCTGTGATCGCCGGCCTGATGTTGCTATGGATGCTGTCCTACCTCATCAAATTACGGCGCCGCGGTGCGGTGACGGGCAAGGAGTCAATGTTGGGAAGTACCTGCATCGCGATGGAGTCGTTTGCCGGTGAGGGCAGGGTATGGCTGGAAGGTGCGCCGTGGGCCGCTGTCAGCAAGACCCGGATCGAAAAAGACCAGCCGGTCGTGGTCAGGGCGATCGACGGCCTGACACTCGAAGTCGAACCGGCAAACGAATATCAAACATAGACACTCATGCAGGGAGTTCCAATGAATCTGATACCTTTCGCAGTGGCCGTATTCCTGATCGTCATTGTGTTGTACAACACGATCAAGATCCTTAAGGAATTTGAACGCGGCGTCATCCTGTTCCTCGGCCGCTTCCAGAGTGTCAAGGGTCCCGGCCTGATCATCCTCATTCCCGGTTTGCAAAAAATGACCAAGGTGGACCTGCGCGTCATCGTGCTCGACGTGCCGACCCAGGATGTCATTTCACGTGACAACGTCTCGGTCAAGGTCAACGCGGTCATCTATTTCCGTATTGTGGACCCGGAGAAGGCCGTGCTGCGCGTGGCGAACGTGTTCGAAGCGACCAGCCAGCTGTCGCAAACCACGCTGCGCTCGGTTCTCGGTCAGCACGAACTCGATGACATGCTGGCGGAACGCGACAAGCTCAATTTCGATATCCAGAAGATACTCGACAAGCGCAGCGACGCCTGGGGCATCAAGGTCGAGAATGTCGAAATCAAGCACGTTGATCTTGACGAAAGCATGATCCGGGCCATCGCCCAGCAGGCCGAAGCCGAGCGCGCAAGACGGGCGAAAATCATCAATGCCGAGGGCGAGAAACAGGCCGCCGCGATGCTGGCCGAAGCCGCGCGCACGCTGGCAGGCGAGAAGCAGGCCCTGCAATTGCGCTACCTGCAGACGTTGAAAGAAATCGCCGGCGAGCGAACCAATACGGTGGTGTTCCCGTTACCGCTGGACCTGATAGAGCCGTTGATGGGTCTCGGCAAATCGCTGCCGAAAGACCAGTAGCAAAAACAGGTGTTACCGTGGGGTGGTCATTTGAAGCAGCGCACAATCAGCGCACAATCAGGGCGCAATATTCTGGTTGCCGCTAAAGAAGTTCGTCGGGTCGTATTTCCGTTTCACGTCAGTCAGCCGCTTGTAATTCGCTTCGTACGCCGCCTTGATATTCCCTGCCGCTTCGTCAGCGGCCATGTAATTGACATAGGCGCCACCGGTCGAAAATTGCTTTAGCTCGTCACCGAAATTTCTGACCCAGGCAATGTTGCGCTCGTCCTCGTCGGCGTTGACCCAGGTGCCGAATACCGAGGTGTTGTATTTTGCATGGCGATTCGAAAACGCCGTGTCCTGGGCGCCGACGCGGCCGACCGCACCGCCCATGTGTTCGAT
>JAOUHU010000150.1 GCA_029884455.1 Gammaproteobacteria bacterium | reverse complement strand
TGCGATCGCCTTCGCGGCGACCGATGAAGTCACTCGCGACCGCCTTGGTCGCAGTCAACCTGTCGACGCGCCGCGCGCCGAGCTCGAAATCCTTCTGGTCCATGCTGCCGGACAGGTCGACGGCCAGCATCAGGTTACGCCCGGACACGGGCACCTCAAGTTCGTCGCCGATACGCTCGGGTCGAGCGGCGCCGATTACCAGCAGCACCCAGGCAAGCGCCGCAACCCAGAGTTTCCAGCTCAGTAATTGTTCGGCTCGCGAGCGATCCGCGAGCACAGCAAATCCGCCAAAATTCGGCACCTTGAGGCCCGCGTCCTGCAGGCTGGAACTCTCCGGCAACCAACGGTTGATCAGGATGGGTAGTGGCAATGCCAGCAGCACCCAGGGCCAGGCCAGTGTCCACATCAGCGTTGGCCTCCTACCGGTGTGGCAATGCGATGGCGCAAGGCGACCATGAGTCGCTCGACCTCGGCGGCCGGAATTTCACTTTGCGGATTGCGATACGGTAGATCGAGCAGCGCGCGCCCCGCTCCGGTAACGAACAGCGGCTGCGCGAGATCCCGGTCAAGCCACGCAAGCCACGCCTCACCGGTAAGCCCGGCGACGTCTTCGCGCGGCGCATAGGCCAACATCGTGCGGCGCAGTAATTCGGACGCCTCCGCGCCAAAGCGAATGGCATCGCGATGCTGTTGATAGGCTGCCTGCAGGGCATTGAGTTGTCGCATTGCGTAGCGCCGCACAGCGCCACGCGCATGGCGTCGGAACCAGTGGCGCAACAGGTAAGCCAGTCCCAGAAGCAACACGCCAATTACGAACCACCAGCCGGGCGCAGGTGGCCAGTTGGAAACCGTCTCGGGCAAATGCAGGTCACGTAATGGAATCTGTGCCGGGTCCATCGCTAGCGGCTCCTTTTGCCCAATGCGGTCTGCAAAGTGGCGACCGGATCGTCTTCCGTGGACAGCTGCATCAAATGAATGCCATAGCGATGACAAAACAGCTCGAGCGCCTGCTTGCGCCGCTCGAACCCATTGGCGTAATCGCGCCGCGCCGCGCTGATGTGGGTATCGATTGCGAGCTCGGCCTCGCCCGTTACCAGCCGGTAACGGCCTGGCGGCGGCAGCTCGCGCTCAATCGGGTCATTGATGAACAGGGCAAGCACTTCATTATGGCGCGAAATGTTCGAGATATAGGACTGCGCGGTCCGTGAGAATCCCTGGAAGTCACTAAGGATTACGATCAGGCTGCCGGGCCGTGCGACGCGACGCAGCGCTGCCATCGCCTGCGTCAGTTGTTGCTCGCCATCATCGCCATCGCGGCGCTCGCGCACCTGCCAGTCCGGGTGATCCACGAGCTGATGAACAAACCGCAGCGCTGCCTGCCGGCCAAGTTTCGGCTTCAGTTCATGGTGTGTCGTGTCGCCAAAGATCAGGCCACCGAGACGGTCGCCACGATGGTGTGCAGCCCAGGCCAACAAGGCGGCGGCGCGACTTGCATTTACTGACTTGAAGCAGCCGCGCGTCGCAAAATGCATACTGGCTCGCAAATCGACCACCAGCAGCACCGGCCGCTCTCGCTCCTCGCGAAACAACTTTGTATACGCGGTAGTACTTCGTGCCGTGACACGCCAGTCAATACTGCGTGGATCGTCGCCCGGCTGGTAAGGACGCGATTCGTCGAATTCCATGCCACGACCGCGAAAGTGCGAAACATAGGCACCGGTCTGCAACGAGTTGACACGCAATACATCCAGCGCAATTGCGCGCGCAGGACCATTGAGTCGAATCAGCCCGGCCTGGCTGACGCTGACAGGCGAGGCATTTTCGGCAATATGATCTGGACGGTTCACGGCTGCTTGCTGCTTGATTACGGCACTCCCACGCCATCGAGTATGCGCCGGATAACCGAATTCGTATTGATGCCATCCGCTTCCGCCTCGAAGCTCAGCACGATGCGATGGCGCAGCACGTCGAATGCGACCGCCTGGATATCCTCCGGACCGACATAGTCCCGGCCCTGCAACCAGGCATGTGCACGCGCGGCCCGATCAATGCCCATGCTTGCGCGCGGGCTGGCACCATACAGCACCTGCCCTTCGAGCGAGCTGTCGACAACACCAGGATTACGCGTGGTGACCACAATATTGACAATGTATTCCTCGAGTTCCGGCGCCAGGTGCAATCCCAGGATGTCCTGTCTTGCCTGCATGATGGCGGCACGTGACAGCTGCTCGGGCGGTCGAAACGCGTCGCGTGCATGC
>JAOUHU010000092.1 GCA_029884455.1 Gammaproteobacteria bacterium | reverse complement strand
GAATCCTCTGAAACCGGAGACGGCGTCGGCGCTGGTACAAAGTGGCATCTTCGGCAAAACCCGCAACCCGATGTATGTCGGCCTGTTGTTGATCCTGTCGGGCTGGGCGGTCTGGCTCGAAAGCCTGAGTTGCCTCGGCCTGCTGCTGCTATTTGTCGTTGCCATAACCGAATTGCAGATCAAGCCAGAAGAAGCGGCGATGCGAAAACTGTTCGGCGATGAGTACCTACGTTACTGCGAGAAAGTCGGACGCTGGATCTAGGTCTTACTCGGGTTTGCGTTGGTAGCGACCGTCCCAGACCGAGGTCCAGGTCGCACCGTCGTCCGTGGAGGTCTCCCAGGACTGGCGCACGATGCCGCCTGCAAGCTGCGTGAATTCAAACTTGTGATCGGTCACGCTGCCATCAGCAGGGTTCGTGGTTTGTGCAGTGAAGAAGATGCCACCATCGCGCGCTACGCCGGTGAATTCGATGAAGGTACCGTTGTCGCTGATCCAGATCTGCCGCCAGTGATCTGCACCCGGATCATAAAAATTGAAGCTCTTGCCGAGTCCGCCACTGACACTTTCCCACTGCTCAAAGATCGTGCAATGGCCGAGCATGGGCTGCACGGAATTGGTGCCGGCTAACCGGCCGTTTAGCGTGACGTTCCACTCGCCGATCCAGAAGTCGAAAGCGTGATGGCGTTCGTCGGCCTCACAAGGGAAGCGCGAGGCGCGTATCGCTGCAGTCGCCGCAATGAAACGAGCATCAGCGCGCAGGCCGTCGAAGTCTGCCTCTGCCGCGAGCAGATTGATCTGGCCAAAACCTCCGGCGGCCAGGATTTCCAGCTGCTGCAATGCTTTGTCAGTTTCGCCCTGCCGCGCATAGATGCGTGCCAGGCGATAGGCTGTGCCGAGCGGCTGGTATCCGAGTTCGGCGGCACGTTCGAAATGCTGCGCCGCCGCCTCCAGATCCTCGCCGCTGTCCAGCAGCTGGCTGCCGAGCTCATAGTGGTAGGCCCCGCCTTGCTCCTGGGCAAATACGGACGCGGTTAGAAAAATCAACAGAACAACAGTGCTTGGTATGCTGCGCATGGCCCCCGCCAATGTCAGCCTGCTGCGATATTGGCATTCAGGCGAAACAGGTTTGTTGGATCGTACTTCTGCTTGACCTCAAGCAGGCGCCCGAAGTTCCCCTGGTAGTTGCTGTTGACCTGTGCCTGTGGTTCGTTCGAGACCTCGTTGGTGTAGTAACCGTCGGTGAATCGTTCCACCTTGCTCCAGAAGTCCTTCAAATAGGCGATATGCGGCGCGCCGTCGATGGCCAGTTCCCAGCTCAGCATACAAAGCAGGTTTGCGGCCGACTTGCGATGCGCAAACGCTGTCGCATCCGATGCGACCCGGCCAATCGCGCCGCCCGAATGCTGGAATAAGACCACGAAATGCCGGTCCGGATGTGGCTCGAATCCGGCGACGAGCTCGTCGATCAGGGCGCCCGGTATTTCGTTGATGAATCCCGACTTCAGGTACTCGCCGACCTGGCGCGGATCGTTATCATCCCCGGAGCGTTGCAGATCGACATAGTCGATCGCAGCAACTGTATCGACTATCGGCGTGCCGAGCTTGCGAATCGGTGCCAGCACTGCGTCTGCTTTTTCCGCCGCGCCCGAATAGCAAACATTGAAGCCGCAGACACTGTCCTGGCCGCCCGGCGGCAGCAAGGCCAGCACGTCGCAGTACAAATCGTCCGGCGCCGTGTGCACATACTCGCTGTAGAAATTCAGCAGATCGCGCAGTTTGCTGATCGGGAAAAATATATTGCCGCCAACGACCTGGCGTTGCATCGGGTGCAGCTGGAAATCAAACGCGGTGACGACGCCGAAATTACCGCCGCCGCCACGCACGCCCCAGAACAGGTCCGGATTCTCATCGGCGCTGGCATGCCGCAACTGGCCATCCGCCGTCACAATATCGACACCCTTCAGGTTGTCGAGCGAGAGCCCAAAGCGCCGTGCAAGCCGGCCGAATCCGCCGCCGAGAGTCAGGCCGCCAACGCCGGTGTGCGAAACGGTGCCAGCTGTGGTAACGAGGCCTACGGCCATGGTTTCGCGGTCGAGTTCGCCAAGCAGGCTACCGCCGGCCACAAACGCAGTACGTGAGTTCGTATCGACGCGCGTGTGCCGAAAGGTTGAGAGGTCAATCTGCATACCGCCATCGCAGGTGGAGCTTCCGGAGTAACTGTGGCCACCGCACTTGACGGCCAGCAGCATCTCGCGTTCACGCGCAAAATTAACTGCGTTGCGAATGTCCGTTGTGCCGATCGGCTGAATGACGAATGCAGGATGCCTGTCAATCGATCCGTTCAGCACACGGCGCGCTTTTTCGTAAGCCGCATTGCCGGGCAACAACAGGTTGCCGCGCAGGCTGTCGGCCAGCTCCTGCACGGCTGCCTTCTCAATGGATATTGGCCGGCGATCGCCAGTGACCGCTGCGATATCGGCAACAACCTCGGTCAGGGCCGCCCAGGCCGCGGAACCCGGGATTGCGGCTGCCACGGCAGCAGCAAGGGCAGAGTGCAGGAAGTTTCTACGATTCATGATCGAGTCCCCAATTTATTATTGTTTTCGCCGCTGTGCGCGAGTGGGCGTCAGTATACTGCTACCGATCTGCAAGGAATACGACCGATGGCAAGACGAAGTCACCGCGAGAAAAGAACCGTGAATGCGATTCGCCAGTTGCCCTGGGGCGAATTGCGTAATCCGTATGCGCCGATCGAAGTACTGAGCGCGGACCAGGTTGAAACGATTATCGACACGGCACTTGGCGTGCTCGCGACGCAGGGCATGCGTTTTCTCGAGCCAGGCAGTCGCAAGTCGCTACGCGAGGCCGGCGCCGATGTGGACGAGGCGAACAACATCGTGCGCTTTGACCCGGACCTGGTGCGCGAGAAAGTGGCGCTGGCACCGGGCTCATTCGAGCTGCGTGCCCGCAACCCGGCGCACGATCTCAAGGTCGGCGGCAACAATATTATTTTCGGATCCGTCGGCGGCCCGGCATTCTGCAGCGACCTGGAAAAAGGGCGCCGGCCGGGAAACTACGCCGAGCAGTGTGACTATTTGCGCCTGATTCAAAGCCTGAACGTAATTCAGCACGAGGGTGGCGGTCCCTTCGAGGCGATGGACCTGCCAGGCGAAACGCGGCACCTCGATCTTTACCTTGCACAACATCGCTTGCTCGACAAGAACTGCCAGGCGAATGCATTAGGGCGCGAGCGCACGATCGATGCGATCGAGATGAGCTGTATCGCCCTGGGCATCGATCGCGAGGAACTGCGGAAACGACCGGCGGTGCTGGCGATCATCAACACCAATTCCCCGATGCAACTGGACATTCCAATGACCGAAGGCATCGTCGAACTGGCGACGGCAGGCCAGGCAGTTTGCATCACGCCGTTCACGCTCGCAGGTTCCATGAGCCCGGCAACGCTGGCAGGAACACTGATGCAGCAGACGGCAGAGGTGCTGGCCGGCATCACGTTCGCGCAAGTGGTGCAAGCCGGCGCGCCGGTCATGTATGGCAGCTTTGCTTCGAACGTCGATATGCGTACCGGTGCGCCAGCGCTCGGCACCCCTGAGTATACGAAGGCCGCGCAGGCCAGCGGGCAGATCGCGCGGCGGTTGAATCTGCCGTTTCGTTCGAGTAACACCACGGTGTCAAATTGCGTTGATGCGCAAGCCGCGTTCGAAAGCCAGATGTCGCTCTGGGGATCGGTCATGGGCCACGCCAACCTCGTCAATCATGCGGCGGGCTGGCTGGAAGGCGGCCTCACGGCTTCGTTTGAAAAGCTCATCATCGATGCCGAGATGCTGCAAATGATGGCCGAGTACCTGCGACCGATCGCCGTTAACGACGACGAACTGGCCGTCGATGCGGTCGCCGAAGTGGGCCCTGGCGGGCATCACTTTGGCACCAGCCACACGATGCAGCGCTACGAGTCCGCGTTTTACATGCCGATCCTGTCGAACCGGCAGAATTTCGAGGCGTGGCAGGAGTCCGGCAGCATCGACATCGCGACGCAGGCGAACACCGTGTGGAAACAATTGCTCAGGGAATACCAGCAACCGGCGCTGGATCCCGCCATCGATGAGGCACTGCTCGACTACGTCACCAGGCGCAAGAGGGAGCTCGCCGGGTCGCGCCATTAGGCAGCCTCACAAAGATTGACAGGGGCCCATATTTGAGATAATTTGTCTCAACTATGGATACCCCAAAGCACACCATCATTTCTGCTTTTCGCCTGATTTTTCGCCCGGTGGTGAAGATCCTGCTGCTTGCAGGCGTGACCTGGAAAGAAATTGCGGAAGTGGCGAAGGCAACCTATGTCGAGGTCGCCAGCACTGAATTCGGTCTTCGCGGGCGGCCGACAAACGTCTCACGCGTCGCGATCCTGACCGGATTCACGCGCAAAGAGGTCGCACGCCTGCGGGAGCTTCTCGGCAGCGAAGACTCGCAAATCACCGCGAAAATGAATCACGCCACGCGGGTACTGAGCGGCTGGTACAGCGATCCCGCTTTCCTGAGCGCAAAGGGCGCGCCACTGGCACTGAAGGCGGATGGTGCGGGTGCGTCGTTTGCAATGCTCTGCCGGCGTTATGCGAGTGATGTGCCGGCAACGACCATGCTCAAGGAACTCAAGCACGTCGGTGCCGTCAAGGAATCGCCAGCCGGCGAGCTAGTGGTCTTGACGCGCTATTACATGCCACTGCAAATGGACCCGGAGCAAATCCTCAGGTCCGGTGCCGTGCTGCAGGATCTCGGCAACACCGTGGCACACAACCTGTTTCGCAAAAAAGGTACCGCGGCCCGGTTCGAACGCCGCGCAACCGGCACACGCGTCGCCGCCGACGCGGTGCCGGCGTTTCAGGCTTACCTCGAAGACGAGGGCCAGGCATTTCTTGAGCGCGTGGATGCCTGGCTGGCGGAACACGAACTGGACGACGACAGCAGCGCCGAGGGAATTCGCCTCGGCCTGGGTGCGTACTGGATTGAACAATGACAATGGTTGAGGACAGGGCAATGAATAAGTTTGGCATTTGCACACTGGTATTGAGCATCACGCTCGTCGCATGTGGCGGTGGTGGCAATTCGGTCGCGGGAATCGATGCAGGCGGCGGGCCTGTCAAGGTCGGCGTTGTGGCGAAAGGCACCATCGCCGGTTTTGGCAGCATTGTCGTAAACGGCGTTCGCTATGAGACGACGACAGCGAGTATCGACAACGATGGTGTCGTGGGCATGCAGTCCGACCTCAAGGTGGGCCAGGTGGTCATCGTGAAAGGCTCACTCGATAGCAACGGCACGACCGGATCTGCCGATTCGGTTAGTTTTGGCGACCTGGTCGAAGGGCCGATCAGCGCAGTCAATACTGTTGCTGGCACCATCACCGTACTCGGGCAACTTGTGTTCATCGATGCGGATACTTCGTTCGACGACAGTATTTCGCCGCCATCCATCGACGGTCTGGCGGTGAACGATACGGTCGAGGTCAGTGGCTTCATACGCGCCGATGGTTCGATAAGTGCAACGCGTATCGAAGACAAGCCCGCCGGAACCGAGTTCGAAGTGACTGGCGAGGTCAGCAATCTGACCGCCAGCACGTTCCAGATCAACAGTCTCGTGGTCAACTTCAGCGCGGCACAGCTCGACGACTTCCCCACCGGCTCGCCACAGCTCGGTCAACTCGTTGAAGCCAAGGGTCAGACCCTCGGCGGTAGCGGCGAGCTGCTCGCGACCCGGGTTGAGTTCAAGGGCAGCGATTTGGGCGCAGATGCCGGTGACCGTGTCGAAATTGAGGGCTTTATTACGCGCTTCGCTTCTGCGACGGATTTTGATGTCGAAGGCGTTCCGGTCACGACCAGCGGCTCAACAGCGTTTGTCAATGGCACGGCGGCCGACCTTGGCATCAATCGCAAGCTGGAAGTTGAAGGTACGATCGGCGCAAATGGCATCATCAGTGCCACGAAAGTCGAGCTAAAACTTGCAAACTTTATTCGCATCGAGGGAATGGTAGAGGCCAAAGGCACCGCGTCGCTGACAATTTTCGGCATTCCGATTGGCATCAACAGCCAGACGCGACTTGAAGACAAAAGCTCCGCGGATGTGCGGTCATTCAGTCTGGCCAACATCAGTGTTGGTGACTACCTTGAAACCCGCGGCTATGAGGATGCGAGCGGCGTGGTCGCGACCCTCGTCGAGCGCGAGGACTTCAATGGCGATGTGGCGATACGGGCCTTTGTGGACACGGTCAGCAATCCGACCTTCACGATTCGTGGCGTCATGATCGAAACCAATGGCGGCACGACCTTCCGGGATCTGAACAACCAGGTCATCAGTGCTGCCGCATTCTTCGGCCAGGCGATGGGTCGCCTGGTGGAGGCCGACGGTGCGTCAAGCAATGGCGGCATCCTGGCGGACGAGGTCGCACTCGAGGATTGAGACGAACAGGATCCCTGTGCTGCGGGCACTGCTGCGAGATGCCCGAGGCACGACTCAACACGCACACACAACGGGGTGGGGACGAAGCAATTATCATTGACGGTGTCTCTCGTGAAGAGCATGGTAAATGCCCGGCGCAATGGTGCCTTGGCCTGCGTCAAGGTCGGCCACCTGTCGGAAAAACGAGATACATTGATGCTGCAACTGAAATCGAGTCGCCTCACGCTTGTGCCGATGACCCACGACGATTTCGAGTTGTTCGTACGTGACATCCTGACTGACCCGAAAGTGGTCGAGTACTACCACAGCTATCGCGAGCTGTTCGACCTGCAACAAATACGCGTACGTGCCGAGAAGGATTTCTGGCGGCACTTCGAGATCAGCCGCAAGAAATGTGGCTGCGAAATCTGGTCTATCTTCACGGGACTGGTGCCAGAGGACAAGGCGTTCATCGGTTGGGCCGGTCTCGTGCACACGGTCTTGAGTGAACGCTATGGCCCGCCGGAACTACAGTTCATGCTGACGAGTCGCGTATTTGGCAAGGGTTATGCGACCGAAGCGGCAACCCTGGTCATCGAGGATGCGCGCCAGCGCGAGCTGGTGCGGGAAATTATCGCAACCGTGGATATTCCCAATAAAGCATCAATCCGCGTACTGGAAAAGCTCGGTTTCGAGCGTCAGGGCCAGATCGACGTGTACGGCAGCACCGAAATGTATTTGTATCGCTACAATGTGCAACGGCAGGACCCGCACGGCACGCCATGAGGAATGGACAAGTGACTGGCTCAAAAATACTCGCGCCGCTTCTTATTCTTACGAT
>JAOUHU010000149.1 GCA_029884455.1 Gammaproteobacteria bacterium | reverse complement strand
AGCCCGACGAGAATGCATCGTTGTCACCAAGTATTTCGTCACGCGCGGCAATCCCGGCACAGGGTTCGATGCCGCCCGAGAGATTCTTGCCGACGACGACTATGTCAGGCACCACGCCGTAATGTTCGATGCCCCACATTTTTCCCGTGCGCCCCATGCCGGTGAGGACTTCATCAGAGATCATCAGCCAGCCGTTCTTGTCGCAGAGCGCACGTATGCCCTGCAGGAATTCGCTCGATGGAATCCAGTTGCCGCCCTCGGCAAGTCCTGGCTCGATCAGGATCGCCGCGATATTGTCACGCGGCACGAAGCTGTTCGGTATGTGGTTGTCGAGGTACCAGAGGCAGTAGTCGACATACTGCTCCTCCGACATGTTCGCCGGCATGCTTTCGCTGTACGGGTACGGCGCACGAATGACACCGCCGGTCCAGGCCTCGAGATAGCGGTTATACGAGCCGCCCAGACCGCTCAAAAGTTTGCCGGCGATGCTGTTGCCGTGATAACTCGAACTGAAACTGATGACATAGCGTCGTTTGGTATAGGTCAGGGCCAGGTGCACAGCAGCCTCGGCGGCCTCGGTGCCAGAGACTTCGTAGTTGAATCGTGACAGCGCCGCATCCGGCATTATCGCCAGCAGCTTCTCGGCCAGCTCGTAACGCAAGGGATGGTCGTAGTGAAAGCCATAGCGCTTGTGCGCCTCGTTCACCGCCGCGATCACCTCGGGGTGCGCATTACCCACCGGGTTGGTCGCCCAGCCATTTTGAAAGTCGATATACCGTTTGCCGTCCAGGTCCCAGATAAAATCGCCCTCGGCCTTGTCGATGACAATCTGCCGCGCCGCACGAAAGCCGCGCCGGCCGGCTTTTTGCATTTCAACGTCGAACTTGAGGCCATTACGGAACAGCGGGATGCCGCGTTCGAGCATGGCGCGGGTCTTTGCGCCCGGAAACTCCTTACTCATTGATTCCTCTGCTGATGCGTCCGAATTACAATCTAGCCTAGCACTCATCTGTCAACTCGTCCCGAGGAGAAAGATATGCTCGCAAATCCATCGTTAGTCACACGCATTGCAATTGGCAAGGGCATCGGTTTCCTGGTCGGACTCGCCGGGTTTGTTTTTCTGCCGCACTTCCTGCCGGACGCTGATTTGCTGCTGCGCTGGGGAATATTGTTGTGGTACACGACTTTCGGCGCCGTAATTGCCGTGTTTGGAGTTCTCACCTGGCACCCGATACTGAAATTAACTTTGCCATGGTGGTTGCGTGCACCGCTGATTGGCGCATGGCTGAATTTCGTCCTGGTGTTCTTTGCCTACGACAATATGGCCGCCATGCTGGTCAATTTGTTCGGCGAGGGCGGCGTACTCAGTTCGCCGTTCTGGTTTGCCGCGGAAGGCGCCATCGTCGGCTTCGTAATTGACTATTTTGCCACCCGGTTTGGTGGGCAGGGCAAGGAAACAGCCGGCAAGTAAATGAAACTGCACGCCGGACAGACCCGTCAATGCAAGGCATCAGTCCACGTTCTGTAAGGTCAGGAACATTGCCTTGTCGAGCACGACAAAAAAGTCCTGGTACGTTGCTGCGTCAGTAACGGCGTTTTCTCCGATACGAGCGTTTGCTCGTACGGAAATCTGGCTGGCGTCTCTTTGCAGGACTGTCACCGTCATACGCATAGTGTAATCGTGCAGGCGGGTCGCGGTAATGGTACCGAGTTCGGCATCGGCCTGGTCGATAGTGAAGCCAAGGTCCTGCAGGGTCGCTATCACCGAGCGCATGGTCATGGCCTTGTCCAGCGTGTCGTACTGACGTGTCTGGATCTGGCGCGTTTCGAGTTGCGTCCCGGCGCCGGCGACGTTTGCCGGTATTGTGCTCGCACAGCCTCCGAGCAGGATCAGGCTGGCCAGTGCCGTTAATTGCTGGAATCGACTCATGTATCACCTTCCTGTAGAAAAAGCGACTTGCGCAGGTTGTCGAATATCGTCTGATAAGTCCCGGCATCGTCGATGCGCTCCAGTACCTTGACCCGATCCATCTTGTCGAAGATGACTCGTTGAATAGTGATACGCACCGAGTATTCGCCGGCGTGAGCAAGCCGCGGCAGTACCACCATGGTGAGTGTAATCTGCTGTTCATCGCTGGCTGTTGAGGTCGCATCGCAGCCTCCGCCTCCACCCATCGCGCACAGTATGTCGAGAAAAATAAGGTTCGTTTTCTCGCTTTTGGAGTCGGCATCATTGACTTTTGACGCTGTAATCACGCCGAGCGGCTTCTCGATGCGATCTATATTGAAC
>JAOUHU010000148.1 GCA_029884455.1 Gammaproteobacteria bacterium | reverse complement strand
TCTTGTAAAGCTCCATCATCGCCTGGCTCTGCGCCTGCCGATCATCCTTGTATCGCTCCTGCAGCGCCTTGATGCGCGGTTGCAGGTTACGCATCTTCGCCATGGAGCGGCCGCTCGATTCCGTCAGCTTGTAAAAAACCAGCTTGATCAGGATGGTTACCAGGATAATCGACACGCCCCAGTTGCTGACAACACCGTAAGCAAGGCTGAGCAACCAGAACAGAGGTTGCGAGATCGCCGTGAGCAAGCCGTAGTCAACCGTCAGTTTGAGCTTTTTATCGATCTGCTCAAGCTGTGACTGCAGCTTCGGACCGACAAACAGCGTGGTTTTGAAAGTGTGGCTTGCGCCTGGCTCGACGACTCGCGCGACGCCTATTGCGCTGCTGGTTTCGTTTTTGTCATGCAGGACTACGCTATAGCGCTGCGGTGTGCCGGGCTCCGGCACAACAGCGGTTACGAAGTGATGTCGAATCGCGCCGAACCAGCCGTTTTCGGCAGTGAAGGTGTAGGGGCCATCATCCTGCAGCTCTTCGCGATCCAGTTTCTCGGCTTTCTCGCCGTCATAAACGATGGGGCCATTAAAGGAGTAGGAATCGACATCGAACATCGACCGCTCCTGCTCCTGGAGATAACGGTGTTGCTGCGCATATTCGGCGCCTCGCCACGGCACCTCGCTGTTGTTCGTAATTGTCTGCTCGAGGCCGATAATGTAGCTGCCGCGGGTGAATTTATAGGTCTTGGTAACGGCAATGCCGCTGTCGTCCGCCCAGTGCAGCGACACCGCCATGTTGTCCTCGCTGCCGAGCTCGTAGCTGCTGCGCTCACTGCTGAACATGGCGAGGTGGTTTGCTTCGGCGGCGTCGGCGCCGGAACGCAGGCCCGACTGCAGCAGTGAAAGACGATCCGGATCGGTGCGGAGCAGGCTGACGAGCTCCTCCGGTCTGTCTTTCGCGACCGGGTAATGCAGCAAGTCGGCGCCGATCAACGTGCCGCCCTGGGTGCTGATCGTCATGGTCAGAACATCGGTTCGAACCACGATGCTCGCAACGCCGGCTTGTTCGTTGTCGGCGGCGTCTTGCGGGTCTGGCGCGAGGTCCGGCGCATCAACTGCGATCGCGATGTTATCGTCCTGAGGCCCTAGCTCCGGCAGGCTCGAAGCGCTGTCGACGCTTACACCATTGCTTGCCGGAATAGCCGCTGTCGCCGCGGTCGGTTGCGGCACCGGCGCATAGTCCTGCTGCCACGCCTGGTAGGTCATCCACGCGAGGAGCCCGAAAACCGCCCATATCACCAGTCGCTGATTGTCCATTCGTTCTTTATTCCTGCCTGCTCTGCCCGGCTTTGTATTGTTCGCATCGCTGCCAGTGACGATCGAGACTGTCAAATAGTTGCCGGTTGCTGCCGTCACTTGCCGCGGGCTGGTTGATCACCACGACGTCAAGGTCATCCAGCGCCGCCTGATGCTGCCGAAATGATTCGCGGACAATGCGCTTGATCCTGTTTCTTGTGGTTGCTGCCCGGCAGTGCTTCTTCGATATTGCCAGGCCCAGCCTGCCCGCCACCCCATCATTCTTGCTACAGAGAACCGTGAACCACTTGTCGCGACTGCGTGCTGCGTTCTTGAAGACCCGCCCGTATGCCGCCGCGTCGAGCAAACGTTTATCTTTTCGAAATCGGTACGGCGAGCTGCCAGCCAAAGGTGGATTTTTCGTCGCCGTAAGAATCGCTTACGGTATCAGTTTGGCGCGGCCCTTGGCGCGGCGGCGCGCAAGCACAAGGCGGCCGGCTTTCGTCGCCATGCGGGCACGGAAACCGTGGGTGCGCGCGCGTTTTAACGTGCTTGGCTGAAAAGTGCGTTTCATTGTCCGGTACCTGTTAACAAGCAGGCCTGTTTGGCCCGCTTTTGGAAGGGCGGCAAGGGTACTTAGATGCCGAAACGGTGTCAATAGACGCTTATGGCGGCGCCTTTGCAGACGGTATAGACTGCCCGGTCCACGCTTGTAATCCACTCGAATAACGATTTTGGGGACTTCTTTGCCGGCCGAGATGACGCTATGGAATCGCTGCATCCGTGATTTGCAGGCGGAGATTCCGGAGCAGCAATTCAATACCTGGATCCGGCCGCTGCAGGCCGTCGAGGACGGAGCCGTTCTTCGCCTGCTGGCGCCCAATCGCTTTGTCGTTGACTGGCTGCAGGAACATTACATTGAGCGAATTCTGCAGATCGTCGACGACTCCGGCGCGTCGGCCGAAGTCGTGCTTGAGGTTGGTTCGCGTCAGGCTGCTGCCGTAACCGCCGGCGCGGCAGCACATCGGCCGGTCTCTGCTCG
>JAOUHU010000091.1 GCA_029884455.1 Gammaproteobacteria bacterium | reverse complement strand
TGTGAGCCAATATCGGCCACTGCGAACTGCGGAGTATCGGCAATGTAGGGCAGGCTGACATTGTAGCGTTCCGGCTCGCGAACAATATCGACGAGCGCCAGCAGACGCGGTACGTAGGCGCTGGTTTCCTTGGACAGGCTGAGACTGAAGAAATCGTCCGCCTTGCCGGCTGCACGATTGCGGTTCACTGCTTTCTTTACATTGCCTTCGCCGGAGTTATACGAGGCAATCGCATTCAGCCAATCCCGGTCGTTGAATTCGTAGAGGTAGCTGAGATAATCCAGCGCCGCGCGAGTCGAATCGACGATGTCGCGGCGACCGTCATACCACCAGTTCTGCCTGACACCAAAGCGTTTGGCGGTGCCCGGAATCATCTGCCACAAGCCGGCGGCACGACCGTGCGAGTAGGCAAACGGGTCATAGGCGCTTTCCACAATTGGCAGAAGCGCGAGCTCGAGTGGCAGACCGCGACGGTCGAGCTCCGCGCTGATATAGGGCAGGTAGCGTTGTGCGCGGGTAAACACGCGCAGCAGGTAATCGGGATGTTTGGCAAACCAGTCGCGCTCAGCATCGATGCGACGATTGTCTTCGGTCGCCAGCGAAAATCCGCTGCGCAATCGCTGCAGCAGGTCAGGAGGCGCAAGTGCAACAGGCGTACGCCGATCCAGGTCCAGCGACAGCGCGGCGATCAGTTCCGGTTGCGGCGGTGCGGCAGTCGGCGCACTCGTCTCAGCCGTCACCGGTGGCAGGCTGCTGCATCCGGTCAGAACGACAAAAAAGGTGACACCGATGCCGCTGGCTCGGTAAATTCTTTGCAATAATCCGGTCTGGATCCAGGACATGGTATTTGGCATCGGGCTATCGTACCGGCCATGCGCTCGGACGCAAGAGTCGGGTGCCAGGAATGTGGACTAATTACACAATTTGAGACCTAAGCAATGAATCAGTCACCCCATTGCCCCGAATCGGCCGGCCAGTGGCTCTGCAGCTCGCTGGGTGAGGCCTTGCTCGCCCAGGAGGTGCGCCTGGTCGAAGAAGCGCTCGACGGCATCTTTGGCGAACAGTGCCTGCAACTCGGCCTCTGGGGAAGCAGCAAGACCTTTCTGCGCTACGCCCGCACCCAGCGCAGCGCGCTGATCGATGCCGGCCCGGTGCCAGGCGGACCTTCAGCTATCGGCGAATTGCATCGCCTGCCAGTCGCTGATGACTCGATAGACTGCCTGATACTGCCGCATACCCTTGATTTCAGCGATCGTCCGCATGCAATCCTGCGCGAGGTGCATCGCGTGCTGCGCTCCGATGGTCATCTTATCGTGCTCGGCTTCAAAACCGGGGGGTTGTGGGGGCTGCGCCGGCTGATTCCGGGCGGCGCCTTGCCGCCGGGGGCGGTGCACCTGATTTCGGAGCGACGCTTGCGCGACTGGCTGCAATTGCTCGATTTGCGGATCCACGGATTGACCCGCTTCTTTTTTCGCTGGCCATTGCCCGGCAACGGCGGCCCCAGTTCATTAAGCTGGGAACGGCGCGGGCAGCGCCTGTGGCCGGAATTGGCCGCTTGCTACATGCTCACGGCGCAAAAAAGGGTCAGCACGTTGACGCCAGTGCGACCGCGCTGGCTGCGCAAGCCGCAAGTCGTCGTCGGGCTGGCAGGGTCTACCCACAAAGTGGCACGAATCCGTTTTGACGAAGACAGTTGAGATTTATACCGACGGGGCCTGTCGCGGTAATCCCGGCCCGGGCGGCTGGGGCGTGCTGCTGATCAGCGGTACCCGGCAAAGAACATTGCACGGTGGCGAACGCGAAACGACCAACAATCGCATGGAGTTGACCGCGGCGATCGAAGCGCTGAACGCGTTGCGCGGCCCGCAAAACGTAATATTGCATACCGATTCTCGCTATGTCATGGACGGCATCCGTGAGTGGTTGCCGAACTGGAAGAAGCGCGGTTGGAAAACGGCGGCGAGAAAACCGGTGAAGAACCAGGACCTGTGGCAGGCACTGGATGCGGCTTCGGAGCGACACACGATTACCTGGAAATGGGTGCGCGGCCATGACGGCAACCCGGGTAACGAACAGGCAGACGCTCTCGCCAATCTTGGCATCGAAGAATTGTAAATAAAAAAGGGTCAGACCTATTTTTTTTGCAAAAAGGGTCTGACCCATTTCTAATAGCGACATGAGACAAGTTGTCCTCGATACCGAAACCACCGGACTGTCGCCCTCGCAGGGGCACCGCATCATCGAGATTGGTTGCCTGGAAATGATCGACCGGCGAATGACGGGCCGCGAATTTCATTGCTTTCTGCACCCTGATCGCGAGATCGACGAGGCGGCACAACGCGTTCATGGAATCAGCCTGCTGGATCTCGAGACCGCGCCACGATTTGCAGAAATAGCAGACGAGTTCCTCGACTTCATTGCCAGCGCTGAACTCGTCATTCACAACGCAGAATTCGACGTCGGATTCCTGGAATACGAATTAAGCCTGATGGGGCACGCGAAGCCGAAGATCAACCAACACGCGACCGTGCTGGACACGTTATCGCTGGCGCGAAAACTGCATCCGGGGCAGCGCAACAGCCTGGATGCCTTGTGCAAGCGTTACGAGGTTGATGCATCGACGCGCGACGTGCACGGCGCCATTATTGACTCGGAGCTGCTGGCGCGGGTCTATCTCGCCATGACCGGCGGCCAGACAGTGTTGTCTCTGGATGCAGGAGGCCGTCATGCCGGCGACCATACGGGGAAAGACCACCTTGCCGGTGGCCGCCACGAGGGGGACAGTGTGGCAGGCGGCCATGACGGCGACCAGTCAATGCGGGTCATCCGCGCCACCGCAGAAGAAATCGCGGCGCACGAGGCGCTGCTACAGAAAATTGCTAGAATTCGCCAGGCCCACTAGATAAAAGGAATAAGAATGGTCAAGACCGCCGCGCAAGCACTTCGAGAAAATTTCCTCGGCAATTCGCCAATCTGGTACAAGCAGACCATTGTTGCATTTCTCGTGCTGAATCCGATTCTTGCGATCTACAGTCCGTTCATTGCCGGCTGGGCGCTGGTCATTGAATTCATATTCACGCTGGCAATGGCGCTGAAATGTTACCCGTTGCAACCAGGCGGTTTGCTCGCGGTTGAAGCGATCGTCATCGGTCTCGCCACGCCCGAAATGGTGTTTCACGAAGCGGAAGTCAACTTCCCCGTGATCATGTTGCTGATGTTCATGGTGGCCGGCATCTACTTTTTGCGCGAGATGTTGCTGTACACGTTCACCAAGATCCTGCTGGGTGTGCGCTCGAAACTGATGTTATCGCTGATGTTTTCGTTGACGGCTGCGTTCCTCTCCGCATTTCTCGACGCGCTGACGGTGACTGCGGTAATTATTACGGTCGCGGTTGGCTTCTTCGGCGTTTATCACAAGGTCGCATCCGGCAAGAAACTCGACCTTGACCACGACCCATCGACTGACAAAAACGTGGCCGAGCTGCATCGCGACGACCTTGAGCAGTTTCGCGCGTTTTTGCGTAGCCTGATGATGCATGGCGCCGTGGGTACCGCCCTGGGCGGCGTGACCACGCTGGTCGGCGAGCCGCAAAACCTGCTGATCGCGGAAATCATGGACTGGGATTTTGCCGAGTTCTTCAACCGCATGGCCCATATCTCGATGCCGGTGCTGGCGGTGGGCTTGTTGACCTGTGTGACGCTCGAGCTGACGAAGTCATTCGGCTACGGTGCGCAGTTGTCGCCTAAAGTGCGCGAAGTGCTGGAAGAGTATGACCACGAGATGAGTGCGCAGCGCACCAAGAACCAGAACATGGTCATCGTGGTGCAGGCGATTGTCGGTGTGATTCTGGTTATTGCACTGGGCAGACACCTCGCCGAGCCTGGCGTCGTCGGTCTGCTCGTGATTGTGCTGGCGACCGCGTTCAACGGCGTCACCGAGGAGCATCGCCTCGGCCACGCGTTTGAAGAAGCACTGCCCTTTACCTCGTTGCTGGTGGTGTTTTTTGCGGTCGTCGCAGTGATTGCGAACCAGGGCCTGTTTACACCGGTGATCGACTGGGTACTGACTTACGAGGGCAAGACCCAGGAGGCCTTGTTCTACATGGCCAATGGCGTGCTGTCGATGATCAGTGACAATGTCTTCGTCGCCACCGTTTATATCACCGAGGTCCAGGAGCATTTCCTGGACGGGACGATAACGCGCGACCAGTTTGACGCACTGGCAATCGCCATCAACACAGGTACCAATATCCCGAGCGTGGCAACACCGAACGGGCAAGCCGCGTTCCTGTTCCTGCTGACCTCGGCGCTGGCACCTTTGATCCGCTTGTCCTACGGACGCATGGTGGTGATGGCGTTGCCGTACACGGTGACGATGACCACCGCCGGCCTGCTGGCACTGATTTACCTGTAACTCTAAAAGGGGTCAGAGCCCTTTTTTTCCCAAGCAGGGCAAGGGGTGATGGCCCCTCCCACAGAGTTACGGGACGATCTGGTGGATGCTGCCGCCGTAGTCAACGACGTAGAGTTCGCCGTTTACGCCCTCGCCGAACGCCGAGATGGCATGCGCAGTATCCGCGATCTGCGTTGGCGCGGTACCGATCGGGCTGTTGGCAGGAACGGCCCAGATGCGGCCCGACCCAAAGTCGCCGAAGATGTAGTGCCCCTGCAATGCCGGAATGGCCGTACCGCGGTAGACATAGCCACCCGTGATCGAATTGCCGAGGCTGTGGCCATACTCCGTGATCGGGTCGGTTAGTCCTGCGGTGGAGCAGCCGCTGGACGGGCTGAAGCAATGCGCACCCTCGCGCGTGTTCCAGCCATAGTTCTGGCCGAGCTCCACGCGATCGACTTCTTCCCAGGCGCCCTGGCCGACATCGCCGACCCAGAGCGCGCCGTTCATGGAATCGAAGCTGAAACGCCAGGGGTTGCGAAATCCCCAGGCATAGATTTCCGGGCAATTAACGGCACCGACTCCCTGCAGGCAGGGCGATGCTGCGTTGGCCGCAAACGGGTTGCCGGCCGGAATGCCGTAGCCAACGGCGACATCGACATCGATGCGTAGCATGGCTCCGAGCAATGTGGTCGTATTCTGCCCATTGTCGAACGGATCGCCACTGCCACCACCGTCGCCGAGCCCAACATAGAGAAAGCCATCCGGCCCGAAATGAATATCGCCGCCGTTGTGGTTGCTGGCCGGCTGGTTGACCGTGAGCAGGATTTCCTCGGACATCGGGTCGAGAGTCAGGTTGCCGTCAAAACTGCGGAAGCGCGAAATCACCGATGTCAGCCCCGCCGCTGTATAGGACACGAACACTTCGCCGTTCATCGAAAAATCCGGGTGAAACGCGATGCCCAACAATCCGCCTTCGCCGGAAGGGTCTACCGGGACACTGATATTGAGAAAGATGCTTCCCGTCGCATTCGCCGGGTCATTGTTAAATACGGTGATGACACCGGCCTTGTTCAGTGCAAACCATCGCGAGGCATCACCCGGTGCCTGGGTCAGGGTGGTTGGCGAATTCAACACCACGTTGGCGAACACGCGCTGGGTCTGGACCGCGGCTGGCGGGCCCGGCGGGTTGGGTGGATCGAGGCCGCCACCACCGTTGCCATTGCCGCCGCAAGCGGACAAGACCAAAATTACCGCGGGCGCAAGCCGCGTAAAGACGCTAGAATTTTCCATGATCTACCCGGTGTCTGACCATATTGATTAGGACCCGGTCAAATGCAAACCAGTTCCCCGACGAGTCGATTGTGCATCGTCACAGGTGCATGTGCGAACTGCTACCGGGATTTTGTCCGCCAGCTATGGTAATTAGTGCGTTATGTCTTTTGATATCAATAAATTGCGCATTGGCGTGATCGGCCTCGGCTACGTCGGGTTGCCGCTGGCCGTGGAATTCGGCAAGCGATACCCAACCCTGGGCTTCGACGTCAAGGCCGATCGGATTGCCGATCTCGAGCGCGGCATCGATGTGACGCTGGAGGCGTCCTCGGAAGAACTGGCGGCGGCGAAGCAGCTGCGTTTTTCCACCGATACCAGTGCGCTGGCCGCATGCAATTTCTATATCGTCACGGTGCCGACGCCGATTGGCGACGGCAACCGGCCGTTGCTGACACCGCTGAAGAGCGCAAGTACCACGCTTGCCGGTGTCATCAGCAAAGGTGACGTGGTCGTGTTCGAATCGACCGTCTATCCGGGCGCGACCGAAGAATTCTGTGTGCCGATTATCGAAAATGGCTCGGGCCTGAAAATGAACCAGGATTTTTTCGTCGGCTACAGCCCGGAGCGCATCAATCCGGGCGACAAGGAGCATCGCCTGCCGTCGATTCTAAAAGTCACCTCGGGATCGACGCCGGCGGCAGCCGATTTCATCGACGCCGTCTACAAGTCGATTATCAAGGCGGGCACGCACAAGGCTTCGAGCATCAAGGTGGCCGAGGCCGCCAAGGTCATCGAGAACACGCAGCGCGATGTGAATATCGCGCTGGTGAATGAGCTCGCGATGATTTTCGATCGCGTCGGTATCGACACCGAAGAAGTGCTGGTTGCGGCGGGCACGAAATGGAATTTCCTGCCGTTTCGCCCCGGCCTGGTCGGCGGGCACTGTATTGGTGTCGATCCGTATTACCTCACCTACAAGGCTGAGCAGCTCGGTTACCACCCGCAGATGATTCTTGCGGGGCGGCGCATCAACGACAACATGTCGCTATACATTTCCTCGCAGATCATCAAGAAAATGCTGGATGTTTCGATTGCCCCGAAGCAATCGCGCATCCTCATACTGGGCCTGGCGTTCAAGGAGAATTGCCCGGACGTGCGCAATACCAAGGTGGTCGATATTGTTGCCGAGCTCGCGTCCTATGGCGCCAAAATAGATGTTTACGACCCATGGGTCGATGCCGATGAGGCGAAGCACGAATACGGCCTTGAGCTTGTCAACGAACCGGAACAGGGCGCGTATGATGTGGTCGTGATTGCCGTGGCGCACAATCAGTTCCGCGAGCTCGGCGAGAAGGGGATTCGTGCCTTTGGCAAGAAGGGGTCGGTGCTGTATGACATCAAGTACGTCCTGCCCGCAGCGGCTGTCGATGGACGTCTGTAGGCGCGCGCATTGAAAATACTGGTGACAGGTGCGGCTGGTTTTATCGGCTCTGCGACCGCGCGGCAGTTGCTGCAGCGCGGCGACACCGTGGTGGGGCTCGACAATTTCAATGACTACTACGACGTCACGCTGAAAGAGGCACGCGCCGCACTGCTGGCGCCTTACGACAAATTCTCCATGGTGCGCCTTGACCTCGTCGATCGCGCCGCCATGGAATCCTTGTTTGCTGCACACCGCTTCGACCGGGTTGTGCACCTCGCCGCCCAGGCCGGTGTGCGCTATTCGATCGAGAACCCGCATTCCTATATCGAGAGCAACATTGTCGGCACGCTGCACGTGCTCGAAGGCTGCCGCCACAACAAGGTCGAACACCTGGTCTACGCTTCATCGAGCTCGGTGTATGGCGCGAACACGGCG
>JAOUHU010000123.1 GCA_029884455.1 Gammaproteobacteria bacterium | reverse complement strand
TGCAGCGCCCCGGTGGATTCGATGATCGCCGTGATGGCATCAAGATGTTCCAGGCCGCCCTCCTGGATTGCCTTCCGAATGAGCGCCTTGTCGTCCGCGCTGCCATTCTCCATGGCATAGATCAGCGGCAAGGTTGCCTTGCCTTCCGCCAGGTCGTCGCCGAGGTTTTTGCCGAGTTCCGCGGCTGACGCATTGAAGTCGAGTGCGTCGTCGACGAGTTGAAACGCGGTCCCGAGGTGCCGACCGTAACGCATCATTGCATCTTCGTCGGCCGCGCCGCGCTCCCCGAGCACGGCGGCAATCTGGGCGCCGGCCTCAAAGAGTCGCGCCGTTTTGCGATAGATAACCTGGCGATACGCCTGCTCGCTGGTATCCGGGTCATGTACGTTCATGAGCTGCATCACTTCACCGGCAGCGATGGTATTGGTCGCATCGGCGAGGATCTGCATGATGCGCATGCTGTCGATGTCCACCATCATCTGGAAAGCACGCGAGTACAGGAAGTCGCCGACCAGCACGCTGGCCTGGTTGCCGAAAACGGTATTGGCAGAGTCGCGGCCGCGTCGCCTGGACGAAGAATCAACCACGTCGTCATGCAATAGCGTCGCTGTATGGATGAATTCGATGATGGCGGCAGCACGGACGTGCTGTTCGCCCTGGTAGCCGAAAGCCCGCGCCGCAAGCAGGACGATGACCGGTCGCAGGCGCTTGCCACCGCTCATGACGATGTATTGCGATACCTGCGAAACCAGCGTGACGTCGCTTTTCAGGCTGGTCGAAATCAGCTGGTCGACGGCCTGCATGTCGCTCCGGCTGAGCGCCAAAACATCGTCAAAAGTCAGGAAATTTCGGGAGTTTTTGAGCGCCTGCATAAGCCCGGCATAATGCCTCAAATGCCTTGTCTTGGCGACGGGGAATCTATAGAATTCCGGCTCTTTTGTGGCAGCCGCCGATGTTTCGCATGTGCGAGCGCCGGGATGCCTCAATAAATTATTTGAAATTCAGTGGGTTATGCGGTCCGCGTAACCAGCGATTTGGAGCTAGCAACGATGTATGCGGTTTTTCGCAGCGGCGGTAAGCAATACCGTGCGGCAAAAGGAGATATTTTGCGTCTCGAGAGGGTCGAGGCCGAAGAAGGCGCGTCGATCGATTTCGACCAGGTATTGCTGGTTGGCGAGGGTGCAGACGTCCAGGTTGGCAGCCCGGTTCTGGCCGGTGGTGTGGTCAGCGGCAAGGTTATCCGCCAGGGCAAAAGCCGCAAGGTGCCGGTGGTTAAGTTCCGGCGTCGTCAGAATTACCTGCGGCAAGGCACGCATCGTCAATTTTTTACCGAGATAGAGATAACCGCGATTTCCGCGAATGGTGTGGCTGCGGCGGCTGACGAACCGGCCGTGAAGAAAGTCGCGAAGAAAAAAGTCGCGAAGAAAAAAGTCGCGAAGAAGGCAGCAGCAAGCGCGGCGCCAAAAAAGAAAGCGGCCAAAAAGAAAGCGGCCAAGAAGTAAAGCGGCCAGCAAATAATTTTTTAGAGGTATAGAGCAATGGCACATAAGAAAGCAGGCGGCAGCAGCAGGAACGGCCGAGATTCGGAATCCAAACGGCTGGGCGTCAAGATGTTTGGCGGGCAGGAAGCCGTCGCCGGCAATATCATCGTGCGTCAGCGCGGCACGCGCGTGCATGCGGGTGTCAACGTCGGCATGGGCCGCGACCACACCTTGTTCGCGAAGAAAGACGGCGAAATCCGGTTTCAAAAGAAAGGCCCGAAGCAGCGCCAGTACGTGAGCGTAATTACTCACTAGGACATTTTGGGAGGCTGCCATGCGGGCGACAGGCTTTGGCCCCCGCTCTGGCGGTCGCGGCCATGGGCTCCTCCTAAAGAAAAGTTTGAGACCCCGCGACAGCGGGGTTTTTCATTTGCAGACCTAGAATAAAGTCATGAAATTTGTCGATGAGGCAAGCATACGAGTCGCAGCCGGCAACGGTGGCAACGGCTGCCTGAGTTTTCGGCGCGAAAAGTACATCGAACGCGGCGGCCCTGACGGTGGTGACGGTGGTGACGGGGGCAGCGTGTACCTGGTCGCGGATGCGTCTCTAAACACCCTTGCCGATTTTCGATTTGCGCGAAGGTTCGTAGCGAAGGCCGGTGAGGCCGGCCAGGGACGCAACATGACCGGCAAATCCGGCGAGGACCTCGACGTATTTGTTCCCTGTGGCACCGTGGTGCGGGACATCGATACCTCGGAGCTGATCTGCGACCTTACTGAGCCTGGCCAGCGGCAAAAGGTTGCCGAAGGCGGCCGCGGCGGGCTCGGCAACACGCACTTCAAGAGCAGCATCAATCGAGCACCGCGCAAGACTACGAGCGGAACCCAGGGTGAGAGCCGCAATCTCGCGCTGGAACTCAAGGTACTTGCCGACGTGGGCCTGCTAGGTATGCCGAATGCCGGCAAGTCAAGCCTCATTGCGGCGATGTCCTCGGCGAAGCCACGGATCGCCGACTATCCGTTTACCACCTTGCATCCAAATCTCGGCGTGGTCCGCGTCGGCGCGCTGCAAAGTTTTGTGATGGCTGACGTCCCTGGCCTGATTGCGGGTGCGGCGGAGGGCGCGGGCCTTGGCATACAGTTTCTCAGGCACCTGCAGCGCACCGGGCTGCTGTTGCATGTCGTCGATATTGCCCCGCCCGATCCGACTGCGAGTCCCGCCGAAAGCGTGCGCGCCATCGAAGCCGAGTTGGGCAAGTTTTCGGCACAGCTCGCCGAGAAGCGGCGCTGGCTGGTAATTAACAAGATTGATCTGCTGGCAGAAGACCAGCGGGCGGCAGCGCGCGACGCGTTGTTGCAGGAGCTTGGCTGGACGGGTCCGGTGTACGAGGTCAGTGCCGCAACCCGGGAAGGGACAGGGGCACTTGCGCAGGCAATCATGCGCGAGCTGGAGCGCGAACCGGACCCCGTTTGACATAAGCCATTGGCCCGGAAAAGACGGTCGCCATTCGTCTTCGGGAATTGACCGTTCATCGGCTGAAGGCCAATGATTTCGCGCAATTGCGACTTGGCTCAAGGCCCTCCGCGGGCAAATTTCGCATACTCGCAACAGGCAAAAATGCCCTGTTGACCACCCGCCTGCAGGTGGTTACCCAGAGTGAAAAGTGTATGCGAAAAACACACGGCTTTACCCTGATCGAATTGATGATTGCGATTGGCCTTACCGGATTGCTGCTGTCGATGGCGGTGCCGGCACTGGACATGTTCGTGGCCAACGCTCGTCAAACCGGTGCCGTGAATGATTTCATCGCATCACTGCACACCGCTCGCAGTGCGGCAGTGACAACCAATTCCCGGGTAACCGTGTGCGCCAGCGCGAGCGGCGACGCCTGTGGCGCCGTCGCCTGGGATCGCGGCTGGATCGTATTTGTGGACAGCGATGCTGATCAGGCCGTCGATGCTGATGAAGTCATTATTTCTGCCAGCGCCGCTGTCGACGGGCTGGCGATCAGTTCCGGTGATTTTGGCGCGAGCATGAGCTATCGCCCGAACGGCCGCGTCATGAATGCCGCGATCAATGGCAGCATCGGTGAGTTCACGGTGTGTGACCGGCGTGGCGCAGACCACGCCAGGGTCCTGATTGTCGACCTGTCAGGGCGTCCAAGATCTTCTCGTTACCTTATCGACGGCTCGAAACCGTCCTGTGCGTCTTGAAATGCAGCGCGGCTACTCCTTGCTCGAACTTCTGATCGCGCTACTGGTGTTCAGCGTCGGCATGCTCGCCGTTGCAGGACTGCAAACCGTGTCCAAGCAGGCGAACTACGAGGGCATGCAACGCACGACCGCGGCGCACATCGCAAATGGGCTGCTTGAGGACATGCGCCTGAATGGCGATGCCATTGATATTTATCGTGCCGCCGGAGAAATCGGCGAGGGCAGTCGCGGCAATGAACCGGTACCCGATTGTTCGTCCGGCACCCCGTGCAATTCGGCACAACAGGCAAATCACGATCTCTGGGTTTGGGAGCAGATGCTTGATGGCAATCTTGAAACCAGTGATGGCGCGGGCACCGGCGGACTA
>JAOUHU010000126.1 GCA_029884455.1 Gammaproteobacteria bacterium | reverse complement strand
ATTGACGGACCAGCACTCGGCGGCTCCGGCATTTACCGCGTAACCATCGTGTGGCATGGCTCGGCCTCTCTTGCGAACGCTGTCAATAATGACTGCGGTTTGTTGACCGGGAATTACGGTGCCAACAACGAATTTCGCCGCATCATGCAGATTCCTACCTACATAGATCCGACGATGTGAGCGACACGATGACGCAACCACGCCTCGACATCAGGCAGCAAGCAGGATTTTCCGTGGTCGAGATCATGATCGCGATGCTGCTGTCGATGATCCTGGCGGCAGCGGTGGTAACCGTCTTCGTCAACAACAGCTACAGTTTCAACCAGGACGATAACATCGCACGCATGCAGGACGATGCGCGACACGCGCTGCGGGAAATAGCCTTCGACCTCAGCATGGCCGGGCACTACGCGGACCTGCTGACACCCGACATAGTGACTCCGGATGGTGGTTTGTCAATTGCGGTCGATTGCGGGCCCGCCGGCGAGGTCGACTGGATCTACCGTACCACCGAGGCAGGCACCGGCAATACCTTGTCGCTTGCCGCCATCGATAATGCATCTTCGGCAAGCGCGATCGCCGAACATTCCTGCTTTGGCGCAGATGAAGTGCGTGAAGGTACCGACATCGTTGCGATTCGCAGGGTTGCAGGCGCAGCGGCTGCGGCTTTGACCAACAACGCGATCTACCTGCGGACCAACGGTACAGTCGGCCTGCTGTTCAAGGCGCCAATGCCGGCCGCGCCGGCAATTGCGGTGGCGGTGCCGAACGCCGATTGGGAATATCGCCCGAGCATCTATTTTATTCGTCGGTTTGCGAATACGCCGGGCGACGATGTACCGACGCTCTGTCGCAAGGTTCTGCGTGGCGCCGGCCCGGGCATGACTACGGAGTGCCTTGCCACCGGTATCGAGGATCTGCAGATCGAGTACGGCATTGATACCAGCGAGAACGGTCATCCGAATGTCTATATGACCAATCCAACCCTTGCCGATTTGCAGAATGTGGTCAGTGCGCGAATTTTCCTCGTTGCCAGGACAACCGAGGTCGACACCCGTTATAACAATGACAAAAATTACACGGTCAGCAACTCGGGAAATTTTGTGCCGAATGACTCGTTCCATCGACGTGTGTTGTCGACCAGCGTGTCGATTCAGAACATTCGCAGCATGAACATGATGGGGTACTGATATGGGCTTGCAATATTTCAGGTCGACGCGGCATCAGGGCGGAGCAATATTGATAATTGCACTGATGTTCCTGGTGGCAATTACCTTGCTTACGATCTCGTCCATGCGTGCCAGTAAGCTAGGTTTGTTTATGGCGCAAAATGAGGAGTCGCGAGTAGCGGCGGTGCAGGCCGCGCAGGCGCTCGCTGACGCAATCGTCGCGAACCCGGCGTCAACGCCGGTGGTTGGCGGTGTGGGCTACACGGCGTGTACAAGCGGGCAATACAATTGCGATCGTACTGATCTTCCCGTTAGCAATGACATCCTGGCCAGCGCTGTTGCATCGGATTACCTGTCAGCGAGAGTGTCACGGACCGGTACGGTATTCCGCCCACCGCCACGCATTGTTGAATCAAGTATCGACAAATTTACCAGCGCTTCGTTTACGGTCGTCACGGAATACGATCGCACCAGCGAGGGTCTTGGGCGGCAACAGATCACCGAAGGTGTTCTGGTGCTTGTACCCAATTTGTAATCGAATTTTATATCCAGGGATCACCGGTATGGAAACCAATTTACGCAAAAAGATTGCACTCACGCTGTCACTGGCCTCGTTGCTGTTTGTAATCGGGTCCGCGCAGGCGGACGACACGGACGTGTATCTGAATCCTGGTGCGGGATTGCCAGCCGACAGCGAACCGATGGTCATGTTTTCGCTTGATTATCGACCAAACCTCGGGTCGACGGCGTGCAACGGCGGTGAATGCGACAGCTTGATTGCCGAGGGCTACATGAGCTCGACCGGTCCTTATACTTTCTTCGATGTGCTGCGCGGTGCCCTGCGCAAGGTGTTCGACCCGCTCGAGGGTGTGAAGGTCGGTCTCATGATCAACCACGATAACATCAATAACTGTGAAGGCTTCGGCCGTACCAAGTGCAGCAATGGTGGCTACATCCCGATGGGCTTTTCGCTGTTTCAGAAAGGCGATGCCAATGGTGCCAAGGCGCGCTTTCATGCGATTCTCGATGCCATGCCGCTTCCGCAGGGCGGCCTGAGTCATTCCTACCAGGGCAAAGAACTGTTCTTCGAGTTCTTCCGTTATATCACTGGCCAGGACGTCTACAACGCACACAACGGATACACGGACTTTGGCACCAGGAATACCTTTAACGTCAATGTTGATTTTCCGGCGCTGTCCTGGGATACGAGCATCGAGCAGGGCGCGAAGACGAAGCCGTCCTACAGCAGCCCGCTGGAGTCGGCCGGCGCCTGCTCCAAGCTGTATACCGTCAACATGTTGTTCCAGGTGTCCAACCAGGAAGATGACTCGGACGTTGCCATAGCGGAACCGGTGGGCTCCGGTGGGCTCGGCGGTCCGAAGAGTCAATTTCCGGATGTCATTCAATATCTGAACGACGCGGACCTGGCGAATGGCAGCTACGGTTCGGTACCGGATCTCGAAGACAAGCAGAACGTAACGTCCTACTTCATCGTCGACGGTACGAAAGTCAATACCACCACCAAAGGCTATGCGCGCGCGGGCGGTACCGGCTCGCCGCTGGTGCTGAGCGAAAACCCCGACGAACTTGTCGCGACACTGCAGGATATCTTCCGGCAAATTCTGAGCGTGAGCACGACCTTCGTTGCCGCATCGGTGCCGGTCAATGTCTTTAACCGTGCTGAAATAACCGACAACGTCTACATCGCCCTGTTCCAGGTGGATGACCGAGCGCGGCCATACTGGGTTGGTAATATCAAGAAATTGCGCCTCGAGGGTGCGAACGACTCATCGGCGATCGCCGAACTGGTCGATGCCAATGGTGCCCCGGCAATCGCCGCAGACGGGCGCATTCGGTTTGACGCTTTGACCAGCTGGACGGTGGCAGAGGCCCTGCCGGCTCCGGACCTTGATGCCGGTGAAGTGGCCGGCCGCGACGGCAGGGTGGTTTCGCGTGGCGGCGCCGGGCAGAAGATTCCGGGTTACCTGGCGGGCAATCCGCAGGAGGCTAATGGCCTCGGCGGGCGCAGAATATACTTCGATCGAACCTCCACAGCACTCGGCAATCTGAATACCGACCTGTTGACCGCGGCGTTACTGCAATCCGACTACGACGTGGCAACCGCGCTCGAGGCAAGTGAGTTGATCGCTTATTCGCGCGGCCTGGACGTCGATGATCTTGATGGCGATGGCGTACGCAGCGAACCGCGTGACTGGATATTCGGCGACCCGTTGCACTCCCGTCCTTTGCCGCTGAACTACGGTTCTATCGGCGGCTACAGTGATCCGGACAACC
>JAOUHU010000034.1 GCA_029884455.1 Gammaproteobacteria bacterium | reverse complement strand
CGACATCGCCCCACCACATCACCGGTCCACCCGCCTCAACACCGCTCGAGGCGACATAGCGCAGCCGATGCTCCGCGACGGCGGCAGGTTTGCCAGACAGGCTGTGATTGTCCTGCGCAAAAAAAGCCTGCATTTTGATGCGCTCCACAGGCCAGCCGTCCTCGTAGCGCCAGCGCCCTGGGGCGTGTTCAAGGTAGGGACCGGGCGGATGCCAGTTGCGGACATAAACGGCGAGCTGCGGTTCGTCCATGATTCCCGTGTCCCTGTCTTTGAGCCAATGATCGAACCAGCGCACCGCTTCGTGCCGCCATTCGAAACCGGGCTCCGGGTATGGCTCGTGCGGCCAGGCATGCGACCAGGCACCGATCAGCGCTTTCACGGGTGCACGTACCTTTTCGAGCATACGTGGCAGGCTGTCGCGATAGCCGTCGTACCAGCCGCCGATGTGAAAACTCGGGATGCGAATCTGCTCATGCCTGTCGCGTGCCGAGGCCCGGTCCCAGAATGGCCCGTCGCGCTGTTGTTTCTTGTAAGTCAGCATCCAGGGTTCGGCCTCGAAACGGTTGGCGAAATACTGCTCGTCAATCCGGTAGTCGGGCGCGGCCGGCAAGCTGTTGTAGAGCTCCATCGACATTTCCCAGCTGTCAAAGTGAATGACGCCGTCCATGTAATGCACGTCTTCCTGGTAGAGGTCCTCGGTCGCGTCAACCGGAATGATCGCCTTCAGCGCGGGCGGGTTGCGGAGTGCGAGCTGGATGGAATTAAAGCCGCTCCAGGAGATGCCGAACATGCCGACCTTGCCATTCGCATTCTCATGCTTCGACAGCCAGTCGATAATCACTTCGCCGTCGTCCAGTTCCTGGTCTGAGTATTCGTAGGGAATCAGCCGGCCTTCACTGCGGCCGGTGCCGCGAATGTCGACGCGCGCGACGATGTAACCGCGCGTTGCGAAATAGGCGTAGATGGAATAGCGGCCCGGGCGCGAATCGTCCTTGCGATAGGGATCGTACTCGAGCACTACCGGGAACTTCTCGTCCACAGCGGCGCCCTTGGGCAGGTACAGGTCCGCCGCGAGTCGTACGCCATCGGGCATCGGGATCCACACTTCCTGTCGAATAAACTCGTAGTCAGGTGCCGACACCGGATCGGCCACAGCCAGCGCCGATACAAGCAGCAGGACCACAGAGGTCCAGGGTCCAGGGTGTCGTCGAAGAAATTGCAGTTGCATTGCGGGCATCTCCAGGGCGCCCACAGTATCCGGGTCCCGGTTTCACTTGACAACCGTGCGACTAAAAGTCCTGATGGGACAGGTTGTTTCGCGGAAGTTTTTCATGCACGAGAAGGATCGAATCAGGTCTGCTGCCGGTTTGCTGTACCGCTCGACGCAAACACTTCGCATCCTGACGCACATTGCCTGGCCGTTAAGCCATCGTGAAATATTTCTCAGGGACAAGGCCTACAAGCTGCCGAAAATCGAGTACCCGCGCTTCGATGCAACCGAGACCCGCGCCTGTCTCGCCGAGGCACGTGCACTCATTCACGGCACTTCGCCAATTGACCGCTGGCTGACAAGAATTGCTGAGCAGGTCGAATCCGGTGCACGCCTGCTGGGTGCCTGCGGCAGCAAGGAGTTTTTAGAGCATTCGCGTGCGCTTTACGGTGTGCCTACCGATGCCCTGCAGGACGAAAGTTCTACGAGCCTGGATCTTGCGAATCGCCTGAGCAATGTCTTTGACCGGCTCAACCATGTCGATCTCGGCGCACCCCCGCCAGCCTGCTACCTGGCGGACTATGTCGCCGCGCGCATGTCCGCTGCGGCACAGGCCATGTTCGGCATGGAAGCACCCGAGGTGCAGGTCGTGGATGAGCTTTCCGCGAATGCCCTCGCCGGCCCCAAGCGCATACGTATCCGGCGTGTCGCCAGTTTCACTGACAAGGACATCGCGCAGCTGATCGAACATGAAGTCTACGTACACGTCGCAACCTCGCTGAACGGCATCGCGCAAACCGAGCTGAAAATTCTTGGCGCCAGCCATCCGGGCTCGACGCGCACCCAGGAAGGTCTCGCGGTTTTTGCCGAGTTCATAACCGGCTCGATGGATATCGACCGATTTCGCCGTCTCGCCGACCGCGTGCTCGCAATACAAATGGCCATCGATGGCGCCGACTTCGTCGACGTGTTCCGGTTTTTCCTGGAGCGCGCCGACGGCCCCGAACAGGCCTTCGAGAACGCGCGCCGTGTTTATCGCGGCGGCGACCTCAGGGGCGGCGCGCCCTTTACCAAGGACATCGTCTACCTCGACGGCCTGCTGCGCGTGCACAATTTCCTGCGCGCCGTGGTTGCGGCAGGCCGCTCGGATTGCCTGCTGTTGTTGTTCTGCGGCAAGCTCGACATCGAAGACATCCCGGTGCTGTGCGAACTCTCGGCCATGGGTCTTTGCCGGCTGCCGCGTTTCCTGCCGCCGTGGGCGGCAGACCGGCGATTCCTGTTGAGCTATCTCGCGTATTCCTCCTACCTCAACAACATCGACCTTGGCCCGATTCGAAAACATTACGCGGGGTTACTCGAGCAGAGCCCCGTCGTCGCAATTCCGGCCTCTTGAACCCGCAGGTTCCGTTCCGTGAAGCATTGCAGGTCTGGATGAAAATCGGGCTGCTGAGTTTCGGCGGCCCGGCCGGCCAGATCGCACTCATGCATCGTATCCTCGTTGAAGAAAAGCGGTGGCTCGACGAAGACCGGTTCCTGCATGCGCTGAACTACTGCATGTTGCTGCCCGGCCCCGAGGCGCAACAACTGGCAACGTATATTGGCTGGCTGTTGCATCGCATTCGCGGCGGGCTTACGGCGGGAATACTCTTTATATTGCCGGGCGCGCTGGTCATCCTGCTGTTAAGCATCCTGTATGCCGGCTTCCAGCAATTTGCATTGACCCAGGCCATATTTTTCGGCATTAAGGCGGCGGTACTGGCGATCGTCATCGAGGCCATTCTGCGCATCGGCAGGCGCGCCCTGAAGACGCAGTTCATGTACCTCATCGCGGCCGCGTCCTTCCTCGCCATCTTCCTGTTTGACGTCAGCTTTCCGCTCATTATCGCCAGCGCCGGTTTGCTCGGATTTCTCGGCAGCCGCCTGCGCCCGCAATGGTTGCCAGCCGGCGCGCGCGTCGCAGCAGCGTCGGACTCCGCTGGCGCCGCGTTGCCACCGACGCGACCATCACTGGCCCGGGCGATCCGGGTCAGCGCGGTGTGCCTGGCTCTCTGGTTGTTGCCGATCGCAGGCCTTGCCGCCTGGCTCGGCACCAACCACGTCTTTGTGCAGGAAGGCATGTTCTACAGCAAGATGGCCGTGGTCACATTCGGTGGCGCCTACGCCGTGCTCGCCTACATGGCGCAACAGGCGGTTGATACCTACGGCTGGCTGGAGCCCGGCGAAATGCTTGATGGCCTCGGGCTCGCCGAAACCACGCCCGGTCCGCTGATCATGGTGGTGCAGTTCGTCGGCTTCCTCGGCGCCTATCGCAATCCGGGCCTGCTCGATCCCTTCGTCGCCGGCACACTCGGCGCCCTGTTCACGACCTGGGTCACGTTCGTGCCCTGCTTCCTGTGGATTTTTCTCGGCGCGCCTTACGTCGAAGCGCTGCGCGGCAATCGTGCGCTGGCCGCTGCCTTGTCGGCCATCACAGCCGCCGTGGTCGGTGTCATCCTCAATCTCGCCATCTGGTTCGGCATGCACGTGATGTTCGGCACGGTCAATGAGCTGGCGTTTTGGGGCGCGACCTTGAGCGTGCCGGAGCTCGTTACGCTCGATCCCGGCTCACTGTTTCTGACGATTGCGGCACTGCTCGCGATGTTGCGATTTCGTGCCGGCATGCTGGTGACACTGGCCAGCTGCGCACTTGTTGGTACGGCCTGGCAACTTGTGCTGTAAAACGTCTACAGGAAAGAGGATTCCTGCAAGGACCGGCCTTCCGGCAGACGGTCGCGAACGGCACGCAAATCGAATTCGATCTGCAGCTCATCGGCCACCTGTAACAGGCCGCCCACCGCGCTGAAGGGCACCAGGCCAAAATCACTCTGTTTGATGACCAGCTCACCACTGACCGACAGGCGTTCGTCGCTGACCTCGAGTTGTACGGGCAGGAGATACTCGTGCGCCTCGCCGTGCATTGCGATCGACACCTTGAGCACCGGCGGCACCGCGTCCGCCGCGGCGAAGCTTGCAACCACCTTGACCCAGGGGAACAGCTCGGCTTCGAGCACCTTGCGCATGTTGCTGTAGGTGCCGGCCACGTCGTCGCTGGATATCTCTTTATCCAGCTCGAGACGCTGACGATATTCAGGCTCGTCGACCAGCAGGTTCAGCAGCGGCATGGCGATCTCGGCGCGCGATGCGGACGGATCTGCCGCGATCTCGACGAAGCCCTGCACGTCAATACTCGCCACTGCATGGTCGTGACCCAGGTGCGCCATTTTGCCGGCGCGCCCAACGCGAATCAGCAGGAGTGACTCCTCGCTCCGGATACGATAGACGGCCGTCGCCGCCGCTGTTTGCGCGGGTTCGACTTGTTCCAGTGGCGGCGCCGACGTTTCACGCTCGTAGGGAATGGGCTGTGCACACGCGGCCAGCATCAGCAGCACAAAATATCCGGCACTATTCTTCGACAACAATCGTAGTACCTCCGATAAACGCGGGAATCACATCGAGCACGTCCTGCCGGCTGATCCGGGCCAGACTGTCTTCGAGTTGTTGTATCGTTTGCGTCTCGCCGTACCAGGACCACTGCTGCGCCAGTTTTGCTGCCAGTTCGGCATTGCTTTGCGCGGCGCTCCTCGCCCGGCCGACAAAGTACGCCTTGGCCTGCTCGACTTCCGCATGCGTCGGCGGCTCATCGAGCAGGCGCTGCAGCTCGCTGTCAAGCAGCGATCGCAGCGCGTCGAGCTTGTCCTGATCGACACCGGTCGCGAGCGTCAGCCAGCCGTAGTCGCCGTCCGATCGATACTCACTGGATATCCAGTAGGCGAGGCCGCGCTCCGTGATCGCCACCTTGCCCAGGCGGCCCTCATAACCATGGCTCAGGATATGCAGCAGCAATTGCTGTGCGGTGGCCGTGGGCGCGGTTGGCGCCGCGGCCGGCACGATGTAGCCGAGTTGTGGCTGGGCGATCGGCACACCGAGCCTGACCACCGTCTCGCCCGCAACGAACGCGGCCGGTCTGCCAGCAGGCTTTGCAGCCGGCGGCGTGGTTCCGAACGCCTGTTCCAGCAACGTCATCGTATGCGCAGCGTCGACATCACCGCTGACAACGATCAATGCAGGCGCCGGCTTTGTTGCTGGCGGAGAAACGCCGCGCGCCATGATCTCACCGAAAGCCTGTGCCAGCCGCGTTTCCGGATCGAGCGACGGCAGGCCGTTGCCATCAGCTCCGTCGCCAGCCTCCGCGAGCCGTGCACGCGCTTCGTCAATCATCGCCGCGAGTTGCTGCGACCTGCCGCGCAGGGACACCACCGTTTCGCCCGATGACAGCATCACATCAAGCTGCAGCGATGGCGAAAAATCGGTTTGCTGCACGATGACGGGCAGACCGGCGCGCAGGGTTCGCACTACGGGAGGCGGCGCCGGCGTGCTATCGATGGCCTGCTTTTCGCCAACTGCCACTGTGGCTGGCAGCAGTTTCGCGGGCACCTCGGCTTGCGTTGCCTGTGGCAGGTACCAGGCGATGCTGCGCCGTTGCGGCAGGAGATAGCGCGCGGCAACACGCTGTACGTCCGCGGCCGTCACCGCTGCAACTCGCTCGGGCAAGGTCAGCAGCGTATCGAGCGCGCCCAGGCCCTCGAAAAACGCCAGCTGGTGCGCGGCATCCTCGGTCGTCTCGACGTCGTAAATCATTTGCTCGAGCACATCATCCAGCGCCGCCGCGAGCTGCTCGCTGCCCGGTGGCTCACGGCGCAACGTGGCGATGCGATTCTCGATTGCTCGCTCGATATCGGCCATGCTCATATCGGCCGGCGCGCTGCCACCGACGACAAACACGTAGTCCTGGGCGCTGGGCGGGAACCAGGTTGTAACACCCGCCGCGACCCCATCGAGGATCGAGCCGGCGGCCGCTTCGGTACCCCAGTCATTCTGGTTGAAATTGACACCCGAGCTCGCACCGAGCAGGGACTGCAAAACGAGAAAGGCGGCAAAATCCGGGCTGCTCGCGGCCGGTGCCCGCCAGGCGATCCGGAACTGCCGCTCGCCCGCAGCCCCGTGCAGCACGATACGCCGCTCGCCCTGCTGCAGCGGTTCGATCGTGTGCGGCAGAGGCGTCGGCGGCTTGTGTTCGAATTCGCCGAACAGTTCCTCGATGCGCAGCAACACCGGCTTGCTGTCAATGTCGCCGGCCACGACCAGCACCGCATTCGATGCGTGGTAATGGCGCCGGTAAAACTCGACGACGTCAGCGTGCGGCAATTGTTCGATGTCGCTCTGCCAGCCGATCGTGTTGTTGCGATACGGGTGGCCGAGAAAAGACAGGTAATTCACGGCATCGATCAGCATCGACGCGGGATCGTTTTCGTACATGTGCATTTCGGCGAGCACGGCGCCGCGCTCAGCGTCCATATCAGACGCGGAAATCTCGAGGCGTGTCATGCGATCGGCCTCGATGCGCAGCAACAGGTCCAGGTGCTCCTTCGGCACCGTTGCGAAGTACGTGGTCTGGTCAATCCAGGTATAGCCGTGCCATTCACCACCATGCGCCGTGATCGAGCTTGTCAGGCCGGAATCCGGAAAGTTTTCGGAATCGCGAAACGCCATGTGCTCGAGAAAGTGCGCCAGCCCGGTCCTGCCCGTGGTCTCATCCCGGGCGCCGACCCGGTACAGCATTTGCACGCTCGCCACCGGGAAGTTGCGGTCCACAAGCAGGATCACGGTCAGGCCGTTCTCGAGCCGCTCCACCATGGCATTGCGCAGATCCAGCGCGGCAATAGCCGGTCCACCGGACAGCAGCAACAGGAGTAGGAATTTGCACCTTGGAATGCGCATAACCGCGGCCAATGATACGCTGCTGCGCAGCATCCAACACGGCGAAACGTCTTCATGCGGAAATTCCTGAACCATGCCACCGGCCTGGCAATTCTCCTCACCAGCCTGAGCGCCTGCGGCGCCGAACCGGGCAACGAGATTCCGGCGCGCGACATCATGGCCGAACTCATTGGCGTCAATACGGCGCCGAGCGGCGGCAATGACATTCGCCCGGCGGTAGACCTGCTCGTGCGACACCTGAAAGCGGCCGGATTTGATGACCATGACATCCACGTACTCGGCCACGAGGAGAAATTGCCGAATCTCGTGGTTCGCCTGCGCAGTGCCGCACCCGCGCGCAGACCGATCCTGCTCATGGCGCATCTTGATGTCGTCGAAGCCCTGCCCGAAGACTGGAGCACCGATCCCTTTACCATGGTCGAGAGGGACGGTTACTACTATGGCCGCGGCACCGATGACAACAAGGCCGGTGCAGCGATACTGGTCGCTAACCTGATTCGCTACAAGAAGGAATCACAGCCCTTCGATCGCGACCTGATTGTTTCCCTGAACGCCGACGAGGAAACCACGGGTGCTGCGATCAAGTGGTTGTTGAGTGAACACCGCGACCTGGTCGACGCCGAGTTTGCACTCAATACCGACGGCGGACCAATACTGCTGATTGACGGCAAGCCGCTGGCGCTGATGTTCAACACCAGCGAAAAGGTGTTCGCCTTGTACGAGTTCGAAGCACTGGATGCGGGCGGCCACAGTTCGCGGCCGCATCGCGACAGCGCAATTTCGCGGCTCGCAAGGGCGCTCGTCGATTTGCAGGCCTATGAATTTCCCATCAATCTCAACGACACGACCCGGGAGTTCTTCGCGCGCTGGAAGCTGATTGCGCCAGCCGCGGAGGCACCCCTGCTCGAAGCATTGGGCAGCGATGATCCGGAGCCGGCGGTGCTGGCAGGGCTGCCGGACGAGATTTACTACAATGCAATCGCGCGCACGACCTGTGTGGCGACGCAGCTGGATGGCGGTCATGCCGAAAATGCGCTGCCGCAAACCGCGCGCGCACTGGTCAATTGCCGCATCCTGCCGCAGGAGTCCGCCGAGGGCACGCTGGCAATCCTGCAAGCCATTGCCGCACCCCACGCTGTGACGGTAAAAGTCGTGCGCCCGATTAACTTCGGCCCGCCCTCGCCGCTCGACCCGCAGGTGCTCGGGCCCGTCACGGCGCTGGCCGAGTCAATGTGGCCCGGTATTGCCGTGATTCCCGAGATGAGCACGGGCGCGAGCGATGGCGTCTTCACACGCAATGCCGGCATACCAACCTACACGGTATCGGCCATCGCCAGCGATCAGAACGACATGCGGGCACATGGCCAGGACGAACGCATCGGCGTCGAGGCGTTTCGCGATGCCAGCAATTTCTGGTACGAGCTCGTAAAAGCAGTATCGCTGCCGTGATCGCATAGCCGCACATCGCGTGTCCGCCATCCGCATGAATAGGCTCGGCGCGCAGAATCTGCGTGGCGACATCTTTGGCGGTGTTACAGCCGCCATTATCGCCTTGCCGCTAGCGCTCGCTTTCGGCGTCGCCTCCGGCGTTGGACCCATTGCCGGGCTGTACGGCGCCATCTGCGTCGGGTTTTTTGCCGCACTGTTTGGCGGTACGCCCTCGCAGATATCCGGGCCAACCGGCCCGATGACGGTGGTCGCAGCAATAGTGTTTACGAATTTCGCCCAGCAACCGGCAGTCGCGTTCACCGTCGTCATGCTGGCCGGGTTGTTTCAGATTCTTTTTGGTTACCTGCGTGTCGGCCGTTACATCAACCTGATGCCCTACCCGGTGATTTCGGGCTTCATGACCGGTATCGGCTGCATCATTATTATCCTGCAGCTCGAACCCATGCTCGGCCACGACGCGCACTCCCGGGTCCTGAATGTGCTGACGGCACTGCCCGGCGATTTCAAAACCCTGAACTGGCACGCAACCGGCCTCGGGCTGCTGTCGCTTGTGGTCTGTTTCTGGCTGCCAAAGTCACTGTCGCGCGTTGTGCCGGCACCTTTGATCGCGCTGGTCGCGTGCACGCTGGCAGCAACGTTCGTCGCTGACATACCGTTGCTGGGTGCAGTGCCAACAGGGTTGCCAAGCGTGCAGCTCCCGGCATTCGACTTCGCACAATTGAGCTACATGCTGGTAAGTGCCGCGATCCTCGCTGCACTCGGATCGATCGACAGCCTGCTGACCTCGCTGGTTGCCGACAACATGAGTCGCAGCTTTCACGATTCCGACAAGGAACTCATCGGCCAGGGCCTTGGCAACCTGGCCGCCGGCTTTGTCGGTGGCTTGCCCGGTGCCGGCGCGACGATGCGCACGCTGGCCAATTTCAAGGCCGGCGGCCGCACGCCATTGTCCGGCGTATTGCATGCGCTGGTGCTGTTATTGATCGTGCTCGGCCTGGGTCCGGTGGTCAGTTTTATTCCACACGCAGCGCTGGCCGGCATCCTGTTCAAGGTCGGCATCGATGTCATCGACTGGCGCTATATCCGGCGCTGGCATCGCGCACCACGCACAGACCTGGTCCTGATGCTGGTCGTGCTCATACTCACGGTGTTCGTCGACGTCATCACCGCGGTCGGCGTCGGCATCGTCATGGCGAGCCTCGTGTTCGTCAAGGACATGGCCGATATCCAGATGCAGTCGATTCGCACGGTGCACGAGGACGTCGGCGAGGATCTCCTGACGGCCGAAGAGACGGTGCTGTTTCGTCAATGCAAGGGCCGTGCCGCCATCCTGCATTTGTCCGGGGCCATGAGTTTCGGCGCGGCCAACGAAATGATGCGGCGTATTGTTGCCGTACGTCCGGTTGAGGTGCTGATCATCGACCTGACCGACGTGCCCACTATCGACGGCAGCGCCGCATTGACGCTCGAGGAAATCATGCAGCGCGGAGCCCAGGCCGGCCAGGACGTTTTTATCGTCGGCATGCAACTCGGTGTGGCGCGAGTGCTGGGCAGGCTTGGCGCACTGGATGAACTCCGGGGGACAACGCGCTTCGCCAGCAGAATCGACGCCATCCGTGCAGCGATCAAGGACGCTTGATCGCGCCGCTATCCGCTATACTGCGCGCTGTCCGGAAACAACAAGTATAGAGATGTCCTTTTTTGCCGAGTTGAAACGCCGCAATGTCATCCGCGTTGCGATTGCCTATGCGATCGTTGCCTGGGTGGTCGCGCAGGTCGCCGAATTTGCATTCGAAAATTTCGGCGCGCCCGACTGGGTGCTCAAATCGGTGGTCGTGGTCCTGTTGCTTGGGTTACCGCTGGCCGTGCTTTTTGCCTGGGCCTTCGAGCTGACTCCGGAAGGCCTCAAGCGCGAAAAGGAAGTCGATCGCAGCCAGTCCATCGTCGCGCAAACCGGGCGCAAACTGGACCGAATGATCATTGGCGTGCTCGTGATCGCGCTGGCCTGGTTCGCCTGGGACAAGTTTTATGGCGGCAGCAGTATAGAACCCGCGGCCGGGACTGCGGAGCCGGCAGCGGTCGCTGCAGCCATGCAGGACAAGTCGGTTGCGGTGCTGCCGTTTGTTGCGATGAGCAGCGGTCCTGACGACGAGTACTTCGCCGATGGCCTCACGGAAGAAATCCTGAATTCGCTGGCGCAGCTGCCGGAGCTGCTGGTAACCGCCCGCACCTCGGCGTTCTCGTTCAAGGGACAGGACGTGCCGATCCAGGAAATCGCGGCGGCGCTCGGTGTGCACCATGTGGTTGAAGGATCGGTGCGACGCTCGGGCGAACGGCTGCGCGTTACGGCGCAGCTGATTCGCGCCCAGGACGGTTTCCATCTCTGGTCCGAGAACTATGACAGCAACTCGATCGACACAATTTCGGTGCAGGAAAATATCGCCGAGCAGATCGCTGCCGCGCTCAATGTTGTACTGGACGAGAAAAAGCGCGCGGTCATGCGTGATGCCGGGCTGCGCGACGTGGAGGCGTTCACGCTCTACCAGAAGGGCCTGGAAATCTATGAGCGTGCGCACGGTGACAGCGACACGACTGAAAGCCTGCGCGAGGCGAATGCCTTGTTTGAGCAGGTCATGGCTCGGGTCCCCGATTTTGCACAGGTCTATATCGATCACTCCGATCTCTACATTCATATGTTGTCCGACGACGCAGCCGGCCTGCATTTGAACGCGGTGAGCGACGCGGAAATAGCGACCGCCTACGCAACCGCCATTGCGGACTATGAGGCCGCCGGCCGTTATGCAACTTCGGACGACATGCGCCTGATGATCGACCTCGATCTCGCCTTTATCAGCGGTAACTGGCGCGGCATGGGTTTGAAGCTTGAGCGCGCCCTGGCGGCGCAAGGTTGTACCGACAGTAACTGGATCCAGGTCCTCTCGATAGCTTTCGACTATGCCAAACCCTATCTCGACCGCTCCCGCAAAATACTTGCCTGCGACCCGCGCCGTTCGCTGTCCTGGTTCAATGTATCCCGTACCGCACTGCATGCCGGTGACAAGATCGAGGCCCTGCGCGTAGCACGTGAAGGCACGCAGATCGCACCGGGCGAATGGCTCAGTACCGCATTGGTCCGTGCACTGATGGCCCACGGCGAATTCGAGCAGGCGCGCAAGGAAATCGCCAATCGCATTACGGACCGCGTCACCGCACAAGTATTCAGCGCCCAGGCCAGCGCGCTTGAAGCAGACCGGGCGCGCTTCGACGAAGAATCCGCGGAATACCGGCGGCAATACCCGGAGGATGCTTACTGGTCCCTGGTCCTGGGCGCGATGGGCGGCGACCGCGAGCGCGCCAATCTTGAAGCCGCGAAGATCGACCGGCATCCCTTCGGTACCATAACCCTGATGTTGATTACATCCTGGTGTGCCTGCGGCGCGCCGTTCGATCTCGACGCTGCCCCCAGTTTCGCGGCCAAAATCAGGGACAGCGGCCTGGCCTGGCCGCCGCCAGCCGCGCTAGCCTATCCGCTCAAGGACTGGTGATTGCCAAGCTCCCCTGCACAGGCCTAGACTGATCCCTACTTCGGGCGTCCCGCCCGGGCCGCCGAAGCGACACGAATCTTCATCGGGGGCTTATCATGGCTAACGCAGTATTGATACATCCGTCGGTCGATAACGGCATCGCACCGGCACGCAAAGACTTTTCCGGCGGCACGCTGAGCTGCCACTGCAAAAAGGACCCGGTGACAGTTACCGTCGCTAGCCAGACCGCGCATAACCACGTTTGCGGTTGCACCAAGTGCTGGAAACCCAAGGGTGCGGTGTTTTCCATGGTTGCCGTGGTGCCACGAGCCAAGGTCAAAGTTGCTACCGGCAAGAAGAAAATCAAGGTGGTCGACGAGAACGCGGTGATCAAACGCCACGCCTGCAGCAAGTGCGGCGTGCACATGTACGGCCGCATCGACAAGAAGAAACACCCGTTCTACGGGCTCGACTTCGTGCACACCGAACTGTCTGCCGCGACAGGCTGGTCCCCGCCCGAGTTCGCGGCCTTTGTGTCCTCGATTATCGAATCCGGTTACGAGCCGAAAAATATGGGCGATGTGCGTGCCCGGCTCAGGGAGATCGGGCTGGAGCCTTACGATTGCCTGTCGCCGCCCTTGATGGATGCCATCGCGACACACATTGCAGCGTCAGCGAAGAAGAAAAAGAAGAAGAAATAGCGGCTCAGGCCGGGCCCAGCATTGCTTTTTGCAGGAAGCGAACGAACAGTTCGAAGTTCAAAAGCCCGGTAAAGACAAAGCCCCAGATGGCCCCGGCAAAGTGCGCCATGTGACCGACGTTATCGTTTGCCTGCTTGTCCTTGTACCAGGAGTAATAAAGATAGGCAGCACCGGCGAGAATCTGCGGAATAGCGATCACGCCGTAGACGTACAGGTTCTGCCAGGGCTCGAACAGGATGGACGCAAAAACCACGGCAGCGACACCGCCCGACGCGCCGAGCGCTGCGTAATTCGGGTCTTCGTTGTGCCGGAAGTAACTCGGGAGCGAGGATACGATGATGCCGCCGAAGTACAGCAGCATAAATTTTTGCGCACCGCCATCACCTACGATACCGGACGCGTAGTAGCTCTCGATGACACTGCCGAACGACCAGAACACCAGCATGTTGATTGCAAGGTGCATGAAATCACCATGGATCAGGCCTGAGGTCAGCAGCCGATACCACTGCTGCTGCTCGCGCATGGTAAGCGGATGAAAAATCATCAGTGCCTTCACGATCGGGTAGCGCAAGGCCATGATCGATACCAGGCAGGTAATGCCGACGATAATGTCTGTAATGCTCAAGGATGCGGCCCGCAGGAGTTCGCAATCAGGTCTATACTGAATACGTTGTTCAAAAGCAAAACAAACAAGGGGAAAACAATGAAAAAACTGATATTGGGCGCATTCGCGTCCGCGGCACTGCTGTGCTTCACGGCCGGGGCTTTGGCCGACGAGGTCTCGGAAGTCTGGACCTGCACGCTTGAAGAGGGCAAAACGCTGGACGACGCGCAGGCGGCCAACAGCAAATGGCTGGCCTGGATGCGCGCGAATGTTAACGAGGGGATCCGGAGCATGGCCGTGACTTCGATAGTTGGCAATCCGCAGCATTTCCGCTGGGTTGACACCTATCCTGACATCGTGACCTGGGCTGCCGCCGAAGCCGCACTGGATACCGCAGAAGGTATGGCAAGCGAGGCTGTATTCAACGGTATTTTTGAGTGCAGCGGCAACGAGTTATTGCGAGCCCGACCAACCAAGTAACTGTAAGGCCTGTGGATGGGCGGGCCGGATGCCCGGCCCGCCTTGCTGTTTACGGATCGCGCTCGGCGTGAATGTGTTTTGCGCGCAACGGTACGGAGCCCTCATCAATTTCTATGGTCAGCACTGGTTGAAAGTAGTCGGTATTCGCGAACAGCCACGCCGGCGTTGCCTCTACACACGCGCCATTGCCGTCGCATCCGGTCAACGTGGTATTTTCGTCGGTAAGTATGCTGCGACCCAGGAATATTATTTCCGGATCGGCACGCCGATATAGCTGAGTATGGACTTGTATCCCTTCGCCTCCCGGAACCACCGAACTGGCGACCATGCGGACATCGGGCTGCCACCGAGCCGGACCGGGAACAATCCGTATTCCGCCGCGTACTGTCACAGTGCTACCTTCGGCAAGTTCGGCGAGCTGCAACGTATCGGAACCCACCCAGGGATCTCCGACCGCGCTAAGATGCGTCGCAGGATTCGTCTGCACTTCAAATCCCCCGACCGTAAACGCCGCTCCCATTATATCGACACTGTCCACGGGGCCCGTCAACCACGTCGCATTCCAGTACGGCGAACCAGGATTCAGATCGATACTTCCGGTTGGCGCGTTGCTAAATGTAACGAATGTACCAACCGCAATTTGCCGGGATTGATCCGCCAGCCGGATGCAGCTCAGACAGTCCCAGGTCGAATAGTAGAAATTGTTGCCGGAAATATCGAATCCGCCATATGGCCCGTGCGATGCCGTGACAAAGCCATTGAATTCGAACGACTCATCCTGGCTCGGATCCCAGTTGCTTCCGGTCCGCTGCGCCGTCTGTACGTTGAGCACACCGGCCTGCGGCTCCTGGTCTGCAAGCAACAGCACAGGGTCACCTTCAACCGGTGTGCCGCCGGGAAAATCCTCAAGTGCAGCTGCAGACAGGTCTACCCGTTGCTCACCAATTCGAAAAAGTCCGTCTGAATCCGCAAACAAAATGCCACGCAGGACCAACGGGCCCGGTGCCAGATCGCGTTCGATCAGGGTAGCAATTATGTTGCCGTCAGCCGAAAAATGGCCGCTCACCGAAACTCGATCGCCAAGCGCGACGTCTGCAAAATCGAATGAATCACCAATCAGCGAATTGCGCCTTCCTTGGGTCTGGGCCGCGATGTGCACTCGCTGACCAAGCACGGTCATTCGAAGGTGCTCGGCATCGATGTCTTCGACCGGGCCCACTACCGATCGGCGAATGTCAATCCAGGCCGAGTTTCTTGCGCCTGGCAGATTTGCGCCAATCTCGACGAGATGGCCGGTTCGCGGTGTGACGCCAACTGCACGTGCACCATCGAGCAAGATCCTGCCTATGCAGGTACCCGCTATGGCCAGACGTTCCGCCGTGAGGCAATTCGAGTCAGCGTACATGTGTTTAGGTCCAGCTTTGGCCCCCCATAGCAATCCAAGATAATGAAAGGACTCCGGCGCGGAACCCGCTGGTGGGGGCTGTGGTGGTCCCGATGTCGGCGCAGGCACGATAAGTGGCGAGACATTCGGCGAGTTTCCGCCGTCGTTACAGCCTGCCAACAACACAACCAGCAGAAAAACACCCGCAATTTCTTTGTTAGTCATATGTGTCTCCTTTCAACCAGGGTTACCGGTTTCACCGTTCGCATCCCGCAGCCCAACGTACCCGAGCGCTGTGCAAATAATATGCATCCCCCTTTGCCTTTCGGCTGAAAGTGAAGGCCAAGCTTCGGCCAAACCTGGTCAAATTTTTGTCCAATGCGGCGATTGCCGTGTCGTTTGATGTTCTAGGCAAATTGCGCTGGTGCTACGATGCTCGCTTTAGATCTGTAGCAAAGGGCGGTCTTGAACGCACTGAGGGTGTTTCAGATCGCCGACCTCGAACTGGACGAAGGCCGGCAGCGTGTCACCCGCAATGGCGCGGAAGTGCCATTGCCGAAGCTGTCTTTTGACCTGCTTCTGACCCTAGCCGAATCTGCACCTAACTTTCTTTCGAACAGGGAATTGATGGCCAAAGTTTGGCCCGGCCTCGTGATCGGCGAAAAGACGGTTAGCCAACGCGTCAAGTTACTTCGTGATGCACTCGGCGATGACCATGACGAGCCGCGCTATATTGCCGGCCTGCGCGGCAGGGGCTATTGCATCGCAGCGCCGGTGACGCGAGTTGGCCAGGAGCACGCCGCGGCGCTACCGCGTGATCGGAAGATGTCTGCCTGGTTTGTCCCTGCCCTGATCGTTATTTCGATCGTGGCGCTCGCCTGGTGGGCGCGAGACCGCACTCCCGACATCGCGGTATCGGGTTTTACTGTCGCCGTCCTGCCGTTTCGAGACCTGAGTGGCAACGATGCAGACTCCTACATTGCACTCGGCATTCCAGAGATGGTTATTGATCAGCTTTCGACCGTTCCAGGCTACACCGTTATCGCCCGCAGTTCATCGTTCAAGGACGCCCTGGGAAATGTTGACGCCCGCGAGGTCGGTCGCCGACTCGGCGCGCGCTATCTCATCGACGGGAGTGTGCAACGCAGCGGCGACAGCTTGCGCGTTTCCGCGCAGTTGCTCGATGCCGAGGCCGGCACACAGATCTGGGCGGAGCGCTTCGATCGTGACCTTAGCGACGTCTTCGCGATTCAAGACCAAATAGCTACGCAGGTCGTGAACGCCTTGGCCGCCAATGTTGCGGGCCAGAACTCCGTAGCAGCACGCGTACCACCAACATCCAATATCGATGCCTATCTTGCCTACCTTCGGGGAAGGGTCCTGCTCGCGCGCTGGACCGTAGTTGATTCAGACGCCGCAGCGCGCGCTTTCGAACTGGCGATAAACCTTGATCCGGACTTCGCGGCCGCATACGCATACTTATATGATGCTCGCCTCATGGCTGCCGATCGTCGCAGTGGCACAGCGACGCCCAATCTGGCGCAGTCAGGCGTACGAGGATTGGCCGGGGCGCTCGATGAGATGCGCGAACAAAATCGATCACTGCTAGACCGGGCGCTCGCATTGGACGCGAACTGCGGCTCCGCGTTTTTCGCACGCGCGATCTGGGCCGACGACGATGCTGTGACTCGGGAAGAAGATTTTCGACGCGGGCTGGCGCTCGATCCAAGTAACGGACGTGGTATCACGGCATTCGCCGAGTTCCTGGATCGAACCGGTCGCAGTAACGAAGCCGAACATCTCCTCGAGCGCGCAATACGGGTTGACCCTCTCTCCCCGCGTCCGTACTTCTGGAAAACAATGCGAACATTCCCGACCGACCCGGAAACGATGGAGGCCGGGATGCTGCAGGTGCTTGAGATCGATCCGGACTATGTGCCAGCTTTGCAGCGCTACGCGAAATATCGCTGGATACTGCATGGGGACCTGGCGCGGGCCATCCAGTTGATCGAGCAGGCTCTGGAAATCGACCCGACGAACCCATGGTTGCTGCACACCGCTGTTGCGGTCTATCTCGATATTGGCGATCCCGACGCCGCCCGGGCGTTACTGGCGAATAGCGATCGCCCCGAAATTGCAGGCCAGCTTTTAATCCAGTTGTACGAAGGCAATGTGCGCGTCGCGGGAGAGGCGGCGTTCAACGAATCTTCGTTTGCCGATGGGGCGTTCGAAAACTGGGGGGTCTACGAGGCGATGCTCAGTTGGTCGATTCTGACCGGGGATCATTCTCGTGCCTTGGCCTATATCAACGAGAACACCGCACTATCAAGCAGTACGCCTCCGATTAAAGTGGGAAACTTCCGCGCGATACCAACCTATGCACAAATCAGCATGGCAGCGGGCGACACGCGGGCGGCTCGAGCTTTGCTCGAGCGATGCATCGAGTGGATCGACGAATTCCATTTGCCGAAGCTGTCGGGTATTTATGCCCTTCGCGTAAAGGCCACCTCGTTGTTATTGCTCGGCGATAAAGATCGTGCGCTGGATACACTTCGGGCGTCGTTCGACGCAAACGACTACCTGCAATGGTGGTACACGCTGAACATGGATCCCATTTGGGCGCCACTGCACGAAGATTCACGTTTTCAGGCCATTGAGGCTGCGGTGCGACAGCACATATCCGAGCAGCGGGCCCGACTGGAAGATCTGCGGCAAAAGGAACTGGTTCTGCGACGCCAGGCAACCGTGCTGCCTTGAGTGTACGCTGCCATTATCTCCGATCGACGTTATTGCTGACAGCCTTGCTAGGCTCAGTTGGCGAGGGTCTCGCGGCGCCCGAAACGATTGACGAGATAATAGTTACTGCGCGGCGCGTCCCGGAGCGCCTCCGCGATGTGCCGCTCACCATAAACGCATTCGGCCGCGACGATATCGGAGTCGCAGGGATTGATTCGCTGCAAACGCTGATCGCCCGGACACCGGGTTTGTATTTTGAGTCGGCGTGGGGCGGACTGTTCGCTACTCCGAGCTTGCGCGGCCAGCAACTAACTCCGGATGGAGATCTTAAGGTCGGTGTTTTTGTCGATGGCGTCTACCAGGCAAACCAGATCGCCGTCGATACCGGGGCGATGAACGTTGAACGCATTGAGGTCGTGCGCGGGCCGCAGAGTACGTTGTATGGGCATAGTACGTTCGCCGGTGCGATTCATTACGTTAGCCACGCGCCACCGGCCGAGCCTTTGGCTGGCGCCACGGTCGACATCGGATCCGATCAGTATTTGGCGGCCACTGCGTTTTTGTCGGGACCATTGTCAAAAAGCGGGCTGCGCGCCCGACTTGCCACCGGCGCGGGACAGTTTGACGGCACCGAGAGCAACGGTGTCAGCGGAGGCGGCCTCGGCGGATGGGACAGGGCTGGCGTATCGCTGATTGTCGGAACGGCGGCCGAGCGGATACTGCAGGCCGCACTGCACTTGCGCTACAGCGAGTTCGGGTCCACGCAACCTGCCGCATCAGCGCTTACCCATGATGACTACAATTGCGGCGCTATTGAGGCGGCGTCCGGCGCCTGGAGTTATTACTGCGGTGCGGTACCCATACGCCAGGAATTGGAAGTCTCGAGAGGATTGCCGGACAGCGGTAATGACGTTGAGCAGGCAGCTCTGTCCCTGTCCTGGCCCGCACTCGGTGGGCAATTGGAGAGTCAAACGAGCTACTACCGCGGCAACTCCGATAGCTACCGTGACTTCGATTTGTCACGCGATGGCGAATTGTTTGGCGTCTGCACGTCCGACGTTAATTGCGTCGGACCAATCGGCATACCACGTACCGTGAACAGGCTGGCAACGGCCAACGAGGTGTCGCGAGTTCGTTCCAATGTCGACGAGTGGACCCAGGAATTTCGCTGGCGAGGCGCCAATGAACGAGCGCACTGGATGATCGGCGCTGTCGCGTGGTGGACAAAGTCGCTTGAGGAATCTCGTCTGGGCGTTGCACGCGGCGACCTCAATGACGACGAGCGCTACTCCGCGCTGCTGCCGATCGACCCGTATGCAGTCGGACCGCTCGCACTGGCGAATTTTGCACTGGTCATCGACCCAAACCTTGAACAGATTACACGCTCACTGGATACCATCGAACGACGGACGCTGGCTGTGTTTGCTTCGTTCGACTATGCGCTGTCAGCGAAGACCCGAGCTCGGGCCGAATTGCGCGCTACACGCGAACGGCGCGAGCTTGACAATCAGATCGCCAACTTCCTGCCCGGATTTGGCAAATCCATACCGGCAGAGGACTTTGATGACTTGACGCCGCGATTCAGTCTGCAGTTCGCGCCGGCGGAAACCTGGAGCGGTTACCTATCGGCCGCCAAGGGTTCGCAGTCCGGTGGTATCAACCCGGTCCCAGGCTTGTCGCCCGATGAGCAAGCGTTCGACCCGGAATACAACTGGACCTACGAGCTGAGTGGCCGCTATCTATCAACACAATACGATTTCGAGACGCAAATTACCCTCTACTACGTCGACTGGCGCGATGCCCAGATGTTCGGTTTCCCCGACACGCCGGGCATCACGAACCTCATCACCCGCAATACCAAGGGAATCATCACGCGCGGGATGGAGGTTTCGTTGCGAGCACCGCTGTTGCGGTCAGTTCGCGCGGAACTGGATTATTCGTATACGGACCCCGAATTTCGGGCTGGTAGTGATGACCCCGGATCACGCCGCTTCTGCGGTCTTAACGCGACTAGCACGATGTCGACATTCTGTACTGTTGGTCCGGCGCGCGAAGGCAGTGCCACCGCCCTCGTTCCTTACGTCGACGGCAATCTGCCGCATCGCACGCCACAATCAATGTGGCACGCGGCGCTCGTTTATGAGCTTGCGCGCTTGCCGGGCGATCGGAGATTGACGTTTCGCGTCGATGCCAATGGCCAGGATGACGTTTTTGATCGCGCGATCAATGGTGCGCGCTTCGGCTCACGAACCTTGTTGGACGCGCGCCTCTCTTATGTTTTTGACAATTGGTCCGTAGCGCTTTGGGGTCGCAATCTTGGCGATGAGCGTTACGTGCGGGCGCTGGCCTCGCGTGGCCAGGTTTTCTTTCCGACCACACCGCGGCCATTGGACATGATATATAGCGATGGTCGACGCATTGGGTTATCAATCAGCTTTGCCAAAGCCGGATCCTAGATGCTGAGCTACCGACACGCCTATCACGCCGGCAATTTTGCCGATGTCATGAAGCATGTCGTACTGACGTCGATTCTCACGTACCTGGTGCGCAAGGATGCCGCGCTTTGCTACCTCGATACGCACGCCGGTGCCGGTGCCTACGATTTGCGTTCGGATAAAGCGCGAAAGACCGGCGAAAGCGGCCTCGGCATCGAGAAGATAATTGACGCGAATGGTGCACCAACCTGCATCGCAAACTACCTGCAACTCGTGCGTGGCTTCAATACTGCCGGCGTTCTCGACAGGTATCCGGGTTCGCCATGGTTCGCCGCGCAGCTACTTCGACAGCAGGACCGGCTGGTGTTATGCGAACTACACAACAGCGACTTCCCGTTGCTCGAGCAGCTGTTTGCAAAAGATAAACGCGTTCATTGTCACGCCGTAGACGGCTACCGTTTCAGCCTCGGCCTCATCCCGCCGATCGAAAGACGCGGCCTGGTCCTGATCGACCCGGCATACGAGCTGGCGGATGAAACCATGACGGCGTTTAAAACCCTGGCGAAGCTGCATCGCCGCTTCGCAGGCGGCACATTTTCCTTGTGGTACCCGATTCTCGACGAACATCAAGGCTTTGCTTTGCGCCAGCAATTCGAAGCCTCGCAAATGCGCGACGTGCTGCATCTCGCTTTGCGTATCGCCGACCGGAATTCACTTCCCGGCATGTACGGCAGCGGCATGATCATCGTCAATCCTCCCTGGACGCTGCGTGCAGAGATGCAAATCGCTTTACCCTGGCTGGTGTCGCAACTCGGCGTTAACAGTCGCGCTGGTTGCGAGATCGAACAGTGGGTGGAGGAGTAAGAAATCAAGCTGGCAGGCGGTGCCGGCGCCGTATTGTCGTGGCGCCAAGCAACATGAGCAGCATCAGCCAGCCCAGTGCGCCGCTGCCACCCTTGTTGCCGGCGCGGCGCACGGTGATCGCCGTCGTCGCCGTGTCTTCAGCGACGCCATCAGATACGCTCAGCTGAAATTGCAGCACCTGTGAGGAGCTGGCGCTTGGCGCCGTAAATGTTGCGGACTCTGAGCTCGCATTCGACAGCGTCACCGCAGTACCGGACAACTGCGTCCACTGGTAACTGAGCGCGTCGCCGTTGAGGTCATTCGAGGCACTTCCGTCCAGTGTCACGCTGACACCCGCATTGACAGTCTGGTTGGCACCAACGATCGCATGCGGCGGGTAGTTCAGACCGGTGCCGTCCCCTACGGTGACGCGCAGGATGTCCTGCGATCCGAGGCTGGCGCCGATAGCGTTGCTCAAGCTCAGCTCGAAAAACTCTTCGGCTTCGCCGCTGCCATCATCGACTATCGGGAACTCGATCCACTGTGGCCTGGCATCGCCATCCGCCCACAGAATCGTGCCACTGCTGGCACCCTGAAAATCGACGCCAATGGTCGCATCGCCGCCTGTCACGGCGTAGTCCACGCTGACAGCGCCTTTCGCGCTGCCGCTTCGATGCACAACCGCTACTGCCGTCCCGAAGCCGCGTTCGGCAATCTGCACTTCGGCCGCGGCAAAACCGACCGCCGCCGCAGCCGCCGCTTCCGCGACATACACGCTGGCAATATTCTGCGCATCGAGTGTGACACTACCGGTGGGTGCGATCAGCCTGAGGAACAGGTGTTCCAGACCCTCGTTCGCATCCGCATCCGTTTGCAGCTCAAGCGTAATCATCTTGTCGGCTGCATCACCATTGCCCCAGTTCAACACACCACTGCCAACACTGACATCGGACGCATCCGCACTTGCCGCTAGAATTTCGTAAGCCACGCTGACGATGCCACTCGAACCGTGCAACCGACTGACGGCGATCTGCAGCTGTTCGCCCTCGTCGCCGCCGTACGATCGGCTGGAGAATGCCAGCCGGCCGGCCGCTACATCGAGCGAACGGTCGACCACCATGTAGAAGCCGGAGTTGATGTCGCTGACCGCAATGTTGCCACTGTGAAAAAACGGGTAAACACCCCAGGCTCCCACGAAGGCATTGCCATCGGAACCCGGGAACGTGTCCAGGCGACCGACCGCCTCGATCTGCGAGACATTTGAAATATCCAGGATCGTCAGCCCGCGGCTGTAATTCGACATGTAATAGCGATTGCCACGCACGAAACCATTGTGGTCGATGGCGCTGGTCACGCCGGTCCAGGTCCCGGCCCAGGCCGGGGCCGCCAGGTTCGCGAGGTTGAACACGCGCACAGTGGTATTGAGGCCTGCATTGCGCTCGTCAAGTTCGTCGTGCACGAACAGATACTGCTGGTCCTCGGAAGGCCAGCCCGAATGCACATACCGCGCATTCGTGTATGGCGTGCGGCTGAGCCGCACGGCATTGCTGGCGTTGGTGATGTCCCAGATATCAATGGTTGTTTCATTGAAGTCGAACAGCAGTTCGCAATAACTTGTCGCATTGATGCATTGTGTGTCCTTGCGGCTGTCGGTAATGATCATCGACGCCGCGTCGTGCATGTAGTTGTCATTGGCACCCGCAGCCGGCATCGCCGCAAATTGTGGTGCATCCGGGTTACTCAACGAGTACGCACGGTACTGGCCCGCACTGATACTCGAGCCGGCGATTACCAGGGTCGGCGTGGCTCCGGTCAGCGTCAGGCCGGTGCCAAAGTCCGTGTTGGTGGCGAAAACATTGTGTGCCTGCAAAAAATCGCCGCTGTAGTTCACGCGCCGGATCGCATGCGGCAGCTCATTCAGGTCGATCACCAACAGGCCGTCGCTGACGCCGTCGGTGGTGACGTAGGCATGGGCATTCCAGCGTGCCTCAGCAGCGTTCCAGTACTGGTAGACCTTGATATCGCGCCACGCCGTGGTTTGTCCATCGAGAAAACCGACTTCGCGCGGATTGGTCGCATCGGTGACATCAAACACCGCCGTGCCGACATCGAAACCCATGATGGCGTACTCGCGATGCGTATTGAGGTCGACGAAACCCCAGACATCGGCACCGCCCGCCGGATTCGCGCTGATATCGCCAAATCCCACATGCGCCAGCAAATCAACGCGCTGGCAGGCCATGCCATTGACCGATCCGCCGACGCAGGGCGTCGCCGGCATGCTGAATTTGAGTGCCTCGTGTACCTGCAATTGTTGCGCAACGCCCCGAAATGCGTCGCGGTTCGCCAGCTTGTTGTCGGCGATGACGCGAAAGCCGCGCTCGCGCAAGGCCTCGGCATAGTCAAGCGGCACGCCGCTGAGCACGGTCGGCTGCCCGGAAAATGCCTTGAATTCCGCCGCGGCATCGTAACCACCGGTGATTTCTATGCTGCCGTTCAGCAGGTGAAACAACTCGTCACGATCGGACACCGGGTATTGACCTGTCGCGACCTGGATCTTGCCGCCCTTGCCCAGTTGTCCGAGCGCATAGGCAATCGTGCGGCACGGTGCGGCGGCGTCCCGGCAAAGGCCCGTATCCACACCGCTGTTTGCAACGTAGGTGGGTGCGTCTTCGCCCGCGTGCGGATACGCCGGTGCACTCGCCAACACGGCAGGCAGGACCAGCGATAACAGGTTTACTCTGAAATGCATAGACGGCGCTCCCCTGCGCGTCGTACCCGGCGCGCGAATTCGCAGTCGATTGAGGCTACTATATTTCGACTCGGACTTCCGCCAGAGGTTTCACATTGATTGCGCGCGCAGTGGCAACAGGTCTGGCCGCCTTGCTGGCGGCGTGCGGTGAGCCGCCGGTCCAGGTGCAGATCCCGTTCATCGCTGTGCTCGATGGCATGCCAATGGCCTGCGATGCCGGCGGCGAGGCCGCGCTCACCGACCTGCGCTTCTATGTTTACGACGTGCAACTGAGGGATACGGCCGGCGCTGACCGGAAACTCGAGCTGCGTGCAGACAATGACTGGCAACAGGTCAATCTCGCCTTGCTCGACCTCGAGACCGGTGCGGGCCGCTGCGTGAATGGCACAGCGAAGCTTAACAACGCATTGGTCGGAACGGTCGCCGCCGGCGATTACCGGGGCCTGTCATTTACCCTCGGCGTGCCGTTTGCACAGAACCATGGTGATCCGCTGCGCGCGGCACCACCGCTGGGTGACGCCGCCATGCACTGGCACTGGCGCGGTGGCTACAAGTTCCTGCGTGCGGGCTTCGTTACCGTGGACGATGGTTTCTGGATCCACCTCGGCAGCACCGGTTGCGAGGGAACGCTGCAGGACATTTCCGGATGCAGTGCTCCAAATCGCGTGACGGTACAGCTCCATGATTTCGTCCCGGGTCGCGATGTGGTCGTCGTTGATCTCGGCGCCCTTGTTTCAGGTGCGGAGTTAGACGACGCTACGGCCACTGATTGTTCCTCGGGTCCCGCTGAAGAATATTGTGTCACCGCATTTCGCGCCCTGGGCCTCGATCATGCGTCTGGCATGACAAGCGGTGTGCAAAGCCTGTTTTCGAGCCGCACGTCACCGTGAGAAAACTTTTTTTGCTCAGCATGGCTGTCATCATCGGCACGCTGTATTGGCTGTTGCGGGAACGCGGCTACGAGTGGACTTTACCTGAGCACCTGCCGCGACCCTCGGTGCCCGCTGACAATCCAATGAGCGCAGCGAAAGTCGCCCTCGGCCGCCGGCTGTTTTACGACACTCGCCTGTCCGTAAATAACACGAATTCCTGCGGCAGCTGCCACCAGCAGGCATTGGCCTTCACGGATGGCCGGCCGCGCGCCGTGGGTGCCACCGGGCAGTTGCATCCGCGTGCGTCAATGTCGCTGGTAAATGTCGCCTATCTGAGTCGACTGACCTGGGCCAACCCGCTGCTCGAGCACCTCGAAGACCAGGCACTGACGCCGATGTTCGGCGACAACCCGATCGAGATGGGCATGGGCGGTCGCGAACACCTGCTGGTCGACTTGTTGCGCAGCGACGCGGCCTACAAAGCGGCGTTACCGGCAGTTTTTCCGGACGATGAGGACCCTTTCTCAGTGCTGAACGCTGTGCGCGCGATTGCGGCATTTGTCCGCAGCATTGTCAGTTTCGATTCGCCCTATGACCGTTACGTCGCCGGCGACCTGAACGCGCTCAGCGTATCTGCCGAACGCGGTATGCAGCTTTTCTTCTCGGAGCGGCTCGAGTGCTTTCATTGTCACGGCGGCTTCAACTTCACGGACAGTACAACGCACGAGAATACCCGCGTTGACAGCGTCGGCTTTCACAACACCGGGCTATACAACCTCGATGGCAGCGGCGCCTACCCGACCGAGAATACCGGGCTTTACGACATGACGGGCGAGCGTCGCGACATGGGCCGCTTTCGCGCCCCGACCTTGCGCAATATCGAACTCACCGCGCCCTACATGCATGACGGCAGTGTCGCTACCCTCGAGGACGTCATCGCGCATTACGAACGCGGCGGCCGCCTGATCAGCGACGGCCCGTACGCCGGCGATGGCCGGCTAAACCCGTTCAAATCCGAGTTCATACGCGGCTTCGAGTTGAGTGCCGACGAACGCCACGACCTGCTGTCTTTCCTGCACGCCCTGACCGACACATCGCTCGTGCAGGATCCGGCGCTGTCAGATCCCTTCGCGGCACCCTAGCCATTTGTAAGGCAGGATCATGCTTATTCTGTCCTCGGCCTGGAGATGTACGCCGAGACCAGCCCGGCCACGAGGATTGCGACATACAACTGACCAAAGACCGCCTGCATGTAGGCTAGCGTTTTCGCCGTCGGCGTTAGCGCCACGAAGTCGCCGTAGCCCAGCGTAGTCATGGTGACAAAACTGAAATACAACCAGTCACCGCTCCAGGCGAAATCCATGCTCGATGAAACGCCGCGGAAGGAACCTGGCACCAGCATGTCGAGGAGGCTGTAGGCTACTGCCCAGATAACGCCAAGCAGCAGGTACACGCAGATCGCACCAACCAGCCGGTTCAGGCTGACTTCGGTACCGATCAATACCTGACGCAAAGTGCAGATGATCGCCGTCAACAGGAACCCGGCCAGCGCCAGCATGACAATGTAGGCCAGTGCTTCCGATTGCGCGATTACGGCCACCAGGTTTGCCGCGACTGCGGCAACGACGAACACCACACCTACAGCAAAGCCACGTCGCGAGCTACGCAGACTCCAGACACCGATGCAAACCAGCCAGGAGAACATCAGCGCCTTGACCACTCGCACCGGCAGCAGCTGCAGTTGATCAAGCAGCGGTATGCCAATCAAAAATGTCAGCAGCGCCACTAACAACCAGGAAAAGTTGCCCTTGCCCATACGCATGCTCAGTCTGCAAACACCGAAACCTGGCGGACGATCAGTGATCGAGGTAGAGGTAGTTTTGCCAGCTCGACATGCGCAACAAAATTTTGCGCATGATCGCGACGTGCGAAAACCTGTCAGAATAAACAGCAACCTGTGCCTGCGATCCGATCGGCAAGCCGAATTCGCTCATGTCATCCGTTATTTCGATGACTACCGGGATGCGGCCAGCCTGTCGAAATGCTTCTGTGGTGCCTATCAGGGCGCCACCGGTCTGAAGCTGGCCCTCGGCAAGGTTCGGCAGCACCCGAGTTACCTCACCGCGAAATACGCGACCGGGAATGCTGGGATACACGATCTCTGCGTCGTATCCTGCCCTGAGCCGAAGGCCGGAGTTCTGCCGGAAAGCCGCTATCAGTGGCGTCTGTTCATCGTGAATGAACACCATTACCGGTCGCAGCGGCAGATTGGCTGCCATCATGCCGGGACGCAGCATCAGCTGGCTTACGTAGCCGCTGGTCGGTGCGCGCACCACGGTGCGTTCCAGGTCATAACGCGCCTGTTCCAGCTCCGCCTGCAGCCGCGCAACATCCGGATTCTCACCGTCGATCGACGACTCGAAAGCCAGCTGTGCCCGCTCCAGGTCAGCGTTAGCACGCTCTACTGCGGCCTGGTCGGCAAGAAACAGCTGACGCCGGTTGTCCAGGTCAACTTCACTAAATGCACCGCTCGCGAATCCTTTTTCGTAGCGCCGGAATACACCCTCACTGCGATCACGATTTGCGGCTGCTTCCACCACGCGTGCACGCGCTGCAGCAACGGCACTTTCGAGTTCCTTGACGTTTTGCGAACTGCCAGCCAATAACGCTTGCTTCTGCCGCACTACCGACTCATAGGGCTTAGGGTCGATTCGGAACAATACGGCGCCTTTGTCAATCAGCGTGTTCGCCTCAACCTCGACACTGGTCACGATACCGGCCACTGCAGGGACGATGGGCGTAGTAACGTAAAACTCGCGCGCAACGTTCGAGTAAGGGTGGTTGTAGTTCATCAACAGGACCAGGGTGCCGACCAGAACGACACCGCCCAGTGCCGCCGTCGGAACGGTTCACTTGTTCAATGGCACCTTGAATATCTTGAACACGGCGACACAGATAGCCGTGTAGGTCAGCAAAAGTAACAGGTCCATCGTTACCCTCCCTTGCCGGATTCAAGATCAGTAAGGCGCGCTTCGATAGCGCTGAGTCGTGCCGCGATAGACTCATCAGGTGATCCCGAGGTGTCGATTCCCCAGCCGCGATCCTCGCGGTACATCATTGCCCAGATCCAGAGGAACGGCCAGATCGCATGCAGAGTGAACAGGCTTACCCAGCCAGCGACGTGCAGCACATCCTGGTGCGGGTGATTGCGCTTGACCGCGATCTCATAAGGAATATCGTGAATGGCAATGATCCCGTAAAACAGGATCAGCACGACCAGGATAAGAATTACCAAAGCAACATAGTCCAGGGCCATAGGTCCCCCGTAAGCTACTTCACGCCATGCATGAGTTTATTGATGAGCGGTGCCAGCAGGAACAACAGCACCCCGGAACCGAGCAGCGCCCAGAAGCCAAAGGTATATCCGGCCAGCGCCGAGTCGGTGCTGATACCTTCGGCGCCACTCACATGACCGGCAAAGATGCCGGACAAATTGTTGCCAATCGCGATCGACAGGAACCAGCCACCCATGGCCAGGCCGCCGAGGCGGGCGGGAGCGAGCTTGGTCGTCATCGACAGGCCAATCGGCGACAGGCAGAGCTCACCAATTGACTGGATGACATAGACCATGAACAAGGTCCAGAACGGGATCTTCAGCGTTTCGGGGTCGACAAACTGCGACAGCGCCAGCATCAGCAGCAGGAACGCCAGGCCATTGAAGATCAGGCCGATACCAAATTTGCGCGGTATCGAGGGGTTGGCGCTGCCCATCTTCACCCACAACCAGGCGAGCACCGGCGCCAGCGTGATAATCGCCACCGAGTTGACCGATTGGAACCACGCGGTCGGAAAGATCCAGTCGCCCATGCTGCGATCCACAATCTTGTCCGCCAGGAAGTTGAACGAACTACCGGCTTGCTCGAAGAACATCCAGAACATGACGTTGAAACCGAAGATCACCAGCATCGCGATAACCTTGTCGCGCGCAACGCTTCCCTCGCGCATTCCTTCGACCAGCAGCATGATGGCCGGCCCGACGAACAGCAGCATCAGCAATACCTGCAGCATGGTCGCGTCGATGGTCAGCAGGAAATAGAACATCGGAATGCCGATTACAACGCTGACCAGCAACACCTTGAGAACAACCCCCATACCCTGCGCGTCCGCATCCGGCGCACCGATACCCTGCAGCAACCGGCGGCCAACCCAGAACCAGGCGAAGCTCAGGATCATGCCGACGCCGGCGGCCATAAAGACCACCTTGTAAGCCGGCATGCCATTGATGCCGAAAACTTCCTGCGCCAGGTACTGGGTGGCAATCGGCGCCAGCATCGCGCCGAGATTGATACCCATGTAGAAAATGGTGAAGCCGGAATCGCGACGTACATCGTTTTCGGCATAGAGCGTGCCCACGAGCGTGGAGATGATGGGCTTGAACATACCATTGCCGACGATCACGGTCGCGAGGCCCAGCTTGAATATCTGCTCGCTCGGAATCGCAATCATGAACAGGCCCGTACCCATGATCACAGCACCAAGCAGGATCGAGCGCTGGAAGCCGATCAGTTTGTCTGCGATGTAGCCGCCGAAAATCGAGCCTGCATAGACCAGGGCGAGATAGGCGCCATACAGCTCATTGGCCGGTTTCTCGCCCGCGGCACTGCCGCCATGAAACTCGGCGACGATATACAGAACCATGGCCCAGCGAATCCCGTAGAACGCAAAGCGCTCCCAGAACTCCGACATGAACAGCATCCACAGCGGCTGCGGGTGGCCGAGCACCTGCTTGAATTCGCGTCGCGGCGTACCCGGATTTGTTGTTGTTGTAGTACTGCTCATGCGAATACCCCCAAAAGGCATTGACGAATCGACCGAGGATCACCGATTGTAGTAACCCCGTCAACCGAATCGCCGCATATTATGCATCGCATCGCTGTCACGTTATTCGCTTGTGCCCTTGCTTTGGCCCCGCTGCATGCCGCCGACCTGCGCACGCAAAACGTCATCCTCATCACTCTCGATGGCGTGCGCACGCAAGAGGTATTCAGCGGCATGGACGCGGTCGTCGCCGCCCGTTCAGCCGAGCAGGTTTACAGTGAAATCGAAACCGGGCGTGGGCGGTACTGGGCCGAAACGCCCGAGGAGCGGCGCAAACTGCTGATGCCTTTTTTCTGGGGCACGCTGGTGCCCTCCGGAATGTTGTTCGGCGACACAACGAACGGCAGCGAGATGCTGGTACGCAACTCATACAAGTTTTCCTCACCGGGCTATGCCGAGATGCTGACCGGCGAAGCGCTGCCCGAAGTCAATGACAATGTCGCGCAGCGTTTTGCTGCGGTCACGGCGCTGGAGTACGTGCGCTCGAAACTTGAACTTTCAAAATCCGCTGTTGCACAAATCGGCTCCTGGGACATCTTCGAGTTCCTCGCCGCGAGCAAGGACGACGTGTTGGTTACGAATGGCGGATACGCCGCGTTCCCTGCCGAATTCAGCACACCGGAAATCGATCGCCTCGTCGAACTGCGGCGCGATGTGATGCAGCTTTGGCAGGAAAGCAGCAATGACACGCTCACTTATTACATCGCCAAAGAATACCTGCGCGAGCACGAACCACGCCTGCTGTGGCTGGGCATGAGCCAGTCAGATGACTGGGCGCATGCCGATCGCTACGATCGACTGCTGGATTACCTGCACCTGACCGACCGGCTGCTGCAGGACCTGTGGTCCACACTGCAGGCACATCCGGCGTATCGGGGCACAACGACGCTGATTGTTACTACCGATCACGGCCGTGGCCTCGGTCCCGTCGACTGGGCAGAACACGACGAGACCATCCCGGGCAGCGAAGCGATATGGCTGGCAATCATCGGACCTGACACGCCGTCGCTTGGTACCAGGGTGCCGCCGGGCACGGTCCATCAAGCCGACATTGCCGCAACAATCGTGGCTTTGTTCGGTCTCAGCCCGGCTGAATTCAACCCGAACGCGGGCCCCGTTCTGCCGGGCACCATTGTCAGCGCGCAACACAAGGAAGCAAAATGATTGCAGCAGCCACTGTCGTACTGGGACTCGTTCTGCTTATTGGTGGCGGCACCGCGATGGTGCACGGCGCCTCGCAGGCGGCCATCAAGCTTGGCTGGTCGCCGGTGGTTATCGGCCTGACCATCGTCGGCTTTGGCACCAGCGCACCGGAACTCGTTGTCAGCCTCGTGGCTGCCGCCGAGGGAGTCTCCGAGATCGTATTTGGCAACGTCATCGGCTCGAACATTTGCAACATTGGCCTGGTGCTCGGTCTCGCAGCGCTGCTTGCGCCGCTGCAGATCCATGACCAGCTGGTGCGTCGTGAGCTGCCCTTGTTGCTGCTCGGCTCCGCAGCCATCCTGGTCATGGCGCTGGACGACTTTTTGTTTTCGACCGTACCGACCATCAACGCCATTGAATCGATTATCCTGCTGCTGCTGTTTGCCGGCTTCCTGTACATGACCGCAATCGGATTGCGCAATACCAGGCAGACGGGAAGCGCACTGCGCAGCGATATCGAGCACAGCCACATCATGGACACCGCGACGCCCAGCAATTATTGGTGGCTGACGATGGCGGCCGGATTTGCATTGCTGTTTCTCGGCGGCAAAGTCACGGTTGATGGCAGCGTAGCACTGGCCGAGTTGCTGGGAGTTTCCAGCGCAATTATTGGCCTGTTTGTCGTCGCCGTCGGCACAAGCCTGCCGGAACTCGTGACCTCGGCTGTCGCCGCAATGCGCGGTGAATCCGATCTTGCCGTTGGCAATGTCGTTGGCTCAAATATTTTTAATGGCTTGTTTGTGTTACCGGCGAGCGGCCTTATCAGCAATGTCGATGTACCCGAAGGCGGTGTTGCCGATGTGCTCGTGTCGATGGCTTTCGCAATCCTGCTTGTTAGTG
>JAOUHU010000006.1 GCA_029884455.1 Gammaproteobacteria bacterium | reverse complement strand
AGGTATTTTGACGCTGTTCGCACCGCAGGTTGGTGAGCTCGCGCTCACCGACAGCGTCTTGTACGGGTCGCTGCTCGCAATCCTTGGCGCCCTGGTCGCATCGTTTGGCAATATGGCCTCACAGGCGGCACAACGACGCAAACTGCCCATCATTCAGTCGAATGCCTGGGGCATGCTCTACGGGATGCTGGTGTCTGCTGCGATAGCCATGGCCCAGCATCAGACCTTCAATTTCGACTGGTCGCCGGGCTACGTGACCTCACTCGCGTACCTGACCTTGTTTGGCTCGATATTCGCCTTCGGTGCTTACCTGACGTTGCTTGGCCGTATTGGGGCACACCGGGCCGGTTACTCGATGGTGCTGTTTCCTGTGGTAGCGCTGATCCTGTCGATGCTCTTCGAAGGCTTGAAACTCGATGCCAGCCTGATCACTGGAACGCTCCTGGTGTTGGCGGGCAACGTGCTGGTGCTCAAGAAGGATTTGACACAACGGTCAATTCCAAGTGTAGTGCCGGGCTCTTCGGATTCGGATCTGGCCAACAATGGACGAGTTCAGGCTCGAGCGCACGGCGCAAGGTGACAGGCTCACGGTCCCGTTTTGCGGACCAAACATACTACGCTACCCGCTGTATAACAAAGGTACCGGCTTTACGGCCGATGAGCGCCGCAGGCTCGGTATAGAGGGCGCACTGCCGGCGCAACACAACACCATTGATGTACAGGTGCGGCGTATCTACCGATCCATCTTTTTTAACCAGGACCCGGTCGGGCGAGCAATCGGCCTTGCGTCACTGCAGGATCGAAATGAGACCCTGTATTACAGGTTGTTGCATGAACACCTCGAAGAGGCGATGCCCATTGTTTATACCCCGACCGTGGGCAAGGCATCGCAGTACTATTCGCGGGTTTTCCGGCGTTCGCGAGGGATTTTCATTACGCCATATCACCGTGGCCGGATCGAACAGGTGCTACGCAGTTCCGCGCCATTCGCGGGTGTAAAACTCATGGTAGTCACCGATAACGAGGCGATTCTCGGTATCGGTGATCAGGGTGCGGGTGGCATGGCGATCAGTATCGGCAAGCTGGCCCTGTATTGTGTCGGCGCCGGTATTCATCCGGCACGCACGCTGCCGATCAGCCTCGACGTTGGTACGGACAACCAGGAATTGCTCGACGACCCACTATATCTTGGCTGGCGCCAGCCACGTCTGCGCGGTGCTGAGTACGTGGCGCTGGTGGATGAATTTGTGGCCGCCGCGCAAGCCGTGTTCCCCGGTGTGGTCATCCAGTGGGAAGATTTCAAAAAAGACAACGCCCTGATGATTCTTGATCGCTACCGGCACCGGCTGCCATCTTTCAATGATGACATCCAGGGTACGGGTGCCGTTGCGTCGGCCTGTGTTCGTGCCGGCTGCCGCATTTCGATGCAGGCGTTCGCGGACAGCCGAATTGTTATTTACGGCGCGGGCGCCGCGGGCCTCGGCATACAGCGGCAGTTACGCGCGCAGCTCACACGCGTCGGCGTTACTGGTGACGCCTTGACGCGAGCCATACTGGTAATGGACAGCCAGGGGATTGTCACTGAAGACCGCGCCGGTCTCGATGACTTCAAGCGACAAATGGCCTGGCCAGCTGCGATGACAGCAGAACTTGGGCTCAATGCGGGCGGGCGAAAGGATCTGCAGTCGGCCGTCACGGCCTTCAAGGCGACGGCACTGGTTGGCACCTCAGGGCAGGGCGGTTCGTTCACGGAGGCGACCGTACGTGCGATGTTGGCCAACACCGCCAGGCCGATCATCCTGCCTATGTCGAACCCGACTTCAATCAGTGAGGCGGTGCCCGAGGATCTGCTGCGCTGGACAAACGGCAAAGCGCTGGTCGCCACAGGCAGCCCGTTCGCGCCCGTCAGCACCGAGCAGGGTGAGCGGCGTATTGGACAGGCAAACAATGTGTTTGTATTCCCGGGCATTGGCCTCGGCAGCATCGTCAGCGGGGCGAGCGAAATAACCAGCAGCATGATTGCTGCAGCAGCCAACGCTCTTGCGGTGTCGCTCACCGACGAGGAACTTGCGGCACAATTGCTGGTGCCAAACATTGGCCGGCTGTGGCAGGTTTGCGGCGAGGTTGCATTGGCGGTGGCGCAACAGGCAATAAGCGATGGCGTGGCAGCAAACACAGATCGCGAGCTTATGCCGGCGAGATTGCAGGAGTATCGCTGGCGGCCGCAATACCCGGAAATCGTCATTGCCGGCGAAAGCAGCTGAACCCGGGGCCGGAATTTCGGTCCCATAACCCCAATATCAAAAAGCAATATAGGATCCGGCTATGTTTCGAATCGCTTTGACGCTGGTCGCATGCGCCGCGACCGCCTGCCTCGCAGCTTGTGAAAAGACGCCACATTCGGCGGATACAACGGCGGTTGATGTTCTGCCGGAATCCATAACCCTTGTAGAGTCCGTGAGCAAGTCCTCGTCCCAGGACCTGACCGTGCCATACAGGAAGTATGAAATGGACAACGGCCTGACCGTGATCCTGCACGAGGACCACTCCGACCCGCTGGTCCATGTAGACATTACGTATCACGTCGGTTCTGCGCGTGAGGAAGTAGGGAAGTCTGGATTCGCGCACTTTTTCGAACACATGCTGTTCCAGGGCTCCGAAAACGTGGCGGACGAAGAGCATTTCAGGATTATCTCCGAGTCGGGTGGCACCCTGAACGGCTCGACTAACTCGGATCGAACCAACTACTTCGAAACAGTGCCTGCCAATCAGCTCGAGAAAGTGCTTTGGCTGGAGGCTGACCGCATGGGGTATTTCCTCGACTCGGTGACACAGGAAAAGTTCGAAGTGCAGCGCGAGACGGTTAAGAACGAGCGTGGCCAGAGTGTCGACAACCAGCCTTACGGGCGATTGTTGGAGCGCGTCGGTGAGGCGCTGTACCCGGTCGGCCACGGCTACTCCTGGTCGACGATTGGCTACATTGAGGACCTCAACCGGGTTGATGTCGACGACCTGAAGCGGTTCTTCCTGCGCTGGTACGGACCGAACAACGCCACTCTGACCATTGGCGGACACTTCGATGCAGCACAGGCCCTGGCATGGGTCGCGAAGTACTTCGGCCCAATACCAAGAGGTCCAGCTGTCGATGCTCCTGCCAAGCCCGCAATAACTCTGGATGCGGACCGTTACATCTCCATGCAGGATAACGTCGCATTGCCACTGCTGTATGTTGCGTGGCCAACGGTATCGCTGTATCACGCCGACGAAGCTCCGCTCGATGTGCTTATGTTCATCATTGGCCAAGGCGACACATCGTTGTTGTACAAGAATCTGGTCAAGAGTGGATTATCCGTGCAGGCAGGGGCCGGTCATTCCTGTGAGGAACTCGCCTGCACGTTCACGATGTACGCTTTGCCAAATCCCGCCATGGGCAAGTCGCTCGCAGACCTTGAGAAAATCGCGCGTGAATCGCTGCTTGAGTTTGAACAGCGCGGCGTTCTCCCGGACGATCTGGAACGGGTCAAGATGAATATCGTCTCCGGTAAGATTTATGCCCTGGAAAGTGTCGCCGGGAAGGTCATGCAACTTGCAGCGAATGAGACTTTTACCGGCAACCCGAATTTCACGGCCGCGGATATCGCCAGGTACGAAAACGTCACTGCAGGCGACGTCATGCGCGTGTACGAGCGTTACATCAAGGACAAACCAGCCGTCATCATGAGCGTAGTACCGATGGGCCAGCCCGAACTGATCGCCGGGCCGGATACCTGGAGCAGGCCAACGCGTGAGCTGCCGGACTACGACGCTATCGACAGCGCGCCCCTTGAAGTGCGGCGCGGCCAGGACGATTTTGATCGCAGCGTCATGCCACCCGCAGGCGAGAATCCGGCAGTTATCCTGCCGAAAATCTGGCGCGATTCCTTGAAGAACGGCGTCGACGTACTCGGCGCATTGAATGCAGAGACGCCGACCGTTGCGGTGCAACTGCGCATTGACGCCGGACAGCGCCACGAGTCACTGGAGCAGCTTGGTCTTGCGGCGTTGACGGCGGCAATGATGAATGAATCGACACTCGATTCCACCAACGAAGAGATCTCCAACGAGTTGCAGAAACTCGGTTCGACCGTGCAGTTTTCCTCCGGCAATGACAACACAGTCCTGAGCATCAGGAGCCTTACGGAAAACCTTGATGCAACACTTGCGATCGCGGCCGAAAGACTGTTGCGGCCGAAATTTGATGCGCACGACTTCACCCGCGTGAAAGATCAGATCCTGCAGTCAATCCGGCAGAGCAAGGTCGACGCCGGGGTCATGGCTGACGTGGCGTACCAGATGGTGCTGTATGGGAAGGGCAACAGCTTTGCCTACCTGAATCTGGGTACCGAGGAATCCGTGGCCGGGCTGGAGCTTGACGACGTGCGTCTGTTTTACAAGACGCATTACGCGCCGCGTGCCGGCAGCATCATTGTTGTCAGCGATGTTGACCAAGCTGCATTGATGAAAAAATTATCGGTATTCGAGAACTGGCAGGGTGTGGTGGCACCGACACCCAGGCTTGCCGAATTTCCGGACATCGATAAGACACGGATCTACCTTGTCGACAAACCGGGGGCAGCACAGTCCGAAATTCGGATCGGCAGAAGGGCACTAAAATTTGATGCAACCGGAGAGTACTACCGCGCAACGCTGATGAATTTTGCACTCGGTGGCGCATTTAACAGTCGCATAAACCTCAATCTTCGTGAAGACAAGGGTTATTCCTATGGTGCGTGGTCCGGCTTCAGTGGCAATAAGGAGTATGGTTCCTATACGGCGCAGGCCGGTGTTCGCACGGATGCAACTGTCGACAGTATCGTGCAGTTTGAAAATGAAATTCGCGGTTATGCCGAGTCTGGTATTTCCGAATCCGAGCTTTCCTTTACGCGTAAGGCGATCGGTCAAAGCGATGCACGCGCCTATGAAACTCCGTCACAAAAACTCGCCTTTCTTGGGCAAATTCTCGAATACGATCTGGACGAGAACTTCGTCAATGCGCAAAACGAGATTCTAGCGGGCATTGGCAAAGACCAGATCAACGAGCTCGCGAAACGACTTTTGCAAATTGACCAGATGATAATTGTCGTGGTCGGTGACAAGCAGTCGATTCTTCCCGGGCTGCAAACCCTCGGCTATGAAATTCAGGAAATTGGTGTGAATGGCGAGTTGATAGAGTCCTGATTGCAAGTCTCTGTTATCCTGCGTCCGTTAATTGTCGATTGAAGGACGCTTGTGGACGACATCCAGAGCTTGTTTGATCACAACCGGACCTGGGCAGCCCGGATGGAGAAAGACGACCCCGGATTTTTCTCGCGGCTGGCGAAACAGCAGGCGCCAAAGTACATGTGGATCGGCTGTTCGGACAGCCGCGTTCCGGCGAACCAGATTACGGGCCTGATGCCCGGCGAAGTTTTTGTACATCGCAATGTCGCAAACGTTGTGCTGCAAACCGATCTCAATTGCATGTCGGTGGTCGACTTTGCTGTTCACCGTCTCAGGGTGGAGCACATCATTGTCTGTGGCCACTATGGCTGTGCCGGCGTACATGCGGCGATGGGTAGCGACACGGTCGGCGCTGTGGATCACTGGCTGAGTGGCATTCGGGAGTTGTGGGACCAGCACAAGAAAGAACTCGGTGTATTGCCTGCCGCCGCGGCCGAAGCGCGACTTTGCGAACTGAATGTGCAACAGCAGGTGCGATCGCTCTGCCGCACAACGGTCATGAAAGACGCCTGGAATCGCGGCGAGAACATCCAGGTGCATGGCTGGATCTACGGTATTCAGGATGGTTTGCTGCGCAGCCTGGGCGATCCGATTACTGCCGCTTCGGAGGCCTGAGCGAAGATTCTAACTGTCGTGGTATTGCTTTCTTATCAAATAGTTACTGGCGTAACTTCGCACGTAACTTTACATAGTGACAGGCCTCGCATAGACTGCAGGGCATAACAAGATCCTAAGCAAAGAGCCTTCGGGAACGCCTCCGAGTTAAAGGCCGCAGGAGTCCTGTCATGCAGCAACCCAGCACGAGCCTGCCGCAGGCGTCGAATGAGAATTTCGATGCCCGCGAGTTTTGTACGCCAGGCTACCGCAACGCGATCGAGCGCCTGCACAGCTCGTTTGATCAGTCACGGCCTGTTCAGATCGTCATCGGCGAGGGCAGGCTCGCCAGCAGCTTTGTCGTCAGCCGTTTTCTCGCCGGCCTCGACGCAGACACGGCCGTGGCGAGAATTACCCGGCCCTGCGCCGACGCAGCCGCACTCATGCGCCAGATCGTCAAGTCTGTGGGCTTCGACCCTAAGGACATGGGTGTGGCGGATTTGCAGAGCGTGTTACGCATGTTCCTCTCGTTCCAGAAGGGCCATGCACGCCGCACGGTCATTTGCCTGGAGCAAATCCAGGATAGCGAATGGTGGGTGCTGGACCGGATTCGACAACTTGTGGATCTCGAGGTACGCGGCAAATTTGGCCTGATGCTGGTCCTGACGGGGCAACCCGGCCTGCAGGAACTGTTGCACACGCGACCTCTGAATTCGGTCTGCCTGCATGCCGGGCAACGCATAGCGCTGATGCCACTGACGATAGAGGAAACGACCGAATACATTCGGCGGCGCGTGGCAGGTGCGCCGCGCGCCAGCATTGACCAGGCATTCCACTTCCAGGCGGTCACCCGGATCCAGGAAGTAACGGCCGGTGTGCCCGATACGTTGAGCGAACTGGTCAGCCTGTGCTTTGAACTGGCCGACGAGTCAGGCATCGACATGATCACCGCCGATGTAGTGAATCGTGCACGGACCCTGCAACAGACCGTCGCGCCGCAGTTGACCACGCCGGCAGAGACGGTCACTGTCAAGCTCAATGGCTTGCAGCCGCGAGCAGGTCGCCTGCTGGTACAGATGAGCGGCGAACAGATCCAGGAAATGACCGTACGCCACGGCCACATCCTGATTGGACGCAGCAAGCTTTGTGATATTCGCGTGGCCAGCACTGCCGTGAGCCGATACCACGCCCTGATCAGTCATACCCCGGAGGGCGTGATGCTGGTCGATCTCGGCAGCACCAACGGCACCTGTGTGGACGGCGTTCGTATTCAAAGCCATTGCCTGGCTGCCGGGGAAACGATCACATTGGGAGACTGCAGGATCGAGTACCTGCTGGACGACGAGCGTCAGGCCCAGTTCTTACTCGCCGGCAAACGCACGCTGCAGAATCTTGCTGACAATGCTGTTGCCGCTGAGTTTCGTGACGGTCGAAAGTGAATAGTCTCGGCCGCTGACAATGGCATCAGCCGCGAGCAGGCCGCTTTGCACCGCGGGACCGATTCCCTCACACAGGTCGTGCGTCGCGAGTCCGGCCGCATCGCCGACGAGAAAAGCGTTGCTGTCGGCAACCAGGTCGCTGCGACCCCGCAGATAATAGCTGTAGCCGGTGGGATGCAGGTCATGCACTCGCAGCAAGCCGTGATGCTCTAACCTGGAGACAAATCCGCGCCAATAATCCTGCACGCGACCGCCGCGTCGCTTTAGCTTTTCGGCCATGCCACCCAGGCCGATATTGAGGTACCCGTTTGCCTTGGGCACGTACCACGCATAGCCCGGCAAACCATCATCGAAAAACCACAGGTGGCACTCGCCATTGTCCCATTGGTAAGCGAATTCCTGTTCGTAAGTAGCAGTTTGCAGTGCATGATTACGCGGGTTGCGCTCTTCAAATAGGCGTCGATACACGGGGCAGGCTGTGCCACCGGCGCCTACCAGGTATTTACAGCGGTAGCGGTTGTCAATGATGAAATCGCTGCCGGCCCGCCTGATGTCTATGACTTTGTGCTGGATCACCGTCGCGCCCGAGCGTCGTAACAGGAAATCGTCGAACTCAAAACGTCGAATGGAATGTTGGCGAGTGGCGGGTCTTGCGGTGAGTACCTTGTAGTGCAGGTGTAATTTGTCGAAGCTCATGAAACTGAGTGGATAGTCATCTTCAACAAGCTCAAGATTGGCCATCGACTCCGGGGTGACCCAGCCTGCGCACAATTTGTGGCGCGGAAATTGAGCTCGATCCAACACCAGCACATCGAGCCCCTCGCGGCGCAATTTCCAGGCGCAGGTCGAGCCGGCCGGGCCGCCGCCAACGACGATGGCATCAGCGTTTTGCACGTCAATGGTTCCGGCCCGCGCCAGCGTATTGATATTCGCGGGTCCACGGAACGTTATTGCTGTCAGGCGGTGCGAACAGGATTTGATAGAGTTGCAGGGTGCCGGACTGAAATCCGGCCGATGATCCTGCCAGGTATAGTCGCCACATGCGTACAAATTCATCGCCGTACATTGTCGCTACTTTATCGGCCACCGCATCGAAGTTCTGCAGCCACAGCGCACAGGTGCGCGCGTAGTGAGGGCGCAGGTTTTCAACGTCGACCACCCGCAATTTATGCGGCTCGAATACGTGCATCATTTCGCTGAGGCTCGGCATATGGCCGCCGGGAAAAATATGCTTGACGATCCAGGCGTCCGGTTTTTGCGGATAGCTTCGCCCGATCGAATGAATCAGACCGGTACCGTCGGCTTTGAGGCAGCGCTTCACAATCGCACCCAATGTACTGAAACTGGCCAAACCAACATGTTCCAGCATGCCGATTGACACAAAGGCATCACATCGACCGTCGATATTGCGGAAGTCGTCCTCGACGAACCGGACCCTGCCATCCAAGCCCATATCGACAGCCTTTTGCCTGGCAAATGCGATCTGCTCGTGCGAGTTGTTGTAGGCGACAACCTGCACGCCATAGTGCTCAGCCATATGCAGCGCCAGTGCGCCCCAGCCACAACCCGCTTCGATCACCTTTTGTCCCGGGCGCAGCCGCAGTTTTCTGCACACATGATCGAGTTTGGCGCGCTGCGCCTCGGCGAGCGTGGCAGTAGCTGTGTCGAAGTAGGCACAGGTATACACCATGCGCTCGTCCAGCCACAGCCTGTAGAAGTCGTTACCGAGATCATAATGGTGGTGCACGTTGTGCCAGGATCGACTCAGCGAATTCGTCCGCATCGCGTGCAAGATGGATCCGATCTTCGGCAGGTAATAGCGATTCGCGTTGCGGTTCGTAATTGCCGCAGTAATTTCGTTGACGAACGCCAGCAGGTCACCGTGAATTTCTATTCGGCCCGCACTAAAGCCTTCTCCGAAACCCACTGATGGATTTCGCAAGAGTTCGAGTGCCGCGCGTCGCTCCCTGAGCTCCATGCAGGCGACCGGGCGCGAATCGGTCAGGCGAAATTCATCGCCGTTCCAAAGTCGCACCGCGATCCGGGGGTTTCCGGCACGCCAAAGAATCCATTGGACAAATCGATGATTGAAGGACAACTCCCGGAATGTTCCTCGAGTATCTACGCCCATCGCCTTTTCCTCCTCGCCGCTAACTTTATTTCGACAGTTTGTGCATTCCGGGCGATTGCAGCGACCGCGCCGAGACGCGACGCAATTTTCGCCGCAAGAGCCTGCTGCGCGAAAGGCTCGCCATGCACCAAGTATAGTGGTGGCTGGTCCTCAAATCCGCTATACCAATCGATCAGATCATCCTGATCAGCATGTGCCGACAGACCGCCGATCGTGTGCACCTGGGCGCGGACAGCATATTTTTCTCCCCAAAGCCGGATTTCATCTGCACCGTCAACTATGCGCCTGCCGAGCGTGCCGAGGGCCTGGTAGCCGACAAAGATCACGTGACACTCGGCGCGTGCAATATTGTTTTTCAGATGGTGATGAATGCGTCCGCCACTGCACATTCCGCTGCCCGCAATGATGATCGCACCGCTGCGGATCGGGTTTATGCTCATTGATTCTTCGGTCGAACGGGTGGCGTGGAAATTCGGCAGTCCAAGGAGGTGCGCGTCGGGGCCGAACAGGTGCGCGCCGTAAAGATGGCGATAGTGATAATAGGTATCGTTTGCCTCGATTCCCATTGGGCTGTCCAGGAAAATCCGCCAGTCTTTCAGTTGCCAGGCATCGAAGTGTTCAGCCATCAGGTACAACAGGTCTTGCGTGCGACCGACTGTGAACGCTGGAATGAGAATGTTACCTCGATCCGCCCGAGCCGACTTGATTACGTCGCCGAGCTCCTGCAGCGTATCGGCAAACGGGCGGTGCAGACGATCGCCATAGGTACTTTCCATGAGCACGAGGTCGGCGCGCCGTAACTTCTGCGGCGAATCCATGACGGGTGCAGCGCGACCACCGAGGTCGCCACTAAACACAAGGCGTCGTTTTCCATCACTGTCCGAGCATTCGAGTTCAACGATGGCAGAACCGAGAATGTGTCCGGCATCATGCAAGCGTAATGTCAGCCCTGGTACAATTTCTAGGGCCGCCCCGTATTTGACGCCGCGAAACAAGCGCATACATTCTTCCGCGTCCCGCTTCGTATACAACGGCTGCAGCGGATCCATGCCTTTCTGCTGTCGGTCCTTGTTTTGCCACTCGGCGTCTTTCTCATTGAGATAACCTGAGTCAGGCAGCATGATTGCGCACAAAGCCACGGTGGCAAGTTGCGCGTAGACAGGTCCCTGGTAACCACACTTGAACAACAGCGGTACGCGTCCAGAGTGGTCTATGTGTGCGTGGCTCAAGATAACCGCGTCGATATCACTGACAGGAATCGGAAATGGCTCCCGGTTCTGCAGCTCCTCATTGCGTCCGCCCTGAACCTGGCCACACTCGAGAAGCACAGTGTGCCCATTGGCCCGAACCACGTACAAGGATCCAGTGACCTGCTCCGTCGCACCAAAGAACTGGATTTCGAAACTCATGGCTGCTGCAGCTGTGCCCGCAGAAATCTGATTTCTTCCAGCAGCTCGAGCGCCAGCGCAACACCGGCAATATTCACGCCGAGATCGCGTTCCAGGCGCTGTGCTGCCTGTGCGACCGGCAGGCTAATTGCGGAAAAATACCACTCATCGCGTTCGCGAGCCTGCGGTTCGAGAATCCCCTCGTTGACAAGTTCGAGAACCCACTCGCTGCGACAGGAACAGGCCAGGCATATCTCAGACATGGATACAGTCGCCTGCTCGTCCAGCAACGTTCCGATCAGGGCATTCTTACTCATGCTGATTTGCCTCAAGGTGCGCGCGCGGGTTGAAGTTCAGCTCTCGTCGCATGCTTTCGTAGAGTTTCCTGGCAGTGTCGCTTTTTGCCGGGGGCAGGGCGATATCGATCGTTACGTAGAAGTCACCAGGAGGTTGACCTGGGATACCGCGATTTTTCAGGCGCAGTTTCTTGCCGCTTTCAGTTCCCACCGGGATTTTCATGTCGACCGGCCCGAGAGGTGTTGGCACCTGAATCGTGGCACCGAGTGCCGCTTCCCAGGGAGCGACTGGTAGCTTGAGGTGGACGTCGCGGCCAACTACGGTGTAAAGGCGATGCGGGCGAAACTGGATTTCAAGAAACAGGTCGCCAGGTCGTTCACCGCCGTGGCCTGGCGCACCTTGTTCGGACAGGCGTATTCGTTGTCCTTGCTGAACGCCCTTGGGAATTTTGACGTTCAGCGTGCGATCCCGGGTGACTACATGGCCACTTTGATCCAGCTCGGGCGTTCGCAGACTGATCGAACGTGTTGCTCCGGAATATGCATCGCCCAGGTCGACCTGTACTTTCGCATGGTGATCCTCACCACGTGCCCGAAAATGCCTGTCGGCGCTGGCGCCGTAAGTAAAGCCTTGCCGTTGGCCGAACAACGATTCGAAAAAATCGCTGTAGGTGCTGCGGTCCCGGGTATCGAATCCACTGCCGCCAAATTCAAATCCCGAGCCCCAGTCTGGCGGCGGTCGAAACTCTTTGCCGGCTTTCCAGTTTGTGCCGAGTTCGTCGTAGGCGGCTCGTTTCTCAGGATCCCTGAGGACCGCGTAGGCTTCGGCAAGATCCTTGAAGCGTTTCTCCGCATCGGGCTCGGTGCTCACATCCGGATGGAACTTGCGCGCCAGTTTTCGGTAGGCGCGCTTGATTTCATCCTGGCTCGCGCCCCGCTCGAGCGCCATTATCTTGTAATAGTCCTTGTATTCCACAGAGTGCCGCACCTGAAAAAACGCAGCCAAAGCACACGGATCATTCTCGCGTGTACGCCACGTATTGTACGTACGGGTATATACCAATGCATCATTGACCGCAGGGGCGACGTAATGCGCCCGGGCAAACAGCTTGGCTTCAGTGTTTTGTGACGAGCTGTTCAGCTGTAGCATTATTACCGCTGCTGGCGTTGGCAAATCGCATCAAGGACAGGAAAAAGCTGGAAATATTATGAGAGCAATGCTGCTCAATAAAATTGCGTCCATGCAGGATCAGCCTGAGCCGCTGCAGCTGGCTGAGATTCCGCGTCCCGAGCCGGCTGCCAACGAAGTGTTGCTCAGGGTCAACGCCTGTGGTGTTTGTCATACCGAGCTGGATGAGATCGAAGGCAGGACGCCACCGTCGTTCCTGCCGATCGTGCCCGGGCACGAGGTGGTTGGTCGGGTAGCAGGGCTGGGCGCCGATGTAACCGCACATGCTGTCGGTGATCGTGTCGGCGTAGGTTGGATTGCGAGGTCCAGTGGCGGCGAGCACGAAAACATTGACGCCGGGTTTGTTGCGACCGGCCGGGATGTAAACGGAGGCTATGCCGAATACATGACTGTGCACGAGCAATTCGCCTATCGCGTACCCGAGGGTCTCAGCGATGTCGAAGTTGCACCGCTCCTGTGTGCCGGCAGCGTCGGTTATCGTGCGCTCAAGCTCGCTGGAATTGGCGGTCACGACGTGCTCGGCCTGACCGGTTTCGGCGCGTCCGGACACCTGGTACTGCAGCTGGCCAGCTATCTTTACCCGCAGTCGCCGGTTTACGTCTTCGCTCGCAGCCCCGCGGAGCGCGAATTCGCCCTGGACCTGGGTGCCGACTGGGCCGGCAGTACGGACGACACGCCACCACAACCACCACACGCCATCATCGACACGACACCGGTGTGGCATCCGGTTCTTGCTGCGCTGAAATGTCTGCGTCCCGGCGGAATTCTCGTCATCAATGCAATACGCAAGGAAAATTCTGATCGCCAGGAAATGGCGACGATCGATTACACCCAGCACCTGTGGCAGGAAAAAAGGCTGCAGACAGTGGCGAATATCACGCGGCACGACATCAGCGCCTTCCTGGAAATCGCCAATAAAGCAGGTATTCGACCGGAGATTCGCCTGTACCGCCTCGAAGATGCCAACAAGGCCCTGCAAGCACTGCGCCGCGGACAAATCCGCGGCGCGAATGTTCTGGCCATTGCCGACCAGTTCGGTTGACTATTTGGGAAATGCTTCCAGCAACTTGGTTACGGCAGCATTGATCGCCGCTGACGGGTCTTTGCGGTCATCGTCCGTAATCGTCTTCTCAGCCCATCCATGCCATACGGGCTGCTTGCTGTCAGCATCGAATATATCAACGCCGAGTGTACCGCGCGTATAGCTGTGCGCCGATACCTCATTCACATAGTAGTGGCTGCCGCGAACGTGCCACCCCCACGCGCCGTAGTACGGAGCCGGGTACGAATCAATGGAGATCTCCTGACGAGTACCGATCGTGTAGGCGAGCACGAAATCCGCCTGACCGTCCTGCTCGACGAACTGATATCCCTTTGCCTCAAGTCCCGCACGCAGGGCGGCTTCGATCTTGGAGCGCGTCAGTGGGCTGACAGCCGGTTCGGAGTCATTTGCCGCGGTGACGTATGGACTCGCACCGATCCACGAAAATGTCTTGTATGCTCCAAAATTGGTCGTTTCATCGTAGTGTGCACCCGTCGAAATAGTGGAACAACCCACGAGAACGGCAATGGCCGAAGCACACGAAACGAATAGCAGCGCCCAGGAGCGCAGTACAAACCTATGGTTCATAATGAAATACTCCAGATAATTTGCATCGTGCACATTAATTATGGATGTAATGCGGCTGCGGCGAAATAAGTACAAAACACAGTTCAGGATCAGGATGAAATCAAAAGATCTCTCAAAGCAGGATCACTTTGCAGTGCGACTGCTGCTGATATTCACGGTGGTGTGGTTACTCTTGGCCATTGATCCCTGGTTTCGCTCGGATTGGCTGCTGGAAAACGTAGTTGTATTTCTGAGCGTGCCCTTGCTTTTTCAGATTCATCGGCAGAGGCCTTTATCCAGGCTCTCCTATAGCCTGATATTCGTATTTTCATGCCTGCACCAGGTTGGTGCCCATTACACCTATGCGATGGTTCCGTACGACAGTTGGTTCAGCGCAATGACCGGCGCTGGCCTGAGTGAGCGGCTCGACCTGGAGCGCAATCATTATGATCGCCTGATCCATCTGTTTTATGGCCTGCTGATCGTTTACCCGGTCCGTGAGATCGTGCTGCGGACCTCAAGAGTGCAGGGACCCTGGGCCTATCTGCTGCCCGTATTGATCGTTATTTCCACCTCAACGATTTTTGAGCTGTTTGAATGGGGCGCAGCGGTGGTATTTGGCGGTGACCTGGGTGTGGCATACCTGGGCACGCAGGGAGACGAGTGGGACGCGCAAAAAGACATGCTAATGGCCGCCATTGGAGCTATCGGCACTACCGTGATCGTAGCGTTTGCCAATTGCACACTGGATCGAAGTTCGAAGTAATGCCGGCCGCACACTGAGCTGTCCGGGTTTTTGCCTATAGCGCATCGCACTCCTGGGAATAGGTAGTCGCCGAAACATGACGCGTCTGCTACGGATGGCAGAATTCCTGCCGTGCGGCTAGGCTCAAATGCGGAAGAGCCCCCGCAGTGAAATGGCCATGCATCCTCAGCAACTAATACACCTTCCCAATGCAAGCACCTGCATTGCCGTATGCGCGGCAAGCGGGGCACGCTGTTGGTGCAGCGAATCTGCACACGCTGACTGGCTGCTGGTCAAGGAAATAAGGCACGAGTCCGGCACCCAGCACGAAGCTGAGTTCTCCAGCGACAAGCCAGGGCGCAGCTTCGACAGGTTTGGCGGTGGCCGGCATGCCATGGAACCTGAGAGTTCGGGGCGGAAACAGGCACTGCGGTCGTTTGTCAGGCAACTTGCCGATTTTCTCGATCGCGCCATCGCGGCTCGCCAATTCCGTTACCTGGTATTAATTGCGGAACCAAAGGTCCTGGGCATGCTGCGAGATAGTTTGTCGGCCACCACCAAAAAGTCAGTCGTTTGCGAGGCGCCCAAAAACCTGGCGAATCTGGATGTATCCGAGATTCGCAAATACTTTGCGTAACCCGCCGCTGCAAAATGGAGGACGAAATGAACAATACTGTACTTGCGATCATCGAGCTGGACATCTTCCCCGATGTGGTTGCGAAGCGGGCCGCCTGGATTGCCGGTCTGTATGACTGTGACTTGCATTTAATGCTAAGCGATCCAACTTCCAGCTTGCTGCAGGAAGACTTGCTGGTCTCAAACGAAGCCCGCGAGATACACACAGCCGTCGCAGCCGCGCGGCAGCAATTTCTGAACGAACTTTGCACCCCGCTGAAAGTCACAGGCGGCAGGCAGGTGACTGTTTCAGTTCGTCACGAGCGGCCGGCGCATGAGGCCATTATTGCCGAGGCCCTTGAAAGGGAGCCCAGATATGTTGTCAAAGGCACGGAGTATCACAGCCCTGCGGAAAGGGCGAGGTTTACGTACACCGACTGGCAGTTGATACAGAGACTTGCCGTCCCGCTCTGGCTGGTGAAGCCACATGAGTGGAAGCAACGGCCGGTCCTGGTAGCCGCCGTCGATCCCATGCACGCCGACGACGAGCAGGGTGCGCTGGACCAGATTCTCGTCGATACCGGCAAGTTGCTGGCTGAAAAATGTGGCGGCAGCCTGCTGTTGTTTCATGCCTACCAGCGGCTGGTCGAAATCGGCCAATACGCGATGTTCAAAGTGAAACCAGTCAGGCTGCCAATCGATGAGCTTGATCGCCATGCACGCGATGACCACCGCAAGCGGCTTGACGCGTTGGCCGGGGCGAACAAGATCGCTGTTGAAGCTGTGCACCAGTTGCCGGGAAGGACCAGCGATGTGCTGCCAGCATTTGCGCGCAGCCACGGCGCCGATGCCGTAATCATGGGCGCTCTCGATCGCTCGAACCGCAAGCAGCGTGCGCTTGGGAGCACGGCCGAGCGCGTAATGGATCACCTGCCTTGCGACATACTGGTCGTGCCTGGCTAGGTGCGGCCGCAGCTTGGCTCAGCGACTCCGATACACGCCGAAGTAGACAAACGGCGCCGTGGCACGCTGGCCAGGCGCGACTTCGTCCGGCACACGATGGGCGACCGGCTCGATGCTGCGTAAATAGGCGGTAATCGCAACGATGTCACTATCAGAAATCGTCGCGTAACCCTGCCAGGGCATGGCAGCGATCCGCCGCTCGCCATGCCGCCCGAGGCCGGCCCGGATTGCATTGGCAATCTGCTGGTCGCTCCACTTTCCAATGCCGGTCTCGATGTCCGGTGTGATGTTGGGCGGATACACTACGGCAGGATAGCGGTCGCCCAGTGGATTGTTCCAGGCGATGCCGACCTGGGAACCGGCGAGCGATCTTTCGAAATTTGGTTCGCCAACCAGTGCGCCGTCGGTATGGCAGGCGCCGCAACCCAGCAGCTCCACCAGGTACTCGCCGCGTTCTGCTACGTAGAGGTTGCCGGGCGCGGACTGGCCGGGTGTCGGGCTCGGGGCATCGATGATGGTGCTGGCGTTTACTTCCTCATAGTCCACCAGCGGCCCGATTCCTGTATCGGTAGCGCAGCTGGCCAGGACGAACAGCAATCCAATCGATGTCGGCCTGAATCGCAACATGTGTGCTCCTGAAACTGAACCATTTCCCGGCAATTATTATCCAGACTGCGGCACAAATGACCTATACGTGGTTACCGACGATTTTCTCAAGGCTAATCAGCCCCAGCCCGGACCGTCTGACATGCCGGGGAATGTATCTCAGGCGCACGCAAATTTCGTTCAGTTAAGTCTCCCTTAAGGTTTCAGGCACACCATGCATAGACCGGATTTGCGAGGCGTTCCGTCCAACCGGGAATGACTGCAAGCCTGGCAGGTGCAAGCCCCAGCAATGCAGAGGTGCAAGACTCATGGAATTAGCAGTTCTTTGCGCAAGGCCATGCTGCCGTGACTCTATTGCCGTCGTGGCAGGTTGGGGCGTGCTGGTCATCTGTTCGTCCGCCTGCGCAGCCATGGACCCGACCTCATGCACGGAGAGCGCGGCGCTCGCGATAGCACAACCGGGGACGGAAATGCCGGAAATTCTGGATGCCGACGGTGCCGTCATCGGTTCGATCCTGGTGCAACCGGGCAGCATCTTCGATCTCGATAATCCGAGTGAGAACAACGTCCTGTACCGAATGGCAAACAAGGTGCATGTAACCACCCGCCAGGAAGTGATCGCGCAGCAACTGCTGTTCGTCGAGGGCGATACCTTTTCCAGGCAAATTCTTGATGAATCCGAGCGCGTGCTTCGCGCCAATCGCTTTATCAAGGACGCGTCGGTGGAGTTACATGCCAGGGACAACTGTGTCATCGACGTCAGTGTCAAAACCACCGATACCTGGACCTTGTCTCCAAAGTTGAGCTTTTCCCGGTCCGGCGGGCAAAACAGCTCGGATATCGGAGTTAAGGAAATGAATCTGCTGGGAACCGGCATCTATGTTGAAGCCCTGTACTCGACCAATGTCGATCGCCAGTCAAAACAGCTAAAAATCATCGATCGCAATCTTGGCAACAGCTGGTACGGTCTCCGGTTTCTTTACGACAACAGCAGTGATGGCCACACCGCTGATATCGAGCTCGGCAAGCCGTTTTATGCGCTTGGCTCAACCAACGCACATTACATTTCGTTTTTTGACAACGATCGAATCGACTCATACTACGACCTCGGCAGCGTAGTGGGGACGTATCGGCACCAGAGCAAGGCCTACGAAATCGCCCGGGGTTGGTCGACAGGTTTGGTGGATGATTGGGTACGTCGGTGGTCAGCCGGAATAGCGTACAACGATCACCAGTTCCTAGCAGCCGAGTCTACCGGTGTCCCCGGCACAGTTCTGCCAACGGATCGTCAGCTGTTCTATCCGTTCGTCGGCGTTGAGTGGCTGCAGAACAAATTCGACAAAACTCAGAACTATGACCAGATCGGGCGAACCGAAGATCGTTATCTGGGTACGCGGTTTAGCGCGCGGCTGGGTCGATCTGCGACTCAATTGGGGTCCGATCGTGATGCCTGGCTGCTAAGTCTGCAAGCTCAATCGAGTTTCGGTGATTCAAAAAGCACCACCATAACCGTCGATGGCAGCCTCACCACACGAGTCGAGAGCGGCAAGCCGCAGGACTTGGCGTTAGACAGCAGTGTCACGTATCACAGGCGGCAATCCGAAAAATGGCTCTTCGTCGCCGGCGCTAGTGTCTTTTACGGTTACGAGCTCGATGCGGATCACATCATGGATCTTGGCGGTGACACCGGGTTGCGCGGATATCCGCTGCGATATCAATCCGGTGACAAAAAGGCTTTGTTTTCTATGGAACAACGATTCTTCAGTAATTGGTATCCGTTGCGCCTGTTTCATGTTGGTGCTGCCGCGTTCGTCGACGTTGGTCGAACGTGGGGCCAGCGCAGCGTCACGACGACCAACCTGGGCTGGCTCAAAGACGTTGGTGTCGGACTGCGGCTGGGCAGTGACAGGTCCGGTCTGGGCAACGTAATTCATATCGATCTTGCGTTGCCACTCGATGGCACTGCAGAAATCGACAGCCTGCAACTTGTTATATCGACAAAGAAGAGCTTCTAGCAAATGAAACACCTGATACGAAAGCCAGAGGCGCTGATTTTCCTGTTTTGCCTTTGGGTTATGCTGACCAGTAATGATGCCTACTGGAGAGTTGTTGCCGCGAATGACTCGGCGGATTTTCATAATGGCAGCACGTTCATCGCCGCGATCGGGATTCTCACGCTTGGCCTGATTAGTCTTGTAATGCTCTTGCTGGCGCTTGGCGCAATGACTCGCAGTATCCTGATCGTGGCACTGATGGGCAGTGCCGCGATTGGGTATTTCACGAGCGAATTTGGCGTTTTGATTGACCCGAGTATGTTGATCAACGCGTTCGAAACCGACACAGCCGAAGCGGCAGATCTCCTTACCACACCGCTCATCGTAAAGTTCTTGTTGTTCGGCGTGCTGCCTGCTTCCGTGGTCTGGAAATACCCGCTAGAGAGGCGGCGAATACCGACTGCGCTGCGTGATCGGACCATAGCGCTGCTGCTCGCACTCAGCATGATTGCCGGACCGTTATATTTTTCGCAGAAGGAGGTCGTTTCCTTTGGCCGTAATCATCGCGAAGCCCAGTATATGATTGCGCCAATAAACGCGATTTCGTCTGGCATCAGCCTGGTCCGGGATGCATTCGAGACCCCGCCAGTTTACAAGGTCGTCGGCGCTGATGCCGTTCACTTGAGTGCCGATCTGGAAGGGCGCCGGCCCAGGGTTCATGCGTTGATCCTGGGCGAAACAGCCCGTGCGGCAAATTTCAGTCTGGGCGGATACTCCCGATCAACCAACCCCGAGTTGCAGCAGCAATCGAACCTCTTGTACTTGAGCGGCTCATCGTGTGGCACGGCCACAGCGACATCCTTGCCTTGCATGCTGACGCTCGGTGGCAGGACGGGATTCGAACGAAGTGAAAGCAGATACCAGGATAACCTGCTGGATATTGCGGCCCGATCCGGGTACTCGGTCTATTGGGTGGACAATGGCAATGGCTGCAAAGGTCTCTGCGATCGCGTGGATCATCGCGATGTTCACCAGATCGGGTTGCAATCAATATGTTCCGAGGACGCATGCTACGACGAGGTCCTGATCCATGAACTCAGCAAGCTGCTACAGCAAGTTTCGCGCGATACTTTGATCGTGCTGCACCAAATGGGCAGTCATGGACCCGCGTATTTTCGACGTTACCCGGATGAGTTCCGCACATTTGTTCCGGACTGCAGATCGCAGAATTTTGGCGACTGCAGCATACAGGAGATAGTAAATGCCTATGACAATACAATTCGTTACACGGACCACGTCATTGCGGCTGCCATTGAGGTGCTGAACGCGGAGTCGGAGCGATTCGACGTGTCTTTGACCTACGTGTCTGATCACGGGGAATCACTGGGTGAACACAACTTGTTTCTGCATGGCATGCCCTACAAATTGGCACCCGAAGAGCAAAAACAGGTGCCTTTCATAACATGGTCCGCGCACCAGGACTTTCAGGACGTTGGCATGGGTTCGCGATGCCTCGGGACATCTGAGCAACCCGGAATTTCACACGACAACCTGTTTCACACCGAGCTTGGTCTGTTGGACATTGACACCAGCGTTTATGACTCGCAGCTGGACATTTTTTCAGGTTGCCGGGCGGCGAAGCATTTGACCGCGGCGAGCCTGTAAAACCGCTGCCCTCCCAGATAACGTGTCCAAGGAAACAGCACCACCGCTCTTATTCACTCCAGATCCAAAATGTGCTTTCGCCGTTCGCTACAGGGCGTTATTCCATCAGCTCAAAATCGCCTGGCATCCAGGTTTTGTCGAAGAACGGCTGCAGCGGTCCATAAAGCCTCAGCAGTACGTTGTAGCTTTTCCCCGGCATGGTCTGCACCCAGTTGCCTTCTTTTCCTGCCGGCGGCGTCGGAGCAAACCAAACCGTGTAGGAACCATCCGCGTTTGCCTTGATGTCAGGACTATTGCTGTCGACGCCACCAGATTTTTGATCAGTTTCGAGCACTGACCGCGTCTGGTTGTCGTACACCACGAACGACCAGAAATCCTTGGCCGGAATCGGAGCCGGCAACGTGACCGTGTAGGTCTTGCCACCGTCGAGGTAGCGGCCTTGCGAATCGTGCGCACCGATCTCGTAGGCTGAGCCGGTGCCGACCTGGGCCCGCGCCATGGCGGGCGTAATTCCGGTGGCGTAATAGTGGAAGATGATTCGGTCGTCGAGCACACGCTCACCGTTGTTCATGAACTCCGAACTACCGCCTGTAAAAGGCGAGTACCACTGGCGCTGACCGGGATAGAAATACAGGCGCTCCTCGCGTGGGCGAAAGGTCAACGACCGCGCCGTTGCATTGCCGATAGCGACACCTTCAGCAAGAATCTTCCTCATGCGAGCGTCGGGCTCGAAAGGCTTTCCTTTTTTAATGCCGATCGACGCGAACAGCCCGACTATCTCAGGATCGAAAGCGTCTGCTGGCTCGTACTGCACCACGGCGTTCAGCTCGTCGTAGTAGGTGACATCGTTCGCATGAATGGTGTTGATCTTCGCCCCGGAGACGAACACAACCTTGCCTGCGGGCGGGTTACTGATTTTCGACAAAGGATAGATGCGGAACTTGGTGCGGAGCCCCTCGGTAGCCGCTTCCAGACCAGCCTCCTGCACGATGGCACGCAGAAACATCCAGTTGCGGTAGGTCGGCGTCCTGACGACCCGGTAACCGTCTGGAAGCGTGCCCGTGTAATCTGGACCCACGAAGATAAATTTGCCGCCCTTGCCCTGATTAGGCCCGGTTGCCCCGAGATCCGTGACATGGCGGAAGAACGCGTCGTCGACCGCCCCGACCAGCATCCCTGGCGGCACATCGATGATAGCCGGCTCGTCTTTGACGTTGATCTCGGCGAACGCGTAGGGTGTCGAGGTATTGAAGGTCAATGCGAGAGTGCGGGCGTCACCATAGTTTTCCCAGAGGACCAGGTCACCGGGCTCGGCACCAGCCTGCTTCATGCCCTCGAGCATGGCGTAAATTGAAGTGGCAGGCATGCCATTCAGGAATGCTTCGGCTGCGCGCGACGTATCCAGAAAAGTAATCGTCTTGCGAACCGTTTCGTCGCTGGGCATGCCATCGAAGAAGTCCAGCGTGCCGAGCAGTTCGGTCTCCACGGTGTTCGGCGTCAACAGCGTCTCTGGAACGTTAGCCTTGTACTTCGGCTCCGCGGCAGACGCTGCAGCGAAGATTTGGCCAAGTACCACGGTCGCGCCCAGCAGCGTGGACGCATAGCGTTGGATAGTCATCATTAGCATTAGTCCTGTTTAACTACTACAAAATCACCAGGCTTCCAGGTCTTGTCGAACCAGGACTGTTCCGGGCCATACAGGCGAAGCAGTGTGTTCCAGCTCTTGCCGGGGACGGTCTGCACCCAGTTGGATTCGTGACCCTTCGGCGCGGTCGGGCCAAACCAGACATCGACTGAGCCGTCGTCGTTGATAACAACACTTTCCCGCTGGCTGCTGATGCTGGGGAACTGTTGATCGGTCTGCAGCATCGAACGGGTCTGGTTGTCATACACCACAAAGGACCAGAAGTTCCGGGCCGGGATTCCCGATGGCAGGTGGATGGTGTAGGTCTTGCTGCCATCGAGAGGCCTGCCCTCGGAATCGGTGGTTGCCGCGGCGTACTGGGAGCCGACGCCGACCATCTTCATCGCCATGGCGGGTGTGATGCCGGTAGCGTAGTAGTGGAAGAGGACGCGGCCCTCGAGATTGCGAACGCCGGGTTGTTTCAGAAACTCGTAGCTGCCTCCGGCAAAGTTGGTGAACCACTGGCGGTCCGGGAAGTAGTAAACGCCATCAAGACGCGGACGGAAGGCCAGGGCGCGCGCCGTCGCATTGCCTACCGCCACGGCTTCGATGAGGATCTTCTTCATGTGGGCATCCGGCGCAAACTCTTTGCCCTTTTCGATCCCGATGGCGGCGAGCAGGCCGAGGGTTTCCGGGTTCAGCGCCTCATTTGGCTCATACTGGACGATCGCGTTCACTTCGTTAAAGAAGTGAAAGTCATTGGCGTGGATCGTATTGAACTGCTTGCCGGAGACGTTAATGAACTTCATCGGCGGCGGATTGGCCGCATCGGACAACGAGTAGGCCCGGTAAAACTGCCGGGTGTTTGCGAGGGACGTTTTCGTGCTGCCGTTGTCCAGGAAGCCGCGATAAAACATCAGATTGCCATAGGTCGGCGAGCGCAGCACGACGTAGCCGTCCGGCACCTCGCCATCGTAGCCCGGAGGCAGGAGCAGGAACTTGCCACCCTTTCCCTGATCCGGTCCCGCGTTCCCGAAGTCACCGACGTACTTGAACCAGTGATCATCGATGATACCGAGCACATTGGGCGGTGTTTCGATTACCAGCGGACCCTCGCTCGTATCGAACCAGGCCATGTGGTAGATGCTTTCGGTATTGGGGGTGAGGAAGAGCGACTTCGAATCCATCAGGTTTTCCATGATGATCAAGGTCTGATTGTTGTCCGCTCCCTGGGCGGCCCAGCCGGTGCGGATGGCTTCCGCCGATGCGCCAGGCACCGCATTGAGGAACGCATTCACGCCATTCATGAAGTCGAGATTGTCGTAAACCAGCTGCGTAGTGGCGTCGTCCGGATAGCCATCGAAGAAGCTCAAGGTACCTATGCGTGTTTCGACGCTGGCCGGCGTGGTGATGGACTCCGGAATATCCGTCGTCATCTTCATTTTCGGTACGTCTACAGCGACAGCGCCAACCGTCGCCACCGTCGCCACGATCGCGAGCATGGACGTCCAGATTGTCTTGGTATTCATTTCATCTTCTCCACTTCATTACTTGATTGTGCGGTTAGCCTACTTCCAGGCACTCGACCGACAAGACGGGAAATTGGGTGTCATACAGCGTATTGAGAACGCCGGCTAATGCGGCCTGGTCCGGAAGGCGACCGACCAGCGTCGACTGATCGTCGTCGGCATCATCTGACGTCGTGATATTCATGCCCATGAGACGCGCCGACCACTCCAGAGGGATTGAGCCCTGGACGCGAACCCGATACACGGCGGGGCAGTTCATTGTTGCACGACTAGTTCCCATTACTTTCGACTCTCTTTTTTACTTTGGATACAACAGCGTGAAATTGACGCGAATGCCCCAGCCTTCGGGGCCGGCGTCCGGTGTCTGCAGCCAGTAGCGTAGGCCACCGCCTATCTGAACCAGCTGATTGCCCATGCGAAGCAACTGATTGGCCTGAAAATTGATCGGTACAGACCAGCCATCATTCTCCCAGTCGTAAGTTGCCTCGGTATTGACTGCGAACGTGGTTTTCGACGCGGTAACGTAGGAGACAAACGGCTGCAAAAAAGTCTTGCTGACATCAGCACGGCTGCCGCTGCCGGCAAACGACTCGATGTGATTGGCCAGCGCACCGTATGTCCAGGAGCCCTGCTGCTTGAGAACCACCATGCTTGGGCCAAGGCCCCACTTTTCGCTGCCCAACGCCTCGTCGGTCGCGGTCGGGATCAGAAAGACAGGACCAGCACCCCAGATCCAGCCGCTCGAAGTCGGCGCTTTCGGCGAGAAGAACACGCTCTGAACGGTATCGCCCAAACCGAACTCACTGGCACCTGGGGACGGAAAATCGTCTTGTTTCACGAGCGGCATGATCGTCCGCGAAATGAGGTTCCAGTCATCGTTGAGCGATACGGGGATGACAGGCTGCACGATGAGGGTCGTTACTGACCCGCCGTCGTCCAGTCCGTAGGAATCATCAAAGTTCAGCTGCAGCGGCACACTGATCAATGCCGCGACCGGATTGGCAAGTTGCTTGGCAAGATCTGCCTCGTCCTGGGCGTAGGCGCCGGGCGCCGCCAGAAGAGCCGCTAGCACTAGCCGGGACGTCCCCATTTTCATGTAACTACCTGTCGTTGCATCGTGAAAGATGGCGCAAGTTTCGCCTGCGCCCGGTTTTCGCGCATGGCCATAGAGGATGCAAAAAAGGGTGCAGACCGGTGGCGCGGCCCGCGGCGGATCAGCTTGCCGACTTCGCCAGCAGTCCAAGCCCGTTCGCCTTGGCGACTGCGTGACGGCGGCCGTGAACGCCAAGCTTCTGGTAGATGTTTGCGGCGTGACGTTTGACCGTAACGGTTGAAATGTGCAGCTTGTCGGCGATTTCCTTGTTGCTGAGGCGCTCGGCGAGCAAGGTCAGAATCTGTCGCTCGCGCTGCGAAAGCGGCTCAATCATCGCTGGTTCGCTATAGGCAGGCACACTATTCGCCGTTACCGGACGTTTCCTAGACGAATCCTGGAACGCCGCCAGGATCTCGCCAACGTAGGTAAGCCCTTCTTCGTCGACTTGCGCCCTGTTTAGCAGCATACCCAGGCGCGGCCCCAGATCGACGAACAGCCGGATGAATCGGCCGGGCTGCGCAAGCCGCAGCGCCTGTAACAGGTCGGCGTCCGCGGACTCCCGGTTCCCCAGTGCCTCGTGGAGCATTGCGCGCAACGCGAACGCCTCGATCAGGAATCGCCTGTTGTTTACGGTGGTGAAATAATCGACCAGTCTGTTGAGCAGGGCCTTTGCACGGTTTCGACTGGGCGAGCTGTCTGCAAAGACCAGGATTTTTGCCAATACGATAGTCGGAGAGAAGAATCCATATATCGAGGTCAGCGGCTCCGGATCGAAGCGATCTGCCCATTCCATTGCCATTGCCAGCCGGCCATTGCGCAGCGCCAGTTCTGCCTCAAAAGCTTCGGCCAGGCCCACCAGGAAAAGATTTTTCGACTTCAGCGCGAGGTCATGCAAATGTCGGGCGATCTGAGCGGCCACCTGCTTCTCGCCCAGTACCTGGTGCGCCAACCCGGCAATGATCATATTGTGCGCGTGAAACTCCGCACTGATAACGACATCGCTGCGCGCGACATCCGTCAATCGTTCGACCACTGCTTCCAGGCGGTTATGGTGAAAATCCAGGGCGGCCAGGAAATGCTGGCCGATTGTACTTACTTCGAGGAGGCCTGCTGCAGAACTTAGCGCCGCGAGTTCTTTAGCCGATGGTTGCAGCCCGACCAGGTCGCCGTCCATCCAGCGGACGAAACACAATGCCGCGAGGAGCCGGGTAACAAAGGTAGGGCGGTTAGCCGCCGACGATTCATCCGGCATCTCCGCATAAATCGCGTCCAGTGCACCCCTGGTGTCGCCGGTCATCTGCAATGCGCCACCGAGAATGATCATCGCGAAGCCGCGTTCGGCCAGGCTTTCTTTGGGCAATAGTTTGAGCGAGCGCCTTGCCGCGGCGACCGCGGCCTCGCCATCGGACATCAACCACAAGTTGAAGCAGCGCGACGATTCGAGCGAGCCGAGCAATTCCTGCCGCAGCTCGTCGGTGACATCGGCGGTGTCCAAAAGCGTTTCGGCGGCCTCCAGGGTCTCCGCAAATTCTTCGCGTGCGCCACGCGTGCGGTGCAGGCGGGCCTTCAGGAGGAGCAGCTCCGGTCGCGATTCGATCATCCCGGAAGGCAACAAAGACAGCCAGTTTGCCAGCCTATGCCATTCCTCGTTGTTCATAATTTCGTTGCGATGCCTGATGATCAGTTCCGCCGCTTCGCTACCCGCGTCCGCTGCCATCAAGTGCCGAATCGCTTCCTCGAAAAGCTCATGCGCTTCGAACCATCGCGCCGCCTGCAGGTGCACCTCACGAATATCGGCATCGCTGAGTACCATTGCAGTCTCTTCCTGCAGCATGGTCTGGAACAGGTGGTGATATCGGAACCACTCGCGGTGATCATCCAGCGCGATGCTGAACAGACCCGCCTCATCGATCCAACGCGTGAAGTCACGTCCGCTGATCGTATCTTCTCGCGCATTGACGACCTTACACACAGCCTCGCTGAGAGATGCATTAAAGCGATCGAGAAAGGACGTACGAAGCAAGTAGTTACGTATCGTGTTGGGGCATTTTGCGAGCACCTCATGCATCAGGTACGTGCGCACCGCGCGGACATCGCTCGGGATGCGGTCAACAAATTCATTTTCGACGCCGGAGTCCGGCACCGCCAGCGCCGCCAGCCGCAACCCAACCGGCCAGCCCTCGGTGCGCTCATGCAGTTGCGCAATGGCCCGGTCGGCAATTCTGCCGCCGAGCTTTATGCGCATGAATTCCAGAGTCTCGAATTGGTTAAATGCGAGCTGCCGCATGCGGATTTCGGTGAGCGAACCTTTCGCACGCAGCGCCTGCAACGCCAGCGGCGGGTCGCGCCGTGTAACGATGACGATGTGCAAACCCCGCGGCGGGTGCCTGAGGATGGTATCCAGGAACTCGTGTACTTCGATCGCGGTGATCTTGTGATAGTCGTCGAGCACCAATACGACACGAGTATTCAGCGAGTCCAGGTCATTGCAGAAGACTCCCGCCAGGTCGACAGCATCCAGAATCTCCAGGGAGTGCAGAGCCCGCACGGTTTCATCGCAACTATCGGGAATGACGCTGGCAAGCGCCGCCACGACGTAACTGGCGAAATGGCGAAGATCGCTGTCCTCGGTCTCGAGCGATAGCCACGCTGTGGTGCCGGCGTCATGGTCCTGCCAGTGACTGACCAGTGTGCTCTTGCCGAAGCCGGCTGGCGCCGAAACCAGCGTTGCCGAACTGCCTGAAAACTCGGGCGCCAGCGCCAACAGACGCTCACGCATCACTCTGTCCGGCGCCAGTGGCGGCGGGTACAGTTTCGAGCGAATAATAGGAATGGGCAATGAGTCGTGCATTGCGATCACTGGAGCCGGGTTCGCCTTGCTTCGACGCGCCTGGTATTGGGTTAATATTGTGATCCGGATTCTAGCAGAAACTGTTCCGGCCAGATTTGGGCGGGGCACTACACCCACAATTGCACCCTAGAGCGCCATGCCTGATTTCCCCAGGGTCCTTAAACTGTAATGAAATCCAACTCAAGGAGACAACGCATGAACAAGTTGAAATCGGGCCTGATCGCCTCGATCGCCATTTTCGCCACCGTACCCGTCGCTTCTGCGCAGGACGACCTGATCGACTACCTGGTCACCGAGTGCGAAGGGGACATCGAGACCTACTGCAGCCAGGTTACGCCCGGAAACGGCCGGCTGTTGCACTGCATGGCCGCCCACGAAGACAAGATATCCGGCCAGTGCAGCTACGCGCTTTACACCGCGGCCAGCCTGCTGGAACAACTGACGGCTGCGATCATCTATGTGGCACAGGAGTGCAGGACGGACATCGAGGCCCATTGCGCTGATGTGGCGATTGGCGAAAACCGGGTGCTCTCCTGCCTCGCTGAAAACGATGCGGAACTGACGGAGAGCTGCAAGACCGCGTTGGCGAATACGGTCGGCGAATAGCCGGTCAGCAAGTTGCGACCAGGAAACGACAGGGACACCACTCGGATGCATGTTAGCTCACAGTCTTCCTAAGGCCAGCAATGATGAGCTGGGGGCGTCGCGGCGTTCGAGTATAGGCGCCGGGACAGGACGCTACCTGACCCGGACCAATTCATCCAGGCTGGCGATGATCGGCAGCATGATCGGGACGCCTGAAGCGCTCGTCGACGATGCTTTTTCGCCAACAGGCGGCACATCTACTCCTGACCCTGGCGTTGTTCCATCGTTAGGGTGGTCGTTTTGACCCGTATTTCCGTACTAGCGCCTCCTTTGTTTGCCGTTGTTGCGGCGATCGCAGATGACCGTACGACCGATACGCGCCAGGGGCTTGCGCCCGATATCCGTGGCGATGAGACAGCGTTGAAGGCACAACGAGGGAATCTGGTTGCGGTCCCGATACCGATCTCGAATCCAACGCTGGACACTGGCCTGATTGCCGGAGCGGCCTATTTCTACCCACAGTCCGAAGAACAAATGAAGCAACAACCTGCGTCACTCACTGCAGCGGCGGGCATGTACACCAGTAACGACAGCAAAGCCTTCGCTATCGCCCAGCAGAATTACTGGAAAGACGACAGATGGCGCTTTACCGGGGCGTTCGGAGCTGCCGACCTGCGACTGTCGCTATTGGCACCGGATGAAACGGGGCAGGGTGCCAGCGTGGACTGGCGCATTAACGGGACGTTTCTGTTTACCAAGCTTTCCAGGCGGATAAGGGGCAACTGGTATGGCGGTGCGTTCGTAAGAGCTATTGACGTTAATCAAAGCATCAATACAGACATCAGTGATGACCAGGCGGATTTTGAAATTGACGACGTCAAATCTGTCGGCGTCGGCCTGGTTGCCGAGTACGACTCGCGGGATCTGCCTCTCAACAGTTACGCCGGTCGGCATCTCAAAATCGATGTGCTCTTCAACGACGAGACCTTCGACAGCAATCAGACCTACCAGTCTTACAGTGCCGTGTTTCGATCCTATCACCGCATAGCCGATTCGCTGGTGCTGGCCTTCGATTCATGGTTTTGCCAGCCAAGCGGATCAATATCCGCCTCGACTACGCGCGATCTGAAAACAGCAATGCGATTCACTTCTCAGTGGGTGAAGCTTTCTAGAGCGGGTTCGCCGCGGTTGCGCTGATTCCGGCAACGTACCCTAAATAAACGGCGACAGCGTGGGCCTTTCCCAACCACGGCTGGCAACGATCGATATGCGTATAATGTATATTATGTTAAATTCTATCGGGATCTGGCCGAACCCTGGGTTCAAATCGCCTCCCTAGTCCGGCAAAGGTATGAATTCGTCATCCCCGGGCACCTTGCCGAAGCGGCCCTCCAGCCAGTCTCGCTTGGCCTGCTCCATGCGCTCTTGGTTGTGCGTCACAAAGTTCCACCAGATGTACCGTTTGCCCAGGCTTGTTCCACCGAGAATCATCACCCGGCTGTTAGAAACTGCCGTGACGGAAATTCCGGCATTGTTTGCGGCCACGGCCAGCACGCCGGCCGCAAGCTTGTTACCCTCGGCCTCGATCTCGCCGCTAACCACGTACGCCGCAAGCTGTTCCTGGCAAGCCGGCAACGTCAGACTGGTTCCGGCCGGCATCTGGCACTCGAGGTACAGCATCGGCGAATAGGTTTTTACCGGTGACTGATAACCGTGAGCCTCGCCAATAATGACGCGTATCGTGACGCCGTGGAGCGAAAGTTCGGGAAGCGCCGTGGCCGGATAATGCAGGAATTCCGGGTCGATCTCCGCGAGTGCCTCGGGCAACGCCATCCACGACTGGATGCCGTGCAGCTTTGAGTGCTGCAGGTAATCATCTCCGGCTCTTTCCGAGTGCACGATGCCGCGCCCGGCCGTCATCAGGTTCACAGCCCCGGCTTCGATGGCCTGCGCGAAGCCGAGGCTGTCGCGGTGCATGATCTGCCCCTCAAACAAGTAGGTAATCGTGGCAAGGCCGATATGCGGGTGCGGCCGTACCTGGATTCCCTTGCCGGGTGGAAATTCAGCCGGACCCATATGGTCGAAAAATATGAAGGGTCCGACCATCTGTTGCCGGGTCGATGGCAGGACCCGGCGCACGGTCAGTTCGCCAAGGTCCCTTGGTTTCGCCGCAATGAGAAGCAATTACACCAGCCAGCCGAACACACCACCCGTCAGCAGCCCGTAAATCATCGCATCCAGCAGGGTCTTTGCTGTTACCGGCCAGGGGCGCCCAAACCAGACGCTTTCGGGGATAACCCCGATGCCATTGGCTATGAATGCCACCGTGCCGGCGATTCGGAATACCGCGAGGTATTCGGCGTCGGGCGCCAGGGTGCGCGTAACGACATAAGCGCAAAGCACCGATACCATCAGGAAATACACCACCATGCTGAGCAACTTCGGGCCCATCGGTGGCATTCCGTTCGGGACCACAGCGACATACGCGACCGGCCCGGCGGCGAACTTTTCCGCCATTTCAGGTTTAGCCAGGTCCGCATATTCGGCACAATGCGGCACGGCATAAAACCCGGGCTTGGCGCCCGATAAGGCGGTACGAACAACGTCTTCTCGATCCGTTTTCTTGTAGTCCGAGTTATGCCACTTGAGGACCATCCAGATAACCGAACTGGCGAAAAAACAGACGGCAGCAGACGCCAGGATAGGCAGCCAAAGATTCAAAATACCCACATTAACCCCCTGTTTTTATTGTGATTCTAAAAACGTATGGGCTATTTTAGCTCGATTTGCGACTTGCGGCTTGACTGAATTGGACGTCAGTCTCGGCCATATCACCCTCTTCCGGATCCGGCGCAAAAGAATAATCGAGTACGCCCGTGGCTATCAGGTCGGTGGATGCCTGGGCAACCTCCAGTTCAGTTTCAACTTCGCGAATTTTCATTTCCGACTTCAGGTTCTGGGTCGCGCGTTCCGACAACTCTGCACGAAGTTCGCGGGTCTTCAGAACGGATTCCTTGAGGTTCCTGCCCAGATCCTCGATGCGTTCTTGCTGGTGGGAAATCACATTGTCACGTTTCTCGATTCCCTCATTAGCTTCTTCCAGGGACTTTTCGAGAGTCTTGGCCTTGCCGGAAAATTTCTCAGCATCGGCCTGAGCGACGCGAAGTTCGGCTTCGAGTGAACGAATGCGGTCATCACGCGGATCACGCTTGCGGGCGGCGGAAATGGAACTCATGCGGGAATTGATCGCCGACAACAGCCAGCCTATAAAAAAGGCGCCCGCGGTATACAGGATCAGGTTTTGAGGTAACTCCACAAACATCGCGTTAGATTATGCACTTTTGGAACTCAGAAAAGGACCGAGTTCTCAGTCCCGCAAAGCTGGCGGTATTGTCCCGCATCACCAGATTGCAAAAAGTCGCCTCCCCGCGCCATACTTGTTTCTTGAAAAAACAGCAAGTTATGCGGCATTCAGCGCGCGTCGATAGTCTGCAATATTTCGATTGTCTGGTCGGGAAAGTCGCTAAACAGCCCGTCCACCTGCAGTTCGAGCACACAGAATCGCAGCAGCGCTTCCAGGGATTCGAAACCCGGCGGCAGGTCGTCCGACCTAAAGGTATAGGGATGAACAATCATGCCAAGCGCGTGCGCATTTGCCACCAGCGGCGTTTTCTCGATTTGGCCGTCAACGACTGTATATAAGAGTGACAAATGCGGACCGATGCCATCGGCAAGCTGGGCCACCCGTGCCAAGCCGGCAGGTGTAACTAGCTCGGCGTAGTCCGTTTCTGCCTCTTGCCACTCATTCAGCCCGATCAGTTGCACGATTGGCCAGCGGCACTTGAGGTCCTGCTTAAGCCGGCGGACTTCGGCGTCATCGAAACACTGCACAAAAACCAGGTCCGGGTCGCCTGCGCCATCAAATTTGTTAATTTGCTGTAGCAGCAGTGGTGCCAGGTCAACGCCCTCCTGCCGATGCCAGGCCGGACTCTTGATTTCCGCGTATATTCCAGCCCGTCGGCCGGTAGCCTTGTTGAGGCGATTGATCAACAGCATTTCCTCAACGAACGTGTGTACCCGATGGTGCCCGGTCTGCGCTGGATAACGCGCCGGGTAGACGGCCGAACCGTCTTCCCGCATTCGTTCCCAGGCCGCCAGGGTACGAATCTCGGCCAGGTCGAAATCGCGTACGTAGTAGCGACCGTCGGCCCGCGCCCGTCCCGGATACTTAATGCCCACATCGGTGACGGTATCGAGGTGAATATCGTGCAGCACGATCAGCTCATCATCGCGCGTCGCGACCACATCCTGCTCAAGGAAATCGGCGCCCATCAGGTGTGCCAGGACCTTGGCGGCGCGCGTGTGTTCCGGCAGGTATCCCGACGCACCACGATGCGCGATGACAGCGGTTCTCACATCAGTACTAACATTAGAAAAGTACCTTAATAGTATGTTTAATATGTACTTTAGTCTGACTCAAACCCGGGAAAGTCGATCACCTCCCAGCGTGCCGTATTCTCACCGCGCGCAACCCGGCGGATTGCATCGACCATTTCGCGGCCATTCCAGTCGATATGCTCGGCGACCCGCTGCAAGACTTTGGGCGGGGTCTCGGACATACCGCCAAACGGCCGTATTGCGATCATGCCGATGTTATTGGCGTCTGCAACATCCATCATGTAAGTGACCAGGTCGGGTTTCTCCTGGAAGGTGCCGGGCAGAATAATCACGGCCTCCGCCGCTTTGATTTGTGCAATGAACTCGTCCTTGATGGACTCCATGCGGCCATCCCCGGGTCGATTTTCGGGTTTGCTCACGTTGAGGTAATAAAAGCGATCGTCGCTCTCCAGGAACTCAAACAGCCGCAAATAATCATCACTCTCATCAAACAGGTGCGATACAAATACGCGGATCGGGTTCTTCTCAGACACTCACGACTCCTTTGCGAGCTCCTGGGCATTATAGTATCCAAGCTGTTCACATGCCTACGGCGATTCGGTATCGTAGCGGCCACATGCGCCTCCTCCTGTACAACATTCGCTATGGCGTCGGCGGCGGCGCCAGCCTGCACATGCCGATTCCCGGCGCCGGTTACGTGCTGGGCAATCAGTCTGTGCTACCTGACATCACACGCTTCATCAAATCCGTTGACCCGGATATCGTTGGCTTGATTGAAGTGGACACTGGTTCGATTCGCAGCCGAAACGTAAATCAGGCCGAAAAACTTTCCGCCGATCTCGGCATGAATACTTCCTACGAGACCAAGTATGGCGTCCGGTCGCTAAACAAGATGCTGCCTATTGTGCGCAAACAGGGTAATGCCTTCATGGCCGCGGCGCGTGTTCATGGCGAAACGTTTCACTATTTCGATACCGGCATTAAACGACTGATTATCGAACTCGAGATGGAACATTTCGCGATATTCCTGGTACACCTGTCGCTCAAGTATCGACACCGGCACCTGCAATTGCGGCACTTGCATGACCTGGTCCGGGCGACCAACAAGCCGGTGATTGTCGCCGGCGACTTCAACACCTTCTGGGGCGAAAACGAGATCTACCTGTTCATGAAAGCGGCTGGACTGAGGTCAGCCAACGTTAACAGGATTTCGACCTATCCCAGTCGCGCGCCGCGCAAGGAGCTCGACTTCATACTTTACCAGGAGGGAATTCGAGTAACTGGGTTTGACGTGCCGCAAGTCAGGCATTCTGACCATTTGCCATTGGTCTGCGATTTTGAAATTGAGAAAACATAATGACAAGCAAACACTGGACTACTGAAACGGATGATGGCGGCATTACCTGGGTGCGCCTGGACAAGACCGACGGCAACGCCAATGTGTTATCGAGTGAAGTCATGCTCGAACTGGACGCGCTGTTAAAACCACTGGAAGAAAATCCGCCACAGGGTGTCGTGTTTTATTCCGGCAAGACCAGTGGCTTCATCATGGGCGCGGATATCACCGAATTCACGTCCGTCACTACGCCCGAGCGGGCCTACGAGGTCACGCGTCTGGGCCAGCAGCTATTTGATCGCATCGAGGCATTACACTGCCCGACCGTCAGCGCAATCAACGGCTTCTGTCTCGGCGGCGGCCTCGAACTGGCGATGTCCACCGACTACCGCGTGGCGCTGGCGAATGAAAAGGCCATTCTGGGCTTGCCTGAAGTGCAACTCGGACTGCATCCCGGTTTCGGTGGTACCGTGCGCGCCATACAAATCTGTGGCGTCCGTCCCGGCATGCAGCTGATGCTGACCGGCGCACCCGTAACAGTAGACAAAGGCCTTCGTATAGGGTTGATCGATCGTGTCGCCAGCGAGCAAAACTGGCAGCAGCTGTGTCGTGAGTTGATCGCTGCACGCCGGCCAAAACACCGGCCGCCGCTGCTGGAAAGGATTCTCAACCTGCGCCTGGTACGGCCATTCATCAAACCCATGCTGGTGAAACAAGTCGCTCAAAAGGCGCGTCGTAGCCACTACCCTGCCCCATACGCAATGATCGATCTCTGGGTGAAACATGGTGCTGCTACGGCCACCGGTTATGAGGCCGAAGCGAGGTCCTTCTCGAATTTGATGTGCACGGCAACTTCGCGCAACCTCGTGCGTGTGTTCTTCCTGCAGAACAGACTGAAGTCGCAAGGCAACAAGTCGGGCACCAGGATTGCCACAGTGCATGTGGTGGGTGCTGGCGTTATGGGTGGTGACATTGCCGCCTGGTGCGCGTTGCGCGGCCTGCAGGTGAGCTTGCAGGATCGCGCCGCCGAATTCATCGAGCCCGCCATGACGCGTGCTGCAGCATTGTTTGCCAAACGCGTGCGTGACCCCGCTGAGTTGGCAGCGACCACCGCACGCCTGAGGGCCGATGTTAATGGCAGTGGCATGGCGGATGCAGACCTGATAATCGAAGCCATATATGAAAACCTCGAGGCGAAGAAAAAACTCTATGCGACGGTCGAAGAAAAGATGAAAACTGGCGCTATCCTTGCGACCAATACCTCAAGTATTCGCCTGCAGGAGCTGCGCACGGACCTTCGCCAGCCGCAACGCTTTATTGGCTTGCATTTTTTTAATCCGGTGGCGCAATTGCCTTTGGTGGAAGTCGTGCGTTGCGATGACTCCACGCAGGAGGTGCTCGATGCGGCATTCGCTTTCGTCAAGGCAATCGGCAAATTCCCGCTTGAATGTGCGAGTGCGCCGGGATTCGTTGTCAACCGGATTCTGGCACCCTACATGGCGGAAGCCATGCGCCTGGTCGGGGCCGGCGTGAGTCTCGCCGCAATTGACGAGGTTGCTGTCTCGTTTGGCATGCCGGTGGGGCCAATCGAACTGGTGGACAGCGTTGGCCTCGACGTCGTCCTGCACGTGTCCAAGGTACTGGGCACGAAAATGGAAGGACCGGTGGGCGAGCAGGTGTCTGCGATGGTTGCCCGAGGAGAACTGGGCCGCAAGTCGGGCCGGGGCTTCTATACCTGGCGAGACGGCAAAGTACAGAAGGACAGCACCAGCGGCAGCGCGCCGCCGCCTGATGCAGAGGACAGGCTGGTGCTCAGTATGGTCAATGAGGCGGTCGCTTGCCTGGCCGAGAAGGTTGTCAGTGATGCCGACCTGCTGGATGCGGGTGTGATTTTTGGTACCGGCTTCGCGCCGTTTCGGGGCGGTCCGATAAACTATGCTCGCGAGCGCGGCATCGACGCGGTAGTCGCTCGACTGCGGCAACTCGCCGCCGCGCATGGCCAACATTTCGCGCCGCATCCCGGCTGGTCAGAGCTGCAAGCCGGTGATTGAGCCCCGATCGCTTGGCAAACTGTGCGCCCAGTCACGCTGCGCGTGCCTTTATGTATCGGAAGTCATTGAATTGAAGGTAGAATACGGCCGGACTTGAATACCCGCTGCCGGCTGCTAACGAACAGGAATAAGAATGTCGAGTGATGAGACCAATATGCAACTGCTCAAGAGTTTTTCACCTCTTGACGGTCTCAAGCGCGACAATCTGGCTGCATTGGCACGCAAGGTCCAGTTGCGTGAACTTTCCCCCGGGCAGGTATTGTTCAAGGAAGGCGATACCGAAAAGCGTACTTTTTACATTGCCTCAGGCATCCTCGAACTTGTGGACCAGGGGAAAGTTGTCGGCACCGTCGCAGGCGGCTCTGAACTGGCTCGTAACCCTGTGGCACCGGTATTCCCGCGCCGGGTTTCGGCCCGCGCGCGCGACCGGGTGAAGTTCATTTCAATCGATAGCGACCTGCTCGATGTCATGCTCACCTGGGATCAGACCGGCACCTACGAAGTCTCGGAATTGCAGGGCAAGTCGGACAGCGGTGACGACTGGATGACCACGCTGTTGCAGACAAAGGCATTCCACAAAATACCGCCTGCGAATATCCAGGCGATCTTCATGCGGATGCAACAAATCAACTATCGCGCCGGCGACGTTATTCTGAAGCAAGGCACTGAAGGCGATTATTTTTACGTGCTGACCCGTGGCACCGCCATTGTCACCCGCGAAACGCCGTTGTCGAAGGACGGCATCAAACTTGCGGAATTGTCGGTTGGCGATACGTTTGGCGAAGAAGCCCTTATTTCAGACGCGAAACGCAATGCCACCGTTACCATGACGTCTGACGGTGGCGTGATGCGTCTTGGCAAGGAAGATTTCAAGAAGCTACTTAATGAACCGATGCTCCACTGGGTTAGCTATGAGCAGGGTCAGAAAATGGTCCAGAATGGCGCCGTCTGGCTTGATGTTCGGCTGCCAAGCGAGTATCAAAATCACCATATTGATGGCGCTGTCAACATTCCGTTGTACTTCATCCGGTTGAAGATCAACACCCTGAATTCCAACACCAAGTACGTGGTCTGCTGCGATACGGGCCGACGCAGTTCCGCGGGCGCGTATATTCTGAATGAACGCGGTTTCAACGCCTATGTATTGCAGGGCGGCATAAACAAAGACAAAGTCTGACGCGCGGCTACATTGTATGCGTGGGCTTGTCGCCGCCGAGTGCACCGGCCAGGTAGTTCTCTATCTTTTTCTGTGTGTTGCCCTGATCCTGATCGCTGAATTGCACGCCGATGCCCGCGGTGCGCTTACCCTGCGCCCCCTTCGGTGTCATCCAGATGACCGTACCAGCGACCGGAATCTTTTCTTCTTCACCCATCAGGTTCAGCAACATAAAGACCTCATCGCCCAGGCGATAAGAACTGTTGGTCGGGATGAACAGGCCGCCATTCACGACAAATGGCATATACGCCAGGTACAAGGCGCTCTTGTCCTTTATTGTCAGCGTCAATAGTCCTGGCTTGCTCATGCGTTTACCTCGTAACCATCATTTCCGGCAGCTGCCCGGCAAGGGCCTCGATGCCGCATCCTTGGAGTCCCTGCGACAGATCGATCAACAGCCCTTCGAGGGTCAACTGGACATTGAAGGAACCAGCCATCTGACCCCGCAAACGGTTGATCGTGTCTAGATAGCAGAACAGGTTTCGCCTGTCCATGCGCTTTAGCACAGAATCTTCAATTGCCGACTGTGTTCCCGATCCGGTGGTGCCTGAAGCACGAAAAATAGCCGCCTGGACCTGGCGAGCGAGCCAGTTCAGCACAAACGGGGTGTCGAGCGTGGACCAGCGCGCCGCAACATCAAGCGCAGAGGCCTTGCCTGCCGCCACAGCCGCGAGGTCCCGGCTTAGTCCGGCGTGGGTATCCAGTTGCGCACTCGCGGCGATTGCCGCCAGCGGGGCGTTGCCAGCCAGACGCAAGGCTGCGACCCAGCTCTGGCCGGGATGCAGGCGATCCAGCCACGCCAGGCCTTCGGTTTCGCCCGGCAAGGCGAACTCGAGACGCTGGCAACGACTGAAAATAGTCGCGGGCATATGGCCTTTGCGGTCTGCAATCAGGATCAACAGGGCATCTCCGGGGGGTTCTTCGAGCGTCTTCAATAGACTGTTTGCGGCATTGCCGGTCATCGCGTCCGCCGGATCGATAATGGCGACCTTGCCACCTCCCTGGTAACTCGTGAGGCTGAGTTCCGCGACCAGGCTACGAATCTGGTCGATGCCAATGCTCTGCTTGTCGTCTGGCGGTCGGATCCAGCGCAGATCAGCGTGTTCGATGGGATGCGCCGGATATTCTGGCAGAGCGCCGGCCGCACTTATGCCGAGGTGCTGCGCCGCCATCCAGGATGCCGCCGCGCGTTTGCCGACGCCTGCGGGTCCGGTCAACAGGACCGCATGCGGAACGCGCCCCTGCCGGGTTCGTTCAAGCCAGTTCGCTGCGAAATCCCTGTGCCAACTTATATCCATAACTTCAATGTGTTACTGGCTATTTTTCCTGTAATGTCTCATCTAAAAGCCTGTTGATGGCCGAGGTCACAGCGTGGCCGACAAGGTCGACGCTGGCGTCCGCATCTACAACCACGAAGCGATCCGGCTCCGCCGCAGCCAGGTGCAGGTACTGCTCACGCACGCGGCTGAAAAAATCATGGCGCTCGATCTCGATCCGGTCTGGACGACCGCGCCGCCCGGCCCGGCTCAATCCCGTAGCGACCGGCGCATCCAGCAACAGGGTCATATCCGGCTTGAGACCCGGGTGCACCAATTCGGCCAGCCGGTCGATGTCCGCCTGCGCGAAACCACGCCCGCCCCCCTGGTAGGCCCTGCTCGCATCGGTGAAGCGATCACAAACCACCCAGGTGCCCGCTGCAAGCGCCGGCTCGATGCGGTTTTGCACATGCAGTGCCCGCGACGCAAACATCAGCAGCAGTTCGGCAATATCAGGCAACGGTTCGTCGCCGTGTTCTACCAGCAAGCGGCGAATCTTTTCGGCCAGCGGTGTGCCACCGGGCTCACGCGAGGTTAAAACCGGGATACCACGTTGCTCTATGGCCTGGCGCAAAATCTCGACGTTGGTTGATTTACCGACACCTTCGATACCCTCAACGGTGATGAACTTGCCTCGCTGCATTCATTAATCCTTGTTACGCTGATTTTTTTTCAACTGCTGCAAGTATGCCGCGACTGCCTGGTCATGTTCTTCTTTGGTCGTCGAAAACCTGTGACTGCCATCACCGGTACCCGTGGCAACGAAGAAAATCTCCTCGCCTGCAGCAGGATGCAACGCGGCATAAATTGACGCGCGGCCAGGCATGGCGATCGGTGTGGGTGGCAGCCCGCGCCTCGTGTACGTGTTGTATGGCGTTGGCGTCTGCAGGTCCTTGCGTGTCAGGTTGCCGTTAAAGTCTTGTCCAAGCCCGTAGATCACCGTTGGGTCCGTCTGCAAGCGCATACCTTTTTCGAGACGCCGCGAGAATACACCCGCGATTCGCTCACGCTCGTCGCTGCGTGCGGTTTCCTTTTCGATGATGGACGCCAGAATCAATGCCTCATACGGGGTCGCCACGACCGCCGACTCGCTCTTGTTTGCCCACTCCTTGGCGAGCACATCCTGCATCATCTGGTAGGCTTGGCGCAGCACACTGCGATCACTGGTATTGCGGGGGAAATAGTAGGTTTCGGGGAGAAACAGGCCCTCCGCGTGACTGGTCGCCGCACTTAGCGACTCCAGCAATGCAGGCCAGTCCTCGTCCGTCATGCTGGCATCAAGTTCTGGCTGCTGATGCAGTGCGTGCAGCAGGTCCCAACGGTTCCAGCCTTCGATCAGAGTAAATGAGTAAAGCCGTACGGCACCGCGAGTAAACTGTTGCAGCAATTCCCGCGGTGTGGTCCCAGGCGTGATCAGGTATTCGCCCGCTTGAACCAGGTTGGCCTGCCCAGTCCAACGCGCGTAAATGCGCAACATACGAGCGCCGGCAATGATGCCACGCTGCTCGAGTGACGCCGCTATGCCGCCAAAAGATGTCCCAGACGCAATCTCAAATGTGGCACCAGTGTCCGCTACGGTGACCGGTGTACCGAGAAATGCATGCAAACGCATGCCACCGAATGCAGTGAACGCCGAAAACAGCACCAGCATCGAAAGCAATATCAGCTTCAGCGTCCTCAAGCCTGGCACTCCGGAACACCGTTGGCCGCGGCTAGCGCCTGGGCCTTTCTTGTGAAGTCACCGACTGTCCAACGCCGCGAGCCGCAACTTTGCACGGGGATTACGCCGAGCAGACTGTTGGTGAGAAAAACTTCGTCCGCGGCAAGTAACTCGTCGATGCCAGCGTCACGCACGTCGCAGTCAATGCCCGCGGCTTGGAACCAGCGCAATAACTGGCCGCGCATGATGCCGGACACGCCGCAACGCGTAATTGCAGGCGTGATGAGACCGGATTTTGCCGCCATGAACACGTTGCTCATGGTACCGCAGATCAGGCGGCCGCCAGTGTCGAGCATTAGCCCTTCAAAGATTCCCGGATCTTGCCATTCTGCCCTTGCCAGAACCTGCTCGAGCCGATTCAGTGTCTTGATACCGGCCAGTTGCGGCTGAACTGCCAGTCGCGATGCGCACAGCCGAATTGTGGCGCCCTGCTGATAGATCGTTGCAGGTAGTGGCTTCGCGGCGAAAATACCGACGCGCACGATTGGACCGGCGTCTTCAATGCGTCGATATCCTCGCGGCCCACTGCCGGCCGACAGCACCAGCTTGGCCGTCGCATATTTGTTCACATCGGCCGACTGATGTATGGCGTCATCAACTGCCTTGAGCAGTGCCTCGGCCGGTGGACAGTCCAGCAACAGTCGTGAGCAACCGATCTGCAGACGTGCGATATGCGCGACGCAAAAGCGCGCCGCACCATCGCGAACTGCCATGGTCTCAAACAAACCGTCACCGTATTGCGCGGCACGATCATCGGCCGGGATGCAGTCGATCCTCGAGCCCTGCGCAAACCAGCCACTCATGGCAGGATTGCTCGCAGCAAACCCTTTGCCTTGGCTCGCGTTTCGTTCAATTCCGCCTCGGGGTCCGAGTCCGCCACAATACCGGAACCTGCACGCCAGCTAACCTTGCCATCGCGAACCACCATGGTGCGAATCAAAATGTTGAGGTCCATGCTGCCGTCGCGGTTCAGATAGCCAAACGAGCCTGTATAGGCACCGCGCGGGCCGGCCTCCAGCTCGCTGATGATTTGCATGCAGCGGACCTTCGGGCAACCGGTAATTGTGCCGCCCGGAAACACTGCCCGAATCACCTCCCCCGGCGTCACAGATGGCCGCAAGCATCCATGAATATTCGAAACAATGTGATGCACATGCGCATAGCTTTCGATGACCATCTTTTCGCTCACTTTGACCGAGCCAGGCTCGCATATCCGACCAAGATCATTGCGCTCCAGGTCAATCAGCATGACATGTTCGGCACGTTCCTTGGGGTCGCCTAGCAGCTCATTAAGCAATCTTTTGTCGTAGGCCGGATCATCCGATCTCGGCCGGGTCCCGGCGATGGGTCGCGTCGAGATATACCCATCGCGAATGTGCACCAGCCGTTCGGGTGATGAAGAGATGATCGATACCCCGTCCCAATAGGCAAGTCCTGCGAACGGACCCGGATTGGATTTGCACAAGGCTGCGTAGATTCGGTTGGCGTCGACGCACGGCATTGTGGCCGACCAACCACGCGACAGGTTGGCCTGGTAAACTTCGCCCTGCGCAATGTGATTCTTGGCCGCTGCGACCGCGCCAAGGAAGCGACCTGGGTCTTCCTCGTCGATCCGAATTTCCTGCTGCGTCGCAACAGCCTCGACCAGTTCACGGGCGGCGAGCATATCGGTGAGCACTGCCTCGGCGTCAAAGCCGGATCCGGGCTCGGCGACAAAATGGCATTGGCCGGTGTCGTGCGCAACTATGAGCGCCGCGGGACAGCGAACTGCAAAGGCCGTTGGCAAGAGCGGATCGTTGAACAAACCGACGCTGGGCTCGATTTCTGCCGCCAGCTCGTACCCGAGATACAGGAACCAGCCGCCAGCAAACGGCAGGTTGCTGTCGCACGATGCCACCCGCTCGTCCCGCCACCACGCGTCCAGTGCCGTCAGGAATTCCCGCTGCCCAGCAGCTGCCACACCGGACAGCTGACCTGGCCTGTCGAGCACCAATGAATCACCCTGTGACATCAAAAGCAGGTCAAAACCACCGAGTGACGATGCCGCCGCCGTGCTTTGCAGCAGAAACGAGTAGCGCGCCGGTGCGAGGCGATGGAGAGCGTGTAAATCGACGCCTGCCGGAAGCAGGGTCGAATTCATACAAATTCCCGGAATATCAGAGTGCCGTTCGTGCCGCCGAAGCCGAAGGAATTGGATATTGCTGTCCGGATCCGCGCCTCGCGCGCTGTATTCGGCACGTAGTCGAGATCGCAGGCAGAATCCTGGTGCTCGAGGTTGATCGTTGGCGGTATTACCTGGCGGTTAATCGCCTGGATGGAAAAAATGGCCTCGACGACGCCTGCAGCACCCAACAGGTGGCCGGTCGTGGATTTTGTCGAACTCACCATGAGTTTGTCAGCGGCGGCACCGAAGGCGCGCCGAATTCCAACGGACTCGCCTATGTCGCCGGCCGGAGTCGAGGTACCGTGGGCGTTCAGGTAGTCGATATCCGACGCCTCGATGCCCGCGTCCCTGATTGCGGCGAGCATTGACCGGCGTGCGCCATCGCCGTCCGCCGGCGGCAAGGTGATGTGATAAGCGTCGCCACTCATGCCGAATCCAATCAGCTCGGCATAGATCCGGGCACGGCGTGCTTTTGCATGTTCGAGTTCCTCGAGCACAATGCATCCGGCTCCATTGCTGAGCACGAAGCCGTCGCGATCCTTGTCAAATGGCCGGCTGGCACGTGTCGGGTCGTCATTGCGCGTCGACATGGCGCGAGCCGAGCAGAATCCACCCATGGCGAGTGGCGTGGTCGCGTATTCGGAGCCGCCCGCCAGCATCACGTCCGCGTCGCCATGTGCGATCATGCGGCCACCGAAACCAATGCAATTCGCAGATGTTGCGCAGGCAGTCACGATAGACACGTTCGGCCCGGTAATGTGCTGCAGGATACTGACGTATCCGGAGGTGATATTGATAATGCTGCCGGGAATGAAAAACGGCGACACCTTGCGTACGCCGCCATCGAGCATCTTCCGGTGGTTTTCCTCGATGCTCTTGATGCCGCCGATGCCGGCGCCCATCGCAACCCCGATCGTGTGGCCGTTCTTTTCGGTGATCTCCAGCCCGGAATCCCGGATGGCTTTTACAGCAGATGCAATGCCGTAATGCACAAACGGGTCCATCTTGCGCGCGTCTTTCGGCGTCAGGAACTCCTCGACATTGAAATTCTGTACGATCCCGCCAATTCGAGTCGGGTACGTGCTGGTGTCAAATTCATCGACGATGCGGATGCCGGACACGCCGTTGCACACATTGTCCCAGGCTTCGTCGAGCTCATTGCCTACCGGCGAGACAATACCCATTCCGGTAATGACGACGCGTCGTTCTTTCAAGGTTGACTCGTTTGGATTGGCAGAATGCCAGGAGGCACTAGGAATGCAGGTGGGAACTGGCGCGGCACATCGGGCGCCGCGCCACGGAACATCAGTCTGCGTTTGCGGCGCGCGACGTTACGAAATCAATTGCCTGTTGCACTGTAGTGATTTTCTCGGCGTCCTCATCCGGAATTTCGGTCTCAAATTCCTCTTCGAGCGCCATGACCAACTCGACCGTATCGAGCGAATCCGCACCGAGGTCGTCTACAAAGGAGGCGTCGTTCGTTACCTCGTCTTCCTTGACACCGAGTTGCTCGGCAACGATGGCCTTTACTTGTTCTTCGATACTGCTCATAGCGGTTTCTTCTCCTCGGAAGATCACGTCAAAAATAGTACACGGCCCCGTAAGTCTTTGATATCTCTGGGTGCAAGCTGCCGTGGCACGGTATTGTAAGGGAATAGGTCTGGCCTTGCTACTGCGAATTCGCGCCAACTTAATCCATTAACATGCCGCCATTTACGTGCAAGGTTTCACCGGTGATGTAGGCTCCGGCCGCCGAAGCAAGAAACAACACGGCGGCGGCGATATCCGCGCCCTCCCCCAGCCGGTTGAGCGGAATCTGCGCCAGCATGGCGTTACGCTGGTCCTCCGGCAGAACCCGGGTCATGTCGGTGTCGATGAAACCCGGCGCAACGACATTCACGGTGATGTTGCGCGAACCGATTTCGCGGGCAAGCGACTTGGAAAAGCCGATCAAACCGGCCTTGGCCGCTGCGTAATTGGCCTGCCCGGCATTTCCCATGACACCGATGACGGACGCAATATTAATTATCCGCCCGCGCTTTGCCTTCATCATGCCGCGCAGGCACGCCTTACTGACCCGGTAAGCGCCGCCGAGATTAGTTGCGATTACTGCATCCCAGTCCTCGGCCTTCATGCGCATCAGCAGGTTGTCGCGCGTGATGCCGGCATTATTCACGAGGATCGATGGATCGCCCTCGTTCGCCTGCACATCGGCCACCGCAGCGTGCACCGACGCTTCATCGGCGATGTCCAATACGATACCCCTGCCGCCGGACCCAAGCGCGACCGAAATGGCGTCGGCCCCGGTCTTGCTGGTCGCCGTGCCAATAACTTTGGCGCCCGCCGCCGCGAGAGCTCGTGCGATTGCCGCGCCAATGCCCCGCGAAGCTCCGGTAACGAGCGCGATTTCCCCCTGCAATGCGTGTTCGCTAAAAGCGCCTGTCATGCTGATTCCTCGGCCACCAGGGCCTGCTGCAAACTGTCGATGGAGTCAATGGTGTCACAGGCCACGGACTTGTCGATACGCCGCACCAGGCCCGCAAGGACTTTACCCGGACCGCATTCGATGATCCGTGTCGCTCCTGCACGTGTCATGGCGTTGATGGTAGCTACCCAATGTACGGGGGCGTAGACCTGACGTGACAGGCGTGCGCGAATATCGTCGCCACTCGTATAGGGTCTTGCATCCGAGGCAGCGATCACGGTAATGGCAGGGGTCCTGAATGGCGCCCGCGCCAGCGCATCCGCCAGCGCTTCGCCTGCTGCGCGCATCAGGGCCGAATGGGCCGGAACACTCACCGGTAGCTGCAAGGCACGCCGTGCGCCGCGTTCCTTGGCCAGAACGATGGCACGGTCGACCGCGGCCACGTCACCGGCAATGACCACCTGTCCAGGGGCATTAAAATTGACCGCGTCTGCGACACCATCGCCGGCCGCGGCCGCGCAAACCGCGATGACGGCCTGATCGTCGAGGCCGAGGATGGCGGCCATCGCACCTGCCCCGGCGGGCACTGCGTCTTGCATCAACTCGGACCGCCGCTGCACGACTCTGAGTGCCTCGTCAAAAGTGAGGCTGCCCGCGCACACCAGCGCCGTGTATTCGCCCAGGCTGTGTCCCGCCATCATCGCAGGGTCCGTCCCGCCTGAGGCCTGCCATACCCGCCAGGCCGCGTATCCGGCGGTCAACATCGCCGGCTGGGTCACCGTTGTGGCATTCAGCTGCTCGATGGGGCCTTCAGCAACCACTCGCCACAGGTCATAGCCCAGGATCTCGCTGGCTTCCGCATAGCTGTCCTCCACGAGCGAGTGTGCCGCAGCAAGATCGGCCTGCATGCCCGAAGACTGAGAGCCCTGACCCGGAAATACCATTGCAATGCTCAATTCATGCTCCGTCTGGGGCTGTCGATGTGGGCGCGCATTATATAGGCGCAGCTGACGATTTTCTAAGGGCGAACAACAGGCCCGCGAGTGCGCCGCCAAGAGTCCCGTACAAATGTGCCGCCACGACCACATTTCCGCCGCTCGAGGCCTCGGAACCCGGCAGTGGCCCAAACAATTGCTCGTAGACCAGTTTGCCGAGCAGGAATGCCGCGATGATACTGAACTCGACCTGCCGATGGCGGATGCCGCTGACCGTACCGGCTGCGAGCAGGCCGTGCAACAGCCCCGACAGCCCAACGTACCAGCTCAACTGCGGCTGCAAGTACCAGAAACCGAGATCCATGCCAGCAATGGTCAGGATACTTACGGCCACCCACTGTCGCCAGGCGAAATGCGCCCCGACCAGGTAGGCGATCAGCAGCAACCCGGCGCCATTCAGCAGCAGATGGGACCAGCCGAGATGCACGAAATGGCCGCTGAACAGACGCCAGGTTTCGCCGCCGGATATTGCCGCCCTGTCATAACGCAGCCACTCGCGTACCGGTTGGCCACCCAGCTCGAGCGCCGCCACGACCGCCAGCACCGCCAGGGCGGCCCAGCAGGCAGCAAATTCGGCTTTTTTCCGAGTATCCATGGCACCTTGGCCTAACCCTATGTTTGCTATACTCGCGTTTAATCAACAAACGAGTCAATGCAGGCCGGTCTGCGCCTGCCATGGAGTGTGTACGTGTTACGGAACAACCGGCAAAGCGGCTTCACATTAATCGAGATCATGGTCGTTGTGGTCATCATCGGCATACTTGCAGCGCTGGTTGGTCCACGCTTGTTCAACCAGGTCGACAAGGCACGGGTCGAAGCCGCCAAGGCAGAAATATCAACCATTGAGAACGCACTCAAATTCTATCGGCTTGACAATTTTGCCTACCCTTCCACTGAACAGGGTATCGAGGCACTGGTGACCAAGCCGAACGATCCAAACATCAAGAACTGGAATCCGGGCGGCTATCTCGAACGCATGCCGACTGATCCCTGGGGCGAACCTTACCTTTACCTTAATCCCGGCAATAATGGTGAGATCGATGTATTTACGCTGGGCGCCGATCGGGCACCGGGGGGCGAAGGGTACGATGCCGATATCGGCAACTGGGACCTCAAATAAGCTCGACCGCTGTGCGTGATCGCCGCCCCAGTGCCGGTTTTACGTTGATCGAGATCCTGGTCGTCGTTACGGTGATCGGGATTATCGTATCAATCGCGCTGCTCTCATTGAGTGTTCTCGGCGACGATCGACAATTGCGTATTGAGGCACGGCGAATTAGTTCCTTGCTGGCTGCCGCGCAGGATGAGGCCGTCATGCAGGGTCGGGAATTCGGTCTCGAGCTTATGCACAGTTCCTATCGCTTCGTAGAATTCGACCCTTTCCAGGCGCGCTGGCTGGAACTCGAGATCGACGACATTTTTCGCAGCCGCAGGCTCCCCGAAGACCTTGAGTTCGAATTATTGCTTGAAGGAAAAACAGTGCTGTTGAGTGCCGAAGCAGCGAACATTGCTGATCCGGATTCGACCAATGTTCGCAACACGAGCGAGAAATACGCGCCACACGTGCTGATATTTTCAAGCGGCGAGGCAACCCCGTTCGAATTGCGTATTGCGCGCAGATCGGAACAGCAGTTCGTCATACTCGAAGGCAACGTGATGGGTGTCGTCAGTATTATGACCGCAGAAGAGCAAGCCGATGCGATGCGCTAGGAAATCCCGCGGCTTTACCCTGATCGAAGTGCTGGTCGCGCTCGCTATTGTCAGTTTCGCGCTGAGCGCCATGGCGGTCACGATGGTGCAGATGCTGAACGCCGCGAACACCTTGCGTGATCGGACCTATGCCAGCTGGATAGCGCACAACAAAATTACGGAGATGCGCCTGAGCAATGTTCTGCCCGAAGTTAGCGCCACCAGCGGCGAGATGACCTACGCCGGTGTGGAATGGGCCTGGCGCGCGGTGGTATCCGAAACAGGGGTGGAAAACCTGTTCCGAATCGATGTCAGCGTTTCGTTTCCCGGCCAAGAACCCATCATGCGCCCGGTGACCGGATTCATCGGCGAACCCGTGCCACCCGGGCTAAGCAACGGAGCATGGAATCAACGCCGGCTCAATGCGCCTGGCTCGCCCGAGGCACCGGAATCAGGGCCGATATCGTGAACCTCAGACGTGCACGGGGATTTACCCTGATCGAGATCATGGTGGCGGTCGCGATTTTCTCGGTCATGGCCATGCTCGCCTGGGGTGCATTGAGTCAATCCCTTGAAAATGCCGACATGCTGACCGAGCGCATGCAGCGCCTGCAGACGATTCAGCGTACGCTTCGCTACCTGAGCGCGGACCTGACGCAGGCGGCACCGCGCCCGGTGCGCACCGAGCTCGGCGATGGGCTTAGCCCGGCTATCTTCAGCAGTCTCAGCGGCGATTTCGCTATTGAACTAAGTCATGGCGGCTGGGGTAACCCGGCCGGACTGCCGAGAAGTACATTGCAGCGGTCCGCATACAGAATTGAGGACGGTAAGCTCGTTCGCTACCACTGGAACGTCCTCGACCGAACTTATGGCAATGAGGCAGTCGCGGCCGTACTTCTTGAAGATGTCGAAGCGCTATTGTTCCGTTTTTTTGACGACAACGGTGAATCTTACGAAGTGTGGCCGCCGCAAATCGCCGCCGGGAGCACCAATCTTCGCGTCAGGCCGCGCGCCGTCGAGATTGTTCTGAGCTTGCCGGATGAAGGTGAAATAACGCGCCTGCTGGAAATTGCACCATGAGACCTGCATACAACAAGGGCGTAGCGCTATTAACTGCTTTGCTGATTACTGCCCTGCTGGCCACCCTTGCAATCACTCTTAAGTGGAACAATGCGCTCGACATTCGTCGCACCGTTGTCATGCTGAACCGCGATCAGGCAATCCAGGTCGCGCTTGGCGCCGAGAGCTGGATACAAAACATACTGCGCGACGACTACGAAGACGATCCGGACCACGACCACCTTGGAGAAATCTGGGCCAGCGAGCTTCCGCCCCTGCCTATAGACGGCGGTGAAATTTTTGGCGTCATCGAGGACTTACAGGGCCGTTTCAATGTCAACAACCTGATCGATGCAAATGGTGACATTGATCAGGAAGCACAAAAGCAGTTTCAGAATCTCCTGAACGCGCTGCAACTCGATCCGCGTTTTGCCGGCATTACCGCGGACTGGATCGATGCGGATGACCAGGCATCATTTCCGGATGGCGCCGAAGATGCCATCTACACAGGTTTCACGCCGCCGTATCGCGCGGCAAACCAGTTTCTTTCGAATGCCTCCGAACTGGGTGCAATAGAAGGCATGGACAAAGAGAGTTTTGATATCCTGTCGCCACATATTGTTGCCCTGCCGCGGCATACGGGTATTAATGTGAATACCGCGACCGGACCGGTACTACAATCGCTGAGCGAAACCATGTCGGTGGGCGATGTCGAAAGTCTGTTCGCTGCCCGGGAGGGCACGGGGTTTACCAGCCTGGACATCTTCGACAGCTATGTCGAGGGCGCGTTACAGGAGCAGCTTGAGGAATCCACCAGTTATTTTCAATTGAAGCTGATCGTGCGGATTGATACGGTGCGCATCACCTACTACAGCATTCTGGAACGTGGGCCGCAGGGCGATGTTACGCCGATTCTGCGTTCCCTGGGGACAACCTGAAAAATGGCAGAGTTTCTGGTCATTCGACTTGGCGATAATCCGCAGCAATCCGCAAACTGGATTGCGGTGGATAACAATGGCACACGTCGTTCGCCACCGGTTACCGGTCCCCTGTCAGAAGCAAAACAGGATATCGGCGGACGCGCTGTCATAGTGCTGGTTCCGGCAACTGAAGTGCTCAATGCCACGGTTGATATACCGATAAAAAGCGGTGCCCGCTTACGGGCCGCACTGCCGTTCGCACTCGAAGAGCAGCTCGCTGATGATGTCGAAAATCTTCATTTCGCCGCCGGTGAGCGGCGTGAAAGCGGCTTATTGCCGGTTGCGGTGGTCGCGCGTGCGCAAATGCTGGGCTGGCTGGAGGCGCTGCAAGAGGCCGGAATCGTCGCAACCCGACTGGTTCCGGAAAACCATGGCCTCGCCCGTATTCCCGGCACGCTCAGCATGCTGGTCGCCGAGCAACAGATAATGTTCAACGATGGCGCAGAGTGCGAGTTCGTCATTCAGGATGTGAAACCCAGTGACGTGCTGGCCGTGGCGGGCGTGTTAGAGGGTGCGGCCGGCGGCGATGTGAAAACATCCGGGCACCTGCTGGTGTACTGTGAACCCGGCGAGGAACAGCGATTCGCTTCGGATTGGACGGCATTGCGGCATGAACTGAGCAGCGTCGATATCAACCTCCTGCCCGACGGGGTGCTGCCGCGCCTCGCAGTAACGGTCGCCGCAGGGCGCGGTGTGAATCTGCTGCAGGGCCCCTTCGGCGCGAAGACAAACTACCGGGCCTTGCTCGAGCCGTGGAAATATGCCGCCGGACTGCTTCTCGCCCTGGCGCTGGTCAGCTTTGCTGGCAAGGCAGCAGATTATTACCGACTGGCGCGCGAACAGGCTGTGCTGCAGGAGCAATTCCTCGCCGAGTACCGGCAAATCCGACCCGATGACACTCGCGACATCGTTGACCCTGAGCGGATCGTGGCCGAGGAGCGTGCCAGGCGAGGGTCACCGGTCTCAAGCGACGCATTTCTGCCCTTGCTGTACGAACTGAGCCAGGCATTACAACAGAACGAAGCGGCGGAAGTTGAAGCGATCAGCTACCGCGCAGGCATAGTTGATGTGCGCCTGACAGCCCCGGATGTCGCCACGCTGGATAGCATTCAGCGGGTTATTGGCGCATCCGGCCGTTTCGGTGCATCCATTCAGTCAACGGACCAGGTTGGTGACAAGGTAAGTAGCCGCATCCAGATTCGACAGGGTGGTGTATGAAAGATTGGTTCGAAGCGCTGCAAAAGCGTGAGCAGATTTTCATCTCCGCGGGAGGGATTATCGTATTGCTGACGCTCATCTACGCATTCATTTGGTTTCCGCTCGACGCCGGGCAAAATGCATTGTCTGCGAGCGTTAGTCGCTGGGAGCAATCACTCGTGGCGCTTAAACCGCTCAAGAACATTCAGGTCACGACTTCCACGTCACGAGCGGCCTCGACTGGCAGCGGTCAACAGACTCCGGTTGTCATTGTTGATCAGACGTTGCGTGCGCGCGGTCTGGATCGAGCCCTGCAACGTAGTCAACCGACGTCGGGGAACGGCATTCGCGTGGAATTCGAGAATGTCGCTTTCGACGAACTCGTGCAGTGGCTCGGAGACCTGAGCCGGCAATATGGCATGCACGTTACTTCGGGCACCATGTCTACGAACACGCAGGCGTCGCCGGGTCGAATCAACGCGACGTTCACGCTGGAACGCGCCTGATGGCGCGACGTTCGCGCCTCGTATTGTTTGGTTTGCTCACCTTTGTTGCGGGCGTCCTGCTTTTTTTCCCGGCACGCGTCGCGTACCAGTGGCTGGCACCACCCGAGCTCAAACTCGGCGGTATCCACGGTACGATCTGGCACGGCGATGCCAGTGAGGCGTCTGTGCGCGGTATTTACCTGCGCGATATGCAGTGGCGGATCCGGCCAATGAAACTCCTGGGGGCAACAATCGCCTATTCAATGCATGGAAAATTTGCGTCCGGATTTCTGCAGGCGGACGTCGCAACCGACCTGTCAGGCGCATTGACGGTCAGCGAATTGGGCGCGTCGCTGCCACTTGCTGAATTACAGCCGGTACTGGGAATTCCCGGCTTGCGTGGCAATCTGTCGGTGCAATTCAGCCGCTTGCGCGTATTGGAAGGCCTGCCGGTGGTAGCCGAGGGTAGTATCAGCATTGCGCAACTGGCAGTACCGTTCGTTTTTCGCGACGCACTCGGAGACTTCCGCGCGGAGTTTTTTACCGAGGACTCTGCTATTGTGGCGAGTCTCGAGGACAGTGACGCCCTGATTGATCTTGCCGGCAGCTTGCGGCTTTCCGCCAACCGCAGCTACCAATTACAGGGCCAGCTAGGCGTTAAGGAAAATACGCCGGCGTCGCTGCGACAATATTTGGCCGCTGGCCTCGGCCCTGCCAATGTGCGCGGCCAACACGAGTTTGCTGTGGAAGGAATTCTATAGCGGTACTTCTACGAACTGCTGCAGCAACGGAAAATACAAGGCGCAACGCGCTTCGGTGTGTGCGTAATCCAGGTAGAGTTGCCGATATTTTTTCAGCTGTGGCCGATAACGTTCGACTTCCGCTTCAAGAAAAGACTCCAGCTTACCGCCCTCATGCGAGCTGGTCTTGTAGTCGACAATCCAATGTCTGTCCTGTTCGTCGATACGTACACGATCCAGTACCACGGATATGAGTTCTCCCTCGTAAACTCCGGTCAAGGCGAGTTCTGCCATTCCTTTACCGCTCAACAGCCAGCGACCTTTTTCGTCGGCCAGTATGCCTGTGAGGGCTGCCTCAACGCGCCCAATGACCGTCTCGCTACTTGCGCCGATAACTCCCATGCTCTGCAGCCAGCGCGACGAAGTCGCCTTGATAATCTCCGCGCCCGCCTCTGCCAGCGACACCCGTCCATTGGCAGCCAGTTGCAGCCAACGATGCACGATCGTACCCGCCAGTCGCGCTTCGGCGCCTACCCAGTAAAATTCGACGGCCGCGTCAGTGGGTTGCGCGGATACTTCGCCGCATTTCCCCAGGCCATGAAATTCTGGCACCGCATACGGCTCCGCAAATCTCCGCAGTACCGGATTCAACCACGGCGCAGGGCTGGTTTCGATGACGGTATTGCGCGCACTCTGCAGTGCGTTGGCGAAATCGCTGGCTACGGACGGCCATAACAATTCCAGCAGACTGCCTGAGCGAGGCCCTCGCAACTGTTTTCCATCAGCCGGCAACTCGACATGTCCCATCAAGTGCAGGCTCTTACGCGCTCGTGTGCAGGCGACGTACAGCAGGCGCCCGAGCTCGTGTCGGTACTTGCCGGTCTCAACCTTTTCTATATATCGATGCAGTGGATCTCCCTCCACGTCTGCCCTTCGCCCGACCGGGCTGATGATTTTTTCGTCTGCGCCGTGTGCGCCTGGAATATCGCACCAGCTCAGGACGCTGCGATCCTGCCTTGCGGGTACGCGACCGAGACCGTACAGCAGCACGTGGTCAAACTGCAGCCCCTTGGCGCGATGCATGGTCATTACCTGCAGTCGCGCATCGCTGTCACTCGAAACGTACTCGTGGTCCAGCGCATCCTCGAGTTGTGCTACATCGATCAGCGTGCCGCCCTGTTCCATGCCCTCGACAACATCGAGATAGCGATAAATATTGTCGACGGTGTTTGCATCGCGAAGCATTGCCGCGCCGCCCAGGGCAACCCAGGTTTGCTCGACACGATCGCGCAGCGATTTTAACCTGGCGGGCCGCATCGCAGGCCCGAGTACATCCCGCAGGCGAATCACCGCCAAACGTCCGTCATTACCGAGGCGTGCCAATGATTCACCATCGTGGAGTAATTGCCACACCGTGCGGTCGCCAGCTCCACTGAGCAGCGCATGCAGGTCCGTCCAGTCGAGACCGGTCCACGGCGATCGCAGAATGGCCAGCCATGCCAGCCGGTCGCCACGGTGCACTAAGGCTCGAGTCAGGGCCAACACGTCAATGATCTCGGGAAGGTCGGTAAGGCGATCGATCTCTATGGCACGATAGGCCAGACCGGCTGCGCGCAGATCGCCCAGCAACCTGCTTAGGTGGCTGCGCCCGCGGACCAGTACCGCCATATCATCGTCCGGATACGCCGCCAGGGTTTCCTCGATCAGCGTACATCCATGCCGCGCCTCGTCAGACGGATCACTGCCAATGACCGGATGCACGACACATTGGCCCTGCCCGGCATGTTGTGGCACGGACACCGCGGCAGCATACGAAACAGCACTGAGTGAGGGGTCGTCTTCACGGCTCAGCACGCGAGGAAAAACTGCGTTGAACCAGTTCACCAGTGTTTCACCCGACCGGAAATTCTGCCGCAAGGTCAGCGGCTCGAGCGCGAGATGTCCGATGCCCGACTGCTTGGCTAGCAGAAATTGCCCGACTTCGGCATTGCGAAATCGGTAGATTGACTGCATGGGGTCGCCCACGCAAAACAAGGTGCGCCCATCCCCGGGTTCCCACCCGCCGGTCAGTGCTTCCAGCATGCGGTATTGTGCGCTCGATGTATCCTGCATTTCGTCCACCAGCAAATGCCGCAATTGATAATCGAGCAACAACGCCACATCACCGGGATCGTCAGCCGAGCCAAGCGCCGCTGCCGCACTCAGGGACACCTCGATGTAGTCAGTCACGCCGCGTTCGGCAAATAGCCGTTTGAGTTCCGTGACTGCCAGCGGTAGCAGGCGAAATAGTGCCAGCAGCACGGACCATTGATCGTCGCTATAGGTAACCGGCGGCAGATCGCGAGCATCCTGTAATAATTCGCAAAACGACGGCGCATCCCGAAGATCCGCCAACAACTGCAGCATGCGTTGTTTTTGGCCGTCATCGCTGGCGGGGAATCCCTGTAACTTCGTCACCGTCCTGCGCCACGCACCTTCGCGAGTCAGCAGCAAATCTGCCAGCCCCCGCCAGATCTGCAGAGCTGATACATTGGCCGGCGGCAAGCCGTGCAAGCCCTGCAGCACCTCGAAACCGTCGGCATTGCCCGCCGCGTACCTGGCCAACTCCAGCAGGTCCGGCAGCAGCTCTGCCGGCACGTTGTGACGAATGCGATCGAGATGCGCGGTGACAGCACCGCCGATATTGTTCTCAAAGCGCGCCCGCAATTCAGCCTGAGCATCGGCCGCGACCAGTCCGCTGCCGATAAAGGGTAACCATTGATCTCGCGTCGCCAGCATACGCGCCACGTAGCTCACGTATAACGAGGTGTTGTTATCGACGTGTAGCAATACTTGCTCGGTCGCCTCGCGCAATTCACCCGACTCGACAAGCTGATCCAGCGTCAAGACGGCCGCACTTTTGTAGAGCGCGGCCATCTCAGCATCGGCCAAGATCGCGTTATGCGTGGCACCGCTGCCCGCCGACATCGGCTGCATGGCCGAAATGGCTGCGTTCAGGGAGTCCAGCGTCTGGATGCGCATTCGACCCGGGTTGCTGACTAGCTCCCATGCCATTTCGCGATCACGCTTCAGAACTGCCGTTGCGGCCTCGAGGGTGGTCTGCTGGTGTGTGGCAACCGGTCGATCGCCACTGCGCGCTGATTTTAGCGCCTGCAAGACACGATACTGCATTTCGGCTGATGCCTTGCGCGTAAATGTGATGGCCAGGACTTCTTCCGGGTGGTCGACACAGGCAAGTAGCCGCAGGTAACGCTGGATCAGGAGTTCCGTCTTGCCGGCGCCCGCCGGCGCTTGCACTATAAAGGATCGGCTCACGTCCAGCGCAGTGTTGCGCGCCTTTTGGTCCGCAAACAGCAAATCGGACTCATTGCTCACGCAATATCTCCTGGTAACGGCTCAACAAGGCCAGTGAACGTGCGGAACGAGTGGTTTGCCAACGTGCGACCCGGACGTCGCCAGCCGCCATTTGCATCGCCACCCGGGTTACCGACTCTTGCCACTCAGCGAGCCGTACATCCCAGGCCGTACCCGGCAGCTGGTCTCGCCCGAATGCATCCAGCGCGATCTGCCGCGAATCAATATTAAACAGGCCAATACCACCCACCGCATCGGACAAGGCGCGCGCATAGACCAATAGTTGCAGGTCCCGCGGGCTCTCGTTGCGGTCAAGCAATGACCTGGGCACTCCTGTTTTGTAATCAAATATCAGCATTTCACCGCTTGCATGCTGATCAACACGGTCCGCACGCAAGCGCAGGTTTATGCCTGCAACGCTGGTCGCAAGTTTTTGCTCAACCGCGTAGACGCGCAGAAAATCGCGGTTTGTATCCAGCTCGACGACCCGGCGCAATAATTTTCGGACGCGTCCCTTCTCGAGTTGCAGCAAACCATGCAACACGGCATCCGCATTTTTTTCCCGGGGGCGGAACGCTGCCTGAACCGCCCGCTCGATGCGTGCATCCAGATCGGCGTCAAGCCATGCGCTGATTTGCTGTCGTGACGGGCACTGCTCATACAGTCGATGCAGCGCAGCGTGGATCAGGCTTCCACGGAGGTTCGGTAATAATCCTGCGGCGATCGGCGCCAACACTCGGACTCCAAGTCGTCCGGTCACAAAAGCGCTGAATGGATCTTCGCGCTGCCGTTGTAGCGTCGCTGCTCCGCCCGAGATAATTTCGGAAGCGGTAACCGGCGGGACCGGATCTGCCAGTCGCACGAGTCGCACACCCGATTCGCACAGCGCGCGTGCCCGCCATCCTGGATCTGCAACGTTGGCAGGCGCGCCGATAGAAAACTCGTGCAGCAATTCGCTGGCTGATCGTTGTGCTCCATCCTCGACGCTCGCAAAACTTGCGATGAGCTGTTCGGTACTGGCGGCAAGTCGTTGCAGCACGGTCCTGGAAAACTCCAGCGTGTCTGCCGGTGTTGCATCAGGCATGGTATGGCTGCGCTGCAATTCGCGCGACAGTAACGCCAGGGGCCTGCTGCGCGCCGGCCAGTCCTGATCGCTGACTCCGGTGATCCAGAGCCTGTCAAACTGCAGCCCGGCCGCCTCAAGGGGCCCCAAGACTTGCACCACGGCCTGCTCCGATTCAGGCTGATACACCGTCTCAGCCGCGATCGACGCGATGCGCGCTAATGACTCGCCGCAGGTCATCGCAGAACTGACAAGCTCAAGACGCGCAACATCGTTCAGGAGTTCGCGCCAACGATTGATCAACTGGAATTCGCCGCTGTCGAGCGGCGCAGATCCGGGCCAACCCAGAGTGCCAAGGACCGCATCAAACATTGCAACCCATGCTGCTGGCGACTGACGTCGCGGCAGACGCTCACGATACTGCGCGATGTGCTGAATGCGAGCGGCTGCGCCCGGTACGAGACCATAGCCTGATGAAATCTCAGCCAGCAACGCCTGTGGTGACCAGCCTTGGTCGGGTAGCTGTCGCAGGCGCAGCTCTACGCGAGCCAATGCATCGCTGGCATTCGAGTCGAGCAAATTACTTTGCAGCAAGCGGCTGACCTCAACCGTTGTCAAGTCGCTGTGCAACCAGCGTAGCGCCAGCAGCGCCATAGCGATGGCAGGATATTCCAGCAGCTTGCGCCCATAGGAGATATTAATGACCTGATTATCTTGCTGCGAGGCATTTTGCCAACCGGGAATCAGCCCCTCTTTTATCAGGCGCAGGCTGCGCCCGGCGTCCTGTTCCAGCTGCGTGACTATGATCGCCACACGTAATGCCGGATCCTGTAACAATTGCTGGCGTGCCCAGGCACCCGCAGTGCGAAGCTCGGCATCATTTGATTCTGCAACGTGCAGCGCAAGCTCCCTGTTGGCGGGCTTCTGCGGCGCCATCCCGATCGTCGAGCCGAGTTTCGCTATCGCCGCCACAACTGACTGCTGCTGTGGCGTGAGCCGATCGAAACCCGCCAATGTCAGTTTTCCAGCCGGTTTCGCTCGGCCAGACAGAATTTGCTGCAAAGCCAGTTCCGCCATTCCGGCATCGTCAATCCAGTGCTCCCGCCGCAGAATCGATCGGTAAGCGTCAGCCACCCGCGCGAACAGCCGCTGGTCACGGTTGCGCGCCGCGCGCTGACATTCCGACAGCTGAATGCGCCACTCCAACAGGCGGTTCCAGGTCTCGCGGCACTGGCGCACAATCATGCCGATGTTGAGCAATGGGTCCGGCACTTCGCGTTGCACGCATTGCTCCCAGAGAATTCGGCTTTGCTGCACAGTAATTCGCGCGGGTAAGTCAGCCAGGCCATCGCTGTCGGCGATGTACCGTGACAACCAGTCCTGCCAGTGCAGGATTTCCGGACTTTTCCAAGCGGTTGCGCCGGCGGCTATGCGGGCTTTCGAGTACTCGACCTGCAGGCTTCTGGCGAGTCTGCGGCTGGCTGTAACCACCTGCGACGAGTCACGCAGCGCAGCATCCAGCCAGTCCGGCATACCTTACGCTGCTTTCTCAAGAATCAGGTTCATGCGGTCAAAGACCACGTGCAAGGTCTGCGGGTCCGGCAAAGTCGTAATTCGGAAATGATCCGTATATGGCGTATTAAAGCTGCTGCCCGGTGCGACCAGCACATGCTGTTCCTCCAGCAATCGCAGCGCAAAAGCGCGATCGTCCAGCTGCCGCGAACACCGCTCATCGATGCGGATGAAGGCATACATCGCACCCATCGGCGCGTGCAACGACAGATAGGGGCTATCGACCACGCGCTCGATGACTGTCTGCCGCGACTGGTACAACCGGCCACCTGGCTGCACCAGTGGCTGGATACTTTGGTACCCGCCTAAGGCCGTTTGCACCGCCCACTGGCCCGGAACGTTGCTGCACAAACGCAGCGAAGCCAGCAATTCCATGCCATGCATGAAGTCTGCGGCGCGTTCCAGCTGGCCGCTAAAAACGCACCAACCAACGCGATAGCCGCATGCTCGGTAAATCTTCGACAGTCCGGAAAAAGTCAAACAAACAGTATTCTCGACCAACGTCGCGAGCGGCACGAACTTCGCATCGTCATAGACCATCTGGTCGTAGATTTCGTCCGCGAGAACTACGATGCTATTCTTTTCGGCAACCTGAGTGATCTCGCGCAGCGTTGCCTCGTCATAAACTGCACCGCTGGGATTATTCGGGTTGATGATGACGATGGCCTTTGTCCTGGGGCCGATGCTGGCTTCAATTTCTGCCGCGGAGGGCTGAAAATCTCGCTCCACTGCGCAGTCGTAGTAGCGAACCACTCCGCCATTCAGCGCTACCGCGGCCGACCACAAGGGATAGTCCGGGCTGGGCACAAGAACTTCATCACCCCGATTCAACAAGGCTCGTAGCGACAGATCAATCAGTTCACTGACGCCGTTACCGATGAATACATCCTCTACGCTGATGCCACGAATGCCGCGTTCCTGCTGCTGCATAACGATCGCCTCACGCGCAGGAAAAATTCCCTTTTGGTGACAGTATGGTTCGGCATGACCGAGATTCTCAATCATGGCAAGACGCATGGTCTCAGGCGTCCGAAATCCGAACAGCCCGGGGTTGCCGATATTCAGTGAGATAATTTCGTAACCACGCTTTTCCAGCTCGTGAGCCCTATGCGCGAGTTGGCCCCGAATCTCATATTTCACACCACGCAGGGTCGCACTGGACTGAATCGGTCTTGGCATCGTTTCGACAACAGCTGATCTTGGGAGGCCCGATTGTCACGGCGCTGCAAGCGCATCGCAAGCAAAGAAACAAAATCTCAGGCACAAACGGCATTCGTGGGTGCAAAAATAAAACCCGGCCAACCCTTCGATTGGCCGGGTGGGTCCGCACGGAGATTGCGGATTGCGTGACTGGGTCGTACTTTCGGGAACCGATCGCGACCTAGTCCAGCTCTTCTACCTCGGCTCCCTCAATCGCTTCGGGTTGCCGCGGTTGTTCAATTTCCGGTTCCTTCTTGCCAAACCGGATTAGTAAATCCTCTTCATCTTCCGGCGACAGACGCCGAATCGAACGGATGCGTATCGTTCGATCGAAACTCGAGCCGCCAAGGCTTCCATCCACAACGATAATGTCGCTGGTGCCGCCACAAATCCGACCTGCTGAACTTCGAAACCCGAGCTGCCAGCTCGACCTGAGCCCATAAGCAGGTCGCGTCAGCTCGACATGATATGCCCGGCTACGCGACTCGCGCACGATCAGGTTGGATTCATCCAGTACGGTGTAGTCTCGGATAGAGCTTTCCGAGATGCAATCCGAGCCTGCATTTGATACCACGGAATCGGCCGGATCGGGGCTGGAATCACTAGCCGCACAAGCTACTAAAAAACATAAAGAAAAACATATAACGCTTTGTTTTATCATGATTTATACTGATCCAATTTTCGACCTTAGGGCATCTGTCCACAGCCCTCACAGATGCTCTCACTATTTGCTTTTGACTGCCAGAAATTGGATTAAGTTCATGCCGCTTCCGCGAACCCCGGAACGCGCATCCGGGCTCTCAGGCGGGCCCGGTCGCCACCGGGCGGCCCGGGTCGCGTATCCACTCACTCCACGACCCGGCATAGAGCCTTGGTTCAGGCAAACCGGCCAGTTTGGATGCCAGGATCAGATGGCAAGCGGTGACACCTGAGCCGCACATGACCGCCAAGTTCGTCTCCCCAGGGCCGCCAAGTACACTTGCGAGGATTTCGCGCAGTGCGCCAGGGCGACGAAAACGCCCGTCAGCTTCCAGGCAGCGTTCAAACGGCAGATTGATAGCTCCCGGAATATGCCCTGCAACCGCATCGATAGGCTCGGCCAGGCCCTCGAAGCGCCTGCTGGCCCGGGCATCGAGCAGCCTCAGACCCCGCCCAAGGCCGGCCGCAATACTGTCGGTGCTTATGATCCAGTCGTGTTGCGCCCGTGCAATGAACTCTCGATTCGGTACCGCCACCACACCTGCCTGAAGTGCAAAGCCGGCTTCCTGCCAGGCGGCAAGTCCACCGTCCAGCACCGCAACCCTGCTGTGCCCGAGCCAACGCAGCATCCACCACGCGCGGGCTGCCACGGCCCCGCTGCGCTCGTCATAGACAACCACAGTGGTCGCATCATCAATTCCCATGCGTCCAAAGGCTGCGGCAATGCATTCGATGTCAGGCAGCGGATGCCGCCCGGTTGTCATACCGACGGGTGCGGACAGGTCGTGATCCAGGTCGGCATACACCGCCCCCGGGATGTGGGCCTCAAGATAGGCCCGTCTACCCGCGCTCGGTGCAAGCAGATCAAAACGACAATCTATGATCCGCAACTTGTCCTCATCGATGCATCGGGCAAGCTCTGCAACTGAAATCAAACTGTTTTGGTCAGGCACGGCTACCCCGTTACCAGAAGCGACACCAAGCCTTGTACACGCTCAAAACGTCATGGACAATAGCTGGCCGTGGGCTCACGCGCCCACCCAACAAATCAGCAAGTGGGGATTCCATTCGTGGACAAGATACTGGTCGGCCTGAAACGGGTCGTTGATTACAACGTTCGTGTACGGGTCAAAGCTGATGGCACCGGCGTGGAAACGGATGGCGTGAAAATGAGCATTAATCCGTTCGACGAGATTGCACTCGAGGAGGCGCTGCGGATCAAGGAACGCGGTGAGGCCAACGAGGTAATTGTTGTGTCGATAGGTCCGGCTGACGCACAGCAGCAATTGCGCACCGGACTTGCTATGGGTGCTGATCGCGCCATTTTGATAAAGGTGGACCAGCCGACTGACGCCCTGGGCCGGGCCCGGGCGCTGCTTGAGATCGCTAAACGGGAGAATCCTGGCCTGGTCATTCTGGGCAAACAGGCCATCGATGACGACAACAGCCAGACGGCACAGATGCTCGCGGCGCTTTGGAATCGGCCACAGGCGACGTTTGCTTCGAAACTCGAGCTCAATGGCAACATGGCGCGCGTAGTGCGCGAGGTCGATGTCGGCCTGGAAACCATTGAGATCGATTTACCGGCCGTTATCAGCGTTGACCTGCGCCTCAACGAGCCGCGCTACGTCAAACTCCCGGACATCATGAAAGCCAAGAAGAAACCCCTGGACGAGATTTCTTTGCAGGATCTTGGCGTTTCCGTAGCACCGCGGCTCGAGGAGCTGCGTTTTGAGCCGCCTGCGGAGCGCCAGAAAGGTGTAATGGTTGAGGATGTTGCTGGCTTGATCGCAGCACTCAAAGACAAGGGGTTACTCTGATGTCAAAGATCCTGATCATCGCCGAACACGATGGCCGGTCGCTCAATCAAAGTACCGCCAAGACCGTCGCCTGTGCCACTGGCGTAAGTGCTGCAAGCATCGATATCCTGGTTATGGCCGAATCCGCCGGCCTGGTAGCCGCGGAAGCCGCCAAACTGGATGCGGTGAGTCGGGTGCTGACGGTAGAAAACACAGCCAATGCCAATGCACTTGCGGCAACTTTGGCCCCGCAGGTCGTTGCGCTGGCCGCCGGTTACAGCCACGTATTCGGGCCGTCCACCACTTTCGGCAGGGACCTCATGCCGCGGGTCGCCGCTCTGCTAGGTGTCAATCAGATCAGCGACATCATGGCTATCCTGGATTCACACACGTTCAAGCGGCCGATTTATGCCGGCAACGTGGTACTCACCGTGAAAGCACCTTCGGATCAACCAGTCGTGGCAACCGTTCGCATGGCTTCCTACCAGCCGGTTGCGAGCAACAGTCAGGCCGCGATTGAAAGTGTCAGCTGTTCCGCCGAGATTCCTGCGCACACACGCTACATTGATTTGAAGTCGGGTTCTTCCGACCGCCCCGATCTGCAAACAGCGACAAAAGTCGTTTCGGGGGGCCGTGCCCTTGCGAGCTCCGAAAATTTCAAAATAATTTTCGAACTGGCAGACAAACTCGGCGCCGGGGTCGGCGCATCGAGAGCGGCAGTCGACGCCGGTTATGTGCCGAACGAGATGCAGGTCGGCCAAACCGGCAAAATCATTGCCCCGGAACTGTATCTTGCGATCGGTATTTCGGGTGCCATTCAGCACCTGACCGGGATCAAGGATGCGGGGACCATCGTTGCCATTAACAAGGATGCGGAGGCGCCAATATTTGAAGTCGCTGACATTGGTCTGGTCGGCGACCTTTTCAGTATCGTTCCCGAACTTACAGCTGCGCTAAAATAGCCTCAGCTTTGCTCACCTTGAATTCGCCTGCCGCTTCGACAGCGACATGCGTGGCAACACCGTCGTCAACGACTATGGCGAAGCGCTGGCCGCGCTGGCCCATGCCATATCCAGTGGCATCGAGTTCCAGGCCAAGGGCACGTGTGTAGTCGCCATTACCATCAGCCAGCATGAGCACCTTGTCGCCGACACCACGATCCTTGCCCCAGGCATGCATGACAAATACGTCATTTACGGCCATGCAGGCGATTGTATCGACCCCCTGGGCCAACATTTCATCGGCGTGACTGATGTAGCCGGGAAGATGGCCCTTGGAGCAGGTTGGAGTGAATGCGCCGGGCACGGAAACCAGTACTACTTTCTTGCCCGCAAAAAGTGCATCTGTTGACAATGTTTCGGGCCCGTTCTCGCCCATCACGCTGAAGCTTCCAGCCGGCATTTTTTTACCTACCGCGATCGCCATTTCTACGCTCCTCGGGAAACCCCGTCAGTATTCGTTTTCCGCGACGTGAATAACCAGCCCGTCGAGTTCATCGGTAACCTCTATCTGGCAAGTGAGGCGGCTGTTGCTTTTGCGCTCATAGGCGGCGTCCAGCATGCTGTCTTCCATATCGTCCATAGGTGGTAACTTGTCCAGCCAGGCCTCGTCCACATAGCTGTGGCACGTCGCGCAGGCGCATGCGCCGCCGCATTCGGCCACAATTCCGTCTATATCATTATTAATCGCGCCTTCCATGACAGTGTAACCGTTCTCTACGGTTATCTCGTGACGCATTCCATCAACGGTGATGTAGGTAATTTTTGGCATCAAGCGTCTGCGTTATTTTTGACGGCGCGAACTATAAGGGCGTTGACGGTAGCCCGTCAACGCCCTATCAATCGTTGGCTTAGCTCTAAGCTTTTTGGCCGGTCAGGCCCGGCCGCTACGACGCAGCCGTTCATCAATCTCGGCGCGTTTCTTGCGAGCCGCCTCTTCGGCCAGTCGGATTTGTTCATTACGTTCGATGTCAGCACGAATCACGCTGATCCACTGATTGGCAACCCTGCGGGATCGCTCTGTTCTCGCTGCGGCCTGGAACGCGTTAATAGCATCCTGATACCTGCGCAGGTTGTACAAACACATGCCGAGAGAAATCTGCGCGTTGTCCGCACTCTTCAAACCGCCTTTGCGAATGCCATTGTTCACGGCCGTGACACATTCGTCATATTCACCAATGTTCAGGTAAGCATTGCCGAGTCGAACATCCAGCTCGCCATCGGTTGTCAAGCGTGCCGATTCCTTCAGGGCCGGAATGGCCTTCGCGTCCTCCTGTGCCAATTGCCAGGCCTGAGACAACAATCGATAGTTCTTGCCGTCTTTGGCAATCCGACCAGCCGCCATTTCCTTTTCAATCAGCGTCGCGGCCAGATATGGCGTTTCTCTCTGCATGTAGAGTTGTGCCATGGTGATCAGCTCTGATTCCTTTTCCAGCATATTCTGCATGTGCGCCGAGGCATAGGCGTTCATCAGGTTCTGGTCCTCACCAAGTTCCGTGTACGCGCCCGCCAGCGAGAACCAGTAATTTTTCTTCGGCCAGGACTCCAACAGCGTCTTTTGAATGTCCCTGACCTTCCGATAATTTTCCTGCTGGAAATAGGCAAAATTCAGCAACACATACCAGTCCTCCTTAACCGGCTTGTCACGCGCAACGGCAACTTGCATTGCGTTTTCGATCGGCTGAATCATGTCCTGATAGCGCGCAAGCTGATACAGGTTCTGCGCCTTGAGAATAAAAGCCTCCGGCGCTGGATTTATTTCCATTACGAACCATTTATCGAGTGCGGCGAGGGCCTTTGGATACTGCTCTTCCATTGTGTACAGCTGAGCGAGCGTGTAGGTGGTCTGCTTCAACAACTGAGGCTCAAGCGACGGAATCGCAACCATCCTCTCGTAGGTGCGCATCGCGTTCGGCACATCGTCCATATTGAAATAGACGAAACCGATATAATTCAAAACGTTGGCTTGCTCGTACTCGGTCAGTTTGTCCGGGTTATACAGGCTATTGAGCATTCTCAACGCACCCGGATAATCCTTGGCATCAACCAGTTCCTGGGCCTTCGTGATCTGGTCGTAGACCGCTTTGCTGACGGCTTGCGCCTGCTTGGTCTGCTGCGCGTTTGATGCGCGCTCGGCCGCCTCCTGTGCCTCTTTTTCGGAGTCCTGCGCAGACGCGGTACCAAATGCAAGCAAACTGCAGGCAAGCAAAGCGCCAACTTTTGGTGCGAATCGAATATTAGTGTGCATCTCGAAATGTATCCTCTTCGAACATGAGTCCCGTCAGGGTAACTAGTCCTCGATCTTAAAGGTAATGCGGGTCTTCACGCCGGGCACGTCTACCGGTACGCCATCAACAACCCGTGGCTTGTACTTGAACTTCAGTACTGCCTGCGTCGCGGCACGGTCAAACATACTGCTGGTAGAGAAAATAATGACCGGGTCGCGAACAGTGCCCGTGGTTGTAACGGTGAACGACAGATCCACGTGTCCTTCCAGACCGCGCGACAAGGCACGTGCCGGATAGACCGGTGCCACTCGCACAATCGGCAGGTAATCTCCCTCCGCTATATTCATACCACCGGGACCACCGATGTTGGAGTCAACATTGACCGTCGGCGCCGCGACGTTAATCGTAGGTGCGTTTGGATCCATGGCGTCCATGTCCTGAGGCGGCGCTTCCGGCGGAGTCTCAGGCGGCTTGGGTGGTTTTTCGGGCGTAAAATCCTCTACGTTCGTCGTTTCGTTGCGTTTCACGCGGACAAATTCGAGATTATGCCGGGTGCGTTCCTTGGATACGGCGTCCTCGCCATACAGGATCAGCAAGTGCATGACAAATAGCAGGCTCAGCGTAACGGCTATGCCGATGACGATAGAAAATGCATAACGGCCTATCATGATCCTAACTCCTCAACGATTGTCCCGCCCATTGACTCTCAGACCTCATCCGTTGAAATCGCAACGTTTTTCACACCTGCCTGTTTCGCCGCCTCCATGACCACGGTCAGCATTTCATTGGTCGAGCGCTCATCGGCCTGAATTACGATAGACCCCTTCGGATTCTCGGCATGTAACTTCTCGATCGAGGCCTTGACAAACTTTGGCTCCACTCTGTTCTTGTCGATCCAGATTTCGTCGGTCGCGCTGATCGCAATCAGGATGTTTGCGTCCGGAATTTTGTCGAGTGTCGTTGCAAGCGGACGCGCCACTTCAATACCCGCTTCCTTGATAAACGAAGCGGTAACAATAAAGAAAATCAGCATGATAAACACGACGTCCAGCATAGGCGTCAGGTCAATACTGCTTTCTTCCTCTTTTGCGCCAAAGGCACCTCTATTACTTTGCATCGTCTATACCTGCCTAGTTCGGGCTGTCCGCGATAGAAATGTTGTAGACCCCAGCTTGCCTCGAAGCGTCCATGATCACGACCAGCATCCTGTTAGTTGACTTCCTGCTCGGCTGAATGACCACTGAGCCGGCCGGGTTCTCGGCATGCAACCGCTCGATATTCGCTCGCACCGCACGCGGATCGATGTGCCGCCGATCGATGAAAATGTCATCGTTTGCATCAACAACGACCAGGATATTGGACTCCTCCGGCGGAACCTCGGATAGCGGCGCGTCCGGGCGATTCACATCAATTCCCGCCTCCTTGATAAATGACGCCGTTACTATGAAGAAGATCAGCATGATGAAAACGACGTCCAGCATGGGGGTGAGGTCAATTTCATTCTCTTCCGTGTCTCCGCCCAGGTTGAAATTATGCTTCCGCATACTTAACTCCTCAGTGGTCCATCGTGAGCGAATCTGCCAGGAACTCGACCTCACGCGTCGCGCGACGACTAAGTAATGTGACCAGCAATACGCCCGAAAGTGCGCCGACCATGCCTGCCATCGTCGGTATAGTCGCCTGGGACACACCAGCAGCCATCGCGCGGACGTTTCCGGACCCGGATACGGCCATAACGCCGAATACCCCAATCATACCTGTCACTGTACCCATGAGCCCCAGGAGCGGACACAAGGCGACCAGGGTCTGGATCACATTGATGCCTTTGTTTGACGCCATCTCAAACCGGGAAATCATCATTTCACGAATCTGGTGCGCGTTCCACGAGCGTCGCTCACTACGTGATTCCCAAGCTTCGTGAATTTCTCTGGACATGGTTTTCATGGTCGAGCGGAAATACAGCACCCGCTCGGCTATGAGTACCCACATCAGAAAAATCGTCACAGCGATCCAACGCAGTAACGGCCCACCGAGCTCCATGAAATCGCGGATCGCCTCAAAGCTGTCAGTTAGCCACAGCATTATTGCTCCTCAATCAATTAGGCTCGGCGCTCAGAATGCTCAGCTACCAGGCCGGCACTTTGCGACTGCAGGATATTAATTACCTTGCGGCTCTGGCCACTGACGACGGTATGCAGCAGAACCATCGGAATAGCCACTACCAGTCCAAGTACTGTTGTCACCAATGCCTGTGAAATACCACCTGCCATCATTTTCGGATCGCCGGCGCCATACAACGTGATGACCTGGAAGGTCTTGATCATACCGGTCACCGTACCGAGCAGCCCCATCAGCGGCGCCACAACAGAAATGACCTTGATCAACAGCAAGCCCTTGGTGAGCCCTGGCATCTCCTTAAGCGCCGCCTCGCTGAGCTTCAGCTCTATGGTTTCAGTATCAGCATTGCGGTTGCTCTCGTACGCAGCCAATACGCGTCCCAGCGGATTATCAGTGCTGGCTGTATCGCGCTTGAGTTGCGCTGAAACCTTGCGACTGTCTGCCGAGAGGCTGATGAAACGCAACAACGCGATCAGGAAGCCGATCGCTCCGAGTCCGATGATGCAATAACCCACGATACCGCCCTGGTGAACTCGGTCCATCACGGTCGGCGACTCCACCAGCAATTCCAGAATGTTGCCCCGCGTCACGTCCAGGCCGAAGGTAACCACACCGCCGGTAGCATCGAGCAAGTCAGCCGCCGAACTCGTATAACGCCCCTGCTCAGGCTGGCGTTGCAATTCGCTGATAGTTTTTGTGTTGGTATCGTACTTCAGATAGCCATCCTGAAAAGCCAGGTTGAACGGTCCGACACGCACAAATTCGAGAGCTTCCTGGGCGCCGTCGGCCATCGTGACCGTACCATTCAGGCGCACGACCCGGCCCGACTCCGTAACTTCACGTTGCAGTTCGAACCAGAGCCGCTCGATGTCTTCGATGGACGCCAGCGTGCTCGCTCCGGCCATCTTGTTGCCAAGCTCCATAAGAAATTCGCCGCGATCCGGGTATTGAATGTTGGTTAGCGAAGCATTGAATCGGCCTTGCGCGTCGCCGGTTACCGTCTGCAATACACCGAACAATTCTTTCAACGCGCCCAGCCGCTCATCAAGGGCGGCACGCGCGGTGATGATTCTCTGCTGGTTATCCTGAAACAGTCTTTCCAGTCGCTGGCTCTCATTTTCCTGGCGTGTGCGTTCTGCACGAGCATTATTCAGCAACTGTTGCTGCTGATTGCGCTGCTGGTTGAATTGCGCTTCGCGCTGCCGCGCCTCCTGGTTTTCGCGTGCCTCACCCTGCTGAATCAGGCGCAACAGTTCAGACATGCTGGCCGCACCGCTATCCTGGGCCGTTGCCGAACCTGCCGTGAGTGCCAAAAGACCGGCAGCGATTATTCCTAGTATGCGTTTCATTTACGAAGCCTCCACGGGTGCCGAGATCGGAATCAGGATCAACTCCGGAGCTATTAACTGCTTGGCCATGCGCAAGCCCTTGCGGACCTCATTGCGCGCCGCGTTGTCAATCACCCATCTTTTCTCTTCCATCGACCACCGACCGGTAATCTGGGTATCGTCCGATTGAAAATACAGGCCGACACGTCCAATGCGCAAAACGTTGTAGGTGCGCGTTGATCCATCGTCGAGTTCAATGACCTGCTGATACTCGTCTACCGAGTTGCCATAGTCATTCTCAATCTGATAAGCCTCCATCACCTTGCGAAACTTCTCGGCGACGCTGACGTTCGATTGCTCCATGATGTCCTTAAGCGTATTAACACGATTTGTGCGTTCTTCCATCAGGAACGGCACATCAAGGTTGATAGACGACTCGAGGCCATCGATCATGCGCTCCATCAACGGAAATATCTGGCGGTTAATGACATCAACCTGATCCATCGACAAGGAAATATCCTCAAGCACGGCCTCTTGACCACTCGTCTGTGCCGCCATCAAGCGGTTGTATACCTTCAGGCCGTCAATTTCCTTGTTGATTGCCCGATATTGGTCTTCAAGCGAACGCGTACCCTCAACAACATTGTTGATTCGTTCTTGTGACTGCTGTGCCAGATCCAGGCGACGGTCCTGCGCTTGCAAAACCTGGTCGACGGTCTGGGCGAATACGCTGCCGGTTGCCGCAAATAGACTCGCTGCAAGAAATGCAACGCTAATGCGCCGACTGCTGCTTTTGCACCGTTTCATGAACGCTCCTTTACGAGGTCAAATAGTAATTATCTGGTTGTGACGAGGAGAGGACTGCAACACATCCCTTGTATACATTACATGCACAATTGATGCACGGGGTTGCTGGCTTGCAACCCCGCATGCGCACACGGCCCTCTCCACCTTCGCCGCGGCGATTAATCTTTGTTGGACCTTGATCTCTCTCTCTTCTCTCTGGCCTTCCGGATCATTTGCACCCGGCATCCCCGCCAATTGTTTAAGCAATATTTTTATTAGGTCCCAAAGCACCCGGAGCAAGAGGATAACACATGGCTCGCGCTTGACTAGTCCGGCAACAACATAAGTTCGGACCACATTCGGGCGACGGATGTTCCCGCATTTCGACTTGGAAACAGTGCAAATTGGTAACACAAGTAACTGATTTTTCGGCAGTTGACTTCGCTGCATTGATAAAACATCATGCGACGCTGTGAATACCCACGGTTTGCAGCATGTATTTTTTTCGGGACTGGCTCTCGAACTTGCCCTGCTTCTGCTTCGGAGGAAGTGCGGGTAGCGCGTATCCAAACTCAGGAAATCGTGAACCCCGCATCCACGCAAGGATTGCGGGGTTTTTTTTAATTTGTTCACTTGAAACAGGCACTACGCCGGGGAAGCAGCACCATGCAAATGTATTTGGAAGCGGATGTCGATACGGCCCGCCTGATTGATCAACAAGTTACGATTCTCGGCTATGGCAGCCAGGGGCGCGCTCATGCACTGAATCTGCGCGACAGCGGCTTCAATGTGGTAGTCGGTTTGCGCCGTGGTGGCGCCAGCTGGAGCAAGGCTGAAGCTGACGGCCTCGTTGTCAAGGAGCCGAACGCAGCCGTGAAGGGTGCCGCTATTGTCGCTTTCCTGACACCCGACATGGTGCAGCGGAAACTATATGCATCGATAATCGGCGATATCGAACACGGTGCAGCGTTGCTGTTCGCACACGGTTTCGCCGTGCATTTCAAATTGATCGAACCGCGAGCCGACCTCGACGTGGTCCTGATTGCACCCAAGGGACCAGGTGGTCTCGTTCGTCGCCAATACGAAGAAGGACATGGCGTCCCCTGCCTGGTAGCGGTACACAAGGACGCAACAGGCAACGCTTTGCAACTTGCCCTGGCCTACTCAGCGGGTATTGGCGGCGCGCGCGCCGGGGTAATCCAGACCACATTCGCCGAAGAGACCGAAACCGATTTGTTCGGTGAGCAGGCTGTACTTTGCGGCGGCGCGACCGAGCTGATCGTGGCGGGGTACGAAACCCTGGTCGCTGCTGGCTACCAACCGGAGGTGGCGTACTACGAAGTCATGCATGAACTGAAGCTGATCGTCGACTTGCTGCACGAAGGCGGCCTGAAAAAAATGCATAAGTTCATTAGCGACACCGCCGCGTGGGGCGACATGATCAGCGGGCCGCGTATTGTCGACGCCAATTCGCGCGCCGCGATGCAGACAGTGTTGACGGAGATCCAGGATGGTACGTTCGCCAGGAACTGGATCGCCGAAAACGAATCTGGCATGCCACGATTTAAAGAACTGATGAACGCCGACCTCGAGCACCCCATCGAGAAAGTTGGTGCAAACCTTCGCAGTCGCATGGATTGGCTACAGGATTAGTTTCGATGGCAGACCGCGTCCTGATTTTCGATACTACGCTGCGAGATGGCGAGCAGGCGCCTGGTTGCAGCATGACTTTGCGCGAGAAGTTGCGGATCGCGAAGTCGCTCTCGGAATTGAAGGTAGACGTTATCGAGGCCGGTTTCCCAGCGGCGTCGCCAGGCGACTTTGACGCAGTTAAAGCGATCGCAGATGAAGATTTCGGCCCGATCATTTGTGGCCTCGCTCGTTGCAATCCGGCCGACATCGAAAAAGCGCACGCGGCCGTAAGAGGTGCCACAAGACACCGCATTCACGTGTTTGTCGCGACCAGCGCGATTCACCGTGAACATAAGCTGCGCATGGCGAAGGAAGAAATCATAAAGAGTGCCGTCGGCGCCATCAGCATGGCTCGCGAGCTCTGCAGCGACGTCGAATTCTCGCCGGAAGACGCATCGAGAACGGAATTGTCTTATCTCGCAGAAGTTGTTACCGCGGCGATCGAGGCCGGCGCGACGACGGTCAATATCCCGGACACTGTCGGCTACACTGTGCCAGCTGAATTTGATGAGCTGTTCCGCTACCTGCGTCAACACGTCGCCCGTATTGATGATATTACGCTGAGCGTACATTGCCATGATGATCTCGGTATGGCTGTGGCTAACAGCCTGTCCGCGGTTCGTGCAGGTGCACGGCAGATTGAATGCACGATAAACGGCATCGGCGAGCGCGCCGGTAACTGCAGCCTTGAAGAAGTCGTCATGGCAATCAGGACTCGCGCCGAGTTCTTCAATCTTGAAACCGGAGTCGACTCGACCCGGCTGTACCCGGCATCGCGGTTGGTAGCAAGCATAACTGGCATGCAGGTGCCGAGAAACAAGGCCATCGTCGGTGAAAACGCATTTGCGCACGAAGCCGGCATTCACCAGCACGGCATGCTGCAGCACCATTCGACCTATGAAATCATGCGCCCGGAAGACGTCGGCCTGTCACGCTCGAGCCTCGTGCTTGGCAAACACAGTGGTCGACACGCGTTTCGCGATCGGGTGAAAGAACTCGGCTTTGTGCTGGATGAATTTGAACTCAATCGCGCGTTCCAGGCGTTCAAGACGCTCGCTGATCGAAAAAAAGACGTTTACGACGGCGACATTGAAGCCATCATAATGAACGTTGACAACGCTTCGGTCGGCCCGTGGTCCTTGCAGCGTCTTGAAGTGCAGACCGCATCGGACCGCCCTGCCCGGGCAACCGTCGTCCTGCTTGGCACCGGTGCTGCACCCGTCACCGCCAGCGCGAGCGGCGATGGCCCGGTGGCAGCGGCATTTGCCGCGTTGGAAGAAGCCACGCAGGTGCAAATTACGCTGAAAAAGTTCGACCTGCACAGTGCGTCGATCGGCGAGGATGCACAGGGTGAGGTTGCCATCACAGTGCAACATGACGCTGAGCTATATCGAGGCAACGGCGCCAGTGTTGACATAGTCGAGGCCGGCGCACGCGCATGCCTCGATGTTATTAATCGCATCATTCGACGTCGCGATCGCAGCGACGACGATACCGATTCAACTGCGAATTTGTCCAGGTCATCGATCTGATGCCGGCGACACTCTTTGAAAAGGTTTGGCGTGAGCATGTTGTCACGCCGGAGACCCGCGATACTCCTGCAGTGCTCTATATCGATTTGCACCTTATTCACGAAGTTACAACGCCACAGGCATTCGCGCTTTTGCGGTCACAAGGTCTGTCGGTGCGGCGTCCGGATCTGACCTTGGCAACGATGGATCACTCGACGCCGACCTTGCCCGGCGCAAGCTTCAAGGATGTTGCGATCGTCGGCGCAGCCGCGGTACAGCAAATTTCACAAATGCGGAAAAACTGCGCCGACTTTGGCATTTCCCTGCTGGATCACGACAGCGACCAGCGCGGTATCGTGCACGTCATCGGACCGGAACTCGGTGCGACGCAACCAGGCAAGACAATCGTCTGTGGCGACAGCCATACAAGCACGCACGGCGCGTTCGGCGCGCTGGCATTCGGCATAGGTACAACCGAAGTCGCGCACGTACTCGCTACGCAGTGCCTGCTGCAACGCAAACCGAAAACACTTGCCATTGAGGTTGCCGGACGGCTGGGTACCGGGGTGACTGCAAAGGACCTGATACTTGCGATCATTGGTCAGATCGGCGTTAACGGCGGTACCGGGCATGTCATCGAGTATCGCGGAGAAGCGATACGGGCCTTGAGCATGGATGCACGCATGACGGTGTGCAACATGTCGATTGAGGCTGGCGCACGAGCTGGCATGATCGCGCCGGATGACACGACCTTCGATTACCTTGCCGGGCGGCCGAGAGCGCCGCGTGCCGAAACTTGGGATGACGCCGTTGCGCGCTGGCGGGACCTCGCCAGTGACGATGCAGCGCAATTTGACACCACCGTGTCGATCAACGCGAGTCAACTCGAACCGATGGTCACCTTTGGCACCAATCCCGGCATGGTGGTCGCCATAAATGAGCCTGTACCAACGGCGGATGGCAGTGACGCAAGCTTCCGCAAGGCACTGGAATACATGCGACTCGCCGCCGGCAAACCGCTGACGGAAGCCAGCGTCGACGTGGTGTTTGTCGGCAGTTGTACCAATTCCCGATTGTCCGACCTGCAGGAAGCGGCCGCGATTCTCGACGGGCGGCGCATTGCCGACGGCGTGCGCATGCTCGTAGTGCCGGGCTCACAGCAGATCAAAGCACAGGCTGAAGCCATCGGCCTTGACAAGATCTTTCGCAGCGCCGGGGCTGAATGGCGGGAGTCTGGCTGTTCCATGTGCCTGGGAATGAACGGCGATACGGTACCGAGTGGCAAACTCAGTGTCAGTACCAGCAATCGAAATTTTGAGGGACGGCAGGGGGTCGGGGCGCGCACGATTCTGGCAAGCCCTTTGACCGCAGCAGCATCAGCCATCCGCGGACGGGTCGCAGATCCACGTCCGTACCTGCGGGAGCATTGACGATGCAGCCCATGTCACAACTCAGATCACGCACTGTAGTACTTGCTACGCGCGACATCGACACCGACCAGATCATCCCGGCCCGGTTTCTCACGGCAACGTCGCGCGCCGGCTTTGGTGCCCAACTGTTTTATGATCTTCGATTCAATAAGGACGGTAGCCCGAACGTGGAGTTTGCGCTCAATCAGCCGGGTGCGGACGGCTGCGAGGTGCTTGTTGCAGGCAACAATTTCGGCTGCGGCTCATCGCGCGAGCACGCCGTCTGGGCACTATTGGACTATGGTATCCGCGCGGTTATCAGCACTGGGATTGCGGACATATTTCGAAATAACGGACTGAAAAACGGCTTGCTGCCAATTGTGGTCGACGCAGAGACACACCAGTGGCTGTTGCAGCATCCGGGTACTGAAGTTGCAATTGACGTCGCGCGCGCAACCCTGCAGTTTGCCGGCGACCGCTGCGTTGAATTTCCAATTGATCAGTTTGCCCGCTACTGCCTGCTCGAAGGCATCGACCAGCTGGGCTTTCTCCGGCAACGCCTGCCAGATATAGAACTGTATGAGAGGCATCGAACTTGGACGCCGTGATTACTGTTTTGCCGGGTGACGGCATTGGACCGGAAGTAGCCGCAGCCGGGCAGCGTGTATTGCAGGAAATCGCCTTGCGGTTCAAGCACCGCTTTGAGTTCGACGTGCAGCAGATCGGCGGAGCCGCTATCGATGCATTCGGTACGCCGCTTCCGGATTCGACCGTGGCCAGCTGCCAGCGCTCATCGGCAGTTTTGCTGGGAGCGGTTGGCGGTCCCAAATGGTCTGATCCGAATGCTGCGATTCGCCCGGAACAAGGTCTGTTGCAGTTGCGTGCCCTGCTCGGTGTGTACGCGAATCTTCGCCCGGTCAAAGTGATGCCGGAACTGGCGGCCGCGTCCCCTCTCAAGGCCGAGTTCCTGGCAGGCGTCGATCTGCTCGTGGTTCGGGAACTGACCGGCGGAATCTATTTCGGCGCGAAAACCCGCAACAAGGACTCGGCCAGCGATTTATGTGTTTATTCCGTCAGCGAGGTAGAACGCATTGTGCGTGTTGCCGCCAGGCTGGCCGGCGACCGCCGCGGCAAACTCTGCTCGGTCGACAAGGCGAATGTGCTGGAAACGTCGCGCCTCTGGCGCGACGTAACGAACCGCGTCATGCGCCAGGAATTTCCTGAAATCGAGCTGGAAACCCTGTTAGTCGATGCTGCCGCCATGCACCTGTTGAGCCGCCCGGCAGACTTCGACGTCATTGTCACCGAGAACATGTTTGGCGACATTCTTACCGATGAGGCTTCAATGCTGGCGGGATCCATGGGTATGCTGCCGTCGGCCTCGCTTGGCGACAGCTCCCGAGGTGTGTTTGAGCCAATACACGGCTCGGCCCCGGACATAGCCGGGCGCGGCATCGCGAATCCCTGTGGCATGATTGCCAGCGCTGCGATGCTGCTCAGGCACAGCCTGAGACTGGAGGCTGAGGCCGATCTGGTCGACCACGCGATTGTCAGCGCCATAGCCTCGGGCGCTCGCACAGCGGACCTGGTACGCGGTGGCAGACCAACTCTGTCAACGCGAGAGATGACCGACGCAATTCTCAAGTTCCTGCATTAGTTTGCACTGGCAGCTTGCGCTGGCTGTACTAATGTATTAGCGTATTAACACGTTAATACACAGGGCGCAGCCAATGAAACCAAAACGCACCGACGGCGGCAACCAGCAGCTCGTGGCAGAAAGAGCCCTTTGTCGCGCGATTATCAGTCTCAAAACCCCCGAGGAATGCTGCAATTTCCTGCGCGATCTTTGCACACCCGCAGAACTGCAGGCCCTGGTGGATCGCTGGCAAGTGGTCGAATTGCTTGAGGATGGCCTTACCTACCGCCGCATTTATGAATTGACCGGTGTCAGTGTCACGACCATCGGGCGGGTTGCGCGATTTCTGGCGGATGGTTACGGGGGTTATCGGACCGCCGTCGACCGCACTGCAAGCCGCAATAATCCAACCGCACACTAGGAAATTTTCATGGAAACCTCAGAGCAACGCGTCAAAATCGCGGTCCAGAAAACCGGGCGTCTCACCGAGCACTCGCAGGACCTGCTGGAGCGTTGCGGACTGAAACTCACCCGGAGTAAGGATCGACTGTTCTGCTATGGCGAGAATATGCCCGTCGACCTGTTGCTGGTCCGCGACGACGATATTCCGGGCCTGGTCAGCGACGACGTCTGCGACCTCGGCATCGTCGGGCTGAACGTGGTTGAAGAGAAACGCCTGGAACTGCAGTCGGTGGGCCGTAACGCCGAGTTCAGACAGGTCTTTGCATTGGATTTCGGACATTGCCGCCTATCGCTGGCGGCACCGGACAGCACCAAGTACCAGGGCATACAAAGCTTAAATAATTCAAAGATCGCAACTAGTTATGTGTATCTCTTAAATCGTTTTCTTAAGAGTAATTCCATTCAGGCCGAAACCGTATTTTTCTCCGGCGCCGTGGAAATCGCACCGAAGCTGGGCAAGGCCGACTTTATTTGTGACCTGGTTTCGACCGGCGCAACACTTGAAGCCAACGGCATGCGAGAGCTCGACGTCTTGCTCGAAAGTGAAGCCGTCATAATTCAGACTCGCGCTCCGCTCAGCAATGCCAAGCAAGCGCTGGTAGATCGCCTGCTGCAACGCCTCGACGGCGTACTTCAGGTACGCGAAAGCAAGTACATCATGCTGCACGCGCCCCGTTCGGCCCTCGCGGAAATCCGCAGCCTGTTACCAGGAAGCGAGTCGCCTACCGTAATTCCGCTCGAAGGCTCAACGGACCGGGTCGCTGTGCACGCGGTCTGCCGTGAGAATGTTTTCTGGGAAACCCTGGAAAACCTGAAGGCAGCCGGCGCCAGTTCTTTGTTGGTGCTACCGGTTGAAAAGATGCTGGCCTGATGATGCTGCTGAAGCGCACAAGCTGGTCAGAACTGGACGCTCGAGCGCGGCAGGCCTTGCTGCAACGACCCGCATGTGCGGACAACGCAGGCATGCTGGCGACGGTGCGCGACACATTGCAACAGGTTCGCGATGGTGGCGACGGTGCTATTGCGCAACTAACCAGGCGATTTGACAAAGTGGAGCTGGCTAGCAGCCGCGTCGATGACGCCGAACTTGCACAGGCCGAAGCAGATCTGCCCTCAGATTCAATCGCTGCGATTGATATCGCAATTCGCAACGTGCGTAGTTTCCACGCCGCCCAGTTGCCGACGCCAATCGCAGTAGAGACGATGCCGGGCGTACATTGCGAGCGCATCAGCCAGGCCATCGACGCAGTCGGGCTGTACGTGCCTGCCGGTACGGCACCACTGCCGTCCGCCGCGATCATGCTGGCGGTGCCGGCCGCGATCGCGGGCTGCCCGGTCCGTATTCTCTGTACACCGCCCCGAGTTGATGGGCGCGCCGATCCGGCTGTACTGGTTGCGGCATCGCGCGCCGGCATTCGCGATATTTTCAAGATTGGCGGTGCACAGGCAATTGCGGCCATGGCATACGGCACCGCAACAGTGCCCAAAGTGAACAAAATATTTGGCCCAGGCAACGCCTGGGTCACTCTCGCAAAAACTCTTGTCAGCACCGACCTGAACGGCGCCGCAATCGATATGCCCGCCGGGCCCTCCGAGGTACTGGTAATTGCCGATGCCACCGCATCGCCGGCTTTCGTCGCTGCCGACCTGCTGGCGCAGGCAGAGCACGGCGTCGATTCGCAGGCCATGCTGGTAACGACCAGTGTCGATCTTGCCACCCGGGTTGACACGGAACTGGTGTCGCAGGTTGCTGTATTGTCGCGAGCTGAGACGATTCGAGCGGCGCTGCGAAATTCGCATTGCATTGTGGCGGCCGATATCGACACCGCAATAGAGATAAGCAATTCCTACGCGCCCGAACACCTGATTCTGCAGATCGAGGCGGCCCGAAGTTTCGTGCCCAGGATTCGCAATGCTGGATCGATATTTGTCGGTGCGTGGTCACCGGAATCCGCGGGCGACTATTGCAGTGGCGCTAATCACGTATTGCCGACTTATGGTTTTGCACGCGCCTACGGCGGTCTGGGTGTGGAACATTTCCTGCGCCATACCACTATTCAGGAACTTACGGCCAACGGGCTCGCTGCACTCAGCGAAACGATCGTGACACTGGCGGAACTCGAGGGTCTGGACGCGCATGCAGCCGCGGTGCGCGTCAGGCAAGGGGCAAATCGATGAGCCTGGTAAACATCGTGCGGCCGGAACTGCGCGCGTTGAAACCCTATGCGGCGGCCGCCCAAGTTGAAGGCATGGTGCGTCTGAATGCAAACGAAATGCCATGGCCACGACAGGGTGACAATTTTCGGCGCACCCTGAATCGCTACCCGGAGGTCCGCCCCACGCGCCTGGCCGGCATGCTTGCAGATCGATATTCTTGCGCAGCCGATGAATTGCTAGTAACCCGCGGTACCAGTGAAGGCATCGATTTGCTGATGCGCGTCTGTTGCCGAGCGGGCGAGGATAGTGTCCTGGTGCCTGAGCCGACCTTCAGCATGTACAGGCATTACGCCAACATTCAGGGAGCACGGCTGATTGAGTACACAACGTCCCGCAGCAACAATTTCGCAATTGACGTGGACGCCATGATAGACAAATGCGACGCAACGACTCGCGCGATTTTCGTCTGCTCGCCGAACAATCCCACCGGTAATCTCTGGTCACACGGCGACCTGATTCGCCTGCTTGAAGCGAGAGCCAATCAATCGGCCATCATTGTCGATGAGGCCTACATCGAATTCGCGAACCGGCCATCGGCGATTGAGCTATTGGCGGGCCACGACAATCTTGTTGTACTGCGCACCTTGTCGAAGGCGCTGGCCTGTGCAGGTGCCCGCTGCGGGAGCTTGATCGCAACAGCGCCTTTCATTGAACTGGTTTCGGCAGTCCAGGCGCCTTATGCGATGGCTACGCCAATCGTCGAGATCATTGAGAACACGTTGCAGGCTGAAAACCTCGGGGAAACCGAGCAATTCGCACGTGACATTATTCATGAGCGCGATCGCCTGATTGCAGCGATGGCAAGTTTTCCTTTCGTACAAAAAACCTGGAGCAGCGCCGCCAATTTTTTCCTGGTTCAGGTGCGGGATGCCGCGGCATTGCTCGCGCACTGTACGCGGCACCAACTGCTGCTGCGCTATTTCGGCGGCGATCTGGCTGATTGTGTACGCATTACAGTTGGCAGCGCGGAGGAAAATCGCCGCCTGCTGGCGGCCTTCACCGAGTTGGCGGACACGCAGGCATGAAAGAAAGAATTCTTTTTATCGATCGGGATGGGACCCTGGTCGTGGAGCCAGCGGACAACCAGGTTGACAGCCTCGAAAAAGTTCAGCTGGTCGGCGGCGTTATCCCGGCATTGCTGGAATTGGCAGCCCACGGCTACCGCTTCGTCATGGTCAGCAATCAGGATGGTTTGGGCACTGCGGCTTTTCCAACGGCGCAGTTTCAGCTTTGCCAGGATCACATCCTGGCGCTGTTCGCTTCCCAGGGCGTCATGTTTGACGAGATTTTCATATGTCCGCATACAGCGGATGAGGGCTGCGAATGTCGCAAACCCCGGGCTGGCCTGCTGACAGGTTTTCTTGCTGCGCACAACGTAGATCTGCGTGCCTCGGCCGTGATCGGCGACCGCGACAGCGACCTGCAACTTGCAAAGCGGATCGGTGTTCGGGGGTTCCTTATCGACCCAGGCGATGCAGATACGAGCTGGCGCACAATTGTAACGTCGCTCTGCTACAGCGAAAGAAGCGCCGAGGTAAAAAGAAGAACCAGCGAGACCAATATTCAGGTCGCCGTGAACCTGGATAAGGAGGCTCCTGTCAGCGTCGCGACCGGGATCGGGTTTTATGATCATATGCTGGAGCAGATCGCCAGGCATGGCGGCTTCAGTCTGACGCTGCAGTGTGATGGCGACACTGAGATCGATGATCATCATACCGTTGAGGACACGGCTATTTGCCTGGGTACTGCGCTCCGTGATGCGCTCGGCAACAAACTTGGCATAGATCGCTACGGATTTGTTGTGCCGATGGACGAAAGTGAAGCGCAGGTTTCCATAGATCTGTCCGGTCGCTCTTACCTGCTGTTCGAGGGTAAATTTCCGGCTGATCGTGTCGGCGAAATGTCTACCGAAATGGTGCAACACTTCTTCCGATCGCTGGCCGACTCTCTGGGTGCAGCGCTGCACATTCGCGTACATGGCATGAATACGCATCACATGGTTGAGGCCTGCTTTAAGGCGGTCGGGCGGGTACTTCGGCAGTCCATGCGCCGGGATGGAACAACACTGCCGAGCACCAAGGGTGCACTAAACTGACATGCCTGCAATTGCGGTGGCAATCATCGACAGCGGTGGCGCGAACATAGCGTCTCTGCAATTCGCGCTACAGCGCCTCGGTCAGAGCAGTGTCTTGACTACGGATGCAACTGAAATCCGCGCCGCGTCGCGCGTCATACTTCCGGGTGTGGGCGCTGCACGAAATGCCATGAGCAAGTTACGCGACCACAGGCTGCTTGACGTTATCCGCAATCTCAAGCAGCCCGTTCTGGGTATCTGCCTCGGCATGCAGCTGCTGGCCGAAGCTTCGGACGAGGAGGACGTTGATTGTCTTGGCATTATCCCCGGCACTGCTGCGCGACTGCCAGCAAGCCCGCAGTTCCCGGTGCCGAATATGGGTTGGTGTCCTATTCTCAAAACAGCAGAGGATTCGGTACTCGACGGCCTCAACAGCGGTAACTATTTCTATTTCGTGCATAGTTATGCCCTGCCCGTTTCCCAGATAACGCTTGCCAGTGCCGAACACGAGCATCGATTTGCCGCTATTGTTCGACAGGGGAATTTCCTGGCTGCGCAATTCCACCCTGAGCGCTCATCTGCGGCAGGCTCGCGATTGCTGAAAAACTTCCTGTGCTGGCGACCATGAATATCATTCCCGCGATCGATCTTCAGGACGGAAAATGCGTGCGTTTGCTGCGCGGCGACTTTGCGCAAACCACCGAATACAGCAGTCACCCAACCGAGATTGCGCGCCAGTTTGCCAGCCTGGCTGTCACGACTCTGCATCTGGTTGACCTGGATGGCGCCCGCAGCGGTGAACAGCGGAATCGGGACATTGTTGCGGCGATAGCCGCCGAATCCCTACTGGAGCTGCAGCTTGGCGGCGGCATCCGTGACGAGGCCACGCTGGCGGGCTGGTTCGATATCGGCGTGCAGCGCTGTGTCATCGGCAGCCTCGCGATGACAGAGCCGGACGCGGTTAAGGCATGGCTGAACCAGTACGGGCGCGACCGGATTGTGCTTGCGCTGGATATTCGTTTTGGCAGGCAGAACGAGCCTTTGGTTACGACGCACGGTTGGACCCGGGACAGCGACACCACCCTGTTTGAATGCATTGACGATTTCTTGGACGCAGGCCTGAAGCACGTGCTGTGCACCGACGTGGGCCGCGATGGTGCTATGACCGGGCCAAATTTCGACCTGTATCAGGACCTGATGACGCGTTATCCACAATTGTTGGTGCAGGCGTCTGGCGGCGTTCGGCACATCGAGGACCTGGAACAACTGCGCCGCCTGCGCGTGCCTGCCGCTATCAGCGGCCGTGCCTTGCTGGACGGCAGAATCAGCGCCGAGGAGATAGCCGCATTCCAACAAAACGCATAATTCCGTGCCTCGACGTGCGCGACGACGTGGTCGTCAAAGGCGTGCGCTTTCGTGACCATCGCGTAGTCGGCGATATCGTCGAGCTGGCAGAACGATATTGCACCGAGGGTGCGGACGAATTGGTGTTCTACGACATTACGGCGAGTCCTGAGGGTCGTACAGTTGACCGACGCTGGATCAGCAAGGTTGCCGCCGTCATCGATATCCCGTTTTGCGTTGCAGGCGGCATTCGCACACTTGCTGCTGCCGAGGAGGTACTGAACAAAGGCGCCGACAAGATTTCCATCAATTCCCCGGCACTTGAGAATCCCGGCCTGATCAGCGATCTTGCACGCCGCTTTGGTTCTCAGTGTGTGGTGCTCGGTGTCGACAGCTTTGAGTCTGCCGGTGGCTACAGGGTGTACCGGAATACTGGCGATCCCGGCAAGACCTCGGCTACTGAGCGTTCCATGCTCGACTGGATCCTTGAGGCGCAGCAACGCGGTGCGGGCGAGATCGTCCTGAATTGTATGAATCAGGATGGTGTACGACAGGGTTATGACTGCCCGCAGCTTGTGCTGGCGCGGCGACACTGTAGCGTGCCACTAATTGCATCAGGCGGCGCCGGAGCGCATCAGCATTTCGCCGATGTATTTCAGCAAGCCAATGTTGACGGTGCACTGGCCGCCAGTGTTTTTCACAACGCTGACATTCACATCGCTGACCTGAAACGATTCCTCGCCGGGAAAGACCTGGCGATCAGGTTGTGAGAGACCATGAGGACGAACAGATGAGCAGTACGGGACTTGAGTTTCTGGGGACACTTGAAGACATCATCAGATCGCGGTGCCAGGCAGCGCCTGAGGCAAGTTACACGGCGCAACTTTTTGCCGCCGGCCCGCGGCGCATAGCACAAAAAGTCGGCGAGGAAGCGGTCGAAGTAGCGCTTGCGTCTCAGGCCGGTGATCGTGATGAAATTGTTAATGAGGCGGCTGACCTGATTTATCACCTTCTGGTACTACTGGCGAATCAGCAAATTCGGCTTGCCACTGTAGTTGATATTCTCGAGGCTCGTCACAAGTCTTGAAACGTCAAAGAGCGGCTAGTCTTCAGCCGCTGCCGCGGCTGATTCCTCGGCGCGGCGTTGCTCGCAGGTCGGCACTATTGAAAGCTTGCGCAGGACTTGCATGTACGGATCAACCAGCAGATCGCGGCTCTTAGCCCCCGGCAAGCTGGCCTGGTTGTGCATGAATTCAACCCGCTGCAACTGACCTGCTACGCGCACTGGTATAGGCATCGGAAAACTGAGGCCGTCGACATTACCCCACTCCAGTAGTACGCCCGTGTCGGTATCAGTAATCGAAAGTTCCGGCAATGGCCCACGACGCGCATAAACTTCAAAGAACCAGCTGAGATCCGTACCAGCAACATTGCCCGCGATGCGCATGAAATCGTCAGTTGATCGCAGGCGCGCCGGTATCGGCGCCGGAAGGCTGGCCGGATCCGGTGTGTCATAGATCAGGATTCGGATGCTGCGCCAAAAAGCATCATCGCCGATCAGGTAACGCAGCGAATGCAGCAACCACGCACCCTTGGCATAAATATCACCAGCCGGACCCTGGCCTTCTGGATCATCAAAATAGAGTTCGTCAGCAGAAAACTCCTGTCGCGGCGCAATCGCATTGCAGGCGCGGATCTTCAGGTAGCTTGAGTACATCGAGGCATGGAACGCGGCATCGCCAATGACTTCCTGCGCGTACACCGGCTGCATGTAGGCACCTGCCCCTTCGTGCAGCCACATGTCCGAAACAGTCGCATGGGTCATCACATTGCCAAACCACTCGTGCGCAAGTTCATGGTGAAACAGCCAGTCAAACCCATACTCGCCGCGGCGAAATTCATTGCCGTACGCATTAACTGTCTGGTGTTCCATGCCAAGATGCGGCGTTTCTGCAACGCCGAGCTTTTCCTGTCCCCAGGGATAAGGCCCAAGTCGGCGCTCAAAAAACTCTATGGTTGGAGCGAATTCCAACTCGAGCAGCTGTCGCGCCTGTATCGCGTGATCCTCGATCGCCCAGAATTTAACCGGAATCTGCGTACCATTGGATGAGCTGTAGGTGGTTTCCAAAAGTGTGTAGGGTGCGACATTTAATGCCACCCCGTAGGTATTGGTTGCGACGCTGGTGCGCCAGTGAAATGTCTGTCGACCGTCTTCGCGTGTCTCGACGCCGACCAGCACACCGTTGGAGACCGCAGTCAGACCGGCATCCACGGTGAAATAGAGATCCATGCCCTCTGGCTCACCCAGCGGATGATCCATGCATGGCCACCAGAGGTCACAGCCTTCTCCCTGGATCGCGGTTGCAACCCAGGGTTTTCCCGACGGCGTCTCGGACCACTGGAAGCCGCCGCTCCAGGGCGGTCGCACTGCCTCATGCGGTTTGCCGTGATACGCAACCAGCACCGAATGCGTATCGCCCGCTGCGACCTCGCCGCGCAGCTGTACATAGAGCTTCGCTTCATCACGCGTATACGCCAGTGGGCCAGCCTCGTCACTTACCCTGTCAATGTTGAATAAGCCATCGAAGTCGAGTTCCAGTGTCGTCATTGCGCGCGTCGCACGAAAAGTAATTTCCGAGGATCCCGAAATCGATTTTTGCTCGATCTGAATGTCGTTGCGCAGCGAATAGTGCACCACCGCATAGCTTTGCAGCCCCTGTGAGCGCGGCATGCTGCTGTTCAGGGTAAGCGGGCTGCGCACCGGCGGCTGCTCGGCACAGGCAACCAGCAACAATGCGGTTGCGGCGGTGCAGAATATTTTCATTTATCAGCTTTCCCTCGCCTGCATGGCTTTGAACGCCGGCCGTTGCCGGCAGCGTTCAACGTACTCGAGCAACACCGGCGCGTCGCCAAGCATGTTGAATAACTGCAGAAAATGTACGCTGGAACCGAGCATGACGTCGGCGGCCGTAAACTGCTCGCCCAGAATCCACGGCCCCTGCCCCAAACCATCCGCCAAAGTCGCGATCATCGAATTGAAGTCACCCCAGCCATTGCGGCCGCGATTTGGCTGGATCTTGTTTATCTTTTCCGACATCGTAGGTTCAATTACTGCGGGCGTGTACATGAGCCAGTACAAGAACTCGCCTCGCTGTGGATCGTCAAGAGCGGGCGCCAGCTTACCGCTGCAATACCGATCCGCAACGTAAAGGCAAATAGCCGCGGACTCCGCCATCTGCACATTTCCGTCTACCAGCGCGGGCACCTTGCGCATCGGGCTCGCGGCACGAAATTCGGCACTGTCCTGGCGCGCCGGGTTGCGAATGTCCACGACCTCGACGTCGTAGTCGACGCCAGCCTCTTCCAACATCCAGACTGCCCTCGCGGATCGCGTTTGCGGTGCCCAATAGAGCTTCATCCGACCGACCTCCACTGTTTCAAATGACGATCTCAACCGCGTCGGCGCGGCGATTGTAATTTGATCGCATAACGTAACCGTAAGCACCCGTATTAGCGATCAGAATGACATCATTTTCGCGGGACGGTGGCAACAGCCGATCACTGCCAAGTCGGTCGCCGGTTTCGCAGATGGGTCCGACCACGGTGACCGTTTCCGTGGCAGCCTCATGCGCTCGACTCAAATTGACGATTTCGTGGTAAGCACCGTAAAGCGCAGGGCGTATCAGTGAATTCATGCCGGTACCGACACCGATGTAACGCATGTCACCCTTGCCCTTGACCTGGGTTACGCGTGTCAGCAACACGCCGGCGCGAGCAACCAGGTAACGACCGGGCTCCAGCCATAACTCATACTGCGGGTAGGCCTGGCGAAATTCACCGAGTGCCTCGTCCAGTCGCGCCAAATCGAAGTCCTTGTCGCCCGGCTTCTCTGGAATACCGAGACCGCCACCAAGATCAATCGTAGCCACCGAAGGAAACCGCTTTGCGACCTCCGCGAGAACGCCAGCGACAATTCGCCAGGATTCCGGGTCCTGTACGCCACTGCCGCTATGTGCATGAATACCGATGACCGTCGCTCCGACTGCATTGGTGAGTCGCAGTAGTTCATCCACTTCGAAAAGCGGAACGCCAAATTTGGAGTGCACGCCGGCCGTTTTTACATGCTCATGATGGCCTCGCCCCTGCCCCGGATCGAGGCGAATAAACAGCTTCTGCCCGCGAAACAATTCCGGCCACGCCTGCAGCGGATAAAGATTATCGAGCGTCACCTGCAGACCTTTTTGCAAGGCCCACTCGTACTCAGAGCGCGGTGCAAAATTTGGCGTGAACAGGATGCGTTTGACGCTTAGCTTCGGCACTGCCGCCTGCAGCCACTCTACTTCACCTGGGGAGACGCATTCGAAGTCGACCTGTGCGGCCGCGAGTGTCTGCAGCAATTCGGCGTTATCGTTCGCCTTCATTGCATACAGAATGCGACTTACATTTTCGAGGTTCAGCAAGTCATTGGCCGCTTCCTTAACGCTGTCACGGTCGTAGATATAGGCATTCAGTTGTTGGCCGGCCAGATTCAGCAATTGCTGCCGCTTGTGCATCCACCAGGGCTCGATTCTTTCGGCAGCTAACTTTGTGCTTGTGAACAACGACTCCCAGCTCTGGCCGAAAGCCGGGCTGCCGCCCGACTTGCGAATAATTGACGAGTGCAATTTTCTCACTAATCGCTGCCCCTGGTTCCGGTCAACGACGAAGCTCAGGTTCAAGTCGTTTGCCGCCTGTGACATCAGGTGAATTTTTTCTTCTTCGAACACCTCAAGGGCCGGCGCCAGGCGCGGCAAAATAGTACGGATCTTGCGCCCGACCAGACTAATAGCCGAACAATCGGCGATGACTCGCACGCGGCATAATGCTTCGAGATCACTGACCAGGTCGTGGATTACGTGGTCCGCAAGGACGCCACCCTCAGTGTCAATTGATACAGTTACGTTGGTTTCCGAGGTCGAGACCAGGCCGACCGAGACGTGGTGATTACTGAAAATGGCGAACGCCCGGGCCAGAAAGCCTACCTCATGCCACATCCCGACTGTATCCATGGATATCAGCATCAGCCCGTCGCGACTGCAGATACCCTTTACCTGCGGCTCAATTTCCTCGGTAATTGACGAGACGACCGTACCGCTAATCTGTGGCGCTGTTGTACACCGAATGTACAGGGGGATATTGCAGCGGCGCAGCGGCGACAGGCACCGCGGATGAAGCACCGTACTGCCGGCGGAGGCCAGTTCCTGCGCCTCGTCATAGTGCAAGGCAATCAGCAGGCGCGCCGACGGCACCTTGCGCGGGTCAGCAGTGAACATGCCGGGCACATCGGTCCATATTTCCAGGCGCCGGGCGCGTAGACGAGCAGCAAAGTACGCGCCGGAGGTATCCGATCCACCGCGCCCCAGGAGCACAGTCTCGCCGTGCATGTTTCGGGCAATAAAGCCCTGAGTCAGGATGATTCCGTCTTTGGCGGCAAACGCTGTTCGCATTGCCTCATCCTGCACGAAATCGCAGGTGGCGCTCAGGTAGTCCTGTGCTCGCTGTTGACCCGCCCTGTTATTGCTGGTCAGGTGCTCGCGCGCGTCCACCCAGTGCACCGGCAGGCCCTGCTGGACCAGGTACTCGGCGCCGAGCCGCGTGGCCATGATTTCGCCAAGCGCCATGACCCGAACGCGCACGCGTACACTGACCTCGCGAACCAGCCGGATGCCGGCAATCAGTTGCTCAAGTTCCAGTAATTCCCGACCGATCAAAGCGGCGCTGTCTACGCCCAGGGCCGCCGCTAACTCTTCGTGCTGTTGACGAATCGTACCCAGTTCCTCTGCAGGGTCGCCCTCTACCGCCAATCGCAGGATCGCGTCAAGCCGGTTTGACACGGTGCGCAGCGCAGAATGTACGACAACAGGCCTTAGGCCGGCGTCAAGTCGATTGCGCAGCAACCCCGCAATCGTGCGCCAATTCTCAAGCGTTGAGACGCTGGTGCCGCCAAATTTCAGAACCACCCAGGGAGACGCGGCGGTCTCGTTGTCCGTACTCAGACAGATATCCTGCTCGAACTCTGCCTCGTCTAGGCTGCTAATCATCGTGAGACACACTTCCTTCCTGGGTTACAAAAAAAAACCCGCCAGGATTCTCCTCGCGGGTTCGATGACAATGTCCGTCCTTTATTAATTAGTCGGTACTATTGTCACTCGCACCCACGCACCTCTGGCGCGCCATATATTTTCTGTGTTTTTTCATATCGACCAAGTCGACATGTCGGCACATTACGTGGGTGGCAAAAAATCTCATCGGCAGAGTAGAGCGAACCTTGCCTGAAACGTCAAGTACTTGCTGTATATGGATGTTGTCAGCGATCCCAGGCAGGAGGAATCGTAACGGCGCCATCCGAGGCTGACGAGACCGCGGCGCGGTACTTGGCAAGGGCCCCGCCTTGGACGGACGACGCTGGTCGCTGCCAGCTGGCGCGCCGTGATGTCATTGTTTCGACATCCAGCTCGACGTCGATCCGCTTGCGTTCCGCATCGATATGCAGAATATCCCCGTCCTGGAGCAGCGCGATAGGTCCGCCAACAGCCGCCTCTGGTGAAATATGGCCAACCACGAAACCATGGCTGCCACCGGAAAAACGCCCATCAGTAATCAAAGCAACGTCCGCACCGAGCCCCTTGCCCATGATGGCACCGGTCGGACTCAGCATTTCGCGCATGCCTGGCGCGCCTTTCGGTCCTTCAAAACGAATCAAAACCACATCACCGGCGACGATCTTATTACCAAGAATTGCCTGCAGCGCCGCTTCCTCGGAATCGAAACAACGGGCCGGACCGCTGAACTTCAACCCTTCCTTGCCTGTAATCTTCGCCACCGCGCCGTCGGGAGCAACGTTTCCGTAAAGGATCGAGAGATGACTGTCCGCTTTGATCGGCCTGTCAAAACCGCGCACGATATCCTGTCCTTCAGGATAATCTTTGACCGCCGCCAGGTTTTCCGCCATCGTCGCGCCCGAGACCGTCATACAGTCGCCGTGCAACAATCCCGCGTCCAGCATGCGTTTCATCAGCGGCTGAATTCCACCGATCGCAATTATTTCGGACATCAGGTACTTGCCACTAGGTTTCAGGTCTGCCAGTACGGGCACCCGGGCACCGATCGTAGTGAAGTCGTTCAACGACAGCGGCACCCCGGCTTCACGGGCCATGGCAATCAGGTGCAGAACCGCATTGGTCGAGCCACCGAGCGCGATCACGACCGAAATCGCGTTCTCGAACGCCTTGCGCGTCATGATATCGAGCGGCTTGATACCCTTTTTCAGGAGCTGCATCACCGCCACACTTGCCCGGCGGCAATCGGAAAGTTTGGCTTCCGACACCGCCTCTTGTGCCGAGCTATTGCCGAGGCTCATGCCCAGAGCTTCAATGGCTGAGGCCATGGTATTGGCTGTGTACATGCCGCCACAGGCGCCAGGCCCCGGGATCGCTGTCTGCTCCACCTCAAGTAGCTCGGCAGCGGAAATCCGGCCGCTGGACCTGGCGCCCACGGCCTCGAAGACAGATACAATGTCGCGGCGTTGCGCGCCCGGGCGGATTGTGCCGCCATAGACAAATACAGCCGGTCTGTTCAGTCGCGCCATCGCCATTACGCAAGCCGGCATATTCTTGTCACAGCCGCCAATTGCCACCAAACCGTCAAATCCTTCGGCTGCGACGACCGCTTCAATGGAGTCTGCGATGATTTCTCGCGATACCAGTGAATAGCGCATGCCGGGCGTGCCCATCGATATGCCGTCCGAAACAGTGATCGTATTAAAAACCACTCCCTTGGCACCGGCCTCGTTGGCGCTTGTTGCGGCTTCTTCGGCCAGTTCCCGAATGTGCATGTTACAGGGTGTCGTCATGCTCCAGGTGGAGGCTATGCCAATCTGCGGACGCGTGAAATCATCGTCGGTGAAACCGACCGCACGCAACATGGCCCGGCTTGGCGCATGCTCGTCACCATCGACGACGACGCGCGAATAGCGCCGAAGTTCTTTTTCTTCCATATAGCCTCGCTTGGATTTCCGCGGGCTACCCAGAGCTTGCCCGTTGCAGCAGTTTAGCAACGATTTGCAGAACGACGAAATGCCATCTGGCGACGCAAGCTACGATTTAGGAATCGTCGTCCCGAATAATGACCGCCGTGCGTCGGTAAATATCGCTATCCACAGCGGAATCTGCGGTCGCAAGTTCGATGCTGAAGGCTTCATTGTCCTCAAACACGAAATCCTGAACGAGCGGAATCAAGAGCCGAGCGCTGCGCTGATTCGGTGCGAACTCAATCGTGTGACTACCCGGGGCAAAGTAGTCCTCGCCCTCTGTCGCGGTAATGTCCCGCAGCACGTACGCAATCACCAGCCTGGAATTGTCCGGATTGAATCGCTGAATATCGACCTGCACCGCCGGATCACGTTCCTGGACCGAAATCTGGCTGACCGCAAATGCCACCGTGTTGACCGGTAGAGTTGCTTCAAAAGCGCGCTGATCGTCGTCTTCGAGATACACCGTGATGGTCGCAAGTTCGGACTCTGGATTATCAAATTCGCGCAATCGTAGTGTTGACTGCTGGTCAGCTTCGCGTAATGGATCGCTGCGCATCGTAAGGGTCACCCGGGCACGATTCTGGCCTACAGGAAACTCGACGACCTCGCCCTCTTTCACCGCATACTCGCCCGCGAGCCAGGGCGAGCGATTGCCGCTGAAACCAATTTCCTCCAGGCGAAGACTCAGCATTCCGCTGGTGTCACCGCGTACAAAGTCGATGATGACCGGTGCGCGTCCTTCGCGCATGCTGACGGATGACGCGGTGCTTTGCAGATTGTTCGTATCGACACGGACTTCCAAAGTCGCCGGCGGTAACTGAGAAAAGTCGACCAGAACCGGCGCAGCCTGTAGCACGCTTTCTAACTGGGGTTGTTCCAGTTCGGCAACGGGAAACTCGTCAATGGGCAATGCTGCGATTGGAGCGTCGACAACCGGCTCAGTTTCGGTTGTTAACGTTTCGACCGCGGCATCAGCTGCAGTCTCTGCGTCCGGCAAATCTGTTGGCGATGCGACGGCCTCGAGCGGCGCCACCGTATTCTCCTCTACAGACGGCAGCGAATCCATGGCTGAATTGACGGGGCGAATACGTTCAACCACATTGTCGAGCAAACCATACTGGTAGCCGGCCCCGGCAACCAAGCCGAGCAAGACCAGCATGCCTATGATAAAGCGGCCAGGACCATGTGAGTCGTCGTGAAAGGTCAGATCCTCACGAATTGGAACGGTCAACGGAATAGGCTCGTCGACGCCGATTTCCAGCGCCGTGATGAAGTCAGTCATAGATTCGTATCGCGCGACGCGCGAATAGGCCAATGCTTTCTTCAGCACGCGCCAGCGCGTCTCACTTAAGCCCTGCGGGCACTGCGGCTTCATACCTTCGGCAGCCGCTTCAGCCGCGTTGCGCGGGCCAAAGACCCGGTACCCGGCAAGCATGCGATACAACAAACAGGCGAGCGAAAAAACGTCGTCAGCTGGGGTCGGATCTTCGCCAGTGAGCACCTGCATACTCGAGTAGGCGGGTGTCAGCCGGCCCAATTCGCCCGGGTCGAAACTCGGCCGCTCTTCAATCTGTTTTTGCCGCACTCGCGCCACGCCAAAATCGAAAAGTTTGGCTTCTCCGTTTGGCATTATCATCACGTTGCCGGGTTTGATATCCGCGTGCACAATCCCGCAGCGGTGTGCGTATGTAAGCGCTTTACCCAACTGCTCGACGATGTCGAAAGATTGTTTGCTGGTCAGTTTGGACGTCGCCGGTGAATCCAGAATGTCTGCAAGTGTGCGCCCGTCCAGCCACTCCATGACGATGAAGTACAGATCCTCATCACGATCCAGATCGAGAAAACGCACGATATTTGGGTGCGAAAGACAGCGCCCCTTGGCTGCCTCTTGCTGTAACGCCCGGAGTGCCTGGCCGCTCTCAGCGAGCTCCGGTGACAACACCTTTACTGCAACGAATGGGCTGCCTGCGCCCCCCTCCGCAAGTCGCCTGTCCAGGGCCTTGTAAACCACGCCCATGCTGCCGCCCGCAACTCGCTCCTGAAGCAGAAATCGGTCGCGCAAAACGGATCCAATCTGCACACGATCTTCAGCAGAAACTGGCTCGACGCGGGTCTGCGGCGGTAGTACGACCGTCGAACTATGCGGATGCGGTTCCGCATGCAGCTCTCGCGCCGCATCGGCTATTGTTTGCACATAGGCAGCTTCGCGTGGTCCCGGTCGCGGCGATATGCGACTGGCGGGGTTGTCAACTTTGCTAGGAGCCTTGCTGTTTTCGGTCACGTAGCGGTCCAGCATAGACTTGACGAGTTGAAAGGTTTCTTTTCGCAAATTGCCGCTGTCGTAGCGTTCCTGCAGTACCCGCCGCACGTCCGCCTCGCTGCCACCGCTGGCACCCAGTAACTGACCCAGGCCGTCCTGAATGTCCGCGAGCAGTCGAACATCGTCGATCTTGCTGTCAAGGCGTAGTTCGAAACTCGACAGCTGGTCAGCCAACGATTCACGAATTTTCTGCGATTCAGCTTTCATATGTTAAATAGAGGCCCGTTACCCTGACATATTTTAGCGGTTTGGCCCGGGTGCAACCGGAACTGGTCGTCAAATTACCTTGCCTGGATTAAGCCGGTTCTCCGGATCCAGCGCGCGTTTCAAAGTGCGCATCAGTTCAAGCTCGGTTGTACTTCGATATTGCTCCAGCAAGGCCTTCTTAAGCACACCAACGCCATGCTCGGCACTGAAACTGCCACCAAGCTCATGCACCAAGGCGTAAATCGCGTCGCTGGCCGCTTCCCCCTGGCGCAGAAATTCTGCTGCATCCGCGTCCACCGCTTGCGAAATGTTGTAGTGCAAATTGCCGTCACCGACGTGCCCAAATACGATCGGCATGGCGCCTGGTAGCATCGACAGAACCATGGCTTCAGATCGCTGCAGAAATTCATCCAACCTGCTTATCGGCAACGAAATGTCGTGCTTTAGACTGGCGCCTGCAGCGATTTGTGCATCCGGTATTGCATGCCGAATCCGCCACAGCTGGCGCGCTTCGTCTGTGTTCTTGGCAGTTACCGCGTCGAGTGCCCCGCATTCGTCGACGACGGCGGCCAGACTAGTAGCAATATCCGAATCCACAGCCGACGCAATCTCCATCAGCACGACCCATGGATAGCTGGACCCGAAGGGAGAGCGGCAGTTGGCGCTATAGCGCAGCGCCAGTTGCATCGCGGATTGCGAAATGAGCTCGAATGCCTGCACCTGATCGCCGCTCATGCCTCGCACGCGACCCATGAGACGCACCGCCGCCCCCGCAGATGGCAGTGCGATCAGCGCCGTGTGCGTGGTCCCGCTTGGCGGCATCAGTCGCAAGGTCGCTGCAGTTATGATTCCCAGAGTTCCTTCACTGCCGATAAACACCTGCTTCATATCGTAACCAGCTGTATCCTTGCGCAACGAGCGCAGGCCGTCCCAAATCTTGCCGTCTGCTAGTACCACTTCGATGCCAAGTACCTGCTGACGCGCAGTGCCGTAACGAATTACATTGACCCCACCAGCATTGGTCGCGAGGTTGCCGCCAATCTGGCAACTACCCTCGGCGCTGAGACTGAGTGGAAACACGAGGCCTGCCTCACGCGCGGCCTGTTGTACATTGGCGAGGATGCAGCCCGCCTCTACGATCATGGAAAAATCGTCAGTATCGACATGCCGGATCCGGTTTAGTCGTGCCATCGAGAGCAGCACCTGACTGCCGCTGTTATCCGGGATCGCACCACCGCAGAGGCCGGTGTTGCCCCCTTGCGTGACGATCGCGACGCCTGCCGATGCGCAGGCCCGTACGATTGCCGACACTTCTGCAGTAGAACGCGGTGACAACATGATCAACGCCCGGCCGCGAACCCGGCCCCGGCGTTCGGACAAGTGCGGTGCCAGTTCCAGTGCATCCATGGTCCAGCCGCTGGCGCCAACAATCGACTTCAGCTCATCCAGCAGCATAGGCATCCCGCAATATTGCCTGTGTTGCGAACGTTGGCCAGTCAATATTGCTGCCACACATGACGAGTACGCACTTCCGACCCCGCAAGCGCTCACGCAGCGGACCCAGGACGGCAGCCGTCGTCGCCGCACAGGCCGGTTCCACCGCGATTTTCACTGCGTGATACAGGATGCCCATAGCCTCGCGAATTTGCTCATCGCTCACAGTGACCAGTTGGTCAACGTTGTCCCGGCAAAGCTTAAATGAATACGGCAACGCATAAGGTGCCCCAAGGCTGTCTGCAATTGTCCTGACCGACTCGATCGCCTGTGGCCTACCCGCTGCAAAACTGCGCCGCATGGAGTCTGCGCCCTCCGGCTCCACCCCGATAATTTCGCAGCCGGGCCGCAACTGCCTGACGGCACTCGCGACGCCGCCGATCAATCCGCCGCCACCTACCGAGACGACCAGCGCGTCGAAATCTGGACATTGCTCGTGAATTTCAAGACCGATCATGCCGGTACCGGTTGCTACCGCCGGTCCCTCGAACGGGTGCACCAGGAAGCGGCCCTCCTGTCTCTCAATCTGCCCTGCGAGCGAAAACGCCTCGTGTACCGTATCGACCTGGACAATTTCAGCACCAAATCGCCGGCATGCTGCAATGCGCGCCGGGTTGGCCGAGCGCACCATGACCACTTTGGCACTGATACCAGCCGTCTGGGCTGCGTATGCAGTGGCTATTGCATGGTTGCCAGCGCTGACTGCGGTTATACCCGCTTTCTTTTGTTCGACAGTAAGCGTACTCACGCTTGCCAACGCCCCGCGCGCCTTGAACGTACCGGTGCGCTGCAAAAACTCGAGTTTGCCGAAAATTTCCGTGGCGGGGGCCAGCAAATCCTCAAGGCCCGTGCACCGCAGCAAGGGCGTGCGGTAGACCGCCGACCCGATTGTTTCCTGCAGGCGGCGGATATCTTCGATACTCGGGGCTGCAATCATGCGCTTTAGGGCCCTGTGCGGTTCGGAAACTTATGTAAAATAGCTCGGCTGCGTGAATCAGTTAAAGCCTGAAATATAAATTAGATACACTGACTTTCTAATAGTACTTGCGCATGCGGCATTAGTTGATTAATTTCGATGCGCGTTTGGGGCCCTCCATGGAATTTGACGATCTATCGCAGTCTGGCATTCGGCGCATCGCCGATTTTTCGCCTTACCTGGACCAGCTTGCCGGCCTCGCGCAAGGCATGGGTCTGCGGCAGCGCAGCAACCTGGTCGATCTCGAAAAGAGCCTGCATCAACATTGGTCTTTGGGTCAGAACAATATCCTGAGCTGGGCACCGCATGAAAACGGCCTGTTAATCCTGGTTGTTCCACACTATGCGATCGCTGACTTCACGGCGGTTGGGTTAGGTGGCCAGGCGCCGAAAATATCCGCACGCTTCATCACCGAGTTAATTTCCGGAGACCGGCAACTGTCGCGACAGCAGATTGATAAGGTTGCGCGACTGCTTGAGGTCGAACCCAAGTTCGTAGCCTTGCGCCAGCCTCTCACCGGCCACCCGGTCGAAACGCAAGTCATCGAGAGGATGATGCGCCGTTATGGCATCAATTATGTCGCCAGCCGTGCCGTAACGTTGTTCGATATCGTTGGCTTCAGCTTGCTTACGCCCTTCGAACAAATGACACAGTTGAATAGTCTTTCATATTCGCTGAATTCGGCGCACGCAAAAATGCTTGAGCAGGATGTAGGTATAAATTTCGCTCGCTCATCGAGCGGCGACGGTTTCTATGTATGGAATCGAGACGACGGCCTTGAGGCGAACGTCAACCTGTACCACTTCATGCATATTGTGCTCGCTGACAACGCAATTGCGCGTAGCAAAACAACGTCCAGGGCGGTGCCACGCCTGCGCGCCTGCTTTCACGTCGGCAGTTGCTACGAGTTTCACCAGGCCGAGGGGCTCAATCCGACCATGCATGATTTTATCGTTGGCGATGTCACGATTGAACTCGCACGCATGATCGAGGCGGCGCTTCCGGGCCAGATCCTCGTCGGTGAGTTTCTTGCCGATTTACAAGGCAACGAGGTCACGGACCATTCGCAAACCCAGGCGCATATCGATGCTGTGACTTTTCTCGAGCGTGCGCAGGGCAATCTCGCGAAACTCAGTGGCATGGAGTTTTCAGGCGAACGGGTGACGGCCATCAAGTGCTATCTGACCGGCGAGAATATGGGAGGCGGTCAATTCAGCATCCGCCGCCTGCTGATCAAGGACAAGCACGGGCTGTCCAGAATCGCCTACAACGCCAAGGTCAATATCTACCGGGAAACAGCCCAGCCTATCCTGCTCGGAATTGAGGACCGAAAACTCGCACCGAGCACAATTGCCAGCTAACCTCGGGCTGGTCGACGTTTCGGCGGATCAGTTTGGTCGGGGCGGGGAGATTCGAACTCCCGACCCCCACAACCCCATTGTGGTGCGCTACCAGGCTGCGCTACGCCCCGACCGAAAATACAAAAATCAGCGACGCAGGATCTTAAGAACTTGTTCAAGTTCTGAACGCAACTGTTTGATTATCTGCTGGCTTTGACTCACATCAGTTTTCGCGGTATCACCCATCAGGCGCTGCCTTGCGCCGCCAATGGTAAAGCCTTCGTCATACAGCAGGCTTCGAATCTGGCGAATAATCAGTACATCCTGCCGCTGGTAATAGCGCCGATTGCCGCGCCTTTTCACTGGCTTCAGCTGTGGAAATTCCTGTTCCCAGTACCTCAGGACGTGCGGCTTCACAGCGCACAAATCGCTCACCTCACCAATCGTGAAGTAACGCTTTCCAGGAATTGCAGGTAGTTCGTCGTTATTCCCCGGTTCCAGCATATGCTTCTACTCGGGCCTTTAGTTTTTGTCCGGGCCGAAAAGTCACCACCCGACGAGCGGTGATCGGGATTTCTTCTCCCGTTTTCGGATTGCGGCCAGGACGTTCTTTTTTATCCCGAAGGTCGAAATTCCCGAATCCGGAAAGTTTGACCTGCTCCCCAACTGCCAGTGACGCGCGCAGCTCTTCAAAGTACAAATCTACCAATTCGCGGGCTTCACGCTTGTTCAAACCAAGTTCGTTGAACAGCGATTCTGCCATGTCAGCTTTTGTTAGTGCCATTGACTTTAGTCTCTTAACTCGGCGCCGAATTCTTGTTGCAATTTACGCACCGCCGCGGACATCGCAGAGTCCGCATCTTCGTCGGTAAGCGTGCGTGATGTTTCCTGCAAAATCAAGCCTAAAGCTACGCTTTTTAGCCCAGCTTCTATGCCGGGGCCCTTATATATGTCGAAAATCCTGACGTCGCAAATCAATTCTGGAGCCGCCGACGCCACCGCCGTGACGATTTCTGCGGCCGTAACGTTATCGGCCACCAGCACGGCAATATCGCGCCGAATAGATGGATATTTTGAAATGACACTGGCCACCGGCGGTCGTGATTCGAGAGATTTTGTAGCGTCGAGTTCAAACACATAAACCGATTTTTTCAGTGCAAACATTTTTGCATGCCGCGGATGCAATTTTCCGATGACGCCAATCACGTTTCCATCACGAACGATATTCGCGGACTGGCCGGGCTGTAGCGCCGAGTTTTCCGTCGCCGCAAATGCGACGTCGCAAGCCGCGCCTGTCAACCGCAAGATCGCCTCGACGTCAGCTTTTAAGTCAAAAAAATCAATCGCTTCCGATGCCTGCCCCCACTGTTCCGGACATGCGGAACCACAGCATGCACCAGCGACGCGGAGAACTTCTGAATGCGCATCCGGCGTGCCGTGAAAAGACTTTCCGATCTCAAAAATTCGAATCCTGTCTTGTTGCCGCGACATATTCGCAGCCGTTGCATACAGCAAGCCTGGCAAAAGCGAAGCGCGCATCACGGCCATATCGGATGAGATCGGATTAATCAGGCTCAATTCCGAGGGCATACCGCTTATCGCATTGTTCGATGCAGCATCGATAAAACTGTAGGAAACGACTTCCTGGTAGTCACGCGCAACCAGGGTCGCGGCGACAAGGTCGATGGCGATCGTGCTCTCAGGAACTACAGCAACCGGCGCTTCCACAATCGCTGTGGTCGCTGGAATCTTGTCATAGCCATAGATGCGAGCGACTTCTTCGATCAGATCAGCTTCTATAGCTATGTCAAATCGAAAGGCAGGAGCCAGTACCTGCCATCCCAGGTCGTGCGTATCGACCTGCATGCCGAGCCGCCGCAAGATGTCAACCACGGTCGCATCGGCGATCGATATGCCGAGCAATTTTCGCAATCGGTCCCGACGCAAGGAAATCGGCTTCGCTTTGGGCAAGTGTTGATCATTCTGCACGAGTTCCAGCGGACCCGCCTGCCCACCACAGATCTGCAACAGCAGTTCGGTCGCCCGTTCGACCGCACGTGCCTGCCCCTGCGGATCAACGCCGCGTTCAAAACGCTGCGACGCGTCCGTGTGCAGGCCGTAGGCACGCGCCCGACCCGCCACAAACTCTTGCGGCCAGTATGCCGCCTCGAAAAAGACGTCCGTTGTTTCTGCTGTCACAGCCGTACTCAGGCCGCCCATGATGCCGGCTAGCCCTATGGCACCGCTGTCGTCGCTGATCACGATAGTGTCCGTGGTCGCCGCCACTTCCTTGCCATCGAGCAAGGTCAGCGTTTCACCAGCCAGCGCCAGCCTCGGTTGGATCGCCCCCCGGACTTTATTCAGATCGTAGGCGTGCAATGGCTGGCCCAGTTCAAGCATTACGTAATTGGTAACGTCGACCACCGGGCTGATCGCCCGCAGACCAGATCGCCGCAGGCGCTCCGTCAGCCAGATCGGAGATTTCGCCGTGTTGTTGATTCCGCGAATCACGCGCCCGGCGAAACTTGGACACCCTTCAGGCATGCTGATCGTCACCGGGTGCGTGTCTGTAATGCTCGCCGGGACCGTCGTCAACAGAGGCCCCTCAAGCTCGAGGCCAGTCAGTGCGGCGATGTCTCGAGCAATACCCAGCACACTGAAACAATCACCGCGATTCGGCGTCAGGTTCAGGTCCAGAACCACATCCGGTAACTGCAGAAACTCGGCCAGTGATTGACCGACCGGCGCATCAGCCGGCAACGCGATAATGCCGTCCGACTCAACGCCCAGACCGAGTTCTACGGCCGAGCAAAGCATACCGCTCGAGACCACACCTCGAATCTTCGATTTTCGCAGCGTGACGCCATTTGGCAATGTGACCCCGGGTTTAGCGAGTGGGCTACGCATGCCGGCGACCACATTTGGCGCCCCGCATACGACTTCAATAGGATCACCGCCGCCATCCGACACCAGGCACACGCGCAAGCGATCGGCATCCGGATGCTTTTTCGCCTGCAGAACCTCGGCAATGACGACGCCACGCAAGGCCTCCCCCTCGCCATCAAGACCATCAACTTCGTGACCCGCCATGGTCAAGCGATGCGCCATTGCTTCGCTGTCAAATGCGGGACTTACCCATTCGCGGATCCAGGATTCAGCAATTTTCATGCTGCTACCTGAACTGCTGCAAGAATCGCATATCGTTCTCGAAAAAGGTGCGCAAATCTGTCACGCCGTAGCGCAACATCGCGAGTCTTTCGACGCCCATACCAAAGGCGTAGCCGGTAAACTCTTCGGCATCAATGCCCGCCGATTCCAGAACATTGGGATGGACCATGCCGCAGCCGAGAATTTCCAGCCACTTGCCCTTTTCCCACAGTACATCGACCTCCGCAGAGGGTTCAGTGAACGGGAAATACGAGGGGCGAAAACGCAATCTGGCTTCACGCTCGAAAAAACTTTCGACGAACTGGTGCAGGACCGCCTTCAGGTTTGCGAGGCTGACACCACGATCGACCACCAGCCCTTCGACCTGGTGAAACATCGGCGTGTGTGTTTGGTCGGAGTCGCAACGATATACGCGCCCCGGCGCGATGATCCGGATTGGCACGCCCTCCTCGACCATGGAGCGAATCTGCACAGGCGATGTGTGGGTTCGAAGCAGCATGCCGCCGGGCAGGAAGAACGTGTCGTGCTCCGCCCGCGCCGGGTGATTGGCGGGGAAATTCAAGGCAGTGAAATTGTGAAAGTCGTCTTCAATTTCCGGGCCGGAGCGGACGCCGAACCCGGCGCCACGAAAGATCGACTCGATTCTGGCCATGGCGCGAGTCACAGGATGGCGTCCGCCGATCGACATGCCTCGTCCGGGCAGGGTTACGTCTACCGCGTCGCCCGCCAGCGCCGCCTCGAGTGCCGCAGCGTTGAGCACCTCGCGTCGCAAATTAAGCCGCTCCTGCAGCTCCTGCTTGGCGATATTGATTTCCTGGCCGGCTGCCGGACGTTCGGCGACCGGTAGCTGGCTTACGGTTTTTGCGCGTAAGGTCAATGTACCTTTTTTGCCGAGATAGGCGACCCTGACCGCATCAAGGGCAGCCAGATCCACAGCGGCATCGATTTCCGACGCTGCCGTTTGCATCAAGTCGCTCAATTCCTGCATGCCTGGTCCTTATCGGCTGGGCCGACAAAGAGTCCTCAGTTGCTTTGCGCCAGACCGGCCTTGGCCTGTTCTGCGATTGCACCGAAGCCTGCCGGATCGTGCACGGCGATATCTGCCAACACCTTGCGGTCAATGTCGATGTTGGCCAGATTCAATCCGTTAATCAGCCGACTGTACGACAGACCGTGCAGACGTGCGGCCGCATTGATGCGTGCAATCCAGAGCGCACGAAACTGGCGTTTGCGCTGGCGCCGGTCACGGTAGGCGTATTGGCCTGCTTTGATAACCGCCTGCTTGGCAGTCTTGAACAATTTGCTGCGCGCACCGTAATAGCCCTTCGCCTTATCGAGGACCTTTTTATGGCGTGCCTGGGCTGTAACGCCACTTTTAACTCTTGCCATCTCTCAATCTCCTCTTAGCTATAGGGGAGCATGCGGCGCACGCTCTTGACGTCGCATTCAGCAACCTGTTGGGTTAAACCCAACTGACGCTTACGCTTCGACTTTTTCTTGGTAAGAATGTGATTGAGGTGCGACTGGGCTCGCTTATAGCCGCCCTTGGCCGTTCGCCGGAAGCGCTTCGCCGCGCCCCGGTTGGTTTTCATCTTCGACATCTTTTGCTCCACTTTGATAGGCCTTGCTACGTACCGGACGATTCCGGCCGATGCAGGCGGGATCTTGCTTAGTGCTTCTTCGGTGCCATCACCATAACCATCTGCCGACCATCTAACTGCGGCATCTGTTCAACTACACCGTACTCTTCGAGGTCCTCGCGAACCCTGGCAAGCAATTTTGCACCCAGTTCCTGGTGCGCCATTTCCCTGCCTCTGAATCTCAATGTGATCTTTGTCTTGTCGCCGTACTCGAGAAACTCAATGAGTTTGCGCAACTTGATCTTGTAATCACCCGATTCCGTCCCTGGGCGGAACTTGATTTCCTTAATATGAACCTGCTTTTGCTTGCGCTTTGAGGTCTGGGCTTTCTTGTTCTGCTCGAACAGATACTTGCCAAAGTCCATCACCCTGCAAACCGGTGGCTCGGCGTTCGGAGACACCTCGACCAGGTCGAGGCCAGCACTGCTGGCTATTTCTATTGCTTGGCGGAGTGACATTACCCCCGCTTGCTCGCCATCCGCATCAATGACACGGACTTCCGTGGCTTCAATTTCCTCGTTACGCCTTACGCGCTTTGTGCTTGCGATCCCCGGATCCTCCGCTAAAAAACCAAGTCCACACCAGTTTCGGGCGCACGCTGACGCCGCGGTAGGTGCGGGAACGCGATTCTATATAGCCGATTACCAAGAAACAACTGCCAAAGCGCCTGTTTTCCCAAAAAAATCAGGACTCTCGTTGCCACTGCACGACAATGATCTGGCACTGGAACTGGTGGGCGATGGTGGTTTCGAACCACCGACCTCCACGATGTCAACGTGGCGCTCTACCCCTGAGCTAATCGCCCCAAGACGCTCCGGGCGCCCTTTGCAAAGTGTCCCCCGGTCAAGGGCGGGATACGATACTCAAGGCCTGCCCCACACGCAAGGCTTGTTAGTCTGCCTTGCGACCGCGAATCCCAAGCCCGATCTCACGCAACTCCCTGATTTCGTCGC
>JAOUHU010000147.1 GCA_029884455.1 Gammaproteobacteria bacterium | reverse complement strand
GGCGGCGGCCTTCCTGGAGCACGGCGTGCTGGTCAATTCCGGCGACTACGACGGCATGGATTTCGATACGGCGTTTAACGCGATCGCTGACTATTTCGAGCAGGCGCAGCGCGGCAAACGCACGATCAACTACCGCCTGCGCGACTGGGGTATCTCGCGGCAGCGTTATTGGGGTGCGCCGATTCCGATCATCTATTGCGATGATTGTGATGCCGTGCCGGTGCCCGAAGACCAATTGCCGGTGGTGTTGCCGGAGGATGTCGCCTTCACGGGCCATGGCTCGCCGCTCAAGGACATGCCTGAATTCATCAACGTAAGCTGCCCGCAATGCGCCAAGCCGGCGCGGCGCGAGACCGATACCTTCGATACCTTTGTCGAGTCCTCGTGGTATTTCGCGCGCTACGCCTGCCCGGACAACGACCAGGTCATGCTTGACGAGCGCGCCGCGTACTGGACGCCGGTCGACCAGTACACCGGCGGCATCGAGCACGCGATCCTGCACCTGCTGTATTCGCGATTCTTTCAGCGCGTAATGCGAGACCAGGGCCTGAGCGACGTGAGTGAGCCGTTTACCAACCTGCTGACGCAGGGCATGGTGCTCAAGGACGGCGCGAAGATGTCCAAAAACAAGGGCAATACCGTCGATCCGCAGGAACTGATCGAAAAATTCGGCGCCGATACGGTGCGCCTTTTCATGATGTTTGCCGCACCGCCGGAACAGGCGCTGGAATGGTCGGATGACGGTGTGCAGGGCAGTTTTCGCTTCCTGAAACGTTTCTGGGCGGCCGTGCATGCGCATGCTGAGGGCGGTCTGCCGGCAAACCGGGAGGCCGATGCGCGCACGCCGGCCCAGCAGGACTTGTTGCGCAAAACGCACCAGACAATTGCCAAGATCAGCGATGATATCGGCCGCCGCTACACTTTTAATACGGCGGTGGCAGCGTCGATGGAGTTGCTGAATGCTGTTAACCGATTCGATGACGACAGCACAACCGGGCGCTGGGTGGTGCAGCAGGCGCTGGAGGCGGTCGTGGTCATGTTGTCACCGATGGTGCCGCATATTTGCCACGAATTGTGGTCGGTCCTCGGGCATGAATCCGCACTCATCGACGAAGCCTGGCCAAAAGCCGACCAGGCGCTGCTGCAGGCGGACGTCGTCAAGATTGTGGTGCAGGTCAATGGCAAGATGCGTGGCATGATTTCGATGCCGGCTGATAGCGCGGATGATTCGGTTCTCGAGGCCGCATTACAGGATCCGAACGTGCAGCGCTATGTCAGTGACAATGCGATCCGCAAGACCATCGTTGTGCCCAACAAGCTGGTGAGTATCGTTGTCTAGGTTTTCCTGTTGCGCGTTGCTACTGCTGCTGTCCGGTTGCGGTTTTCAAATGCAATCTGCATTCACGGTGCCGCCAGGGATGGAGCGCACCTACATTGCGACCGATGACCAGTACACGATGTTTTATCGTGAGTTGCGTCATGCCCTGCAGCAGGGCGGCATGCAATTTGCCGATACGCCGGCCGACGCGACCGCCGTGCTGTCGATTCATCTCGATAATACGGATCAACGCGTGCTGTCGGTATCGGCGCGCAATGTACCGACCGAGTTCGAGGTCTATTACACAATCCAGTACAGCGTCGATAGTGGTGACACGAACCTGTTAAGCCGCCAGCTGCTTACCGTGACGCGTGCCTATACCTACGATGAAACGCTGGTGCTCGGCAAGCTGCGTGAAGAGGAGCTGCTGCGCACAGCCATTGTTGACGACCTGGTACGTATCGTACTGAAGCAGCTGGGAACCCTGTAAGCCCTGCTCGAGGCGGCCGACAGGGTGTTACAGGTGCAGGACGTGCCGGCCGCGGCACTTCGCGATTTGCTTTCCCGGTTGGGCCTGACACTGGTCATTGAAACGCGCGGCGAGCCGGTTACCGGATCTTTCTGGGGTGATAGTGAAGCTGGCATCGTCGCGCACAAGGTTTTCGTGCGTCCGGATACGCCGATACACTCTGTGCTGCACGAGACCTGTCACACGATCTGCATGGACGAGCAGCGGCGCGCGGGACTCAGCCGCGACGCTGGCGGCGACGATCTCGAAGAGGCAGCAGTCTGCTACCTGCAGATATTGCTGGCAGATTTCCTGCCTGGCGTCGGCCGCGAGCGACTGATGCGCGACATGGATGCCTGGGGCTACAGCTTCCGGCTCGGCAGCACCGCCCTGTGGTTTGCAAGCGACGCCGATGATGCCGTTGCGTGGCTGCGTTCGCACGGCCTGATCGACAACACCGGCGCGCCGACATTCAGCTTGCGCAAGACCTAGAGCTTGGTCGGATTCGGCGCGTCGCCGTAGACGGCAACCGGGTCAAATA
>JAOUHU010000005.1 GCA_029884455.1 Gammaproteobacteria bacterium | reverse complement strand
GACGCGGATGTATTGAGCTCGCAACGGCGGCTGAATGCCGAGCAGTTTTTCGATGGCAAGTACATAACTGTGTTCATTGCAGGTCATGGATACGTAGTCGAGGCGATCCATGTAGCCGATGCTTTGGTTGAATGGCTTCGACTCGGCAAGTTTCTCGGTGCCACGATGCAACAATCCGACGTGTGGATCCGCCCTGCGAATAGTCTCGCCGTCGAGTTCCAGGACCAGCCGCAGCACGCCGTGTGCCGCAGGATGCTGCGGGCCGAAATTCATCGAGTAGTTATGAATCTCACTCATTTCCGGTGTCCCGCAATTGTTCGTCATAACGATTGTCATCGCGAATCACACGCGGCACGAGCGTCCTCGGCTCTATCGACACAGGCTGATACGCAACCCGTCCCTTTGCCGGGTCATAACTCACCTCGACATTGCCGGACAGGGGAAAATCCTTGCGGAACGGATGGCCGATAAAACCATAGTCGGTCAACACCCGGCGTAGATCCGGATGTCCCTCGAAAAGAATACCGAACATGTCGAACGCCTCGCGTTCGAACCAGTTCGCCGAATTCCAGATGTCAACCAGCGAACGAACTCGCGGCGGATTGTCGGTGCCGGTAAATACGCGCATGCGCAAACGCGTATTGTTGCGCAGCGATAACAGGTGATAGACGACCGCGAAACGACGCGCGTCGAATTCATCCGCTTCATCAAGAATCACCGGACGACGCTGTACACCGCGGCTGAAACCGCTACCAGTGGCCGATGAGGTGGTCCATTCGGACTCGCCATAGGCGAGATAGTCCACCCCGCAAACATCCATAAGCATTTCGAATCCGAATTCAGGTTCGTTGCGCAACGCCATCGCCACCGCAAGCAGGTCCTCTTTCCCCACTTCGATCGTCAGTTCACCACAGCTCGACGCGATGCGAGTCACCTGATCGCCAAAGCGCTCTTTTATCCGAGCATCCAAAGTCCCGTACTGGTCAGTCATTTCCGATTCTTATCTGGCTATTGTGCTCGTGCGGCGGATTTTGTTCTGCAGTTGAATCAGCCCGTAAATCAGCGCCTCTGCCGTTGGCGGACAGCCAGGCACGTAAACATCCACCGGTACGATTCGATCACAACCGCGAACTACGGAATAAGAGTAGTGGTAGTAACCGCCACCATTGGCGCATGACCCCATGGACACAACCCAACGCGGCTCGGGCATCTGGTCGTACACCTTGCGCAAGGCAGGTGCCATCTTGTTGGTCAGCGTGCCGGCAACAATCATGCAATCGGATTGTCGCGGACTGGGCCGGAAAATAATGCCAAATCGATCCAGGTCGTAACGCGAAGCACCGGCCTGCATCATCTCAACGGCACAGCAGGCGAGACCGAAAGTCATGGGCCAGAGTGAACCGGTGCGCGCCCAGTTCATCACGGCATCAACGCTTGTTACGACGAAGCCCTTTTCCTGCAGACTCGCACCCGCATCGGCTGCAGCAGGGTCTGCAATGGCCGCCTCAGCGCCAGTGACTAATCCCATTCAAGCGCCCCTTTCTTCCACTCATAGATGAATCCAACGACGAGAATCGCGAGAAACAAGGCCATTGCGACGATACCGAAACGGCCGACGGCATCCAGTGACACGGCCCAGGGGAACAGGAACGCAATCTCAAGATCAAAAATGATAAACAGGATCGCGACCAGGTAATAACGCACATCAAATTTGGTACGCGAATCATCAAAGGGTTCAAAACCACACTCATACGGCGACAGCTTCTCGTCATCCTTGCCGCCACGGCCAATGAGAAAGCCCAGCGCCAGCAGCAGAATGCCGATGCCGGAGGCAACGCCAAGGAAAACCAGGATCGGAAAGTAATTCTGTAACATTTCTGCCTGTCGTCGAGTCCGCTAGGGGCCGGTCTCGCGATTGAAATTGCCCTGCAAATCAGCGCGACATTGTAAAAGATATTGGTGCTCTGGGCGAGACTCGAACTCGCACGGCTTGCGCCACTGCCCCCTCAAGACAGCGTGTCTACCAATTCCACCACCAGAGCAAATTTTTTGGTCCGGCCAACAGTTCCTTATTCGCCTTCCAGTTCCGGCAATTCGCCCGCCTCGTTGACACCCTCTTCTGGCTCAAGTGCCGGCATTTCATCATCGGCAAAATCAGGCACCGATTCCACGGGGTCGGCCGGCGGCAGCACATTTTCGATCAGGCGCTCTTCCGGACCGGTCGCACGCTGGCTGCTCAGGTAAGCCAGCGTGAGGCTGCTGACAAAAAATGCTGTCGCCAGGATTGCCGTCGCCCGGGAAAAGAAACTGCCGGAGCCACGCGCACCGAACACGGTACCTGATGCGCCGGCGCCAAACCCGGCACCGGCATCGGCACCTTTGCCGCGCTGCATCAGGACCAGCAGGATAATTCCGAGAGCAATCAGGGTATGTGCAATCAGCACTGCTTTTTGAATTGTGTCCATTAAAACCTCAAAGACTGGCTGCCGCGTCGGCAATTGCCAGAAAATCACCCGCCTTTAACGAGGCGCCGCCGATCAGGCCGCCATCGATGTCCGGCATCGAGAACAGACCTGCGGCATTGTCGCCTTTCACACTGCCGCCGTACAGGATAAGTATTGCCTCGGCAATATCCGCATCGTGTGCTGCCAGCACTGAACGAATATGCCGGTGCACGTCCTGCGCCTGCTGCGGCGTCGCGGTCAGGCCAGTGCCAATCGCCCAAACGGGTTCATAGGCCACAATGGCGCGGGCAAATGCGGCGATGCCCACACGCTCCAGCACCGCATTCAGCTGCTGATCAACCACCTGCTCGGTCTGGCCGGCATTGCGCTCCGCCAGCGTTTCACCGACACAGAGTACCGGGCGCAAACCGCCGTCTATCGCCGCTGCGAACTTGGCCGCAACATCAGAACTGGACTCGCCGTACAGGCTCCGCCGTTCGGAATGGCCGACCAGCACATGCGAACAGCCGATATCCCGCAGCATGGCCACGGATACCTCGCCTGTGAACGCCCCGGCCGGGTGTTCCGAGACCGTTTGCGCACCGAGCTGTAACGGGCTGCCGGCGATCTGCCTGGCAACGTCCGCAAGGTAAGGAAATGGCGGGCAAACCAGCAATTTGACCCGGTCCGAGGTCGGCGCGCCGGCCAGAATGCCGGCCAACAGCTCGGAATTTCGGGCCGTGTCGCCGTTCATCTTCCAATTCCCGGCTACCAGGATGTCGCGCATAGACACAAGTACCGAACGCCAAAATGGCGCGCAGGATACCGGGGCAAACCCGGTAAATCAACGTGATTGATAGCCCGCGTCAGCGCGCCGCGACAGCCACGACCGCAGCCAGACGCTCCGCCAGGGCGACCACCTGTGCGTGATTCTCGCCCTCAACCATGACCCGGATCACTGGCTCCGTGCCGGAGGCCCGCAAAACGACCCGCCCGGACTTGGCCAGCTCATTCTCGGCGGCCACGACCGCTTCCTGAATAACGGCAGATGCGGCCGGGTCGAACTGTTTCCCGGTACGCACGTTCAGCATGACTTGCGGGTATTTCGACATGCCAGCCGCCAGCTCCGACAAGGTCCTGCCGGTTTCCTTCATAACAGCCAATATCTGCAAGGCACAGACCAGGCCATCGCCGGTTGTCGTCTGGTCAAGCACGATCATATGCCCGGACGTCTCACCGCCGATAACACCGCCTGTTTCGCGCAGCGTTTCAAGCACATAGCGGTCACCAACGGCAGCGCGGCGAAATTCGATGTCGACGCTGTTCAGTGCATGCTCGAGTCCGAGATTGCTCATCACCGTGCCAACGACCGGCCCGGTAAGCCTGCCACTCCGATGCAGCGCGGTGGCCAGGATGTAAAGCATCTGGTCACCATCGACCAGCTTGCCGAATTCATCGACCATGACCACCCGGTCGCCATCGCCATCGAGCGCGATGCCGACGTTGGCGCGGACGGCGGGCACGGTGAGCTGCAATAATTCGGTGTGCGTGGATCCACAGCCATCGTTGATATTGCGGCCATTTGGCGAACAGCCGATCGGGATTACGTCGGCGCCAAGCGCACTCAGTGTGCGGGGACCGACCTTATACCCGGCACCATTGGCTCCATCAAAGACGATCTTGAAATCCTTCAGCGTCTGGCCGGCGGGAAATGTCGATGCAGCGAATTCCTGGTAGCGAACACGTGCAGTATCGATGCGTTTTGCCTTGCCCAGCAATCCTGATTCACGCGTAATTGCCGGTTTCGCAAGGTGCGCTTCGATCTTGCGCTCGATATCGTCGCTCAGCTTGGCGCCACTTCGGTCAAAAAACTTGATGCCATTGTCTTCGTACAGATTGTGCGAGGCGCTGATAACCACACCGAGATCGGCCATAAATTGCTGGGTCAGCTGCGCAATGCCTGGCGTCGGCAACGGGCCGAGCAGCAATACATCGATACCGGCCGCAACGAACCCGGCTTCGAGTGCCGATTCGAACATATAGCCGGAGAGCCGCGTGTCTTTGCCGATCAGCACGGTGCCACCATCCGGAATGAGAACCTGCGCCGCTGCGCTCGCAAGCCGCATGGCGAAATCGGCTGTCATCGGCTCTGTACCGACCTTGCCCCGCACGCCATCGGTACCGAAATATTTCCTGCTCATTGCCCTTTGCCTGCCTTAGCCAAACATTCTGCGACACGTATCGCATCGACGGTTTCCTTGACGTCATGCGCCCGGATAATCTGGGCACCCTGCAACACCGCGAAAACAGCCGCTGCAATGCTGGCAGCCATGCGATCATCGACGTCCCGGCCCGAGATCGCGCCCAGCGTCGATTTTCGCGAGATACCAATCAACACCGGGCAGCCGATCCGCTGCAATTGTCGCAGATTTGCCAGCAACTCAACATTTTGTGCCGCGGTCTTGCCGAAGCCGAAGCCGGGATCGACAAGCAGCAGCTCCCTTCGCAAGCCGGCCGCAACGCATTCTGCCACGCGTTCTTCAAGGAACTGTGTGACCTCCGCCACAACGTCAACATAATGTGGCTTGATCTGCATGCTGCGCGGATCGCCCTGCATGTGCATCAGGCACACCGGTGCCTGCAAATCGACCGCCGTCGCCATTGCACCGTCGGCCTGCAATGCGCGCACATCGTTGATCAAGACCGCGCCTGCGGCAACGGCCGCGCGCATGACGCCCGGCTTGCTGCTATCGATTGAGATCGGGATCTCAGATTCGGCCCTGATCGCCTCGATAACCGGAATAACGCGGTCAAGCTCCCGCTGTTCGCTTACGACCGCAGCACCCGGTCGGGTCGACTCACCGCCGACGTCAAGAATCGCTGCGCCGTCTGCGATCATCTGCCGCGCCTGCCGCAGCGCGCGGTCCTTATTCGCGAATCGGCCACCGTCGGAAAAAGAATCAGGCGTGACATTGAGCACGCCCATGACGCTCGGGAAATTCAGGCCGAGCATGCGCGGCGTGGAGCTAGTGCTCGCTCGCAGGACCACCAATCGAACCGGAAGGCTCGCTCCGCGGCGACTTCGGTCCCGAACCGTCGACCGGTGGCGGCGCCTCGTCCCAGCCTTCGGGCGGGCTGGGCTGCTTGCCATCCATGATCTCGACAATCTGGGCGTGGTTGATCGTCTCGTATTTGATCAATGCTTTCGCCATGACGTGCAATTCTTCACGATGATTTTCGAGTATTTCCTTGGCGCGCTGGTAGTTGCGATCAATGATGGCGCGGACCTCGCCATCGATAGCGTTCGCCGTTTCGTCGGAAACATGCTTGTGCTGGGTGACCGAACGGCCGAGAAAAACCTCGCCGTCTTCCTCAGAGTAGGTCAACGGTCCGAGTCGATCCGACAATCCCCATTTCGTGACCATATTGCGTGCAATTTCCGTGGCACGCTCGATATCGTTCGAGGCACCCGTAGTAACCGCCTCCGCGCCGAATATCATCTCTTCGGCCAGGCGCCCGCCAAACAAGGTCGAAATCCGACTTTCGAGCAATTGTTTCGAGGTGCTGTAGCGATCCTCCTCGGGTAAATACATGGTCACGCCCAGTGCGCGACCGCGCGGAATAATGGTGACCTTGTATACCGGGTCGTGCTCCGGCACACGAAATCCGACGATCGCATGGCCGGCCTCGTGATAGGCCGTATTCAGCTTTTCCTGCTCACTCATAACCATGGAGCGCCGCTCGGCACCCATCATGATCTTGTCTTTCGCTTTTTCAAAATGCTCCATGCTGACGACGCGACGATTGCCCCGTGCTGCAAACAGTGCCGCCTCATTGACCAGATTTGCGAGGTCGGCGCCGGAGAAACCTGGCGTGCCACGTGCAATCAGGCTCGGCTGCACGTCCTCATCCAGCGGCACTTTTCGCATATGCACCTTGAGGATGAGCTCGCGCCCGCGAATATCGGGCAATGGCACCACAACCTGGCGATCAAATCTTCCCGGTCGCAACAAAGCGGGATCGAGTACATCGGGCCGGTTGGTCGCGGCGATAACAATCACGCCCTCGGTGCCCTCAAATCCGTCCATCTCGACCAGCATCTGGTTCAGGGTTTGCTCTCGCTCGTCGTGTCCACCACCGAGACCCGCACCGCGATGCCGGCCAACAGCATCGAGTTCGTCAATGAAAATAATGCACGGCGCTTGCTTTTTGGCCTGATCAAACATGTCCCGCACGCGTGACGCACCGACGCCGACAAACATTTCTACGAAGTCCGACCCGGAAATCGTAAAGAACGGCACTTTCGCCTCACCTGCAATCGCCCGCGCCAGCAGCGTCTTGCCGGTACCCGGCGAACCGACCATCAGAACTCCCTTCGGAATCTTGCCGCCAAGGCGTTGAAATTTGCTCGGGTCCTTGAGGAAATCGACGATCTCGGAGACTTCCTCTTTGGCCTCATCAATTCCAGCCACGTCGGCAAAGGTGACGTTGACCTGATCTTCGCCGAGCAGCCGCGCTTTGCTCTTGCCGAATGACATCGCGCCACGGCCACCGCCGCCGCCTTGCATCTGGCGCATAAAGTAGATCCAGACACCGATCAGCAAAAGGATCGGGAAGGAACTGAACAGCAGCTGGCCGATAATGCTTTGCGAGGGCGGCTCCACAGCGCTGAACTGCACGCCATTCTTGATCAGCATATCGACCAGCGGGCCGGTGTCGGTCTCCGGGTTGATCGTGTATTTGTCGAGCTGCCTGTTGGCACCAAAAGCTATGCGCGTATTCGATTCAGAGAACTCTACAACATCGACATTGCCGGATCTGACCTCGGCCAGGAAATCCGAATAGCTCACTGAGCGCGGCTGGCCACTGTTGCCGCCAGACAGTCCCTGTACTACCGACAGCAGTACGACAATGATTACGATAAAAACCAGGACATTTTTTGTCAGATCATTCACTTTCCGAATCCGAGGCGAATTGCGCCAGTAAAATTAAGGAGTTAGCTGCTTACTGCTGTTTAGACACTACACCAATTGATAGTTTCTCGCTACCAAGTACACCTCACGACTGCCAGATCTTGACGCCTTTGGTTTGCGCACCTTTACGCTGCCGAATGAGCTGCGAACATCCGCCAGAAAAGGGTCGAAACCCGCGCCCTGAAACAGTTTACAGACGAAGTCGCCACGATGCCGAAGCACCCGGCGTGCAAAGTCCAGCGCAAGCTCTGCCAGGTACATCGATCTGGGCTGGTCGACGGCCCTGGAACCACTGGAATTGGGGGCCAAATCGCTCATTACAAGGTCAATCCTTGCATCGCCGACGATTTGCAGAAGTTGCTCCAGGACGGCCTCGTCGGTGAAGTCTCCGCGGATGAAGTCGACACCCGGAAGGGCATCCATTGGCAACGTATCGATAGCTACGATGCGCGCCCGCCCATTGAGCTTGGTCGTGACATACTGGCTCCAGCTGCCGGGCGCTGCACCGAGGTCGACACAGCTCATGTCATGTCGCAGCAGGCGCTCAACATCGTCAATTTCCTGCAATTTGTATACGGCTCGCGAACGCCAGCCCTCGCGCCGTGCGCGCTGCACATACGGATCGCGCTCCTGCCGTTCCCGCCAACTTACACTCGATCCGCGCGGCTTGCTCATCGCGCCTCACCCAGTTCAAGCAGCAGGCACACATTCACACTGTTACAATTCGCGCCCATGGCGCTCTCAGAATCCCAGAAAAAATACCTGCGCGGCCTTGGCCACCACCTGAAGCCCGTCGTCATGATCGGCGAATCGGGTTTGACCGAGTCGGTATTGCAAGAGTTTGCGACCAGCATTGCGCACCACGAGTTGATCAAAGTCAGCGTCAGAGCTGGAGATCGGCAAGTACGATCCGAAATCATAGCGTCATTGTGTGCCAGCGGCGCGGCTGAATTGGTGCAAAGGATCGGCAATATCGCCCTTATGTACCGTGCCAACCTGAAAAAAAAGAAACGCATAGTACTGCCAGGATAGCCCGGCAAATCAGATGTAACGGACCCGAATTACCTCATACTGTTTGTCACCGCCAGGCGCCGACAACCTGATCTCGTCGCCTTCATATTTCCCAATCAGGGCACGCGCCATAGGTGACGTATAGGAAATAAGGCCCTGTTTCAGATCTGACTCATCTTCACCGACGATACGATAGACGATCTCTTTACCGCTCTCATCGTCAAGATCAAGCAAATCCACCGTTGCGCCAAATACAATCTTGCCCTTGCCATCGATTGCGGTCACATCGATAACCTGTAAGTTCGAGAGCTTGGCCTCAAGTTCCTTGATGCGACCTTCAATGAATCCCTGCTGTTCTTTCGCAGCATGATATTCAGCGTTTTCTTTCAGGTCGCCATGCGCCCGGGCTTCCGCGATCGCCTGGATAACAGACGGTCGATCAACTCCTTTCAGGCGTTTCAGTTCCTCCTGCAAAAGCTCATGGCCGCGCACTGTCATAGGCACCTTGTTCATGCTGCCACCTCCTTGTGCAGGTCCTGAAGTCGATTCACTTCGCCGTTATCGAGGTACTCCAGGGCCTTGCAGGTAGCAATTCCCGCAGCAATGGTCGTGTAGTAAGTTACGCCACGGCGCACGGCTTCGGATCGAATCGATTCGGACTCAACGATCGCCTGCTTGCCCTCGGTCGTATTCACGATGAGGTCGATTTCACGATTTTTTATCATGTCCACAATATGCGGCCTGCCCTCCCGAACCTTGTTGGCACGGCGACACGAGATCCCGGCGGCAGCAAGGTGCCGCGCGGTACCATGTGTTGCAACGATATCAAAGCCGCAGGCTTCGAGCAGTCGGGCGAGTTCAACCGCGCCGTCTTTGTCCCGGTCCCGCACGCTGAGCAGCGCATTACCCTGCCGCGGCAGATGCACCCCGGATGCGAGCTGCGCTTTGGCATAAGCCTCGCCGAAAGAACGGCCAACGCCCATCACCTCGCCGGTTGATTTCATCTCCGGGCCCAGGATCGGGTCCGCGCCAGGAAACTTGACGAACGGGAACACCGCTTCCTTGACCGAGTAGTAACCTGGATTGCGCTGATTCACGTAACCCTGCCTGGCCAGCGTTTCACCGACCATGACCTTAGCTGCGATCTTGGCAAGCGGAATACCAATCGCCTTTGACACGAACGGTATCGTGCGCGATGCACGCGGATTCACTTCCAACAGGTAAACCACATTGTTCTGAATGGCATACTGCACGTTCATCAGACCTACGACGTTCAGGGCCTTTGCGAGCTTGACGGACTGCGCCTTCAAGTCCTCCTGTAATTCATGCGAAAGACTGAACGGCGGCAAGGAACAGCCCGAATCGCCAGAATGCACGCCGGCCTGCTCAATGTGCTCCATAATGCCACCAATAAGTACATGCTCACCGTCGCTGATGCAATCGACATCGACTTCTATGGCCAGATCGAGAAACCGGTCAAGCAGAACCGGGCTGCTGTTCGAGACGTCGATTGCAGCATCCATGTAGTTGGCAAGATCATCCTGGTTGTGCACCACTTCCATGGCGCGTCCGCCCAGCACATAGGACGGCCGGACCACCAACGGAAACCCCACTTCAGGACTTAACACCAGTGCTTCGGCTTTGCTGCTGGCGGTGCGATTCGGCGGCTGCTTCAGGCCCAGGCTGTCCACGAGTTTCTGAAATCGCTTGCGATCTTCGGCCAGGTCAATGGAATCAGGCGTCGTACCAATAATCGGCGCCCCGGCAGCCTCCAGGTCGCGCGCCAGCTTCAACGGTGTCTGCCCGCCGTACTGGACGATCACACCTTTCGGCTTCTCCCTGCGAATCAGCTCCATTACATCTTCAAACGTCAGCGACTCGAAGTACAAACGATCCGAGGTGTCATAGTCGGTCGACACTGTCTCCGGATTGCAGTTAACCATGATGGTTTCGTAGCCGGATTCCTTGAGGGCGAGGGCCGCGTGCACGCAGCAGTAATCAAACTCAATGCCCTGCCCGATACGATTCGGACCGCCACCAAGAATCATGATCTTCGGCCGATCGCTCGGTTGCGCCTCGCATTCATCTTCATAGGTCGAATACAGGTAAGCCGTGGTGGTTGCAAATTCGGCTGCACAGGTATCCACGCGTTTGTAGACCGGGTGCAACTTGTGCTCCAGCCTGCGCTTGCGCACGGCCGGTTCCGCCACGCCCAGAACTTTCGCCAGGCGAGCATCCGAAAATCCCTTGCGTTTTGCGGATCGGAGCAACGCCGCATTCAGGCCCGGCAAGCCGGCATCGCGAATCTGCTGTTCAGTCTGCATCAGGTCTTCGATCTGGGCGATGAACCAGGGATCGATAGCGGTGACCTTGGCCACATCGTCGATCGAGTAGCCGAGCCGTATTGCATCGGCAACATAGCGCAATCGGTTTGCGCCAGGAACTCGTAATTCGTGGCGCAGACGATCACGATCTGCTTCCTGGTCAATCGAGCTTATCAACTCATCGAACCCGGAAATGCCGGTCTCCAGCCCACGCAACGCCTTTTGCAGCGATTCCTGGAAAGTGCGGCCGATTGCCATCACTTCACCGACCGATTTCATCTGCGTAGTCAGACGGTCATTGGCGCCCTTGAATTTTTCAAACGTAAACCGCGGCACCTTGGTAACAACATAGTCGATACTGGGCTCGAACGAAGCGGGTGTGGCGCCACCGGTAATATCATTCTGCAGTTCATCCAGCGTGTAGCCGATCGCCAGCTTGGCCGCGACCTTTGCGATCGGAAACCCGGTCGCCTTGGAGGCCAGGGCTGATGATCTTGAAACACGTGGATTCATTTCGATGACCAACACACGGCCATCGACCGGGTTGATCGCGAATTGCACGTTTGAACCGCCCGTTGCCACGCCGATCTTGCGCAATACCTCAATTGAGGCGTTCCGCAGGCGCTGATATTCCTTGTCGGTGAGCGTCTGCGCGGGCGCGACCGTGATCGAGTCGCCCGTGTGCACGCCCATAGGATCGACATTTTCTATAGCGCAAACGATGATGCAATTGTCGTTTCGGTCCCGCACCACCTCCATCTCGAACTCTTTCCAGCCGAGTACAGATTCTTCCAGCAACACCTCGTTAGTTGGCGACATCTCGAGGCCGTGCGCCACGATGGCTTCGAGTTCCTCGCGATTGTAGGCGATGCCGCCACCACTGCCGCCGAGCGTAAATGACGGCCTTATGATTGTAGGAAAACCGATCTCCGGCTGTTTCTCCAGCGCTTCCTCGAGCGTGTGCGCGATCGTCGCCTTCGCGACCTCCAGGCCGATTTCGCGCATCGCCTCGCGAAACAGTTCGCGGTCTTCTGCCATGTCAATGGCTTCGCGAGAGGCCGCGATCATTTCGACGTTGTATTTCTCCAACACCCCTTCTCGTGCCAGGTCGAGAGCACAGTTCAGCGCGGTCTGGCCACCCATCGTCGGCAACAACGCGTCCGGGCGTTCTTTCTCAATTATCTGGCGCACCGCCGTCCAGTGGACCGGTTCAATGTAGATCGCATCGGCCGTCTCCGGGTCGGTCATGATGGTGGCAGGATTCGAGTTAACCAGGATGACCCGGTAGCCCTCTTCCTTCAAAGCCTTGCAGGCCTGCGCCCCGGAGTAGTCAAATTCACAAGCCTGACCGATCACGATTGGACCGGCGCCAATGATCAGCACGCTGTCGATGTCAGTGCGCTTGGGCATGCGCAATCACGATAATCTTCATTAAGAATCGTCTCTAACTATTTGTTTTAAAAATCTAAGTTGAAATCACAGCGCGCTTGGTTGTGAGTTTCCTGGCGTCCATGTCGTGGATAAAGCGGTCGAACAGTGAGGCCAGATCGTGTGGTCCCGGGCTCGCCTCCGGGTGCCCCTGGAAGCTGAATGCAGGCCGGTCGGTAAACTCTATGCCCTGCAAGCTGCCGTCGAACAGGGACCGATGTGTCGCCTGCACGTTATCCGGCAGGGTCGTTTCATCCACCGCAAAGCCGTGATTCTGGCTCGTAATCATGACTTTGCCGGTGGCAAGATCCTGCACGGGGTGATTGGCGCCATGATGACCGAACTTCATCTTTACCGTACTGGCGCCCGCCGCCAGTCCGAGCAATTGATGCCCGAGGCAGATGCCAAATACCGGAATCCCGGTGTTCAGAAATTCGCGAATTGCCGCGATGGCATATACGCACGGTTCCGGATCTCCCGGACCATTGGACAGGAAAATGCCGTCCGGCAACAGCGCCAGCACTTCGTCAGCCGTGGTCTTCGCCGGCACGACCGTCATGCGACAGTCAAGATCGGACAATAGCCGCAGGATATTGCGCTTGATACCGAAGTCGTAGGCGACTACGTGATAGGGTGCAATCCGTCGGCTCAGGATCCTGGCGCGGCGACCAAAAGACGTGCCATGGCACCACTGGTAAGACCTGCTGGTGGTCACGATCCTGGCGAGGTCCATACCCGCAATGCCGGGAAACTTGCGCGCGTGCGCAATCGCTGTGTCCGGATTAACCTCACCAGTCATGATGCAACCCGACTGCGCGCCCTTTTCGCGAATAATTCGAGTCAGTTTCCGTGTATCGATGTCCGCAATCGCGACGGTGCCACCCTGGCGCAGGAATTCGCTGAAAGATCGCTCACAGCGCCAACTGCTGTTGACCATGGAACTGTCCCGAATTATCAGCCCCGAGGCATGCGTTCGTGACGACTCCATGTCTTCGCTGTTGGTACCGGTGTTGCCGATGTGCGGGTACGTAAGGGTTACGATCTGGCGGCAATAGGACGGATCGGTCAGTATTTCCTGGTAGCCGGTCATCGCGGTATTGAACACGACTTCGCCGATAGTTTTGCCAGCAGCACCGACCGACGTGCCGTGAAATATCGTTCCGTCTTGCAGTGCCAGAACAGCAGGCGTTACCAAAAGCGACCCTCAGTCAGATGCGAAACCAAGATCGCAAGCGGGTGCCGGTCGCAGATGCACAAAAGCGGAAGGGCACTGCCTCCCGCTCCTGAAATCACTGACCGCCCAGCGATCCGGCGTAGTCTACTGAAGCGCGACCGATCCCGCCAGACCAGACCGCCATTATTTGTCATTCGTCGCCGGCAAATAAAACATCGCGCATGCGATACAAGCCAGGCGGCTGCAGGATTACCCAGCGCGCAGCGCGCAAGGCACCGGCAGCGAATACGCTTCGGTTGCTGACACTGTGGCCCAGAGTCAGGGTTTCACTGGGGCTGCTAAACGTTATCGTGTGATCGCCCGGCACTTCACCGCGTCGCTCATAGGTGTAACGAACCGCATCGCCCGCTTCGCCGGTCGCCCGCGCTGTCACGATTCTTTCCCCCAGCTGCAGGGCTGTGCCGGAGGGTGCATCGATCTTGTGCACATGATGTACCTCGTGAATCGCCGCGCAAAATTCGGCGCCCAACGACCTTGCAGCGCGCCCTGCCAACTCGCTGAGCACCGAGATGCCCTGGCTCATGTTGCGGTCAAATACGAGCGGAATCTGCTGTGCGGTTTCTTGCAGCGCTCGCATTTGCTCGCTATCGAGCCCACTCACACCGCACACCAGCGGCAAGCGCTGCTTGTCCGCAACTGCGAGCACCTCCGCGGTGGCTGCCGGCAGGCTGAAATCAATCAGTACGTCCGCACCCGCGACGATCTTTTGCAGCGACTCGCCGCGTGACCAGATACCCGCAAGCTGCACGCCGCCGGTATTTTCGATCGCCTGCTTAACGGCCTGCCCCATGCGGCCAGCGCCGGCTACAGCTATGCGAACATCTTTAATGGAATGGACTCCTAAGGGCTGATGCGTTCGAAAAACCGCTTCACGGAATCGATCCAGCCACCGGCCCGCGGACTGTGCCGGTCACCGCCGGCATGAATTGATTTTTCGAATTTCTCCAGCAGTTTCTTCTGCTCGGCGGTCAGGTTAATTGGGGTTTCAACCGCAACTTTCGCAAACAGGTCACCGGAGCGTGCGTCGCGGACCGTGATGACCCCTTTGCCACGCAGGCGAAAGACCTTGCCTGACTGGGTACCGGGCGGGACCTTCAAAGAGACATGGCCGTTTAGCGTCGGCAGTTCGACTTCACCACCCAGGGTCGCTGTCGCGAAGCTGAGCGGCACCTCGCAGGAAAGATCGGCGCCCTCTCGCGTAAACAGTTTGTGCGGGTTGACGCGAATTTCGACGTACAGGTCGCCAGGTGGCCCACCGTTGCGCCCGGCCTCGCCTTCCCCCGAGAGGCGAATACGATCGCCATCATCGACGCCTGCCGGGACCTTCACTGCCAGGGTCTTGGTCTTTCGCAGCCTTCCTCGACCAGCGCATTCCGGGCATGGAGCCTCGATCACGGTACCCGCCCCTTTACATGCCGGGCACGCCTGCTGAATCGAGAAGTGTCCGCGTTGCATGCGGACCTGACCCGCTCCCTTGCACGTGCCGCAGCTTGCCGGCTGGGTGCCTTTCCTGGCGCCGGATCCCGCGCAGGCCTCGCATCCCACTTGGGTCGGTACGTCAATCGTGACCGAGTCACCCCTGACGGCATTTTCGAGATCGAGAGCCAGCTCATACCCAAGATCTGCGCCGCGGTAGACCTGCCGGCCTCGGCGTCGGCCGCCGCCGAGGATGTCGCCAAACGCGTCACCGAATATGTCGCCGAAAATATCGCCGAAGCCCTCGGCGCTGAAGCCAGCGTGACCGCCCTGGCCCATGCTCATGCCTTCATGACCAAAGCGATCATACGTTGCGCGCTTGTTGGCATCGCTCAGGACTTCGTAGGCTTCCTTGGCTTCCTTGAACTTTGCCTCTGCGGATGCATCGCCGGTATTGCGATCCGGGTGGTGCTTCATTGCCAGGCGACGATACGCCTTCTTGATTTCGTCAGCAGAGGCCGATTTCGAAATTCCAAGTACGTCGTAAAAATCGCGTTTAGCCATGGTCATCAACAACGGGCGCCGCAAGCGGCGCCCTCGAAAACTCGTCAGCGGTGCAGTTTACTAAGACTTCGACTTGTCGTCGTCGACTTCTTCGAATTCGGCGTCAACGACATTATCGTCGGCGGCAGATTTGCTGCCCGAATCACCCTTCGACGCTTCTGCTGCCTGTGCTTCGTACAGTCGTTGCGCAAGGCCACTGGAGGCTTCGGCGAGCGCAGCCGCTTTAGTCTCAATCTGCTCCTTGTTGTCGTTCTTCAACGCGCCCTTGAGATCCGAAATCGCACTCTCGACCCGCAGACGCTCCTCACTGCTCGCCTTGTCACCTAACTCGGACAAGGTTTTCTCGGCAGCATGTACCAGGCCATCCGCCTGATTGCGCGCATCGACCAGTTCACGGAACTTGCGATCCTCCTCGGCATGACTTTCAGCATCGGATACCATCTTTTGGATTTCGTCGTCTGACAATCCACTGTTCGCCTTGATAACGATGTTCTGGCTCTTGCCAGTGGCCTTGTCCTTCGCCGACACATTGAGAATTCCATTGGCGTCGATATCGAAGGTAACTTCGATCTGCGGCAAACCGCGCGGTGCTGGCGGAATATTCGCCAGATCAAAACGACCAAGCGACTTGTTGTCCAACGATCGCTCACGCTCGCCCTGCAGCACGTGGATCGTGACCGCAGTCTGGTTGTCATCGGCGGTCGAAAATACCTGTTGTGCATTGGCCGGGATAGTGGTGTTTTTGGTGATCAGCTTGGTCATGACGCCGCCAAGTGTCTCGATACCGAGTGACAGCGGCGTAACGTCGAGTAACAAGACGTCCTTGACATCGCCGGCGAGTACGCCGGCCTGAATCGCAGCGCCCAGCGCGACCGCTTCATCCGGGTTCACATCCCGCCGCGGCTCCTTGCCGAAAAAGTGCTGCACTTCCTGTTGCACTTTTGGCATACGAGTCTGGCCACCGACGAGGATCACGTCGTCAATCTCGTTTACCTTGAGGCCGGCGTCATTCAAAGCAATCTTGCACGGCCCGATGGTGCGGGCAATCAGCGCTTCCACCAAAGCCTCGAGCTTGGCCCGAGTCAGCTTGATATTCAGGTGCTTCGGACCGGTGGCATCTGCGGTGATGTACGGCAGATTGACTTCAGTTTGCTGCTGCGTAGACAACTCGATTTTCGCCTTCTCAGCGGCTTCCTTGAGGCGTTGCATCGCCAGCGGGTCGGTAGTTACGTCGACACCGCTTTCGCGCTTGAATTCCGCAGCGAGGTATTCGATGACGCGCATGTCAAAATCCTCACCGCCGAGGAACGTGTCACCGTTGGTTGCCAGGACTTCAAACTGGTGCTCGCCGTCGACTTCGGCAATTTCGATGATCGAAACGTCGAAAGTACCGCCGCCCAGGTCGAACACTGCGATCTTCGCGTCACCACGCTTCTTGTCCATACCGTAGGCCAGGGCTGCCGCGGTCGGCTCATTAATGATGCGCTTGACCTCGAGCCCGGCAATCTTGCCGGCGTCTTTGGTCGCCTGCCGCTGCGAATCATTAAAGTAGGCCGGCACCGTGACGACGGCTTCCGTGACTTTCTCACCGAGGTAATCCTCGGCGGTCTTTTTCATTTTCATCAACACGCGTGCAGATATCTCTGGTGGCGCCATTTTTTTACCGGCGGCTTCGACCCAGGCATCACCGTTATCCGCCTTGACGATCTTGTAGGACACCATGTTGATATCACGCTGCACGACATCATCTTCGAAACGACGGCCGATCAGGCGCTTGACGGCAAACAGCGTGTTCTTCGGGTTGGTTACCGCCTGGCGCTTGGCCGACTGGCCTACCAACACCTGGTCATCCTTGCTGAAGGCAACGATTGAGGGCGTCGTGCGGTCGCCTTCGCTGTTCTCAATAACCTTCGGCACACCGCCTTCCATCACTGCGACGCAAGAGTTGGTCGTGCCAAGGTCAATTCCGATTACTTTTCCCATACCACTACTCCGAATTCTTTAGAAACAAGTCCAAAACTGGCAAATAGGTGGGGCCGTCAGGCGCGGTTTCAAGGCCGCCCAGGCTATATTGGCCTGTCATTCGGCCGCAGCCACGACGACCATTGCCGGGCGCAGCAGGCGGCCATTCAGCGTATAGCCTTTCTGCACCACGATCAGCACCGAGCCAGGTTCTGCGTCGGCCGATGGTTGCATGCTGATGGCTTCATGAAATTCCGGGTTAAAGGGCTCACCCAGGGGGTTAACCTCACTGATGCCAAAGCGCTCCAGGGCCGTGGTCAGAAGCTTCAGGCTGGCCTGGTTACCTTCAACCAGGCTGGCCGGGTTGGCGGCATCGGCGGCATCGATTGCCATCTCGAAGCTGTCCCGGACTGCCAGCATCTCCTTGCTGAATGCCTCAAGGGCATACTTGCGTGCATGTTCAACGTCCCTGGCGGCTCGCTTGCGGACATTCTCGGCCTCCGCAACCGCACGCAGATAAAGATCCCAGTTCTCATCCGCCTTGGCCTGCACGGCGGCCAGATTGGCGGCAGGATCCGCAGCCTGAATCGCTTCCCCTGCATCGCCGGTGTCGCCGCCTACTGCGACGTCTTCCGACTGCTCGGTCTCTTCCAATGGCTGGTCTGGCTGGGCATTCATTACCGGGGCTCCACTACTCTGGTCTACTGTTTTTAATTCGAGGTTCGCAGTCTGGGGCCTTAACCGAAAATTTCAATAGCGCGCGGAATTTTCTTGCCGCCGTGACTTTATTGGCTTAATGCAGACCTGAGCAGTCGGGCAGTGATATCGACAATGGGCACGACCCGATCGTAGGCCATGCGTTTCGGTCCGATAACGCCGAGTACACCGACGGTTTCGTCGTCCAGCCTGTAGGGCGCGGTTACGACACTGCAATCGTCGAGGATGCCGTAGCCGGACTCGCCGCCGATGAATACCTGCACGCCATCGGCATTGATACTTCGGTCCAGCAGATCGAGCATGAATCGCTTGCGCGAAAATGCCTCGAACAGGCGGCGCAAGGTATCAATGTCCGACAACTCTGCGAAATCAAGCAAATTCGATTCGCCGGCCAGCATGAATTGCTTGCCCAATTCTGGTGCGCCGTGCATTGCTGACTGGGCGACTGCAATAATGTCATGCATCGCCTTATTCATGCTGAGGCGTGCATCTTCGAGGTCATTCAGAATCCGCTGCCTGACCTGCAGCATTTCGACACCGGCATAGTGCTCGTTAATAAAATTGGCAGCCTGCTGCAATTCGGCAGCCGTGTAATCGCGATCGGTATGCAGAATTCTATTCTGCACTTCGCGATCGTTGATAACGATAATCGCGAGAATGCGCTTCTCTGACAATGCCAGGAACTCAATCTGGCGCAAGGCAGCATGCGTACCCCTTGGAACGGTCACAACGCCGGCCAGTTTGGTGAATTCCGACAACAGGTTTGATACCGAGGTCATTAATTCTCCGGCGTTATCGAGCTTGCCTCGAATTTGCGACCGCAGCATATCAATATCAGTTTCATTGGGTTGCCGGTAACGCACCAGCGTGTCCACAAACAACCGGTAACCCTGTGCGGTTGGGATTCGACCCGCTGATGTATGCGGCGCCGAAACCAGTCCCAGGTCTTCAAGGTCAGACATGACATTGCGAATGGTTGCGGGGCTCAGATCGAGGCCCGAGTCTTTGGACAAGGTACGCGAGCCAACCGGCTGGCCATCCTGGATATAACGCTGGATAAGGACGCGAAGCAGGTGCTGCGCGCGCTCGCTGGGTCGGCTGGCTGTTACTTCTGCAGACATTCGCGAAAAATGCGAAAAAATCGCAAGCAACTCGTTGTGTTAGGGTATCTTTCGACAAGCTAGCAACGCCTTGGCGGTCGGTCAAGGATTTGTAAAAATCTGCAAATCAGGATTCTGCGGGCAAACCGATGAGCATCAAGATTGAGCGCGTGGCGATCCTCGGCCGGCACGATGACCCGCGCGTTGCTGAACCAATGACGGTATTGGTCGAGCATTTGACAAAACTCGGCATCGGCGTACTTTGCGACGAGCGGATGCGCCTCGACCTGCCGGTAAAGCGGGTCTCCAGCGCCGCTCTCAGCACCGATTCCGACCTCATGATTGCAATTGGCGGCGACGGTACCATGCTGTATGCAGGCAATCTGGCGCGTACTTCAGGTGTGCCTTTGCTTGGCATCAATCGTGGCCGGCTCGGATTTCTCGCCGACGTTTCACCTGATGAAATGCTTGCCAGTGTTGATCACATCCTGGCCGGCGAATACTCCTGCGAGTCCCGACTGCTGTTGCGGGCACGACTGACGCGCGCGGGTAAGCCGGCGGCCAGCGAGACAGCATTTAACGATATCGTTTTGCAGCGGCGCGAGACCGGTCGCATGGTCGATGTCGTCGCGACAATTGACGATACCTATGTCAACACCCATTCGGGTGATGGCCTGATCGTCGCAACGGCGACCGGCTCCACCGCGTATGCACTCAGCTGCGGCGGGCCGATCATCGACCCGCGACTTGATGCGGTCGTCATTGTGCCGATATGCCCGCATACCCTGACCGATCGGCCGATCGTGGTGCCATCCAGCAAATCGATTGGCATTCGCGTGCTGCAGCGCGAAGACACCCAGGCTGAGGTGGTCATCGATGGCAGAACTCTGGGGGCCATCGGCGCCGACGACGCGCTGACGATCAGCGCAGCCGAACAGCGCATCCAGCTTATTCACCCGCCAGGCTACGACTACTTCGGCATTCTTCGCTCAAAACTGTTCTGGGGCCGAGATAGCCGGGTACGCGAAGAGCCGGGCCGCTAATCATGTTGTTGCGTCTCCAGGTGCGCGACTTTGCCATCATCGATCAGCTCGAGCTCGAGTTCGCCCCGGGCATGACGGTGTTGACGGGAGAAACCGGTGCCGGCAAATCGATCCTCGTGGATGCCCTGGGCCTGGTCCTCGGTGAACGGTGTTCAGGCCAGATCGTGCGGCGTGGCGCCAAGCGGGCCGAATTCAGCGCCGAATTTGATATCTCGGCCTTGCCCGGGGTCAGGCGTTTGCTTGAGCAACAGGCGCTGGATCAGGACGACGAGTGCCTGTTGTTGCGCCGTGTCGTGAGCGCCGACGGACGGTCGCGGGCTTTTGTCAATGGCAACGCTGCAACCGTGCAACAGCTGAAATTATTGGGCGAATCCCTGCTGGACATACATGGCCAGCATTTCCACCAATCGCTGCTGCGCCGACCGGTACAGCGCGACCTGCTCGACCATTTTGGCGGTCTCCTGGAGCAAAGCGAGGCGACAGACGCTGCGTTTGTACAATGGCGCGTACTTGCGGATCAGTTGCAACAACTGCTGGCAGCTGACGCAAATCGCGAATCTCGGCTCGAATTGCTGAATTTTCAGCTAAGCGAGCTTGAAGCACTGGCCCTGACGGGCGCGGATTACACGGAATTGCTCACGGAGCGCGAAAAGTTCCTGCACAGCGGCCGGATTGCCGAAGGTGTCAGTCACGCTCTGGTCATGCTGGCGGACGATGAAACCGACAATGCCGGGTCCATGCTGGCTGATGCGATCAAGGCGATCACACCGCTGGTCCGTTACGACGGCGAGCTGCTGGAAATTCAACAACTACTTGAAAGCGCAAGTATTCAGCTGGGCGAGGCAGCCGCCGCATTGCAGCAGTATGGCGCGACACTTGACATGGATCCCGCGCGACGCGACTGGGTCGAGGAACGGCTCGATGCGATTCAGGCGGTGGCGCGCAAGCACCGTATTGGGGCGGATCAAATCCCGGTTTTGCACGAACGCCTCAAGCGCGAGCACGACGAGTTAATGCATGCTGAAGAGCGAGGCCAGCAACTCGACACTGCGGTCCGCGCGGCGTGCGGCAATTTCCAGGCTTTGGCCGAGTCACTGTCCTCTGCCCGGAGCAAGGCGGCGAAAAGATTTTCGACCGCAGTTACAGCGGCAATGAGCGGCCTCGGGATGCCGGGTGGCAAATTCGATATCCAGCTCTCGCGACTGGATATCGACAATGCCCGGCCCTCCGGGTTGGATGAGGTTGACTTCCTGATCAGCGCGAATCCTGGCCAGGCACTGCAGCCGCTGGCACGAATTGCGTCCGGCGGAGAATTGTCGCGTATGAGCCTTGCGGTGCAGGTTATCGCCAGTGACGGAAGCTGCATTCCGACCATGGTGTTCGACGAGGTCGACAGCGGCGTCGGCGGCAGCGTTGCGGAAATGGTCGGTCGTCGCCTGCAAGAGCTGGGCGCAAGGCGACAGGTACTTTGCGTCACTCACCTGCCTCAGGTAGCCAGCCTGGCCGATGCGCATGTGCGTATCAGCAAGGTAACCGACGGTAAAGCCACGAGAACAGGTCTGCGCTCGCTGGGTGACGACGAGCGCATCCAGGAAATTGCACGAATGCTCGGTGGCGTCGAGATTACGCAGAAGACCATAGATCACGCGGCAGAGATGCTTGCCGGCGCGCGCCGCAAAACAGCTTGAATTATTCCCTGTCCGACTTCTTCGAAATCGGGCGAACGTACAGAACCAGGCTATGGTCCAGTATTTCGAAGCCATGTTCGGCAGCCATCTTGCGTTGCAGTTGCTCGATCTCTTCATTAACGAATTCGATTACTTCGCCGGAATCCACGCAAACCATGTGGTCATGGTGTCCGCCGTCATCGAGCTCAAAAACGGAGTGGCCGCCCTCGAAATTGTGCCGAGTCACCAGTCCGGCTGATTCAAATTGTGTCAAGACACGGTATACAGTCGCCAGGCCGATATCCTGATCCGATTGCAAAAGATCTTTGTAGATGTCCTCCGCACTCAGATGACGCTGATTCGCGCGTTCGAAAATCTCAAGAATTTTCAGGCGTGGCAGCGTGATCTTGAGACCGGCCTTGCGCAGTTCCTGACGTTGCTCCATAAGAAAATCCCGACTGGTTGGAGTCCTGATAAATTGGCTGTTTTGCTGCTTGGCAAGCAGGTATGATGCGCGCCTATTATGAACCGATTTCTCCTCATCGCAATTATTCTCGGCACGCTCGCAACAACGAGCGGCTGTGTTTATGCCCTGAACATCGCCCAGGGAAACCTGATCGAGCAGGAGGATCTTGACCAGGTAGAGTTGGGCATGACGCGCAACCAGGTACGATTTCTTCTTGGGACTCCAATGATCGACGATCCATTTCACGTTGACAGATGGGATTACGTCTACTACCTGAAACTCGGCCGCGAAGATGCAGCGTTCAAGCGCTGGGTCTCGATTGTTTTTGAACAGGACGTCGTCAGCGAGATTCGCAAGGACCAGGAGTTAGACCCAGAGCTCTGAGCCTTCTGGCTTCCATGGGGTTACGTACAAGCTCGCGATAAATTTCTACCCGGTCGCCCCGACTCAGGCGCTGCTCCCGGGGGACCAGCTTCCCCCAGATACCCACCGCCAGCTTTGAAAAATCGTATTGCGGAAATGCCGCATCGAGCTGCGCTGCGCGAATCGCGTCCTCAACGGTAGCGCCATCGGCAAGCACCAGGGGAATCAGCACTTGCGCATTGGGACTTGCAAATGCAACTTCGATATCAATCAAGGCGCGCTCGCCCGCAACGAAAAAACAGCATCCGCACGCCGCGTGAATGCCTCGACCAGCGAATTGCACACCTCCTCAAAGAATGCACCGAATATCAGGTCGACCGCACGATTGGAAAATTCGAATTCTAGGTTCAAAGCCACCTTGCTGCCTGAATCCCCGAGCTGCGTGAACGTCCAGCGACCGACGAGATAATTGAATGGACCATCGACAAGCTGCATATCGATAACACTTTTCCCGACCGCCGTATTGCGCGTGCGAAATTTCCTGCTCAACTCGCCGCGGTGCAAATCAAGAGTCGCTTCCACAACTGGACCCTCGCGAAAATGGATCTCGCTGTGACGGCACCACGGCAAGAATTCCGGGTACGATTCAATATCATCGACCAGGGAATACATCGCATCCGCCGAATGGCGGACGAGCGCGCTTCGTTGTACTTTGCGCATCGCTGCGACCTTGGCGTACTGCCGTCAGGACAATTCGAGCAAACCGACAGCCTTGAGAAAAACAAACAGGATGCCGATGGGGGCCGCGTAGCGTACCAGGACACGCCAAAGTCTGTAGCTCGTCCCGGCACCGCCCAGTTCTTCCGCTGTCGAATTACGGCACATTACCCAACCGGCGAAAATAGCAATAAAAAGACCGCTCAGCGGCAACATCACATTGATCGTCAGGAAATCGAGGTTGTCGTATAGGGTGCCGCGCAGGAACCTGACATCCTTGAGCACATTGAATGACAATACCGTGCCAAGGCCAATTGCCCAAATAGCAACACCAATCAGTACAGCTGCTTCGGCGCGCGAGCGATTGTATTTTTCCACGACCCACGCGACCGCTGGCTCGAGCAGACTGATCGCGGAAGTCCAGGCCGCAAACGATAGCAAGACAAAGAACAACGTGCCGAACACAGTGCCGCCGGTCATTTGTCCAAAAGCCAATGGCAGTGTGATGAATACGAGGCTTGGGCCGGCATCGATATTCAGGCCGTTCGCAAAAACCAGCGGGAAAATCACCAGCCCGGCGGTGATTGCTATGGTTGTGTCCGCAATTGCTACCGCCGCGGCCGACGTTGTGATCGAGGTTTCTTCCGGCAAATAGGCCCCGTATGCCATGACAGCGCCCATGCCAATCGACAGGGTAAAGAAAGCCTGACCCATAGCTGCGAGCACAGCTTCCCAGGTCAGCTTGCTGAAATCCGGCGTGAACATGAACGCCATGCCTGCACCGAAATACCCGGTATTCATGGAGTAGCCAAGCAAGATGATCAACAGCAGCAGCAGCCCAGGCACCATGAATCGTACGGCACGCTCAAGACCGCCCTCCACGCCTCGTGCCACCACAAAAATCGACACTCCCATGAAGATCGTGTGAAACAGACCAACCAATACCCAGCTACCCTCAAAGCTGTCCCGAACAGCAATGACGTCGGCTGCCCTGGCATCTGAAAATACTCCGCTCAGAATCTTGACGACGTAGGCGACAGAATAACCGCCATACACGCTGTAATAGGACAGGATCAGCACGCCGGCAATGACGCCCATCGCACCGAGCCAGCTCCAGTTCATCGACTTGCCTTCCTCGGCACCCAGCAATGCCATGGTCGCAACCGGATTGCGTCGGCCACGGCGACCCATCAAAATTTCCGACATCATGACTGGCAGGCCAATCAGAACGATGCACGCCAGGTACACCAGCACAAACGCAGCACCGCCATACTGGCCTGTAACGTACGGAAATTTCCAGATATTGCCGAGACCAACAGCAGAGCCTGTGACCGCGAGAACAAATGCCATCCTCGAGGACCAATGGCCATGTAATGATGCCCGCTTAGCCGGGTTCGAAGCCTGGTTGCTTAACATTGTTATTTTCTGCCGGAGCGATCGAAGGCAGGATTCTTATACAAATACTGAGATCAGACAACAGCACCGCTATAATCGCCAGCCCGCTAACTTGGCCGCCAGGTACAATGAACTCGAAGAAGTCGAAGCCCGCCAACGATCGCTCGATTGCGGAGAATCGCCGCGCACGGCACGATTTCTTCATCGAGGACCGTTTTGAGGCTGGCCTGGTCCTGCAGGGCTGGGAGGCAAAAAGCCTGCGCGCAAATACGGCACAAATAGCCGAGAGTTATGTACAGCTCAGGAACGGGGAAGCATGGCTGATTGGCGCGCACTTCACGCCGGCCAAAACGACCGCAGCGTATGTCAAGGCAGACCCGACTCGCTCGCGGAAATTACTACTGCAACGCAACGAGCTTGATCGGCTGGTAGGTTCGGTCGAACGCAAGGGCTTTACTCTGGTGCCGCTGAACCTGCACTGGAGCAAGGGGCGCGCCAAGCTTGAAATCGGGCTGGCAAAGGGCAAGAAGCAACATGACAAGCGCGCGACCGACAAAGACCGCGATTGGCAGAGGCAAAAAGCGAGAATTCTTAAAAGATAGTTTAAATACAGTAAATTACAGTTTTTAATTAATGTGTTTTATGACCTTGAAATTCTGCGCCAAGCCCATAGACTACGGACTCACACGGGGGTGACATGGCTTCGACGTGGGTCGCGAAACTCTGAGTGCATGCCGAGGAACAGATAACCTCGTTAATCCAGCTGTAAAACCTATAGTTGCCAACGACGACAACTACGCACTAGCTGCTTAAAAACCAGTTTGGTGTCCTCTGCCCGGTACGTGCCTGTGCGTCCGGATCCCAGGGGTCGAATACACAGGACCGCGGTGAGGGCGTGTTCAGGGTCTGATCCGTTAAATCCTAACTGAGCTGGCTATGCGTTTTCCCTGCCCGTCGGGTAGCGCATAGTGAGATTAATGACGGAATAAGCATGTAGATCCTGGAGCAGAGGGCTTGCGGACGTGGGTTCGATTCCCACCACCTCCACCAATGAAAGGGGCCAGAGCCCTTTTCCTTCCAAATATGGGCTATACCGTATCTGGGCGAAAAAGGGCTCTGACCCCGGTTCCGGGTCTATTCCTCAAGGCGCTTGCGGACCACCGGCTCAAGCCCGGTCAGGCCCGCGGATTTGCCAAACGCCAGCGCTGCTGCATCGTCGGCACCGCGCAGGCTTGCTCGTAATGCGAGTAACGCACCCACCCGATTTCCACTGCCGCAGTGCACCAAGACGGGTCCGTTGTAATCCGACAAAATGTCATCAAGCAACCGAGCGTTATCCATGTTGATAGCATCCGGACTACTCAGCGGCAATACCACATAGTCGAGGCCCAACTCTTCAAGAATGGCGGCCTCATCAAGCCCACGATCTTCGTTTTCACCTCGCAAATCGATGACGGCCTGAAACCCGGCCTGCGCAACCAACTCAAGCTGTCGTTGGTTCGGTTGGCCAGCCGCAATCAAGCCATCTACCGGCCGCAAATCGTCGCTGCTGTTGACAGCATTGATATCGACATAAGTTTTCATGCTGTCCTCTGCATTGACGGCGGACATAAAAATTACTGCCAGCAACGTGCTCGAAACTACTCGACGCAGCATATAGCCTCCTAGTCCGCCAGCGTGATCACGCTGTCAATGACGATGCCCTGGTCCGTGAATCTTACATCCGCCGACATTCGAGCATAAATATCCGCGATGGCCAGCATGATGTCCTGCATCGCCTTGCGGAATTCCGGTGACATCGGCGCATCCGCGTCGGGTTCCTGCATCTCCATCGCTTCGGCGACAAACGTGTAATAGCGTGCCGCGTCCATGCTGAAATTGAAGAACGTCCCATTGGCTTCGGCCCGAGCAGAAAGCATGCCAGACAATTCCGTCTCCGCGCCCTCGCCGATGGACAATGCCAACGCTTGCTCGCTCAACGCGGCGTGCAAGACCTGTCCCAGCATTTGTGACTGCGGCACATCCACAAGCACCGGTTTGCTGTCCGGCTGCAAGCCCAGGGCGGCCAGTTCCGGGCTGAACATTGTGCCGAGCGCAACCAGTGCCGGCGCGTTGTCCATGGCCAGCAGGAAACGTCCTTCTACCGCCGTCGGCGGCGTCTGCGTTGCCATACTGAGACCTTCGATATTCTCAATCACGGCCGCAAAACCACGGAAATCGTAAACCATAGGCGGTGCAGGCTGGTCCAGGCTGGCACGTAACCCGGCGATACCGCCCTGCAAATTAGCGAAGTACTCACACTGATAAGGATCCTTTTCCATCGCATCCAGTCGCGCTTCGACGAACTTGCGCACGGCCATGACGTCCAGGCTCATGCCGAACGACACGACGCCACCCGCATCACCGCCGAGACCCGGAACGGCCGCCGGGAAGGTAGCCATTCCAGCCGCGACATCGTCACGCGTCTCTATTACCACCTGCGACCTGAACTGCTCGGTGGATATTTCCGAATAACCCATGACCATGCGCGGCGCGAGCCCAGCCATTTCGCGGATCTCCGAGCGGCACACATCCGACAGCACAGTCTCCTTGACGGCCATGGCAACCAGGTCCGCGTCCAGGCCTTTGGCGTCACCAGTGAACGTATTCACAATTCGCGCAAAATCCAGGTAGCCGACGAAATAATCGTTGAAGCCGTAATCGCTGGAAAGTTTCTGCAGGACCCCGGCACTCGCAATGTTGCTCGCAGGTGCTGCAAAGCCCAGCAAACTGCTCAGTTGCGGCTCGGTAAATTCGACCGGCGCAACTGACATGACCACTTGTTTATCCAGTACGGCCACCAGAACCCTGACGTTGCCGAGATCCACGTAGCGCACCGAATTGCCCGCGATGCTTAGCTGCGCCATCTCCTCAGCCGCGGAATTCTCGATACGTGCAAGTGCAGCTTCGAACAGCGCACCGTCTGAGACCTCAAGTCGCATTACCGGCAACAGACCATTGCCGTACAGCACAAACCTTGACTCGCGCTCGAAGCCTGCGGCGCGCAACCCATCTACAGACAACAGGGAGGACAACTCGTTCACGACCGCTGTCGCCTTCTCTCGATCCGACTGGCGTTCCTCGCTATCGCCCTCCTCGTCGGGAACTGCTGTAGTCATAGCGACGACTTCTTGCAACAGTACTTTGTAGGATTTCAGGATTCGATCAATTTTCGGCTCGAGTTTGTCATTCACATCGTCCGGCAGCGGTGCGAGAGTTGCGAATACGTAAGGAGAATGCGCCGGTACATACTGGAGCAATGCACTGGTGGCCGACGACTTCGATACATCATCGTCTTTGCCACAGGCAACCACTACGACGACGCACAAAAGCGCAAAGTTAACGAGCTTGATACCGGACGAATTAAACATGTGGATAACTTCCTTAGGTACAGATTCCAAACGTGACTGCACGCGGCCCCGGAATGCGCAGGGACGCGAATTGCACCATGAGTAGAGTAGCTTTGCGAACGGAGAGTTGCTGTTCGATCTGCGCCGAATGCCGTCCTCGGCGCATTATACGCAAAAACTTTCGCGGTGGTCAGTCCAGGAAAGGCTTTTTTGTCCGTATTGTCGGTTTGCCCGCGCCTGGCCTGCGCACTAGACTTTGCCGATGCCCCTTGTGATCCGGGATGTAATCCCGCAGGACCTGCCAGCAGTACTCGCGCTGAACGAATCTGAGCTGCCACATGTTGGCAAGATCGACATGGCCCAGGTTCTCTGGTTCGCCGCGCACGCCGACTATTTTAGAGTGGCCCGAAAGGACGAGCACCTGGCTGGATTTCTAATCGGACTACGTCCGGGCAGTAGCTACACCAGCCTGAACTATCGTTGGTTTTGCGAACGGTATGTCGACTTTGCGTATGTAGACCGCATCGTTGTCGCCAGGCATGCGCGTGGCCAGGGACTTGGTGCGCGACTGTATGACGATTTTGCGGAATCGATGCCGGCGTCGATCAGCTTGATCACCTGTGAAGTCAATACTATTCCGCCCAATGAGCAGTCGATGGGATTCCACATGAATCTGGGATTCACCAGGGTCGGAACATTGTCCACCGAAGCTGGCCAAAAAGAAGTTGCGCTACTGCTGAAAAGGTTTTGACAGTCGTGCGCAGTTATCTCTCAGTGAATACTGTCTGGTGTTGCATGCACCTGCGGATCAAACCTTTCCCCTGCCTCGATTCGTACACTCAGGCGGTTCTGCGGCGATGCGACAGGGCACGTCGCAAAATCATTAAAAGCACAAGGCGGATTGTAGGCGCGATTGAAATCCAGGATGGTCTCATCGCCCTCGGCCGGCCGGTCAGAATACAGGAACCGTCCTGCGGGATAAGTCTCGCGGCCGCTGGTGCGATCGCCAAAAACAAAGAATAACTTGTCACCCGAGTCGTAAGCCTCCAGCTGCAAGCTTTGCCCATCGATCTCGAATTCCACCACACCCGGCGACTCGGGATTCCAGCCAAGCCCTTCAATGACCGTGTCAACGTTGAGAACTTTCGGCTCCGCAAACAGGCGCAATTTTCCCCTCACGCGCAGGTCGGGATTTATTGGGAAGTACTCGATCGGCGGAAACGCTGCAATCGCCGGGTGTTCAAAATCTCTGAGCCGTAAAGCAAAACGGTCGTCACGCCGGATAATCGTCCAGGCGATCGCGCCGTGGGAAATGGTGACCGGGGCCTCGCTTGTATCGTCGGCGACAAAGATGGTTTGCACCGGCTGGCCATTCGAGAACACGGTAACACCCTCGGACACCTGTAAGGTGACGCCCGTGGAAGACACCTTAAGCTCACCAACCTGCGGCGGCGCCGCGGCGGGGAAAACGATGTCATTGCCCGTCGCCGACCCAATGCGCAAAGTACCCTCGTCCAGCCAAAATAATCCGGCCAGATTCAGATAGCCCTCGGGTCCGCGTAGACGTTCCAGGCGCGCGGCGCGCCACTCCAGGTTGTCTGCCTCAAACTGTGCCAAATCAAGCATGTCATCACGATTGTCGCAACCGGCGCCAAAGGCAATGGCAGCAATAGGGACCAGCGTTGCAAATCGAAACATAATTTTTCCCGGAGCTGTAAGCTTTCGGCAAGCAGAATATTGCCTCTGCGACAGTCGCACCGCAATATGCCCGCTCTGACCAAGCCGCAAGGCACTACCGGAATCTAACATGCCCGAGCAAGACGATGCTTCGTCGATTGCCTACGCCCGTCTTCAACCGGAGCAGATCATCGCAACTCTTGAAGGCGTTGGCTACCGCTGCGACGGCAGATTCCTGGCATTGAACAGCTACGAAAACCGCGTTTACCAGATTGGCATCGAGGACGGTGCCCCGGTGGTCGCCAAGTTTTACCGCCCGGCACGCTGGAGCAACGCGCAAATTCTCGAAGAACACAGCTTTGCGTCCGAACTTGCGGCCGCCGAATTGCCCGTCGTGGCACCGACGCCTTACCAGGGGAAAAGCCTGTTGACGTACGGACCCTATCGCTTCGCTGTTTATCCCTATCGGGGCGGACGCGCACCTGAACTTGACGACTTCGGCCTGCTGCGACAGCTCGGCAGGCTGGTCGCGCGGATTCACAACCTGGGCGAGCTCGCTAATTTTGTACACCGCCCCGCCATCAACATTGAAAGTTATGGAATTGCGCCGCGCGATTTCTTGCTCGACATGGATTTTATTCCCCGCGAACTGATTGCTGCCTATGAATCGACGACCAAGCAGGTCCTTGCCGAGGTGGATGCCTGTTTGTCGCGTGCCGGCCGGGTACGCCAGTTGCGGATCCACGCCGACTTTCACCCCGGCAACGTGCTCATCGCCGGCGAACAGATACACATCGTAGATCTGGACGACGCGCGACGAGGCCCGGCCGTGCAGGACTTGTGGATGTTCCTGTCAGGGAATCAGGCCGAGCAATGTCCGCAGCTTTCGGCGCTGCTAGCGGGTTACGAGGAGTTCCGGCGCTTTGACGCACGCGAATTACATCTAATCGAAGCTCTGCGCAGCCTGCGCATCATGCATTACGCAGCGTGGCTGGCACGCCGCTGGGATGACCCTGCCTTCAAAGCAGCGTTTCCCTGGTTTGCCGGGCAACGCTACTGGGATGAGCATATCCTGACGCTGCGCGAACAGGTCGCGTTGATGCAACAACCGCCACTTGCATGGCGGCCAGGCGATGACAAAGCTTATTGATCTGGGGTTCGCTCCGCACTACAGTGAGTCTCTTGCTGATTTGCGCCGTTTTGCGGAACTCTGTTGCCGTGATGCGCTCTGAGATACGGACCGATGGTCGAGAATTTGCTGGATGAGCCGAATTGCGTAACCCCATACGAATAGCGCTGTCAGCGATATTGATTCTGGGCCTGCTGGCCGGCTGCGGTTCGAACGTGACCTTGGATACACCGACCATCCCAACGCCGCTTATCGTCAAGATCCCTGCGTCTGTTGGGCTGCGGCTACCGGTTGAGTTTCAGCACTATGTGCATGATGAGGAAATTATTGGCCGCGAGCAGTGGTCAATCGATCTCGGTAATTCCAATGCCGCCCTTTTTACGCAACTTTTCGGCTTCATGTTCGAAAAAGTCACACTCGTCTCGGCTGATGAGAATCCGGCCGACCTGCCGATCGATGTGTTGATTGAACCCAGTATCGAGGCTTTCGAGTTTTCGGTGCCCAATCAAAGCAAGACCGATGCATTTGCCGTATGGATCCGTTACCGAATCAAGGTTTTTGACCAACAGGGCACCGAAGTCGCCAATTGGCCGGTCAGTGCATATGGCAAGAGCCAGAAGGCGTCCATAAGCGGATCTCAGGCGTTGCAACGCGCAGCCATTTTGGCGATGCGCGACGCGGCTGCACTAATGATCATGAAACTTGATGAGGCAACCGGCATAGGCAGCATGGCGGCCGCACGCGCTGGCAACGGGCCGGTGCCCGAATCCGAACAGGAGCAACCCAGTGATATTGAATAAACGCATATTCTGGAACCCGATGCTGGCTGTTGGTGCCTTGGTACTTACCGGATGCATTACGTCGCGCGTCGAGGACTCCCGCATCAATAGTACTGGCATCAAGTCGGGTGAGGGTGTCGTTGTCATGGCCAAGAGTTATCACCTCGGCAACGAAACGGAAGAAGACTACATACAATGTGTTGAACGAGGACTTGAGCGCGGCTCATCGGGCCTGCGTGTTATTCCGCACCGCCAGTTTGTCGACTCATTGTTTCCCTGGTTCGAACCGCGCACGGCACCTTCGGAAACCAAGCACTTGCCACAACTCATGGACTCTCCTGGTGTGGTAGAGCGCATTGCCGAGCAGAAGGTCCGCTACATCATCTGGCTCGACGGCGATACGGAACGAGTTGCAGGCGGTGGCAGTCTTTCCTGTGCCGCCGGTCCCGGTGGTGGCGGCTGCTTTGGCTTTGCGTGGTGGCAAAACCAGGCTGATTACGAAGCCGCTGTTTGGGATCTGAATGAGCTCGAGGCTGCGGGTACGGTGACTACGGATGTCAGTGGTACGTCATTCATGCCAGCGCTGGTGATTCCGATCCCGCTTATCGCGCGAGCGCAGGCGAACGCGTGCAAGTCTCTTGCACAGCAACTTCAGCAATTCATTGTCGGCGATGAAGGAGACGACAGCGCCTGATAGATTCAGTCCGGGCGCCCTGCGCGGATGAATGCATCCTGGTAATACTCCGACCGCAGTGATGCGACTGACACGACATTGCCAGTCGAGGGCGCGTGTACAAAATCGCCGTCGCCGACGTACATGCCAACATGCGAGATCTTGCCTGCAATTCTGAAGAACAGAATATCGCCAACACGAAGATCATTGTTTCCTACCGGCTGCATGGTTTGCCATTGGGCTGCAGTTGTCCTCGGTATTCGTTTGCCGGCGTTGGCATAGGCGTAGTGTACAAGCCCGCTGCAATCGAAACCGGCCGGAGACGCGCCACCATACCGGTAGCGGACACCCACTTGCTGTACCGCGATGGCCGCCGCTTTTTGCGCCGCGCTCGGGGCGCTCGTCACTTTCACCGCCGGCTGAGAGCTGCATCCAGCCAGGATAAGTGCGAGCATTGCCGTGCCGACCGCGCTTCGAATTAACTGTGCTGACTGGGATATCATCGGGCTAAACTTCTCCTGCACCGGACCACCAGTCTACAAATCACCCCAAGAAATCCCTATGAACTGGATCGCAAAAGCAGGCTATACGCTGACCACAACCTTGGTCATTTGGATCACCTGCAATGGATCGATGGCAGAGGTGACGGTCGCTAGCCAGATCTCAAAATACCAGGTCCGCTATACGGTCCTGCCACAGCCACAGCGCGGCACGCTTGAGGTCAGCATGCGTGTGACACAGCCGCGACGCCTGCTCAGGGAATTGCGTTTTGTTACTGCCGACCGAATCTCCGGTATTAAAGCGGATGGCGAGTTGCTCGAATCGGCGGGCGAAATAGTGTGGCGCCCGCCGGCTTCTGGTGGCACGTTACGCTGGACTGTGAACATCGCGAGTCGTCGTAACAGCAACGGTTATGATGCCTGGCTGGGCGAGGATTGGGGACTGATGCGCGCCGAGGATCTGATTCCGCGAGCATCAACTCGGACGGTACGCAATTCGGCCAGCGAGACCAGCTTGCAATTCAGTTTGCCGAGCGGTTGGTCTGTGGTGACCGCTTATGCGTCCAGGAGCGGCGTGTTTTCAATCAACAAGGCCGAACGACGATTTGACCAGCCGGACGGCTGGATCGTAATGGGCCGTCTCGGCATTCGTCATGAAACGATCGCTGGTATCCGGGTGGTCGTCGCCGCGCCAATCGGTCAGGATGTGAGAAGGCTGGACATCCTGGCGTTGTTAAACTGGACGCTCCCGGAATTATCGCGAGTAATTCCTGAGCTCCCGCGACGGCTTGCGATCGTAAGTGCCGGTGATCCGATGTGGCGCGGCGGGCTGTCAGCGCCGCAGTCCCTGTATATACATGCCGAACGGCCGTTAATCAGCGAGAATGCGACCAGTACATTGCTTCACGAGGTAATGCACAGCACCGTGCGCCTGACGAGCAAGACTGGCTATGACTGGATTGTAGAAGGTCTGGCCGAATACTATTCACTCGAATTGCTGCGCCGCAGCGGCAGTATTTCAAATGCGCGCCATGAGGCCGCGCTAAAGAATCAGCTGCGCTGGGCAAAGTCCGCAAGCGTATTGTGTCAACGCTTATCCAGTGGTCCCGCAACTGCAATGGCAGTCGGCATACTTGCCGCGCTTGATGCGGAAATTCGTAGCCAAACCGACGGCGAGTCATCGCTGGATGATTTGTTGGAAGAACTGCATGGCAAGCGGCAGCCAGTCGATCTGCTGTTGCTACAAGAAATAACGCGGCAGCTGATCGACTCAGAGTCAGGAGTATTGGCCATCGACAAACTGCCAGGTTGTCGCGAATACCGACCAGTGGACCCGGGTAACGGCTGACAAAATGGACGATCAAAAAGACCTCGCCGTTATGCTTCGTTCACGAATTCCGATCATCGTAATCGAAACTCGCGACGAATCTCGCATAATTGGTATGCTGCAAAGCATATCCCTGACCAGTATTGGGCCGTCGTACATGCCACTTTTTCGCTGGACGGTGACGGATGGACTGCAACGACTTGATATTGATCTGGCGCCACAAACGGTAAATTCCGCGCCGGCAGACGTGTTAAAACATATGCGGGCAGTCGAAAAGCCGGGCATTTACGTATTGCTGGATTTTCATCCGTTTCTCGAAGACCCGATTCACGTCCGCCTGATCAAGGATATTTGCATTCGTTACCAGGAGATTCCGCGCCAGATTGTGCTCATCGGCCATGCCGTAAAATTGCCGGCCGAGCTCGACTCGTTCAGTGCACGTTTCGACATCTCTTTCCCGTCCGAAACGGAACGCCGCAACATAGTCAAGAAAGTGGCCGATGAATGGGTCAGCGAAAATTCCGGACGTCGCGTAAAAGCCGACGCCAAAGCACACGAAATGTTGATTCGCAACCTTGCTGGTTTGACCTATTCCGACACGGAGAGGCTGGCCAGAAATGCGATATTTGCTGACGGGGCAATTTCCAGCAGTGACCTTGCCGAGGTAATGCAGGCCAAGTACGAGCTGCTCAATCGTGGCGGCTCCTTGCAATTCGAATATGACACCGCTCGTTTCAATGATCTCGGTGGCATGGAGCGTCTCAAGGACTGGCTCAGCAAGCGCAAATCGGTATTTACTGGCGGCGCCGACGTTGCGCACCTCGATGCGCCGAAAGGAATCGTATTGCTCGGCGTTCAGGGCTGTGGCAAAAGCCTGGCCGCAAAAACCACTGCCGGCATTTTTGGCGTACCGTTATTGCGGCTCGACTTCGGCGCCATCTACGACAAGTATCATGGCGAGACTGAACGCAAACTGCGCGAGTCCTTGCACACCGCCGATATAATGGCACCTTGTGTTCTATGGATCGACGAAATTGAAAAAGGCATTGCCGGCCGCGGTGGGGAAACCGGCACAACGCAACGCGTCCTCGGGACGTTTCTTACCTGGATGGCTGAAAAGCAGAGCCAAGTTTTTGTCGTCGCGACGGCCAATGACATCGAGGCACTGCCGCCAGAGCTAGTGCGCAAAGGCCGCTTTGACGAGATCTTCTTCGTCGACTTGCCGGATCCTGGCATCAGGGCAGAAATTTTGCGTATTCACTTGCAGCGTCGCAAGCAGGAGCCGGCTATATTTGACGTCGCGTCAATCGTGGGCGCGACAGATGGCTATTCCGGGTCAGAAATTGAGCAAGCGGTGGTATCCGCCTTGTACACCGCGCATGCGCAAAATCAGTCCCTCACAACTGCTCATATCATTGCTGAGGTGCAGCTCACGCACCCGCTGTCGGTCGTAATGCGTGAGCAAATCGAAGGATTGCGTCAGTGGGCCGGCGGCCGCACGGTGCCAGTTAACTAGACCGGGTTGTTTCGACTTGACGTAATACCCGCCGCGTCTGGTGCCGCAATTGCCGGATTCCGGCCGCGTGATAGTATGCGCGCATGGCTAATGATAAGAAAAATATCAATGAATTAGTCAGCGACGATGACGACCCAACCGCGGAACTCGAGGCGCTCAGCTTGGCGGTGCCTGAATCGGATGAAGCCAAAGGGGAACTCGAATTGGCCGCCACTACGACCGGCCTCCGGCATGCGCCAATTACTGACGCTGAACACGCGCCTGATTTAGCCAAGTTTCGCGCCGATCTTGAGGTGCGCGACCAGACGATTGGCCGGCTGGAATTCGAGGTTGCTCGGCTCCAGGCCAGGCAACTCGGCCTGGAGGCCGAAACCAGGTCACGCGAAGAAGTAAACACCCAATTGCGCTCTGAGCTGGACAACGCGGCAAGTTCATTGTTACGCAAGCAAGGACTGTTGAAGAAGCGTGACCAGCAAATCAAAGCACTGAGGCTGGAAATTCGCGAGCGCAACGAGCACTTCCATGCACTGCAACAGCAATTGAAGACCATGGGCGACGGCCTTACAGACCGGAGAGGCAGCCTGAAAACTGAAGCGAGCGCCACTGCGACACCTCGCAGCGGACAAATGGCGAGCGACGAGCTTGCTATCGTCGAACTGCGGCGAGGCTATATGCGTCTCGAAAGCTACGCAGACGAATTGCGTCAAAGACTTCAGGACAGCGACATTGAAACCAGGAACAATCGCGGCCTTCAAGACGTACTGCGGCATGATTTGTCGCAAGCGGTAGATCGTATTAAAGCTCAGGAAGTGACAATTGCGAATCTCAACGAACAGAATGCGAAACTGGGTGAAACTTTGACATCGCTGAAATCGTCGCACGCGGAAGAGGTTCGAATTATTCGCTTCGAATTGGGTTCGGCCCAGGAGACGCTTTCTCAGCACGAATTGCTAACGGAACAATTGGCTTCGGACCTGGTTGAGACTCGCGGCTACCGCGTCCAACTTGAAAATATGCTTAGTGCCAGCGAGGAAAGCAGTAAATCCAGGATCGAGAAACTTGAGCAAGAAAATCAGAGGTTGCGTCGAGAAATTTCCGAGTCACTGCTGAAACTTGAAACGAAGAGCGAAGCTATCAATTGCCTGATTTCCGAACTTGCCAAAAAATCCCACCAAGCTGATGCGATTAAAGCGATGGATAGAAATATAGACGTGCGAGATGGACCCGATTATGGTCATGTCGAAAATCAGAGCCCGGTGGATCGCGACAGAGTGACACGCGTATTGGTTGGTTCCATCGACAACCAGGAAGTGCGCTTTCCGTTATTCAAGGATCGCCTGACCATTGGACGCACAGAGCAGAACGACATTCAACTAAAAGCGGCACATATCAGTCGCCGGCATGCCGTGATCGTGAGTGAGGGCGGCACCACACGCGTTACTGACTGGGGCAGCAAAAATGGTGTGTTTGTGAACGCCCGGCGCGTCACCGAGCACTTCCTCAAACATGGTGATGTGGTATCGATTGGCACCTCCGAGTTCCGATACGAAGAGCGAGCCAAGCGCGAGCCTCGGGATAATTGACCGGTTGATCGGCTTATTGTGAGATCAATCACGGACAAGCGGGCGATCGAATATTAAACTTGGCTCCTGATATGCAAGGAGCGCAGGTCAAATGAACAGCCGCTACGCAGCGAATCGCGTTGGCGTCCTTAGTGACACACAACAATTAACCAATAATACGGGCTCGCTGTTATCCAGAAAGGTGTGGCTGCCAAGAGCGCTTTACGCGGCGTTGCCTTGGTTCTACCTGCTGGCTGGCGTCACGGCGCTGGTAGCCACAATCTATATCGGTCACTGGGTTTGGGTACTGCCCCACTACGCCCTGTTCTCGATAGCTTGCCTGCATATGGGTGTCCTCATCTACCGTCGCAGGCGTGGGGCCAGGCGCCAATCAGAGTAAGCACTTCGGCCGGGCGCCTGCGCCTGCACCGCGACTTGATATTTGCGAGCCTGTACGCAAGGATGGGCATATTTCTGTATTCGGACGCAACTTGTGGTCGAATCGATATACCTCTCCAAGCAGCGCTTGCTGCGCGAACTCGCGCTGTTTCTCGGGCTGCTTTTCGTCGGACTGGTCCTGTTGCCGATTGCCATTTACCTGGTCGGCCGCGAGGTTTTTGGCGAGTATGGCGGACACGGGTTCGGCGATTTTTTTAGCACTCTGAGCGGCCGCGTTCGCAATGGCGAGACTGTCGCATTGTTCCTGGTGCTATCGCCCTACTTCACCTGGCAAATTCTGCGGCTGACCGCCATGGCATGGCGACTTACGGCTGCTGAAAAGGACTGAAATCCGAGGCGCGCACTCGTAGCCGTGAAGTGTGAACCATTTCACATTATTTTGTTGTCCGGCAACACATTAGCGCGTATAGCGTAGAAATTATGTTAACAATATTGCATGCTTGTGCGCAGCAGGACTTATAGTGGACCAAGGGACTAATTTACGCAATTCGGGATGGGAACACAGAGAATGACGCGTTTTTTTCGCTGGCTGGTCGGTAGGTTTTCGGCTAAGCAGGTGTCGCCGCGCACGGATCTTAAAAAGTCCGGCAGCTACCTGCGTCAAACCGGCCATCACGCTGCGGCCCCCGGAGCGACAAGAACGCCTGCAGTACCTGAGCGACAGCCCGAAGTCGTCCGGTTCGACGGGCTCGCGGATGCTCGTATCGAAGATCTCGGCCCAGGCAAGAACGTCCTGATCCGCAAGTACATACGGGAAGACACCGGCACGCACGAAACGCTGACCATTCTCGACGAAAATGCCATCGATACCGAGGAGCAAGTCGGTATCGACCCGTACAACACCGGCAGATTCGATCGCTCAAAACACTGGGACAAACGATCCCGCAAGAATTAGGTCGGCAGCGATGAGCCTGCGGATATCGTTTGATCTAAATGAGGACGATCTGCGCCATTTCAGGCTGATTATGCGTGCTGCCCGGGACGCCACTGAGCGCCGGGCTCCCGAGGACATTGTTGCAGCCGCCGTCGAATTACTGCACATAGTCGACGACGGCCACTGCCCGGCATTTATCGCCGAGCGACTGCAAAAGCTCGACTTCATGATACGCATGATCTCAGATCTCGACTGGCGGCTGCCGCACGCCGCCGCGAAGCGCGTTTTGCATGCACTCGCCTATTTCGCCGAACCGGATGACCTGATACCGGATCATATCCCTGGCTTGGGATATCTCGACGACGCAATTATGGTCGAGCTCCTAATGCGCGAACTGCGGCATGAAATCGAGGCGTACCGGGACTTTTGCGCGTTTCGCGACGCTGAACAGGTCAGGTCCGAACAATGCAGTCGGAAAGAACGTCGTGCAAGACTCAACTCGCGTCGTGAAAGCTTGCTGTCGAGGATGCAACGGCGACTGAAACAGGATTTGAAGAACAACCCCGCAGGCGTTTCACGCTTGTTGGATTAGCCGCGGATTTCATTGCCTGGCTTACTGCGCGACGTAATACCAGGCGGTTGCGAATAGTGCCGTCCACATGGCCAACTGAAATCCCGTTCGGGCTTTGCGTTTTGTGAGCAGCGTATAGAAACTCGCAGCCGAAATTGCTGTCATACCGGAGAAGATAAGCGCACTCGCAAGCAGCGGCCGAAATTCCGATTGCAGGCGAGGATATTCATCTCCAAGCAACAAATAGACGCACATAACGGCGGCAAGACTCACAGAGATCGACAGGCAGGAACCAAGCACGACACCATTGATGATAGCCAGCGGGCGCATTTATTAATTTCCAAGTCGGACTATTTAATTACGAAACTGCAGCCAGTTATGCAAAGTATGCCCTTGATCAATCTCGGCTCGACCACTAGCCTAGCCGACATAAGCCGCTGATAGAACCGGCTCGACCGACACTGGAGAAAGATTTGAACGTACTTCCGATCCAACGTATCCACAGACAAGCAGTCCTGTTGACCGGAATGCTGATGTTATCCGCTGCCAGCGAGGGCATCGCCGCGGATGACGCATTACATCCGGAACGTCGCCACGAAGACATTGGCGAACTGGTTACGACCTTTGTCGAAAAATCGCACTACAGCCATATCATCGTCAATGACGACTTGTCATCGAGAGTCATGGACCACTTCCTCGATGAACTCGATCACAATCGAATGTACCTGTTGGCGAGCGATATCGACTTTTTTGAGAAGTACCGATATCGGCTGGACGACATTGTTCGTAGTGAACCATTGGATCCGGTGTTCGACATGTTTTCGGTATACCGCACACGAGTGCGCGAAAGGTTCGCGGTCGCCCTGCATTACCTCGAATCCGAACCGGATTTGACAGTAGATGAAGACTATCAGTTCGATCGAGAGGAAGTCGAATGGGCGAAAACAACCGCCGAGCTCGATGAACTATGGCGCAAGCGCGTGAAGCACGACGCGCTGAATCTGGCGCTAACCGACAAGCCCTGGGACGATTCTCAGGAGGTATTGCAAAAGCGCTATCGCCAATACTTGAAACGTATGGATCAAATCAAGAACGACGATGTGTTCGAGACCTTCATGAACGCGTTCGCCCGGACACTTGATCCACACTCAAGTTACCTGTCACCACGTAATTCCGAGGAATACCGAATCCAGATGAGTCTGTCCTACTTCGGTATTGGCGCATCTTTACAAACGGAGGACGACTATGTGCAGATCGTCAGCATAATTCCGGGCGGGCCAGCATCGATTGATGGCTCACTGGCACCGAAAGACCGGATTACCGGCGTTGCGCAAGGGACGGATGGCGTAATGACTGACGTAATTGGCTGGCGACTTGACGATGTCGTTGACCTGATTCGGGGCGAGGCGGATACCGTTGTTCGTCTGCAAATCATTCCTGCTGGTGCTTTGCCCGGCCACAATGACAAGGAAATCAGCCTCACCCGGGGCCAGGTAAAACTTGAGGAGCAGGCTGCAAAGAGCCAGATTATTACTGTGCCCCGCGACGGTCGTGACTGGAACATTGGTGTCATCGAAGTGCCAAGTTTTTATCGCGATTATCGTGCCTTGAGCAATGGCGACAAGAATTACACCAGCACTACCAAAGATGTGCGGCGGCTAATCAGCGAGCTTGAAGAACAGGGCATCGACGGGCTCGTTATGGACCTGCGCGACAACGGCGGCGGTCACCTTACCGAGGCAACTGCACTTTCAGGCTTGTTCATTGATAACGGTCCGGTGGTGCAGTTGAAAAATGCAAATGGACGAATCAATCGTTTGGACGACCCGAACCCTGTTGCGCACGTTGCCTACAACGGACCGCTGGCGGTACTTATCAACCGTTTTAGTGCGTCTGCCTCGGAGATTTTTGCGGCCGCTATTCAGGACTACGAGCGCGGCGTAATTGTCGGGCAAGAGACGTTCGGCAAGGGAACCGTACAGAATTTGTATTCACTGGATCAGTATTTGCAGCCTGAGGGAGACGATGGCTATGGGCAGTTGACCCTGACAATCGGCAAGTACTACCGGGTTACCGGTGAAAGTACGCAACACCGCGGTGTTAGTCCGGACATCAATCTGCCATCACCCATAGACGCCGAATTGATCGGCGAGAGCGTTCGTGACAGCGCGTTACCATGGGATACGATTCCGACTTCGCGCTTCCGTGCTGGCGAGCCCTTGGACAGGACAATTGATTCTTTGACTGCCAGTCATTCAGAGCGAGCCAAGAACGACCCTAACTATCAATATCTGGCCCAATTCGTCGAAGACGATCGTCAGACCCGCGCGCAGAAGACGATTTCGTTGAATATCGACACCCGTCGCAAGCAGCGCGAAGCAAACATGGCCAAGGCTTTACAACGGGAAAACGAGCGCCGCGCAGCGCTAGGCCTCGATGCGATCGCCAGTCTTGAGGAACTTAACGAAGACGAGCGGCCTGACGTTCAGCTTGACCAGGCCGCTGGCATTGTTACAGACTTGGCACTGATGCGAGAAGTACAACGCATTCCGGCGCAAACGGTGCAGGTAACCCCTTGATTTTTAATACGCTTGTGCATAAGTATATCGGTGTTATACTGCACTATAACACCTAACACAGTTACGGGGGAGCCCGTGATGAAACAGCTTGGAAGATCGCAGTTTACCGTCGCCAGCGTAGCTGCTGCGCTGTTACTCGGTTTTTGCAGTTCATCTGTTTTGGCATCCAGCGGCATCAGACCTGACTGTGAAGGAGTAACCGATGATGTTGCAGATCCGGCACTGCCTGCGCCGTCTCTGAATATTGTCGTAGTCGACCGTGGCCCATCTGATGCCACCGGCATACAAGCGCTGCCCACAGGAATTAACGCCGAAAAGATCGCCGCGCCTGCATTGCAGGATGAGATCGAACTGGTGGAAGACACAGATGCTGGCGACGCGCTCGAAGAAGCCGCACCAGTTAGCACGCCGCCGGAGACTGCGTTGCGCCTTCATGGCGTCGCGGAGGAAGACCAGCCGCACTTCCGACGACAGATGTACCGGACCGACATCTAGCTCGTAGTTGCTGTTTCAGCGACTTACCACTGCATTCAGATTCCAGTAGTTTTCGCGAAGCAGATTTATCTCGAGCGTTTGAACCTGACCCTTCTTGTCGATGGCATATACGGTCGACACGGAAGCCGACGTGGGTACCGCGTCTTCGCTAGTTCGAAAAACCGCTTTTTCGCCAATCATTTTGGCACGCCGCTTCAGGACGTCCGCAAATTCCGTAGCTTTTTCTAATGAGTCCAGCTGTTTTCGTATGCGTCCCAGAACCTGATCGCATGCGGCTTTGTCGCCGTACCTGACCGCTCCTATGCTCGTCTCCGAGGCCTGCTTGGCCTGTTCCGCCAGTTCATCGTCGCAAAAATGCAGATACAGCTGCTGGGCGAAGGAAATAATCATGAAATTAATTAACCGTTTGGTAGCCACATCGAGACCTTGCGTGTCCGGCGGCGGCTGTTTCTCAATTTCCTCAAGTCGGTGTAGCAAGCGACGCTCTTGTTCCGCCGCCAGATCGATGTTGGCCGTGAGTTCATTAAGCCTCGCCTGCGCGGATCTGCCAAAAAACAATCTTGCCAGTCGACTCATGCTCGCCTCGCGCGCACTCTCTACCTGTAGGCGATCCTCCAGCATTTGCACACCCAGGCGGTGTTCGCCAATCTCGCGCTCCACCCGAGCCGCCTCCGCCGCGCGCTGTTCATTCCATTGACTTTGCAGCTGATTCTGTACCTTAAGCTCACGCTGCTGTTTGAGTTGCTCAGCAAATTTTGCCAGCCTAGTCTCACCGCTTAGCGCCAATCGCCGCAACTGGAAGAATGTAACAATGTTGTAGACCCAGTCAGAATCGAGCAGCAGATTTTCGAGGTGCTGCAACTTCTGTTCGAGTCTGGCGGTAGCTCCTTCCTGCTCTTTCAACCGTTCTTGCAGGCGGAACTTTTCGTTTCGCAACTCAGCGAACTCTTTTTTCAGCTCGGCGCGATTCCAGTACAGGTTAAGGAGCTTTTCACTTTCTGGCTCCTTACTCTCCGGTTCTTCGTCATTTCCGCCAAATATCGCAGCCAGACTCGTCAATGCAATATCCTTTAACATAATCAAGCGCCATGGAATGCAGCACCAGATACTGAAAGTTGGTTGCATAATGGCGACTGAGCGCATGCGATTCCCTGACAGAATCGACAGTTTTGCTATCTACCGCTCGAGGATCAAATGACCCTGATCGCTGAGGAACTCAAGCCACTTGTTGAGAATTATATTGCGCCGCCAGCGGGCGTCGAGTTCGCGCCTGTCATGGCAATAGCCAGACCTTTTTCCCATCGCCTCTGCCATGGCACCGTCCACGTAAATGCGAACAACCATGTTCGGCTCAACGTCTGCACCGTGCTCTGCCTCAAATCGGTATGTAAGGGACAGCGTCATTGTATACCGACAACGTTCGAGAATCTCGACATACAAGTCACATTCACCCGCGACACGTGAGCGAAAGCAGCCATCCAGACGTTCCACTTCTGGAATCAACTGCAGCAGGCGTAAATAATTACTTTCATATAGCGACATCAGACCAACAAAACTATTTGGTCGGACTATGGTCTGCGGTACTAGTCGGCAGTCGTACATGATGTCGTCAATATATCATGCGATTGCGGCGAAAATCAGGGTCGTACTCTGCGCTCAACACCGGTACTATCGAGTATTCTGCTTGCGATTTCCTCGATCGAGAACTCCGTCGTATCCACACTCGGGATCCCGTAGCGCTTGAAAAGCTTGTCAGTCTCACGCAGTTCATAACTTACTTGCTGTGCCGAGGAATAATTTCCAAGAGACCGACGCTCTTTCCGTATCTGTTGCAAGCGCAGGGGCGCGATCGTCAGGCCAAACAGCTTGTGCTTCTGCTGCACAAGGAATTCCGGCAAGGTGCCTGACTCGAACTCCTCTTCGGTCAACGGATAGTTCGCAGCATAAACACCGTACTGCAGTGCAAGGTAAAGGCAGGTTGGAGTCTTGCCCGATCGCGAAACACCGACCAGAATGACATCGGCCATGTCGTAATCGCGACTTACACCACCGTCATCGTTTGCCAGTGCAAAGTTTGTAGCCTCAATCCGTTTCATGTAGGCCGTCAGGTCGCTCATGCCGTGCGCCCGCCCCGACTGATGGGACGGCTGTGCCTGCAACTCTTCCTCGAGGGGTTCCAGGAACACGTCGAAGATATCCAGGTGCAAACCATTTGCTTCACGCACGATGGCGCGAATCTGATCCTGGACCAAGGTAGAAAAAACGATGGGACGGTTCGCTTCAGCGGCCGCTGCGGCATTAATTTTTCGCACTGCCTGCTTCGCCTTGTCTTCGGAATCTATAAATGGCAAAGTCACTTGCCTGAAGCGCTGGGTGTCAAATTGTGTCAACAAACTGTGGCCCAGAGTCTCCGCAGTCACTCCAGTCTGATCGGAAAGAAAATATACGGTGCGCTCATTCATAAGAAATGATTCCCGATTCTGGTGGAAGCGAACGGTTTGTCGTTAAGAGTTGACGACCGATTGTCCACGTCCAGCGAGGGAACACAAGGGAGTTGAGATTGGAGTCTTATGTTATCGAACTCGCAGAGCTTGGCATGCAGGATGTCGAGCTTGTAGGCGGAAAGAATGCCTCCCTCGGCGAGATGATCAGAAATCTGACAAAGTTGGGCGTCAGAGTGCCTGGCGGGTTTGCTACTACGGCAACGGCCTATCGTGCATTCCTCTCAGCCAATGGCCTGGACCGACACATTGCCGCGCAGCTTGGTAATCTTGACGTAGACGACATTTCCGCATTGGCCGCAGCTGGAAAATCGATTCGCGAGGCAATTTTGCGGAATCCTTTGCCGGCCCCACTGATGCAACAGATTGAGACGGCATGGGCTTCGATGTCGGGCGGCCGCGATATTGCGGTGGCGGTTCGTTCATCGGCAACGGCCGAGGACCTCCCGGATGCCTCTTTTGCGGGTCAGCAGGAGACATTCCTCAACGTTCGAGGGCTAGATAACCTGGTCCTGGCAACGCACCACGTATTCGCGTCGCTATTCAACGACCGCGCCATCGCCTATCGCGTTCATCAGGGATTTGATCATGGCCAGGTTGCATTGTCCGTTGGCGTGCAGACCATGGTGCGGAGTGACGTTGGCGCCGCAGGGGTCATGTTCACGCTGGACACCGAGTCCGGATTTCGCGACACAGTGCTTATTACCAGCTCCTACGGCCTCGGCGAAACGGTCGTACAAGGAGCAGTCAATCCAGACGAATTCTACGTATATAAACAAGCACTGGTAACGGACCGATATCCGATACTGCGCAAGAATCTGGGCAGTAAAGCAATCAAGATGGTCTATAGCGATGATCCGACACCGGGGCGCACCGTCGAAACGGTTGAAGTTCCGCAAGCTCAAAGCCGGATATTCTCATTGAGCGACGATGAGATTATTGAGTTGGCGAAAATGGCGGTGACTATCGAGACGCATTACCAGCGTCCTATGGATATTGAATGGGGCAAGGATGGTACAGACGGACAATTGTATATATTGCAGGCCCGACCGGAAACGGTGCAATCACGCAGCGGGCGAACGATTCAGCGCTTTACGCTAAAGGCCCGGTCAAAAGTGATCAGTTCCGGTCGAAGTATTGGCCAGAAGATCGGCGTTGGTACCGCGAAAATTATCCGCAATGTTACCGAGATGGAACGTATTCAAGCTGGTGATGTGCTGGTCTCGGACATGACCGATCCTGACTGGGAACCGGTAATGAAGCGTGCTGCCGCCATTGTCACCAATCGCGGCGGGCGTACCTGTCACGCGGCAATTATCGCGCGCGAGCTTGGCATTCCCGCGGTCGTCGGCTGCGGCAATGCAACTGAACTTATCAAGGATGGCCAGGATGTCACCGTCAGCTGTGCGGAGGGCGACGAAGGTTTTGTGTATGAAGGCAGGCTGAATTTCGAGCAAAAGCAAATCGAGCTGGACTCACTGCCAGAGATTCCAGTCAAGATAATGATGAACGTTGGTAATCCGGATCGCGCTTTCGATTTCGCCAACATTCCGAATCGCGGCGTCGGACTTGCGCGGCTCGAATTCATAATCAACCGCATGATCGGTGTACATCCGCAGGCATTATTGAATTACGCAAGCCTCGATGAGGCCACGCGTGTGGCAATTGACGAGCAAATGGCCGGCTATGATAGTCCCGTGAATTTCTTCGTCAACAAGCTGGCTGAAGGCGTCAGTACAATCGCAGCGGCGTTTGCGCCCTACCCGGTGATCGTGCGTATGTCCGACTTCAAGTCGAATGAATATGCCAACCTGATTGGCGGCGAGCGTTACGAGCCAGACGAAGAAAACCCAATGCTTGGTTTTCGCGGCGCCGCGCGCTATGTCTCCAACAGTTTTCGCCCATGCTTCGAACTGGAGTGCGCCGCGATTCGACGTGTGCGCAACACTATGGGATTGCGTAACGTACAATTGATGATTCCATTCGTCCGTACTGTGCGTCAGGCGCGCGATGTGATTGCGGCGCTCGCCGCCAACGGACTCGAACGTGGCAGGGACGATCTAAAGATTATTATGATGTCCGAACTACCGAGCAATGCCCTGTTGGCAGACCAGTTTCTCGAATACTTCGATGGCATGTCGATCGGTTCGAACGATATGACTCAATTGACGCTAGGACTCGATCGTGACTCTGCGCTGGTGGCCGATACATTTGATGAGCGAGACGAAGCTGTCAAAGCAATGTTGGCTATGACGATCGCCGCATGCAAGAGGCACAACAAGTACGTCGGAATTTGCGGCCAAGGGCCTTCTGACCACCCCGACCTGGCGCGCTGGTTAGTCGACCAGGGAATTGAAAGCATGTCGTTAAATCCAGATTCCGTTGTCGAAACCTGGATGTTTCTTGCAGGAGAGTCGCTGGCCGACTAGAAGCGGTCGTAACGCGACGGCCGTCGCCACTTGATACGTGGCAACCACAGCCCGAGAAGCATTCCGCCCAGCAACACACCCGCCCCGGACACGAACCAGTAGCGCGTTGTCTGTGACGACAACTCCCGATTGCGCTGTTCAAGAGTTGCAATTTCAATATCAACCGTCGCCAGTTGTTGCTGCAGCTCCTTGTTCTGGCTGTCGAGAGCGAGCGCATTCGCCGCAGTTCTTTTTATTGCGGCCAACTCCTGTTCCAGTGCCAGTTTTTCGCGCTCCAGGGACGAAATACGGCTCGTCGCTTCGTCGTATTCGTCTTTTACCGCGTTGAGTTGTGAGGTAAGGCTGGAACCCGTGGCGGTGGCATTGCTCAGCCGGCTCGAGAGCCGCTCAAGTTGCTCACGCGCGCTCGGCTCGTTCATCAAGTAGCGGCTTAGCACCCAACCTTCGGTACCACCCGCAGTCCGTACCCGTGAATAGCCGGACTCGGCATCATTTTCCAGGACTTCGAGCGCTGTTCCGCTCGGCAACATGCGCTCAATGGCATTGCTGGTGCTAGGACCGGTACGCAGCATTACCTCGAACTGGTCACTAACCCAGGCATCGTCCGCTGCGGCGGCGACAGCCGCAAGCAGCGCGGGCAGACCAAAGAGCACAAACCGGATACGAAAAATCATAATTCTCTACACTGGCAAATATTGCCGTAACTATATGCCAAGGTTACATCGCATTCCAGCGAAACATTATTTGAATCAGTCGCTTATCGGCGACAGCTTGTGAATATTCTGCTCCCAGTTTTGGCCATCAAACGGCACTACGGTCACCGACCGTATTCCATTCCGCTCGAGACAATTGACATTAACGCTGATGCCATCAGGGTGCGAACGCGGTACGTAGAACGACTTGATGCCGCAGTCTCGACAAAAGTAGTGGCGCGCGACCTCGCTGCCGAACTGGTAGGTCCGCAGCAATGCGTCGCCACTAAGCAGGCGAAAATTTCTTTTTGCTACGATCAGGTGCAAATAGCCATTCATCTGGCAAATGCTGCAATTGCACTGCTGCGCCTCGATATCTGCAGCCGCTTCCACTTCGAAGCGCACATTGCCGCAGTGACAGCCACCGCGAAGAACCATCACACGACCGACCCGTCGCGCTTCAACCAGAGCAGCGATAAATTGTTAGCTGGCATTGCGTAGCAGCGCAGCCTGTCGAGCGCTAGAACCGTCGCAAATCCTTCCAATTTCTCCAGGTCGCGTATGCCCATGCCACGGTCCCGAGCCTGCAAGGTCTCGTGAAACCGGGCATTGCTTTCCGCGTTGAATTCCAGATCCTGCCGAAATGGCCCATACAGAAAGAAAACACCGCCTGCGCGCAAGACTGTGGAAACGACCGCGAACATTTGCTCGACTGCTGCAATCGGCATGATATGCGCCGTATTGGCCGAAAAAACAGCATCGTAGGAGTTTGCCGGTAATTTTGCTGTCATCACATCCAGCGACAGCGGCGGCAAGACATTCGGCAGTTGCTCCCGGGCAATCCAGGCGTTAATAGCCGAGTGATTCTCGTCGAGATCGCTTGTCTGCCACTGCAACTGTGGAAAAGCGGTTGCGAACAAAGTCGCGTGCTGGCCACTCCCTGACCCGATTTCCAGAACATCCGTGACCTTGCCAAATTCCACGCCAAGCACTTCGGCGATCGGCTGAGAATTTCGCGCGATATGTGCGGCCAGATCCTGTCTCATAACGTCGCGTCGCTGCACTCCGCGGCCAACACTGCCGGATTTAGGAACTGATCACGATACCACCTGAGTTCTGCGATGGAATCCCGGATGTCAGACAATGCGCGGTGACCCGATTCTTTGTTGAACCCATTAGCCACTTGAGGCGTCCACAGTTGCGCAAGAATCTTTAGCGTACTTACATCGAGGTTGCGATAGTGAAAAAAGGCTTCAAGCTGCGGCATTTCGCGCGCCAAAAATCGCCGGTCCTGGCAGATGCTGTTGCCGCACATTGGCGACTTGCCAATCTCGACCCAGGCGCGCAGGAATTCCAGCGTCACTCGTTCCGCCTCTGCTGCCGAGACAGTACTTTTGAGCACGCGTTCGGTCAGGCCGGAGTCGCCGTGCTGGCGCGTATTCCAGTCATCCATGGCGTCCATGGTCAATTTTGTCTGCCGAATCGCGAGAACCGGGCCCTCGGCGAGTTCCTTCAGGTACTTGTCCGTGACTATGGTCGCGATCTCGATAATTGAGTCGCTGGTCGTGTTCAGACCGGTCATTTCAAGGTCAATCCAGATCAGATTTCCGCTCCGATCAGCCGCTGTCGCACCGTTGGTCATACTCCTCCCAGATCATGGCCCTTTCCAATTCGGCGTAGTTTACATGGCTCGCGGGTGCAAGGCTTCATGCATACCGGCATACTCTACGAGAGACAACTCGAGAGCGTATCTTGCCGGATATCCAAGCTATTGTTACTGCGACCTTTAGTCGCCGCATGCGAATTCGCCTGCCGGATGGTAGCTCGGCTTCGGCGCGCATCAAGGGCAAACAACTGAAGGCCGTCTGTGGCGATCGAGTTGTGGTGGAGATCCTGACGAATGAAGATGACTGGCTTATCACGGCCGTTCGCGACCGCGAAAATGAGCTGCGTCGTCCCAATTTGCGTGGCGGCGTCGAGGTCCTCGCTGCCAATATTGACCTGGTGCTAGTGGTTGCCGCAGCAATACCTAGGGCGGATTGGTTCGTGGTTGATCGCTACCTGTGTGCCGCAGAAAGCATGCGCGCGCGAGCCGCTATCATCTTTAACAAGACCGATCTCGGCGGCGCCGACAGCGAATTCGCCGAATACGAGAAAATCGGTTACGACACTGTGAGCTGCAGCGCCGCCACCGGAAAAAACGTGGACCAGATTGGCGCGCTGGTGCGGCAACAGACCGCAATCATTGTTGGCCAGTCCGGTGTTGGCAAGTCAAGCATCATCAATTCACTGCTGGGAGAAGAATCTTTGCGCACGGCGCAAATATCCGGCAAGACCAGCGAAGGCCGACATACGACGGTCAATTCAGAGATGCTGGATCTTCCTGGTGGCGGCGCGATTATCGATTCTCCCGGGGTGCGGGACTACGCGCCGGCTTTGCGCGATTTCAGTGAGGTTATGCAGGGGTTCCGCGAGATAGCATCGATCGGGCAAAAATGCCGATTTACCAACTGTCGACACCTGCGTGAACCCGGGTGCGCCGTGAAAGACGCTGTCTCCACCTCAATTATCAACCCACGGCGCTTCGAATCGTATCGCCGACTGCTGGCACTGACCGAAAAGCTCGAGCAACGACGTTGAGACCTGAACTAGCCCGGCGGCCAGCTTAAGTCGCGGCCACCGAGCAGGTGCAAATGCAGGTGAAATACGGTTTGCCCGGCGCCGGCGTTGCAATTCATAACAACCCGGTAGCCGCGCTCGGCAACACCCTCCTGGCTCGCGACCTGTTTTGCGGCCAGAAACAGCTCGCCTACCTGCTGCGCATCGCTTTCGTCCAGCGCATTAATTGTCGCGATGTGTTTGCGCGGAATTATGAGGACATGGGTCGAAGCCTGCGGATTGATGTCACGAAAAGCGATCGCGGTGTCAGATTCGTAGATGATATCTGCCGGAATTTCACCGGCAAGAATTCTGCAAAACAAGCAGTCTTTCGAGCTCATCATCGCCTCTAGTCCACGGCTCTGCGGCCGTAAAATGCATGTGACAAAGTTCCACCGTCGACATACTCGAGCTCACCACCTAATGGCACGCCGTGTGCGATCCGAGACGCTGGCACCTTGTGTCGTGCAGCCATATCAGCAAGATAGTGCGCCGTCGCATCTCCCTCAACCGTCGGATTGGTTGCTATGATCAGCTCCGTAATATGCTCGTCGCGAATTCTCTGTTCAAGTATCGCGAGACCGAGTTCCTCCGGCCCGATTCCATCGAGAGGTGAAAGGTGGCCCATCAGTACAAAATACATGCCGCGAAACCCGGTCGCATCTTCAACCGCCATAACGTCTGCGGGTGATTCAACCACGCATAACTGGCCGGCATCGCGACCGCTTGCAGCACAAATAGAGCACAACTCATGCTCCGAAAACATGCGACAGCGCGAACAGTGGCCGATGCCGGCAATTGCATCAGCAATAGCACCAGACATGGCGGTGGCCCCTTCCCGATCGCGCTCCAACAGGTGAAACGCAATTCGCTGTGCGGATTTACGACCGATACCAGGCATACAGCGCAACGCATCGATCAAACGAACCAAGAGCGGTGAAAAAGACAAGGCGTGAACTCTAGAAGGGTAACTTGATTCCAGGCGGCAATCCCAAGCCCGCCGCCATGCCGGAAAACTTTTCCTGCACTGTGATATCGACCTTGCGAATCGCATCATTGAACGCCGCTATAATCAGATCTTCCAGCATTTCCTTGTCGTCACCCAGAAGCGCATCATCAATTTCCAGCGCCGTTAACTGGTGCTTGCAGGTCATGGTGATCCGCACCATGCCGCCACCGGACTGACCTTGCACAGTCAGCGCGGCCATTTCCTCCTGCGCCTTTTGCATCTCTGCCTGCATTTGTTGCGCCTGCTTCATAAGCTGGCCAATTCCACCTTTCATCAACTACTCCACTCTGTCGTTGGTCGCCGGGCCGATGAATTCTATGGTTTCAGGTTTCAACTCTGCCCCGAACAGATCCTTCAGCGCCTGTATGTTCGGATCCGATTCCAGCGCAACGCGGGCGGCCGCCAGCTTTTCCTGGTTGCGACGCCGACCTTCCTGCACAGGAGTCTCCGCGGTCGCGACGCCCATGACGATATCAATTGCCAGCGTTTCGCCGAAATGTGCCGACAACGCAGCAGCCATGGCGTCCTTCCGCGACTTTGTCAGCAGTGACTCGGAGCGTGGATCCATACTCAAGAATATCGTATTACCCTTGCGTTGCAGATAGGCACAATTGGCCGCCAGTAAACGTACTGCACCCGGCAACGCAATTTCAGCAGTCAACACTCCCCAATCGGGGTCTCGCCAAGGTACGGGCGCGGCCCGTGCAGGCACGGGCGTATGTGCCCGCAGGACCTGCGCGGCCGGTGCCGCTTGCCCGGATTCGGCGTGCGCGCTGCGCGACGAATTCGTCGTGCCATTCGAACCACCAGCGGCAGGACTCGCCGGCCGAAACGCCAGCATGCGCAGCAATGTCATTTCGGCGCCGCTTCGTGGGTCGGGGGCGAGATGCAAGTCGCGCCGCCCCAGCAAGGCAATCTGGTAGAAAAGTTGTACGTCCTCAGCGGACAACAAACTTACAAGCTCTGCGAGGGTCGCGTCTGCCGCCTCGTCCTCTGTTGCGACGATGCCGACGACCTGCGCAACAGCGATTTGCTGCAATACACGTGCAAGGTCTTCGAGCAGGCGCGCGTAATCCGGAAACTGTGCATCGATTTCGGCAAGCGCCGAGATAACGCCGGCCGCATCATCGGCAGCAAGCAGGTTGATCAGTTTCGCGACATGGTTTCGGTCGATCGTACCGAGCATTTTGGCGACCGGCATTCCCGCGACCTTGCCGCCGCAATAAGCAATCGCCTGGTCCAAAAGGCTGAGCGCATCACGCAAACTACCATCCGCCGCTCTGGCAACCAGCGCCAGGGCCGCGGGCTCGAACTCGACGTTCTCGGCAATACAGATGTTAGCAAGGCGCTCCTGAATTAATCTCGGTGTCAAGCGCGTGAGATTAAACTGCAGGCAGCGTGACAATACCGTAATCGGCAGCTTCTGCGGATCAGTGGTTGCGAGCAGGAATTTTACATGTGGCGGTGGCTCCTCGAGCGTTTTCAAAAGCGCATTAAATGAACTCTTTGAGAGCATGTGCACTTCGTCAATCAGGTAGACCTTAAAGCGCCCGCGCGCAGGCGCATATTGGACGTTGTCCAGGAGGTCACGCGTGTCATCAACCTTGGTTCGTGAAGCGGCATCCACCTCTATAAGGTCAACAAAACGTCCTTCATCAATTTCTCGGCATGCGCTGCACTTGCCGCAAGGTGCAGCCGTGATTCCTGTTTCACAATTAAGAGCCTTTGCCAGCACACGTGCAATCGTGGTTTTGCCAACGCCGCGCGTTCCGGCAAACAGGTAGGCATGATGCAGACGTCCGGACTCGAGCGCATTCGTCAAAGCGCGTAAAACGTGGTCCTGGCCAACCGTGTCGGAAAAATCTTTCGGCCGCCATTTGCGTGCAAGGACGAGATAGCTCATAAATTATGTCTATTGGGCCTGTGCGAGCCCGAATTCGGGTGGATCAGTGTATCGTACGAGCGGCCCGGAGCAAGCCCGAAAAGAGGCCCGCGCCAGCGACTCCCCGGCACCCGACTGCGCCGCTGCCGCTGCTCCCTTCCGGGCCTGACGGGGTTCACGGTTGGTCGTCGCGAGGAAGCCGGCGCGGACCGGCGGCGATTATCGCTGCTACAGGACCGCAACACAATGAATTGCCTTCACTCCACCTGCAATGACGGCACAAACATCTCTTTGCGGACCTGCAATTCTCGCGAATACACACGCTCGCCAGCGATGTACGTCGCACAGGCGGTTCGGTCGTCGCCCAGCGTCATAAGAACAAACAGCATTTCTTCGAGATTGCTGGTGTGTTGCATCCGATACCCCAATACCGGCGTAGCAGCGAGATCGAGCACTACCAGGTCCGCCTCCATGCCCACTGCGATGCTGCCTATCTTATCCTCAAGGTACAGCGCACGAGCAGCGCCTCGCGTCGCCAGGTAATACGCGTGATGCGCACTAAGGGCATAGCCACGAAGCTGTGCAATCTTGTAAGCCTCATTCATGGTCACCAGCTGAGAAAAATTGGTGCCAGCACCAAGATCCGTTGCCAGGCCCACGCGCACGGGCCGGCGCGGATTCACTGCCATGGACATTTCGAACAGCCCACTGCCGAGAAACAGGTTCGAGGTCGGACAATGCGCAATGGCGGTGCCGGATTCATGCAGCTCTGCAAATTCATCTTCGGACAGGTGCACGCCGTGGCCCAGTATGCAGCGCTCGCCAAGTTGCCCAAAATGCGCATATACGTCGACATAGTTTCTGCATGCCGGAAACAACTCCTTCACCCACGCGACCTCGCTGGCAGTTTCGGAGACATGCGACTGCAGATAGGTACCGGGATTTTGATGCCAAACGGAAGCCGTCATTTCCATTTGCTCCGGAGAACTGGTCGGCGCGAAGCGCGGCGTCACGCCGTATAACGCCCGACCCTTGCCATGCCAGCGGTCGATCAGTGCCTGGGTTTGATCGTAGCCCTGCTGTGGCGTATCAAGTAACTCGGGCGGTGCATTCCTGTCCATCAGCACCTTACCCGCAATATTGCGCATATTGAGTTTCTGAGCCTCGGCGAAAAATGCGTCAACCGAAATCGGATCGACCGTGCAAAAAACCGCGGATGTGGTCGTCCCGCAGCGAATACTCTCACGCAGGAAAACTTTCGCGGTATTGTGCGCGTGATCCCTGTCCTTGAACTTTTGTTCCGCAATGAATGTATAATTCTGCAACCAATCCAGCAAATGCTTGCCATATGCACCGATAATTTCCGTCTGCGGATAGTGCACGTGGCAGTCAATAAAACCCGGCAGTATCAGGCAGTTGTCATAGCGAGTAACCTCGACATCACCTGCAAGCGTACCGACAATCTCGCTTGCCGGGCCAAACGCAATGACGCGGCCATCCTGCATGATGATCAGAGCATCCGCTTCGTAACGGAAGCAGTCCTCCACCGCGTTCTGAAATGGATCCTGCGAGTAGCTAAGTGCCGCACCGCGGATTGCAGTTATTGACGACATTTACACAGGATCAATCAGCGGAACGACGACTGCCAGCTGCCCTTCCAATTCAGCATCCATCTTGTTCTCAAGCTGATAAAACCGCGCCGCCTTTCGCGCCGGCAGAGCCTTGCGAAAATCCTTCAGGTGCTTTTTCTTGATCCTGAGTATTTCGCTCTGAATGTCCAGGAATTCGTCAACCAGTTTCTCAGCGAACTCTGCCGAGACGGCGCCGTCGCGGTAGGCCTGGATGTAGTCGGAAAGCAAGACCGCGTAACGATTTCGAACTATCGTCAGGTCACTTTGGTAACTGTCGTAAACCGGCCAAAATGCCAAATCCTCATCAGTACTGAGCCGCATTTCCTCGCGAATGATTTCCTCACGGCCCGCCTGCAGCAGTAATCGCGCCTCGCCGGTGTCAGCCGCCACATCGGACTCCTCAGCCAAGGTGGCGCGAGCGTCCAGAATCAGCAGCGCCGCGGAAATGCCAAGAAAGTATCTGATGTTCATAATATTCTCTCCGAATGCCAATTGTTCCCCGTAGTTTGTCGGCACTCAATGTTGCGGTAGACTGCCCGGACTGACTCCAATCCGCCGCACGCGGCTACTCAGGGGATTAAGGATGTTGACGCGCCTAACCAGATCTTGCAAGAGTAAACAGAGAACGCAAAAACGCCAACTCTGTGTGGCCGCGGCAGCACTTGCACTCGCCGCATGTGTCACTACGACCACCGAGTCGCAAAGCTTCCGGGTCAGCAAGACCGCGAATGTCGAGTCCGCACAAATCGCGATCGACGCGGATTTCGGCCGCTATAGCAACCTGCTCGCCAGCGAGCTTGGTATCTACTTCCCGCAGAGTCACTCGACCAGCGCAGAGGACCTGCAGCGCATCCGGCAAATCTTTCGTGATGCGTTCCTGGCGCAACTGGAGGGCTACGTCATCGTAACGGAGCCCGGACCTCGAACAATGGCAGTCGAAGCGTCCCTGGTTGACCTGCGTAATTCGACCGGTTCGCAGATTCCGAAAATGCGCTCAAGCATTATGGAACTGGCGGAGCCGGGATCAATTCTGTTTTTAATGGAAATGCGCGATTCGGTCAGCAATCGGGTGTTGGCGCGCGCCGCTGACAGCGCCAAAGCACCGACGTTTGCAACGACTGGCGGCGAAACCACCGATTGGGCAAGTATCGAAGATGCGGCCCAACACTGGGCCGCACTTTTTCGGGCCTTCCTCGACGAGAATCTTGGCGCTAACTAGTGCCGGTCGGAATTATTCTCCGGCCTCGTCGTTGGCCGCCATGAATCGGTCCAAACCTTCTCGTAATATCCTGGCCCACGCTTGCGCCAGCCGGCGAGCCTCCGCCGTGTTCGTAACCCGGTTTGAATTGGTAAAATTCATGGCGCTGCTTTCGGCAGCGCGGCGATCGATTGCGCGAAGCAAAATGGCCTCGGTCTGCGAATCCCTGATTTCCAAAACCAGCGTCGCTTCACCCACCCTGCTTAAGAAGATCTCCGAATTGCCCGGCTGTTCGGGCGGCACATAAGAAACTACGTCCAGCAATGCGCCGCGTATCAGTAGCACGTCGGGACCGCTCTCGGTAACAATCTCAAAATGCTCGCCCTTCGCGAGCTCGGCAACAAATGCCTCGCTCATTACCTGCTGAAAAGCCGCTTTCTGCTTGTCTGACATCTCAAAATGCCGACCCGTCGAGGTTGCATAATAGGTTCGGCCGGTTTCCCCACCCGGACGATACTCAATGCCCACACCTTGCAGCATGACTTTCGAATAGGGCTCGAGGCTGAAATCGGGCCTGGCCCAGGCCTTATCCATGCGCCCGCCCTTTACCGGGTAAAGTCCGTCAAACGTCGCCTCAGCATCCGGGCCGGTATCAATGCTTGGGTTCGATGTAGTACATCCGGCTAACGCGATTGCACCGAGGCAGAGTGCAGCAGTGCGTAGAATAGTCGATTGATTCAAAGTATGCATACCTGTGTTTCCTATTGTTATTTGCGACATCGTGGTATTCAATTGGCGCGATTCTAACACAGTGGCTTTTCAACAATAACAGCGCAAATGCCATGATCTGCTCTTCGGTGACAATAGAACTTTTCACACGGTTGGAAACCGCGTTTACGCGTCAAATTCGCGCGTCGCGAATTATCCAAGCATGATCTGCCGGCGACGAGCCTGGTGGCTGGCGGCGTTTTTCCTGGTAGCCGCTTGTGAGCGCGACCCAACCGAACTGCGGCTGATTTCACCGCCGTTGCCAATGGATCGTGAGATTGCACAAAGCCTCGCCACCCTGTTGGCACAAAACGATAATTTCCAATTAACGCTGACCAGCGTCCCGCAAACCGGTGAGGCAGCCCTGGACGCGCTGCTGGCGGGTGAGGCCGACCTTGCGCTGGTATTGAACTATTTGCCCTATCGTGCCGATGTCGCCGCCGTTATGCCGTTATACCCCAGCGTTTTACACATCGGCTATCGCGCCGGCCGCGACGTTACTGATGCATACACGCTGCTGAACAATGCACGGGTGTACGCCGGGGAGGAAGGTTCGTCGTCGCGCCTCATGCTGGAAAGAATTGTTGATCGCCTGCATATGCCGCGCGATGCATTTAGCTATGTCGAACGCACGACCGGAGGTAATCTCGACGACGTCGATGTGATCGTGGTGTTCGCGCCGATTTCCGCGCAGAACCGGGATCAGCTGGCTGGATTCAAGCTGTTCTCACTTGGTCAGCCAGAAGATATCGGCAATGGCTCAATCGTCGACGCAGCTGCGCTGCTGAATCCCACTTTGCGACCATTCGTAATCCCTGCCAGCACCTACGGAGACGCAAATTTGGCGGCCGTCGTGACCGTCGCCGCCGACAAGATGCTGGTAACGCGCAATGACATGGATCCGGCCATCGTCTATGACCTGGTGAACGAAATTCGGCGCCTTCGTCCCGCGTTGGCTGCCAACAGCCCGGGACTTTTTGACCAGTTCGACGACAGTTTCGATGTGAGCAGGTCGACCTTTGTCGTCCACACCGGCACGCAAGACTTCCTGCAGCGCGATGAACCTACGATGTATGAACGCTATTCCGGAGTAGCAGAGGTCCTCGTGACATTATTGATTGCGCTGGCCTCCGCCGGCCTTGCTGGTGTCCGCATTCTAAAACGCAGGCGCAAGAATCGAATAGATCGCTTCTATGCAGACGTGATCAGGATCCGGAATTCCGTGACTGCCGAATCCAGCGCGGCGGATCGCGCCCGCGCCAGGCAGCAGCTTTGCGAGTTGCAGCAGACGGCTTTCGATCAACTGATCGCAGAACAGCTTGCTGCGGATGAGAGTTTCCAGATTTTCATCACGTTATCGAATGACGTACTGGAACAGTTGCAATAAGTAGCAAACTGCATTGCATGGATTGCTTGGGAGATCGGGGGCGGTTGGCGCCCCCGACGGCTGTTGCTATTCGAAACGTAAGACATGGCGTCACTCGACAATGTGATTTCGTGCCGCACCACGTTGTAGCCGGCTGGAGCGCCATTTTCGAAGCGGAAGAACCGAAAAGCCAAGCTATACCCGCGGCCTCCAAGCGACTGCCAAATCCCGACGTGCGGAGACTGAATGGCAGGCGGCTCCGCCTAGCGTCCGCCGATTCACCGATATTGCCGACGCGTTTTCGCTCAAGACCACATGTACTCGTCCAGTTCGGCGCGCAAGGCGGCCTTGCGGTCCTGGTCAATGAAACTGGCTTCGATGGCGTTGGTCGCAAGCGTGACATACTGCTCACGACCAAGCCCGAGCGCACTGTGCACGGCGAGGAAGTTGTCGGTGATGTAGCCTCCAAAATACGCCGGGTCGTCCGAGTTCACGGTGGCCGCCAGACCCAACTCCAGGAGCCGCCCGAGGTTGTGGTCAGCCATCCTGTTGAACACGCGCAGCTTGACGTTGGACAGAGGGCACACGGTGAGCGGTACGGCCTCAGACCGCAATCGAGCCACCAGCTCAGGGTCCTCGACGCAGCGAACGCCGTGGTCTATGCGCTCAACGGCGAGAGTGTCGAGAGCTTCGCAAATATAGGCGGGCGGCCCCTCTTCACCCGCATGGGCGACAGCGCGAAATCCTTCGGCGCGGGCGCGGGCGAAGACGTCGGCGAACTTTGACGGCGGATGCCCGAGTTCGGAGGAGTCGAGTCCCACTGCGACGATTCGATCCTTGAACGGCAACGCATGTTCCAGCGTTGCCATCGCGGCTTCGGCGCTCAGGTGGCGGAGAAAACACAGAATCAGTCGGGTTGACATGCCCAGGCTGGATTCGGCAGCCTTCAGGGCCTGATGGATACCCTCGATCACCGTCTCAAACGGGACGCCGCGATCGGTGTGGGTTTGCGGGTCGAAAAAGATCTCGGTATGGCGCACATTGTCGGCACGGGCCCGAACGAGGTATGCCCACGTCAGATCGTAAAAGTCGCGCTGCTCGAGCAGCACGCTGGCACCTTCATAGTAGATGTCGAGAAACGACTGCAGGTCGGCGAAGTCGTACGCTGCTCGTACCTCCTCGACGGAGCCGAAGCGCAGCATCACGCCGTTGCGCTCGGCCAGCTCGAACAGCAGTTCCGGCTCGAGCGTACCTTCGATGTGCAGGTGTAGCTCGACCTTGGGCATACCGCGAATGAAGTCTTCCATTGGTCCCTCTCTCGGCTCGCAGTATAGCCTAACGCGGGGTTGCTGCCGACGACCCGGCCGGAGTCGCTATCCTGTGTGCTCGCACCCAAAGGGGCCCTCAAAGGACCGACTATGTCTTGGCGGAGACAGTCGGATTCGAACCCACAGACGCCGTCCTGATAATAACGCGTACAGTATGGATCGAGTATGGACGATGTCACGACGGTCGCGTGCACAGGGTTACAGGGAACCTTCGACGGAAGTTGTTGCAAATACTAAATAGCCGCTGGGGCGTACGTCGCAAGAATTGCCCGACAATGTATAACCAGGCATGACTCAATCACGCAATACTCCCGCGCGCTACAGAGAATTAGCTATTCATGAAATTCAATGCGGATTTGGGTACACATGTAGTTGAATTGATGGCAGAGCCAAACCGTGTAACTGATGATATCGGGGGAATAAGTGACGATCGTAGGTATTCATCGCACGAATATCGATCAGCGGTGGTTAAGCTGTCAGTTCCGCCGTTATACCTTTACAGTTAGCAGTGGACGATATCTAATCATTTTCTAAATAAAGATCGAACTTCCCAAGAACGCAAAAAAAGGTCGTCTTCATGAGTGGGATGAAACTCAGTATTACAGAAAAACTCGGTTTTGGTGCAGGTGATATGGCAGTCAACATTGTCATGATCACAATGCAACTCATTATTGCCTATTTTTATACCGACATTTACGGATTAGATCCTACAGATATGGGTATTTTGTTTATCGTAGTGCGCTTAATCGATGCGATTTCGGATCCCGTAATGGGAATGATCACGGACAAGTGTAATAGTAAGCATGGTCACTACAGACCGTTCATGTTGTGGTTTGCCATACCTTTCGGTGTGGCTGTTTATCTTGCGTTTATCACTCCAGATCTCGCTTATTCGTATAAATTGGCTTGGGCGTACTTTAGCTACATACTTCTCACCTTACTGTTCACTGTTGTAACGATTCCATATATTTCATTAATTGGTGTTATTACAGACGACCCGGTCGAACGATTAAGTGCCAATGGCTACCGTTTTGTTCTTGTTAAAGTAGCCGCATTTCTTGTGACCATAGTTGTCCCCGCTTTAGCTCTGTATTTGGGGGATGGGAACATACGTGATGGTTACCAACCTGCAATGGGCCTGATGGGAATTTTGGGATCAATACTATTTCTGGTCTGCTTTTTCACTACAAAAGAACGAATAAAACCTGTAATTGAAAAAACAAAACTCAAAGAGCAGGCCAGATTGCTGTTTGCTAATGATCAGTGGCTTCTCTTGTGTGTCGTTTTAGTCTTGTTGATGTGTGGCATTGTAATAAGAGGCTCCGTCGGGGCCTATTACGCTAAATACTATTTGAATGGCGGAGATATATTGATCTCACCATTCTTGGCAACCGGTGTTACCGCCTCTATCCTGGCAATGATAGCGAGTACCTGGATTACTAAGTTTTACTGCAAAATCAAACTGTTCCGGTATAGCCAAATATTGACATTTGTACTTTGTATTGCAATGTACTTCACCGTTGGTCAAGACGATATCGCTCTAGCCTTTGTGTTTACGTTCTTGATTTGGTTTTTTGCAGATCAATATATGCCAATTTTCTGGTCATCAATTGCAGAAGCTGTTGATTATGGGCATAGAAAAACAGGCACTAGAGTTTCAGGGTTGGCATTTGGTGGCATTTCATTTTGCCAAAAATTGGGCATGGGTGTTGCGGGCGGCTTATTGGGATATTTGTTGAGTTACTTTAATTATCAAGCTGACGTAGAACAAAGTGAATTTACGCTAAATGGAATTGCATTATTGGCCACAGTTATACCTGCAATCTTTCACCTGGCAGTCGGATTGATTATGCGCAAATACTTCATTAGTAATGAGTACTACGATGAGATCTCTTCCGACCTCAAATTGGCGAACAGACAATAGGCGTCGATATGCCACAGTGTTGGGTGATAGGTGATGCTGCAGTTGACTTGATACCAGAAGGAGACAAGTACTTGAAGTTTCCTGGTGGCACAGGGGCTAACGTTGCGGTGGCTTTGTCAAGGTTGGGTGTAAGAAGTGCTTTAATTACTAAACTTGGTAATGATCCGCTTGCTGACTTCTTAACAGATACACTCGAACGTGAAAAAGTGAATACGCAGCACGTGTCTTTTAGTGAGCGTTATAAGACCGGTTTAATCATAATCTCAATAAATAGTACGGGGGAAAGACATTTCACGCATATGGTTAAGCCAAGTGCAGATTCGCAATTGAACAATTCAGATATGCCTGCGTTTGAACACGATGATTGGCTTTGCGTCAGCGCCTTCATACTCGCTCAGCGTGCAGCAAGAGAAGCGACGTTTCTCGCGATAAAAAAGGCGAAAATGGCGGGCTCCGTCGTATGTGTTGATGCGAATATGCGTGTTGATATGTGGGACAACGAATCGTTAAAAGTTCCAACAACTCTGGAAGCTTTGAAGATGGCTGATATAGCCAAGATGTCCGAAGATGAGCTATTGCTTCTCACCAACACGAATTCTATTGGAGAAGGGATAAAAGTAGTCAAGCAGTGGCCTGCAAAGATCAAGATTATTACGCTGGCAGAAAGAGGTGCAATCTTACTGACCGAACAAGCTGAGTTTCATATAGCAGGATATAAGGTTCCTGTGGTTGATACGACAGGAGCCGGGGATGCATTTATTGCTGCTTTGATTAGCAGACTTATGTCGTTGGATAGTTGGACTGATAATCAATTGATTGAAGCTGTTACGTTTTCAAATGCATGTGGTGCGTTGGTCGTTGAAAAAAAGGGGGCGATGTCTGCATTGCCTGATTTAGGCACAGTAAGAAAGTTTATGGTGGAACAAAATCAAGATGTCGAGATTAAATAGCAAGGTTTTAGGTAGCCTGGTTGGAGCTGCTGCTGGCGATGCACTGGGTGCAGCAACGGAATTAAGAACAATTGAGCAGATAAAAACTGATTTTAACGGGTGGGTGACAACATTCATTGCGCCGCCACAAGATACGTTTGGACGTTGCAATGAAGCCGGCATGGTTACAGACGACTTTACCCAGGGAAAGTATATTTTAGAAGCCGCTCTAGACCACTCTGGTGAGATTAGTGATGAAGTATTGAGAAAAGCGTTTAGTCGCTGGATGGACTACCCTTTCTATACAAATTTTACGGGGCCAACGACTCGTGCGGCAATGCAACGTATTTTTAAGGATACGCGCCAATCTTTGCAGGGCAATGTTGAAGCAGGCGAGCCAACGCAGGATGTTGTTCTGGTAAACAACGGCAATGCATCGGCTACTAATGGGGCAGCAATGAAAGCCTGGGCCGCTTCCATGCTTTCATTGAGAACACCGGAACAATTAATTGCGATGACGCATCAGATTGCGCATTTTACTCATAATAATGTGATTTCGGTATCCGGGTCATGTGCCATTTCAGTGGCAGTAAATGCTGCACTTTCAGATGGCGTCACACTAAAAGATGTAATGGAAGCCGCAACCAAAGGTGCAGATCAGGGTTATTTCTATGCGAAGCAACATGGCGCAATGATGATGGCTGGTCCAAGTGTTGCAAGAAGAATTGAATTGGCCATTCAGATTGGAAAAAAGCACGCGTCCTGGGAATCGGCAGTATCAGAACTTGCAGATATCATAGGTACAGGCCTTCATGCCAGTGAAGCTGTGCCTGCGGTGTTTGGAATATTGGCGTGCTGCGGAAATGATCCTGAAAAGGCAATTTTGGCAGCAGTAAATATTGGTAATGATACTGATACGGTGGCAACTATGGTTGGCTCTATCGTAGGTGCCCTACATGGCATTGAAGCATTACCAGGTAGTTATTTGCCGGTATTAAATAAAGCCAACAAATTTGAATTAGAAGATTTGGCAACTCGTATATTGCAATTGCATGATTTGGACAATTCAACAAATAACTTTATTCCAAAAACAATGCTGCAATAGCAAACTTGAAGAATTGTCCGTCGTCAAACGAATGGAACTGGTGAAGCGATTGTTTAGTGGAGAGTTTTGATCCCCATGGTCATTTTACGCGGCGTGTTGTTTGTAGTGCAGACGGCGCTTCCCGACAGTTCTTGCCTTGATCCTTTCTTGTCGTGTCAGTATTGACTACCCACGTCTGAAGCACACATCGGCGGGCAAAAAGTAGTTCTCCAGAAATATCCGGTTCTGCTCGAAAATGGCGGAGAGGGGGGCCAAAATCGCGCTTCCGGGGAAATCCGAAGAAGTCCAAAATCCCTTTACTATCTTGCACTTAGCAGAGCGCATACGCTAGTGTGATGTGACGAAATCCAGCCAAAGCCCACTCTTGAAGGTACCTCGGCGGGTTGGTGATTTCGACATCGAGTGCAAGGAGCTGAGTATGGCGGAGAAATTCACGGCTTTGTTTGTGAAGCATGTCAAACGGCCCGGCAAGTACGCGGATGGCAACAATCTGTATCTGCAGGTGCAAGCGTCGAAACGCAAAAATAACATCGGGGGTGCCAACAAGTCCTGGATGTTTCGCTACGTGCAGGATGGCAAGCAAACCTGGATGGGGCTCGGTCGCTACCCGGAGATCACGCTGGCCGAAGCACGCGACCTGGCGTTCGCTGCACGCCGCCAACGCTCCCAGGGGATCGATCCCTTAAGCGATAAACGCGCCCGCCAGATCGCCGCACGCTCGGCGCGGCAAAATATGCTGAGTTTTGCCGAGTGCGCCGAACGGTATGTCAATGCCCAGGCGCCGGGCTGGAGCAATCCAAAACACACCGAGCAGTGGCGCAGCACGCTGACGAATCTCGCCGGACCGGTCTTCGGCCAGCTGCCGGTCGACCAGGTCGACACGACCCATATCCTGCGGTGCATTGAACCCCTCTGGGCGGACAAGACCGAGACCGCAAGCCGCTTGCGTGGCCGCATCGAGGCGGTGCTCGACTGGGCCACCGTGCGGGGCTACCGCAAAGGCGACAACCCGGCCCGCTGGCGCGGGCACCTCGACAAGCTATTGCCACGACCGAGCCAGGTAGTCCGGGTGAAACATCACGCCGCCCTGCCGTACACCGAGATCGGTGCGTTCATGCAGCGACTGCGCGAGGATCCGGGCGTTGCCGCCCGAGCGCTCGAGCTCACCATATTGACGGCAACGCGAACCAGTGAGGTGATCCAGGCGGTGTGGTCCGAGTTCGATCTCAAGCGCAAACTCTGGGTTATCCCCGCAGAGCGCATGAAAGCGAAACGCCAGCACCGGGTGCCCTTGTCCGTGGACTCGCTGTCCGTGCTCGACGCGCTACGGAGCGCGGACCTGACGTATGTGTTTCCGGGCCCGAAGAGCAACAGCCACCTGTCCAATGCGGCGATGATGAAGGTCCTGAAGCGCATGGACTGCGGCGGAATCACCGTTCACGGCTTTCGATCCACCTTTCGAGACTGGTGTGCCGAGTCCACCAACTACCCGGCCGATGTGGCCGAGATGGCGTTGGCCCACACGCTGCGCGACAAGACCGAAGCGGCCTACCGGCGCGGTGATCTGCTCGAAAAGCGCAGCCGCCTGATGGCCGACTGGGCCCGATTCTGCAGTCAACCGTCCCAACCGGCCGACATTGTGCCAATCCGCCAGAACCTGGCATGAGGAAAGCGCGGGACCGATGCCGCCATCAATACGGCATCGGCCGACTTCTCATCCGGTCGCAAAATTTCGACTTGAAACGCACTGACGAACAGCTGCTCCACTCTGCGGATTCGACCAGTCGTTGCAACACCTAAACTCTATCACTAGGGACGCAGTTATTGCAGATGACGCAGAGGCCAAGGAGTTATTTTACTCAGACGGAGATGGCGGCCGCTGACACAATGAGCGCGCCCTTGATGCATTGACAACCAAAGACGCGCTCTACGTTAGTATTAGCAGGGATCCAATATACGGCTAACAATTGATAGGTCGGAGCAGCCATTCGAGATACCGCTATTACATGACTTCAATTTGAACTCCGCAGATGTCCCCTTTACAAAGGCCCGACCGAATGGGGTAAAAGAGAATCCTTTAAAGATAGGCGTCCCGAGAACGGGTTGTGCCATATACACTTCGAAGTGAGTTGTGCACGAGGTCGCCTCCCAGCTGGCGAAATGGTGTGCCCATGCATCGCCATCAGAGAGAACAACGCAACCCAGGAATGCGCCTGTAATGTAGTCAGGTGCGTTCGGCTGACCGCAAGGTGTGCCCGGCCCATTGGGGTCGTATCCCTCCAGATTATCGAATGCGTCCACGCAGTCGGAATCGTTTACGTCAACCGTCCCATCACCGTCATTGTCCACCGCATCATTACACTGCGTGTTCGTTCCGATGCCTCCGTTGCCGGTGCGATAATTAGCCACCGAGCGGGCGGTGGTTTGCAGTGCTCGTTCGTTTTCCCTGCTGTCGCTACCGATGTTGCTCGGCGGCGGCTTTTGGCTAAAACGATTCTCCCAATATGTGCAGCCTGGAGTCGATGGCGTTTCAATAACGCACTTACTTGGTGCACCGCTGGCCATGACGGTTTTTCGCGATTGAACCGCATAAGTAGGCCACGATTCCCACCACGTATGTACGTACGCCCTACTATCGGAATATAGCCACATTCCGTTTGGAGCGCCGCTCGAATCAATGCGGGGATCGTAGTGCCCTGCACCGAGAAGATGTCCAAACTCGTGAGCCGCTGAATAGAAGTCTGTATAAGACTTACATGGCCCTGTCGTCCCGACAATTGCAATAAAAGCGTCTTCGCTACCACTGAGGTCCAGACCATCTTGATCAGGATCGGTAAAACCGACGGGAGGATTTCCCGCCCAGTTGCCTGCGCTCGCACCACCACAGGACGCAGATCCATTTGGGTTGGTGCCGAAATTTCCTGTGTACACGATTACGACATCTGCCCCGTAAAAGTTCCTCATCTCAGCCAGCGCGACGCTAGCATAGGCCTCGGCAAACTGGGATTGCAGATCACCGGTGCCCGACATGTCAGCCAACGGAAGCGGAATTCCAAGCCAGATTGACGAAATCGTTGTACTTCCGAGCGGTCCTGCTGGGATTCCAGATTTGTTCCACGTATTCACTACCTGAAAAGACTCTTTCTGCCCATCAGCCACATTCGCGGTAGCGGTAGCGAGGCTGAGAATCCGGATCGTCGACTCGGATTGAGCATTGGCGATCATTGTAAAACTTAGGAGCGCAATTACTGTAAGAACCCGGTTCATTGTTCATCCTCTGTGTCATCGTGGTTCTTCTCTTCAGCATCAAGTTCTTGCAGGTACTGTCGGTATGCGCGCCCTTTTTCTAGCGCGCGAGCGCCCTCTAGAGTATTTGGGTCAATCGCAGAGTCAAGGGTTGCGAAGCAGCACTTGTCCTTGTCTAATTCGTACACAACGTGTACCAAGGGATCTTCTTTCAAGCTTTCCACAACATAAGTTGCATTATTGAGTGCAGGGACGTGAACGCCGATTTGAATAGCCCGTTTAGTTGTTTGCGGGCCGGTCTCGATTGACGGCAGGAGGTGCGCGTAAATAGTTATTTTGTGTTGACTCTCTAGCAATTGGCGTGCTGACTCTTCATCCATTGGCTTGCCGGAAGGATGTTCAAAAAGTTGGGCAGCGCGAAAGGGGTCGACGATTACGCCCTCCCATACGTCCATTCCAGGCGTTCGGTAATATTGTCTCCGCTCTGCGGATATCGAAACGTCGTCGAATAACTGAAGGACGACCGTCTTTGCACGGGATAGATCGACATCATTCATTGTCACAAACCGATGTCGCTTCGCGAAGTAAATGACCTCGCGGTCTAAGTAGGCTTTGTTATTCGCTTGAGCTTCTAAAACCGCTGCCTGAGAGGCATCCGCCACTAAAGCGACCTCTCGGTCATCCGCTTCGTTGTCACTCGGTAGACCGACAGATGTCGGCCCATTATCTATCTGTGCCAAAGCGACTATTGGAACCAATGCTAGTACCAATTTCGAGGCCAGATAACGAAAAATCGGACGTGTTTTCATTTCACCATCTCAAGTCAGATTGAAAGGTTTTGGGCCGGCGGCGCTAGCGAGCGGTCCCGAAAGCGGCACAGCTCAGTTGCAACAATGCGATTCTGCTACGCAGGTTGAATCGGTGCAATAATGGTATACGCGTACCTGAGGGGAGCCCTGAAATTCGGTAAGCGATTGACGAACGGCGCCCTGTTTTTCTAATCGCAGATCGCACATGCTGGTTCCTTGTCTAAGGGGGAAAGATACGATCGGCGAGTATTCTGGCGGGCACGATTGTCGGTCCCGCGGCTGAGGAATCCAGCGGCGCGTATTGACCGGTCGGCTCTCGGCCGCGCTGGTCGCGGCAGAGGGCCAGGGGCATCGATACGACGTATGTGATGCCAGTCTCATGCGAGGCTGCTCGATCACACCGACTACTCCGAGGCTGTCCTCGTCACCAGTTGCACTGGTGACGGGGGCAGCCGAGCCAGTAAGCACGCGGGTTCCTGATCCGGTTTATTGGATGATGCCGAGATGATCTGTTCTAGACTGGCGCCCGGTTGATCGGTTTTAGTCGCGGTCACTGCGCATAAAGTGGCAAACGGCGTTTCAGGATCCAGCTTCGGCTCAGCGCCACGATCGCTCGATCGAGGATCCCTCTTCAAACGAAGCCGTTGTTCTGACGGCACCGCGTAAGCTCGGGATTCGAGCCCGTGATCAGCTCCAGCGGTAGTGGGTTTGGCAGGAAAGAAATCCTGGTTATCCACAGACCGCCTCTTCAACCACGCAGTTTAGACACTGTCGGTTCTTTTCGGAGGTCCTCAGCCGCCATGGCACGTGAATGGCCCAAGAGACCACGTTGGTCAACAGCCCGGTCAGGTTCCCGCAGGAAACCCGGGCTTGGCCTGTCACCAGGCCGGTTCGGAGACGGGGCTGGTGTCCCATGACCATTCCACTTCGGTGGACCTCGCAGCAAAGTTGTGGGGGAGTCAGATTCACTCACCAACAGTGAGCTGCACCATTAACTCTGAACCACCAACATTGACGTTACAGGCATCACCAATCAGACGGTCGCCGCCAGGGAGGGCAGCGCCTGGTTGCGCAAAATAGCGTGAGTCGTTAGCGCATCTGAGGGCAAAAACGGCAAATGAACAGCAATTCAAGCTGTGGGCTGAACTGTGGGCGCCCTGCCCTGTGTTGATTTTAAGCCTTATTTTTCAGTCTCTTAGGACCGAATATGGCGGAGAGGGGGGGATTCGAACCCCCGGTACGGTATAAGCGTACACTCGCTTTCCAAGCGAGCGCCTTAAGCCACTCAGCCACCTCTCCGAATTCTGCTTAGCAGACTGTCAAACTATGCTCGCCTCATTCGCCAATCTGAACTTTTGGAGGGCGATCAATACAGGCAGATCCCGCCGGACGCGCCGGGCGCGGCGATGCATTGGGCAACGGAACTTCTTTGAGAGGGTCCAGCGAATCAAGCCCTTCAGGAACTTCGACCCGCTTACCCGCAACGGCAAGCTGATAGGTCTGGACGTCGTCGCAGGTAATATCTGCATCCTTGCCACAGGCGGTCAGGCTCCCCAGCAGCAGCAGTGCCATCAAATACTGGCTTGCGACTGTCACGCGGCATCTTCCAGCGAAACACCCGCAAGGGCCAGCGCCGCACGCATCTGCTCATGATACTGCGTGGAAAATTCAGTCAGTGGCAGCCGCAAGGTTGGAGCGATAAGGCCCATCTGGCTGACCGCCCATTTCACCGGAATAGGGTTGGACTCAACGAACAAGGCGGTATTCAGTGGCTGCAGGGTATCGTCAATGTCTTTCGCGGCACCTAACCTGCCTTTCCCGGCCAGGTCGCACAGTCGCGCCATGGCCGCGGGAACTACGTTGCCACTGACCGTCACCACGCCATGACCGCCCTGTTCAATAAACTTCAGTACCGTGAAGTCGTCACCGCTGTATAGCCGGAATTCCGCATCGACGCAGTCCTGGATGTCCTTGAGGCGCTGCATATTCCCGGTAGCTTCCTTGATGCCGAATATATTGCCGTGGCGCGCTAACTTGCCGACCGTTGCCGGCAGCATGTCGGCAACCGTACGTCCGGGAACGTTGTATAACATGACGGGCTTGCTGACAGCGTCGGCAACGGTCTGGAAATGCCGCAGCATGCCGTCCTGGGTCGGCTTGTTGTAGTACGGCACCACCAGCAGGTATGCGTCGATACCCGCATCACCGACCGCCAGAGACAGATCTATCGTCTGCGCCGTTGAATTGGAGCCGGTACCGGCGATCACAGGAATCCGCCCGGCCGCCAGTTCGACAGCCCGGAATATCAGTTCCACGTGCTCGTTTCTGCTCAGGGTCGCCGCCTCACCCGTCGTTCCGGCGATGACCAGCCCGTCACTGCCCTCCGCAACATGGAAATCAATGAGACGCCTGAGCGCGACATAATCAACACGATCATGTTCGTCAAATGGCGTCACCAGGGCGACCAGGGAGCCTGTAAACACGAGTTGTCCTCGCCATGAATAAGGCCGCGATGTTACTGTTCATGCGGCGTGCTGGCAAGGCAAGGTCACGCGGTGCAATCAACTGGTAAGGTAAAATCTCAGCAAATGTCACAACTTATTGTTTTATCAGCGATTGGTACAGATAGAACGGGCGTCGTTCAGGATATCAGCAAAGTCATTCTCTCCGTCGGCGGTAACATCGAGGAGAGCCGCATGACTACGCTGGGTTCGGAATTCGCCGTACTGATGCTGGTCTCCGGCAGCTGGCACACCCTGAGTCGGCTTGAAACAGCCCTCGACAAGCTCAGTGCAGAGCAGCATTTGACCGTAGCGATTCGTAAGACCGGTGCGCGAGCAGTGCGCAACGACCGTATGCCTTACGCGGTCGATGTCGTGAGTCTCGACCAACAAGGCATCGTGTACAACCTCGCAGAGTTTTTTGCTATTCGCGATATCGAAATAGCCGACGTCGCGACCCGTCGTTACTCGGCGGCACACACGGGGGCGCAAATGTTCGCTGTGCAGATGGCGGTCAACATCCCTTCGAGTGTGTCAATCTCGCACCTGCGCGACGATTTTCTCGAACTCTGCGATCGCTTGAATCTTGACGCAATTATCGAACCGGTAAAATCCTGAGCCCGGTGAGGCGGAGCGCACCATGAGCAGACCAGTAATGAATCGAGTCGTCGCCAATTTTTCGGCCGCGGCGACTGGCAATAAGACCATTCAGCTTAAGGAACTGCGCGGTCAGAACGTAATTCTGTATTTCTACCCGAAAGACAGTACCCCGGGTTGCACGCTTGAGGGCCAGAATTTTGCCCGGCTGCATGCCAAGCTGCGCCGCCAGCGGGCGGTGGTCTTGGGTGTCTCGCGCGACAGCTTGGCATCACACGAAAAATTCAAGGCCCGGCAGGGATTTCCATTTGACCTTATTTCTGACGCCGACGAGAAACTCTGCCGGCAGTTCAACGTAATCCAGGAAAAAACCCTGTATGGCCGCAAGTTTATGGGCGTGGTCCGCAGCACATTCCTGATCGGCGCCGACGGCAAACTGCGGGCAGAATGGCGCAATGTGAAGGTCAAGGGCCACGCCGAGCAGGTTCTGGAAGCCGTCCAGGCGCTGCAACAATAACCTTTTTACTTTCAATCGCTTATGTAATGAGACGCGGTTTGCCGGCCGGCGCCGGGCAGCATTTTTGCAGCCAGAACCGGTATGATGTGGAACCAATCGCAACCTGTGGGTCGGACACAGTGTTCGACGCAATGAGACCCAATCCTTGATCAAGAGAATATTGAAACGCGCCGCCACGGGCGTGGTGGCCGGAATCGCAGTGATTGCCGCAACGGCGATCGCTGACGACATCCAGCTGCCAGACATGGGCAGCCCCGCGGACGCAATCCTGTCCAAATCGTCCGAAGCGCAAATTGGCCGGGCCATCATGCGTGACATTCGCAACAGCGGGATGATCGTCGAAGACCCGCAGGTAGCCGAATATATTAACGAGATCGGCCACCGGATCGCGGTGCAGGCAAATGACGGGGATTACAATTTTTCATTTTTTGTCGTTGACGATTCACGCATCAATGCATTTGCCTTGCCAGGCGGTTTTATCGGCGTCCATACAGGTTTGATCGAAGCCTCGCGAAACGAAGATGAACTGGCCGGTGTACTTGCGCATGAAGTCGCACATGTGACTCAACGCCACATAGCGCGCGCTATCCATGCGAACTCGCGACAAAGCATGATGTCCACGGCATTAATGCTGGGCGCCTTGATTCTCGGTGCTGCCGGCGGCGACGCTGATGCGGTGCAGGCTGGCATGGCCGTCGCACAGGGTAGTGCGGCACAGCAGCAAATCAATTTTACGCGCAGCAATGAGTACGAAGCCGATCGAATCGGAATCCGCGCGCTGGCCGAGTCCGGTTTCGATCCGCATGGCATGAATTCCTTTTTCGAAGTCCTGTCGAGCCAGGACACTGCTTCGCCGGACCGAAGAGTGCCTGAATTTCTGCGCACGCACCCGGTCACCACCGCGCGAATCTCAGAAGCGAAAAGCCGTGCTGCCGACTACCCCCGAATCATCACCGAAGACTCGGCTAGCTATGGCATAGCGCGGGCGCGGATCCTGGTCGATCGCTACGATACACCGGAGTTGGCAGTCGAATATTTTGAGCGGCGCAGCTACGCGGAGCAAACCGATTTCGAGCGATACGGTCGCGCAGTCGCTTACCAACGCAATGGCCAGCATCGCGAGGCCAACAAGATATTTGAAGATTTGATTCACAAAGATACCAAGGTGATTGCCTACCACATCGGACTCGCGCAAAGCCAATTGGCGCTGGAACTTTACGCCGTAAGCCGGGACACCTTTACACGCGCCATCGAATTGTTTCCACGCAATGTACCGCTGGTCATCCATTATGCCGAAGCCCTGTTGCAGGTCGGCGAAGCCGAGCAGGCGCACGCAATCCTGTTGGACCTGCTGAACAATGTCCCACCAACTCCACAGCAGGTTCGCCTGATTGCACGCGCTGCGAACGAGGCTGGTGACACTGCGGAGTCGTTATACTACATGTCCGAATTTCGCTTGATGTCCGGCGATCTGATCGGCGGGATAAGCTTCTTGCGGCAGGCGCTGGCCTTGCCGGAACTACAGGAAATACAGCGTATCCGATTCGAAGCGCGAATCGATTTTATCCGCGAATACATGTCTGAAGAGCAGCTAAAGCAATTACAGCGAGTGCAGCCAAATTCAACGGCCGCGCGTAATGGTACCTGAGCTCCGGATGAACATTTACCTGGGACGAACCCGATACCGATCTATCCTCCAGGGGGCCGGATGCGTGATGTTACTCATTCATCTTGCTGCGTGTGCGACGACAGATTCGGAGAGTGTCGACCCGCTGGAAAAATATAACCGTTCAATGTTTGCGGTGAATCGCTTCGGCGATGAGGTCATCTATAAACCATTCGGCAAGGCATATAAGGCCATCATTCCGAGTTTCGCGCGCAAAGGCGTGCATAATTTTTTCGACAATTTGACGACCCCCCGATCTGCAGCCAACAATTTCTTGCAGGGAAAGCCGGCGCGGGGCGTTAATGAGCTGCTGCGCTTTATGTTTAATAGCACGCTGGGCGTCGCGGGCCTTTTTGATATAGCAGCAGCTGGCGGCATGGACCGCTACGAGGAGGACTTTTCGCAAACGTTGGCGGTCTGGGGAATGCCAGAGGGCCCTTACATGGTCATTCCCATCTGGGGTCCGCGGTCCATGCTGGCAACCGCCGCATTACCGGTAGACTTTTTTAGTGACCTGCAACGCTCGATCGAAGATACGGGAACACGTAACAGACTTTACGTTTTGCGACTGATTGATACTCGTTCGCGCCTGCTGACGACAGAGGAGATGTTAAATAAATCGCAAGACCCTTACATCGCGTTTCGCGAGGCATACCTGCAAAACCGCCAATTTAATATTCATGATGGCGAAATTCCGGACGACGAAGAGATCTATTTCTTTGATGACCAGGAGTAAAATCATCAGAGCAGCTGTTGTACGTCGGCGGTCTCGGCAATAGCACGAAGTTTTTCGGGAACGGTGCTGAAACTGATTTCGGACCCGGACTGATGCGCCCTCCCGATCCACTCCAGCAACAGAGCCAGGCCTGCCGAGTCGGTTCGCGTCACTGCAGAAAGGTCAATGCCTATCCTTGTTCGCCGTTGAAACAATTTTTCGCTGGCCCGCAGTATTTGTTCTGCTGTATTGAACGACATTTCTCCCTTGAGCTCGAAATGGCCGTCGCCGCGCTCAGTGAGCTCGAAGTCACTCATTGCCGCCACCCGCTACAACCTCGGTCTCAAGGCGCACAATGACCTGCTCCAGGCCAATTTCGCGAATTTCCGCGTCGAATTCGGCGCGAAAGTTGCGCACATATGAAACACCTTCGATCGTAACGTCGAACATTCTCCAGCCGTTGTCGTGACCAACCAGCGTGTAATTGACGCTGACGTTGCTGCCATCTTCCAGGTCGACACGGGTCTTTACGATCACCGTTCTCTTTGCCATGTCACCGCGAAACGGCAGCACCTGGATCCGGTCATGCTCAAAATCCAGTATGCCGTCCGCATACCGCCGTACCAGCGTGTTGTAAAAAGCATTGATAAAACGATCGCGCTGCTCGTCACTTGCCGACGACCAGTGCTTTGCCAGCACCTGTTGCGCCGCCAGTCGGCGGTCGAATCTTGGTAGCAGAATCTCATCGATCAGCGCATACATCGTCTCGGGATCCGCCGCCAGTTCGCTCTTGCGACCATCCAATTTTTCCGCCAGTTCGCGAATCGCTTCACTGACAAATTCGTCCGGAGCGGATGCCTGCGCAAATGCGGCAGCCAGCAGCAATACTATCGTCGGCAGAGCTTTGGTGATTCCATTCAAAGACCAATCTCCTGAATAACGGCTCTATTCATCCGAGCCACTTTTGACCAGAAACTTACCAATAAGGTTCTCCAGCACGATCGCTGATTGCGTAAACGTAATCTCACCGCCATCTTCCAGATAAAACTCTGATCCACCCGCCTGCAGGCCTATGTACTGACTCCCAAGCAATCCCGCGGTCAGGATGCTGGCGTCGGAGTCGTCGGGAATTTGCGAAAATCGACTGTCAATTACCATGGTCACGACGGCCTCCAAAGCTTCACCATCAAACTCGATTCCGGTTACACGCCCAATCGTGACTCCTGACATTGCGACCGGTGCGCGTTGTTTCAGGCTGCCGACATTTTCAAAACGGGCCTGCACAGAATAGACATCCGTATTCGTGAAGTCATTACGACCTGTTGTTTGAGTTGTCAGAAAAAATAATGCACCAATCCCCAGCAAGATAAACAAGCCAGTTCCTAGCTCCACCGCGCGATTCTGTCGCATAGTCCTACCTCAAAGTAGATAAGCTGTAATCATGAAGTCGAGGATCAATACCGCGATTGCCGTCGACACGACCGTTCGTGTTGTCGCCCGCCCAACGCCCTCCGCTGTCGGGACAGAATTATATCCCTCCCAGACCGCCAGCAAACTTGCCACGAAACCGAACACGACACTCTTTGTTACACCTTCGTAAACGTCGTCCGGCTCCATTGCCTGCTGCAACTGTTGCCAGTATGCACCAACGTCAACGCCGAGCAGTTCAACAGCCACCAGGTGCGCCCCAAGCAGTCCGACCATCGTGAACACGGCTGTCAACAACGGCATGGCAATAATTCCACCAAGAAACCGCGGTACAAACACTCGTTGCATCGGGTTCACGGCCATCATTTCCATTGCGCTTAACTGGTCAGTCGCTTTCATAAGGCCAATTTCCGACGTCAGTGCGGTACCGGCACGCCCTGCAAAAAGCAACGCCGTTATCACCGGTCCAATTTCCTTGACGAGGGCAAAGCCCGCCAGTATTCCGGTAGCCTCCTCGGCATTAAATCGCTCGAGATTCGCGAACGCCTGCAGGCCAAGGACGCCGCCGACAAACAAGCCACTGACCATGATGATAACGATCGAAAGCGCGCCCGCATTGAAGATCTGCGCCACCACAAGACCAAATCGATTCAGCAGCGTCAGCGGTGAATACCGCAGCAGCTGAACAAAGAACAGGCTCATTGCCCCGAAGGTGCGAACAAACTCAACCTGGGCGCGCCACAGTTCACGCAGGAAGCTCATGCGCCGTCCTTGCCCAACAGTTGCCGCAAATAATCGGGCGCCTCGTAGTGGAACGCGACCGGGCCATCCGGCAATCCGTGCATGAATTGCCGGACCATCTCGGAATCATTGCTGGCCAGCTCCGCGGGACTGCCCGAAGCAACCACGGCACCATCTGAGACCAGAAAGCTTTTATCCGACACGGCGGCAATCTCCTTGAGGTCATGGCTGACTACAATGCTCGATATGCCAAGCGTGTCATTCAGCCGCCGAATAAGCCTCACGATCACGCCCATCGAAATCGGGTCGAGACCAACAAAGGGTTCGTCGTAAATCAGGATATCCGGATCCATGACAATGGCACGTGCCAGAGCAACGCGGCGTGCCATGCCGCCTGAAAGCTCCGATGGCATCAGCTCGGCAGCACCGCGCAGACCCACCGCGTGCAATTTCGTGAGCACGACCAGGCGGATCAGGCGCTCACCCAGGCGGGTATGCTCACGCAAGGGGAAAGCAACATTTTCAAATACGCTCATGTCGGTCAGCAACGCGCCATTCTGAAACAACATGCCCAGGCGCTTGCGCAAGGCATACAAGCCAGACTGACTCAATCCCGCGATATCGACACCATCAATCAGTATCCGGCCCCGATCCGGATTCAGCTGGCGCGCGATCAGTCGCAGCAAGGTGGTCTTGCCGGTGCCGCTTGGCCCCATGATGGACGTGATGTCGCCGCGGCGAAACGTGATATTCAGGTTCTTGAATATGCTGCGGGAACCCCGAGAAAAGTCGAGATCGCAGACTTCTATCAGTACGTCAGACAGAGTACCGCTCCATTGCTCAATCGTGTGCGGAGTGTACAGGTCTAGCCTATGCGAATAAATAGGACTAAAATGGTCCCTTATTATCAGGGGCGGAGAGAGCCGATGCTCAAGATCAGCAAATTAACCGATTACGGTACTGTCGTACTTGCGCAACTCGCGAGCGAGACCGATGCCGTCATGAGCGCTGCCGACGTTGCTGCCGCTACCGGCATTGCTCTCCCTACCGTCAGCAAGCTGCTGAAATTGCTCGCGCGAGCCCGGCTGGTGAACTCAACCCGGGGTGCCAGCGGTGGTTACCGCCTCAGTCGCAGCCCGGCTGAGATAAGTGCTGCGGACGTCATTGACGCGCTCGAGGGGCCGGTGTCGATTACCGAATGCAGCGGTGAGCATAGCAATTGCGATTACGAAACCGTTTGCAGTGTTGCCGGCTCCTGGCAACGCATCAACGATGCGATTCGACACGCGCTGCAGGATGTGAGCCTGCTGGACCTGCTGCGTGCGAACCGACCGCTGCCGCGTTTCAAGTTTGCCGGCCTGCCAATTTCCATAGAGAACAAGACCTGACGTGGCCATCGAATCTGACAATATCGAGACCCTGGTCAATCGTCGCTACCAGCACGGCTTTGTCACTGAGATTGAGAATGACAGCCTGCCGCCGGGGCTCGACGAAAACGTGGTGTGCGCGATTTCCGCACGCAAGAATGAACCGAAGTTCATGCTTGAGTGGCGCTTGCGCGCCTACCGACAGTGGCAGCAGATGCGCGAGCCAACCTGGGCGCAAGTGCATTACCCGGCGATAGACTATGGCGCGATTTCCTACTTTTCCGCGCCCAAATCCGATGCCAATCGTCCGCGAAGCCTGGATGAAGTCGATCCAAAATTGCTGGAGACCTATGACAAGCTTGGCATCCCTCTGCACGAGCGTGCCAGGCTTGCTGGCGTTGCTGTCGACGCGGTTTTTGACAGCGTTTCGGTTGCCACGACCTTCAAGGCCAAGCTATCCGAAGCAGGCGTGATTTTTTGCCCCTTTTCCGAGGCCGTTCAGAAGCACCCCGAGCTGGTGCAGAAGTACCTCGGAAGCGTTGTGCCGCAGCGCGACAACTTTTTTGCAGCTTTGAATTCGGCCGTATTCAGCGATGGGTCCTTCGTGTATATCCCGAAAGGCGTACGCTGCCCAATGGAATTATCAACTTATTTCCGGATTAATGCCGCGAACACGGGGCAATTTGAGCGCACGCTGATCGTTGCAGATGAAGACAGTTACGTCAGCTACCTCGAGGGCTGCACGGCGCCGATGCGCGACGAAAATCAACTGCATGCCGCGGTCGTCGAACTGGTTGCATTGAAAAACGCTCGAATCAAGTACTCCACCGTGCAGAACTGGTACCCGGGCGACGAGAACGGTGTTGGCGGTATTTACAATTTCGTCACCAAACGCGGTGACTGCCGCGGCGAAAATGCAAAGATTTCGTGGACGCAGGTAGAAACCGGTTCGGCAATTACCTGGAAATACCCGAGTTGCATTTTGCGCGGCGATAACTCAGTGGGTGAATTTTATTCAGTTGCTGTCGCCAACAATTACCAGCAGGCGGACACTGGCACGAAAATGATTCACATTGGTCGCAACACCAGTAGCACGATAGTCTCGAAGGGCATCTCCGCCGGACACGCGCAAAATTCGTATCGAGGCCTGGTGCGGGTGATGCCGCAAGCAACCGGGGCACGCAACCATACGCAATGCGATTCTTTGCTGATCGGCAAGGATTGCGGCGCGCATACGTTTCCGTACATGGAGATCCGCAACCCGGATGCAAAAATCGAACACGAGGCAACCACGTCTAAGATTTCCGCCGAGCAATTGTTTTATTGCCGGCAGCGCGGTATCGCTGAGGAGGACGCCGTCAACATGATCGTGAATGGCTTTTGCAAGGAAGTGTTCAAGGAACTGCCGATGGAATTCGCTGTAGAGGCGCAGAACCTGCTCAATGTAAGCCTCGAAGGTGCCGTAGGATAAGGGACATATAATGTTAGAAATCAATGACTTGCACGCCTCTGTTGGCGGCAGCGAGATTTTGCGCGGCCTGTCGCTTAGCGTACGCGCGGGCGAAGTACACGCGATCATGGGGCCAAACGGCTCGGGCAAGAGCACCTTGGCACAGCTGATCGCCGGTAATGATGCCTATACCGTGAGTCGTGGCACGGTCGAATTGGACGGCGAGGACCTGTTGCCACTTTCCCCGGAGGAGCGCGCCCGACGTGGCATATTCCTCGGCTTTCAATACCCGGTTGAGATTCCTGGCGTCAACAACGCCTACCTGCTAAAGGCAGCACTCAATGCGCGACGCAAATACGCTGGCCTCAGCGAGATAGACGCGTTCGAGTTTTTGAAGTTGGCCAGGGATAAAATGGCCATGCTCAACATGGATCCAAAATTTCTCAATCGCGGCGTCAACGAGGGATTTTCCGGTGGCGAGAAAAAGCGCAACGAGATTTTGCAGATGGCAATTCTCGAGCCGCGCCTCGCAGTGCTTGACGAAACAGATTCCGGCCTCGATATCGATGCGCTACGGGCGGTCGCGAATGGTGTCAACGCGCTCCGCGACCCGGATCGCGCGATCATTCTTGTGACCCATTATCAGCGTCTGCTGGACTACATCGAGCCGGACCATGTACACGTTTTGTCCGAAGGCAGGATTGTGCGCTCGGGCGACAAGTCGCTCGCACTGCAACTTGAAGAGAAAGGCTACGACTGGCTGCGCGAGGCTGCGAGCGCATGAACCAGCGAACCACACCGCTGCAGTCGATCGATACCCTGGGGGCAATGGCTCTGGACGCACCGGGCGGCCAACCTTCAGTTACGCCGCCCGCCGATGCCACTGTTGCCGCCATTGCCAGCCAGTTTCCTGCCAATTGGCTGGTCATTCGCAACGGCAAGGCATCCGATGTTGCTGCGCAGCTACCCGGACTTAACGTTGCCCTGACGCAGGATGTCCTGTCGATCCAGGTTCCGGCCCAGCTTGTGCACGACGGCATTGTGGGACTGCTGTTTATTGATGATACGGAAAACGGTGCTGGCATGAGCCATGCTAGGGTCGTGATTGAACTGCAGGCCGGCAGCGCGGTGAACATCATCGAGTACCATTCGACCATTGGTAATGCCATGCACCATGCGCATTGCGCCATGGAACTTTCATTGGCTGCCGGTGCCCGCTGCAATTTCATCCGATTTCAGGACAGGCAGACACAGCATGACCAGACAGGATCCCTGACAGCCACTCTGGACATGGACAGCCAGTTGCATCACACGGCGTTCGATCTTGGTGGCAACGTGGTGCGCAATGAACTCAACATCAAGCTTGCCGGCGCTGGAGCAATGACTTGCCTTTACGGCTTGTTTATGGCGGGCGGCGACCAGCATGTCGAAAACCATAGCCGCGTCGATCACCTCGTCGGGCCCGCCAGCTCGGAGCAGGAATATCGTGGCATCGCTGCCGGTGCCTCACGTTGCGTCTGGCGTGGCGTTGCGGTTGTGCATCGTGGCGCTGATGGCACCAATGCAAGCCAGGCGAATCACAATCTCCTGTTGTCGGCCGCAGCGATAATCGACGCGACTCCGCAACTGGAGATTTACGCCGACGACGTCAAGGCCAGTCATGGCACGACCTTCGGCGGGCTCGACCAGAATGCCCTGTTCTACCTCAGGACACGCGGACTGGACGATGCGGCCGCGCGGCGCCTGTTGATCGGTGCTCACGCAGGAAAAATTGTCGCGCGCTCGCCGCTGCCTGCGCTGCAAGCAAGGATCAGCGAAATAGTTGCGCAACGCGTCGCCACTTTGATTGCCGAGGAAGCACCGTGAGGCAAGCACAAGTCGAGCAGCAAGGCCGCGGCAGGATCGAAGACCGTCGCACAGACTTCCCTGCCCTGCAGCAGATGATCCATGGTCATTCCCTGGTGTACCTGGACAGTGCAGCATCATCACAAATGCCGGGCTCGGTAATCGAGACGATCGCCAGGTACCAGAGGAACGACCATGCCAACGTACATCGTGGCGTGCATACGCTGAGCCACCGGGCAACGGATGCGTACGAAGGGGCACGGGATAAAGTTCGGAATTTTGTCAATGCTGCCAGTCGCAGCGAAGTTATCTTCACGAGCGGCACCACGGAATCGATCAACCTGGTCGCACAAAGTTACTGCCGTCCGCTGCTACGCGCCGGCGACAGTGTGCTGATATCGCATCTTGAGCACCACTCCAACATCGTGCCGTGGCAGTTATTGTGCGAACAGACGGCTGCAGAGCTTCGTGTCGTGCCAATCGATGAGCAGGGTCAGCTCGACATGCCGGCGCTCGCCAGAATGTTTGACGAAAAAGTACGAATGGTTGCGGTGGCGCACGTATCGAACGCTCTCGGCACAATCAATCCGGTGCGGGAGATCATCGCGCTTGCGCGCCAGCGCGACGTGCCGGTGTTGCTGGACGGGGCACAGGGTGTGCCGCACATGGCCATCGATGTGCAGGAACTTGACTGTGATTTTTATGCTTTCTCAGGGCACAAGATGTATGCACCTACCGGTGTCGGCGTTTTGTACGGCCGCGAATCGCTGCTCGATGCCATGCCGCCTTATCAGGGCGGTGGCGACATGATTCTTGAAGTCTCGTTTACTGGCACGACCTACAACGAATTGCCGTATAAATTCGAAGCCGGCACGCCCAATATTTCCGGCGTCATCGGCCTGGGTGCTGCCATTGACTATCTGCAATCGATCGGTATGCTGGCGATCGCGCGCCACGAGAAAGCCTTGCTTGCCTACCTCATGGATGAGCTGCAGAAGATTTCCGGAATTCGACTGATCGGTACGGCACCGCACAAGGCCAGCGTACAGTCGTTCATGCTCGACAACATTCACCCGCATGACCTGGGCACGATTCTCGATCATCAGGGCATCGCTATCCGCACAGGCCATCATTGCGCTATGCCGGTGATGCAGCATTTCGCAGTGCCTGGTACTGCGCGCGCGTCGCTCGGGCTGTATAACAATCGCGACGATATCGACCGACTGGTCGCTGCCTTGCACCAGGCAAAGCAGATTTTTTCATGAGCGCGGTGCACACCCACGAGGCCGACGACTTGCGCGAACTGTATCGCGAACTAATCCTCGACCATGCACGCAGCCCGCGCCACTTTGGCAAGCTGGATGCCGCCACGCACACGGCGCGTGGCATCAACCCGTTATGTGGCGATCGTTTGCAGCTGTTTCTGCAGTTAGACCAGGCGGAACGTATTGCTGCGGCCTCGTTCGAAGGCTCCGGCTGCGCCATTTCAGTAGCGTCGGCATCGCTGCTGACGGACAGCGTCATCGGCATGTCGGCAACCGAGGCACTCGAACTGTTTACCGCGTTTACGGCGCAACTTTGCGACCAGCAGGATGTCGCGGTTGTGATACCGAGGCTTGGCAAGCTTCAGGCCTTGTCGGGTGTGCGGGAGTTTCCGGCACGGGTGAAGTGTGCAACGCTTGCGTGGCACGCTCTGGAATCCGCCATCAGCCAGCGCAGCGCGACTGCAACAACGGAGTAAGTCGAGGATGTTCGGTCACACTAACGAAGCATTTGCGCTACAACGCGATGTCAAAGCCGTCATTATTCCAGCCGGCGAGGAGTTATTGTTGCGCGCGGGCACCGCCGGATTTATTACTCAGTCGCTGGGCGGCAGTTTCACGGTCTACGTGGAAGGCAACCTGTTTCGCATTGCCGGTGCTGATGCCGATGCGCTGGGCAAGGAGCCGGTGGCACCGCCGTCCGTGCCGGAAAACCCATCCGATGCCGATATTGAGGCCGTCATCTGGCAGCAGCTCAGAACCTGTTATGACCCGGAAATTCCGGTCAACATCGTCGACCTCGGGCTGATCTATCGTTGCGAGGTCAAGGCGCTCGGCAATGGCGAACGCTCGGTAAATGTCGCGATGACCCTGACCGCTCCGGGCTGCGGCATGGGAGAAATCCTGGTGCAGGATGCGCAGGAAAAGATAGCCGTGATTCCCACCGTTACCGACGTAGCGGTTGAGCTGGTATTCGATCCTCCCTGGAATCAGGCCATGATGTCCGATGAAGCACGCCTGCAGACCGGCCTTATGTAAGTGCACCCGGCATGAAAGTCCTGACCCTGATGCGCCACGCAAAGTCCAGCTGGCAGAACGTTACCCTCAGCGACCGGGAACGACCGTTGAACGAGCGGGGCGAACAGGACGCACCAATGATGGCCAAACGCATCGTATTGGCCGGCATTCGACCCTCGTTGATAATTTCCAGTCCGGCGCTCCGTACCTGGACAACAGCAAGAATCGTGGCGCAGGAAATTGGATACCCGTTAGAGTTCCTGCAGCGCGAGGACAACCTGTACCTGGCCTCACTCGACGAGATTCTTGATGTTCTGCTCGCCCAGGATCCGGATTTCAATGATCTGCTGCTGGTCGGACACAACCCGGGTCTCACGACCCTGGCCAACTACCTGGTACCCGGCCTGGTCGATAATCTGCCAACCGCCGCAGTGGTCTCGGTCCGATTCGAACTGCCTGACTGGAATCTTTACAATCGTCCCGAGATCGAATTGCTCACCTACGACTTTCCGAAACGCGAGCGCCTCAGCACTCCGGGACGTTGACAGCCAGCCCGCCCTTCGATGTTTCCTTGTAACTGGACGACATGTCGAGACCTGTTTGCCGCATGGTAGCGATCACGTTGTCCAGCGTCACTTTGTGTGTGCCATCGCCGTGCATGGCGAGCCGTGCCGCGTTAATGGCCTTGACCGCACCCATAGCGTTCCGTTCAATACAGGGAATCTGCACCATGCCGCCGATCGGGTCACAGGTCAGGCCAAGATTGTGTTCCATGCCGATCTCGGCCGCTTCCTCGACGTGATCGTTGGACCCGCCCAGCGCCGCAACCAATCCTGCGGCAGCCATTGAACAGGCTACGCCCACTTCGCCCTGGCAACCCATTTCAGCGCCCGATATTGAAGCATTCACCTTGTACAGGATGCCAATTGCGCCGGCGGTCAGCAGGAACCGGTGTATACCGGCCTGAGAAGCGTTTGGCACGAAGCGCTGGTAGTACATCATGACCGCAGGAATTATTCCCGCGGCCCCATTGGTCGGCGAGGTTACGACACGCCCGCCGGCGGCGTTTTCCTCGTTGACTGCAATAGCAAAAGCATTCACCCAGTCCAGGGTGTCAAGTGGCATCGGCACAACGCGCGCCTCCAACGTACGCCGCAACTTCGCCGCGCGACGTAGCACCGCCATTCTACCTGGCAGCACGCCGTCGGTTTTCAGGCCACGCCCGATACAGGCCTGCATTGCGGACCAGATGTCGTCCATGCGCCGCGTGACCTCGTCAGCACTTCGCCATTGTTGCTCATTCCGCAAGACCAGCTCGGCAATGCTTAAGTCGGCCGCCGCCGCCGCCGCCAGCAAGGTTGCGCTATTGCTGAACTCATGCTTTGCCCGAGTCGACTGTGACGATGGTTCCGGATCGTTGCCACGGGCAATGAATCCTCCACCAAGCGAATAGTAATCCTCGCTAAGGAGTGCCGCTCCGGCAGCATCGCTGGCAACAAAGCGCATACCGTTGGTGTGTCGCGGCAATTCGGTCTCATAGTTGAACAGCAACTCAGACTGTGGATCAAAATCGATTACGCCGACCTCCGGCAAAGCCAGTTTTTTACTGGCGTGGACTGCACGCAACAACGACTCGACGGCGTCAGGGTCAATGGTTGCGGGCAGGTAGCCCATGAGTCCGAGGATAATTGCGGTATCGGTGCCGTGACCCTTCCCGGTAAAAGCCAGTGAACCGAACAGCGTGACCTGAACCCGGGCGACCTGCCGCGTGTACGCTTTGATCTGTTCAGAAAACGCAAAGGCGGCCGCCATCGGTCCGCCGGTATGCGAACTTGACGGACCAATGCCAATCTTGAAGATGTCAAAAATGCTGATTGTCGACATCTCAGTTCGAACCCAGTGAAAGCAACGTAGCATTGCCGCCAACTGCGGAGATGTTGTTGCTCACTGTGTACTCGGTGCCAAATCTCGGCAAATAGTAGGGTCCACCAGCCTTTGGCCCGGTTCCGGACAAGCCTCGCCCTCCGAATGGCTGGACACCAACAACAGCGCCAATCATGTTGCGATTGATGTAGATATTGCCCGCACCAGAAATTGCCGCAATCTTGCGCGCGCGTGAATCAATGCGCGTGTGCAAGCCCATGGTCAGCCCGTAACCCGTCGCATTTACTGCAGCGATGGTCTTTTGCAATTTTCCACCAGCAAACCGCAAAACATGCAGGATCGGTCCGAACACTTCGCGCTGCAAGGTGTCGATACTTTCAATTTCGACCAATGTCGGTGCAAAAAAAGTCCCGGTAGCCGTCTCTGTCGGAAGCTTGCAGCGATGCAGAATTGTCGCCTCGCTCTGCATGCGGCTGACATGTGCGGCGAGCAAATCACGTGCCTCGGCGTCGATCGCCGGACCGACGTCCGTGGACAGCAGCGCCGGATCGCCGATACCGAGCTCATCCATCTGGCCGATCAGCAGCTCGATGACGCGCGGCGCGATGTCCTCCTGAAGGCACAGCAAACGCAAGGCGCTGCAGCGCTGCCCGGCACTGTTAAATGCCGAATAGACACTATCGAGTACCACTTGCTCCGGCAATGCGGAACTGTCAACAAACATTGCATTCTGGCCGCCGGTCTCTGCAATCAAAACGGCAATTGCACCCGGCTTGTTCGCCAGCGTCTGGTTGATCAGGCGTGCCGTCTCAGTCGAACCGGTAAAAGCAACTCCGGCGACCCGGGGGTCCGCCACGGCGCGACCACCGATGGCTGCGCCATCCCCGGGCAGGAAATGCAATGCGTCATCGGGCACACCCGCCTGGTGCATTAACTGCACGGCGCGAAATGCGACCAGCGGTGTCTGTTCAGCCGGTTTTGCCAGTACCGCATTACCGGCGGCCAGCGCGGCGCCGATCTGGCCGGTGAAAATGGCCAGCGGAAAATTCCAGGGACTGATGCAGACAAAAACGCCGCGACCACGCAGTCCATGCGTATTGCGTTCGCCGGTAGGCCCTGGCAGCTGGCGTACTTCGCCATAGTGCGTGCAGGCCTCGGCGGCGTAGTACCGCAGAAAATCGACAGCTTCACGCAATTCGGCGATTGCATCGGGTATGGTCTTGCCGGCTTCGGCCACGCACAGTGCCAGCAACTCGCTGCTATGCTCTTCGAACAGGTCGGCTGCCCTGTTCAGTATGTTGGCGCGCTCGCGCGCCGGGGTACCGTCCCACTTTGGCTGTGCCTCGCTTGCCAGCTGCAACGCCCGGTCAAGCTGTGCAGCGGTCGCCTGCCTGCAGGTTCCGACAACTTCGCGTGTATCCGCCGGGTTGACTGAGGGCAAGGCAGCCCCGGGCATCAGCTCGCCGCCGACAATGGCGGCAGCGACAAGCGGTTTGCTTAATGCGCTCTGCATTTCAGCGAGCAGGTTTCGGCTCACGCTGCGGTCAGCCAGGTTGATGCCCCGGGAGTTTCGGCGCCCGGCGCCAAACAGGTCCGCCGGCGCATTGATATGGACGTGCGGGCGAAACTCGTGCGCACGCGCCGCAGTAATCGGATCCGCGACGATGTCCAGTACATCGATACCCTCATCCACGATCCGGTTCACAAATGAGGTATTCGAGCCATTTTCCAGAAGTCGTCGCACGAGGTAGGGCAGCAGGTCCTCGTGGCTGCCGACCGGCGCATAAACCCGGCACGGCCGGTCGAATCGCTCTGCATCAATGATGCCAGCATACAGTTCCGCACCCATGCCGTGCAGGCGCTGAAACTCGTAATCGTGGCGCGAACCTGCGTAATGAAGAACACTCGCCAGGGTGTGGGCGTTATGCGTGGCAAATTGCGGGTAGAGGGCGTCGCCGGCAGCCAGCGCCTGGCGGGCGCAGGCAAGGTAAGAAATATCAGTGTGTGTCTTGCGCGTGAACACCGGGTAACTGGCCAGCCCCTGCTCCTGCGCGCGTTTGATTTCACTGTCCCAGTAAGCGCCTTTGGTTAACCGGACCGGGATGCGGCGACCGCCTTGCTGTGCCAGCAGCTGGAGGTAACCGACAACATTGCGAGCCCGGCGCAAGTAAGTTTGTACCGCGAGCCCAAACCCCTCGTAATCACCGAGAACGGGGTCTTTGTAAACGCGCGAAAAGAGGTCCAGCGATATTTCCAGCCGTTCTGACTCCTCGGCATCGATCGTCAGGCCAATGCCTCGTTGTTTTGCCCGCTCTGCCAGCCCGCAGATGCTCGGCACCAATTCGTCAATAACGCGATCGTAGTGCATGAAATTGTATTTCGGATGCAATGCGGACAACTTCACCGAAATACTTGGCGCTGCGAAAATATCCTGCCCTGGCTGCTGCAGGCCGGCGCCGATGCTGTCAATGGCCTCGTGGTAGGCCGCGAGATAACGGCTCGCGTCTGCACTTGTCAGCGCGGATTCGCCCAACATGTCAAAGGAATGCCGATACCCCTGGTTACGTTTGTCGGCAGCACGTTTCAGGGCCTCGTCGATCGTGCGTCCCATCACGAATTGGTGCCCCATTATGCGCATGGCCTGGCGCATTGCGGTACGCACTACCGGCTCGCCGGCGCGCCCTGCCAGCTTGACCAGCAACTGCGCCGGATTCTTAACCTTGACTTCGTCGAACTGCAGCAATTGTCCCGTCAGCATCAGTCCCCAGGTGGACGCGTTGACGAACAGGGAATCACTCTCACCGAGGTGATCCTTCCACTTCGCCGACGTAATTTTGTCGGCAATCAATTTGTCCGCAGTATCGGCATCGGGTATGCGTAGCAGCGCCTCCGCGATACACATCAGCAGTACGCCCTCCTCCGACGACAGGTCGTACTGTTGCAGGAAAGCTTCAATACCGCTGTTTTTGGACCGGTCGTCGCGCACGGTCTGAACCAACTGCGCGGCAGTTTTCTGGATCTTGGCGCGCATCGAATCGCCGGGATCCGCAGCCGCAGCGAGCTCACGAACCAGCGTTTCCTCGTCGGCCAGGTACAGGTCATTAAGGCCCGCAATCGGGCCCGGCCGGGCCGCGGGCTGATCAACAAAATGCATTGTGTAATACCATGGTCTGGAAAAACGGCATCTTGCTATACTTTGCCCCCTTTGAACACAGAGATCGTATACCGTGACCAGCCGTTTTCTCGACTCCCTCGCACAGCGCACGGAAGCCTTGAAGTCAGAGGGCCTATTCAAGACCGAACGCCTGATCGCAGGTCCACAGCAGGCGCTGATTAAAGTCCGCAGTAATGGCCGCACCTCAGAGGTTCTCAATCTTTGCGCCAATAACTACCTTGGCCTGGCCAATCATCCTACTGTGGTTGCAGCCGCGCACAAGGCACTCGATGATTTCGGCTTCGGCATGGCGTCCGTGCGATTTATCTGCGGCACGCAGACACTTCACCGGGAACTGGAACAACGCATCAGTGACTTCCTGGGTACCGAGGACACTATTCTGTATCCGTCCTGCTTCGACGCGAATGGTGGCCTGTTCGAGACCATCCTGGACGAGTCCGATGCGGTCATCAGTGATGCCCTGAATCACGCCAGTATTATCGACGGCATTCGACTCTGCAAGGCTCAACGTTTTCGTTACCAGAACAATGATATGCACGATCTCGAGGCGCAGTTGCACGCCTCTGCATCGGCAAACACGCGATTGATCGTCACCGATGGTGTGTTTTCAATGGATGGCACGATTGCGGACCTGCGGACGATTTGCGACCTGGCCGAGCGGCACGACGCACTGACCATGATTGACGACTGCCACGCAGCCGGGTTTTTGGGGGCAACCGGCCGGGGTACGCACGAGTTTCGTGACGTGGTGGGCAGGGTCGATATCATTACCGGCACCCTGGGCAAGGCACTTGGCGGTGCTTCCGGCGGTTATACCTCCGGGCGAAAGGAAATCATCGGCTGGCTGCGGCAACGCTCGCGACCTTATCTTTTTTCCAATTCCGTGGCGCCGGCTATTGTTGCCGCATCGATCGCGGTGTTGGACCTGCTGCAAAAAGACAGCACATTGCGCCAGACCTTGCACGCAAATGCCGCCTATTTCCGCGACAACATGCAGGAGCGCGGTTTCGACCTGCGGCCTGGTGAGCACCCGATAATTCCCATCATGCTGGGCGACGCGCGTCTCGCCAGCAATATGGCGGAAAAATTATTGCATCGCGGTGTTTACGTTATTGGTTTTTCATTTCCGGTTGTGCCACAGGGGCAAGCGCGCATTCGAACGCAAATGTCGGCCGGACTGACTCGAGTGCAACTGGACAAGGCGATTACTGCATTCACCGAAGTCGGTCGCGAACTAAAGGTGATTCACTGATGAAAGCCCTGGTTAAGGCGCGCGCCGAGCGCGGCATCTGGATGCAGGACGTCGCGGTACCTGGGGTTGGCCACAATGATGTACTGATTCGCGTGAAACGCAGCGCCGTGTGTGGCACGGACATTCACATTTTTCAATGGGACGACTGGGCCAGGAGTGCCATCAAGGTCCCGACCACAATTGGTCACGAATTCAGCGGCGAGATTGTCGAGTGCGGCAGCGAGGTGCGCGGCTTCGAAATAGGCGATCGGGTTTCCGCAGAGGGTCACATCACCTGTGGCGTCTGCCGCAACTGTCGCGCGGGTCGCCGGCACCTGTGCATGAATACGGTCGGCGTCGGTGTCAGCCGGGACGGTGCATTTGCGGAATTTGTCGCCGTCCCTGCGTTCAACGTCTTCAAGCTGCCGGCTACGATAAGCGACGACCTCGCTGCGATTCTGGACCCCTTGGGCAATGCAACGCATACGGCGTTGTCGTTTGACCTGGTCGGCGAAGATGTGTTGATCACGGGCGCAGGACCCATCGGCATCATGGCGGTCGCCATCGCGCGCTACGCCGGCGCCCGGCACGTGGTAATTACCGACCTGAACGACTATCGACTGGACCTCGCCCGCCGCATGGGTGCAACACGGGCGCTCAATATCAGCCGCGAATCCATCGATGCCACCATGACAGAACTGGGTATGGAAGAGGGCTTCGATGTCGGCATGGAAATGTCCGGTAACGCCAAGGCATTTCGCGACATGCTGCGTACCATGCATCACGGCGGCAAAGTGGCGATCCTGGGTATACCACCCGAGGAAATGAGCATTGACTGGAACATGGTCATATTCAAGGGCCTGTTGCTAAAGGGCATATATGGGCGCGAAATGTTCGAAACCTGGTACAAGATGGCCAGCATGCTGCAAAGCGGGCTCAATATTGAACCGGTCATCACGCATCACTTCGGCGTCGACGAGTTTCACGCTGCATTCGAACTGATGGCATCGGGCCAGTCCGGGAAAGTCGTGCTGCACTGGGACTGATTTGCCGGGATCTCGTGCCCTTAGCGAAGGTCACACAAACAGTGTCGGTAGACCCCGTTCGGATCATTGAAGCGCAACAAGCCGCCCGCTGTTTCGTCGATACGCTGTGCCACGCGATGGATGAAATCAGGCGCGCGCACCCAACGCGACATGTCGAGGCCCACGCTCGCCGCGACACCGAGCAAATCCACGATCATCTGTTCCGAGGGCGATAGCTGTGGCTCAATCACGACTGTGCCAAACTGGCCGTCCTCGAGGCCGGCCAATCCTGCCGCTGCGTCGATCGCATCGTCCAGGCCGCCGAGTTCGTCAACCAGGCCATTCTCCACGGCTTCAACACCGGTCCAGACCTGGCCCTGGCCAATAGCGTCGACTTCACTTTTGTCCAGCCCGCGGCCGGCGGCCACATCGCTGATGAAGTCATCGTAGGTATCTTCGATAAATAACTGGAATAGCTGCCTGGTCTGCTCACTCATTTCCCGGTCCGGGCGAAACTGGCCCGACCAGGGCGTGGTACCGACGCCATCGGTAGTGATGCCAATGGTTCCGATGCTGCGTTGATAGGTCGGAAACATGCCGAACACGCCTATCGACCCTGTAAGGGTTGCCGGACTCGCAATAACCCGGTCGGCGTACATGGAAATGGCATATCCACCGGACGCCGCGATGCTGCTCAAGGAGGCGACTACCGGCTTGCCGGCCTCGCGCAGCGCCAGCACTTCATCGACAATGACTTCGGCCGCAAAGGAACTGCCTCCAGGGCTATCGACTCGCAATACAACAGCACTAACTGAGTCATCCGCACGTGCCTGCCGCAATAACGCGGCGGTTGAATCGGCACCGATAGTACCCGGTGATTGCTCGCCAAACAGGATATCGCCGGCAGCAACGATGATTGCCACGTTTTGCTGTTGCGCCGCGCCGGCGTCGAGGAAACGCATATGCTGCAGGTAGTCGTACATGTCCGTAGCGTAAAATTGGCCGGGTCGATCCTTATCCTCACCGACCGCGTCGATCATGCGTTGCCGCACCTCGGTCCGGGTCAGAAGCTCGTCGACCAGGCCGAAATCCAGCGCAGCGATAGCAATGTCACCACCCGCGCGACCCACGTAGTCGAGTAAGTTGTCGGCGAAATGGTCGATCGAGCCGGTATCCAGGCCTCGCGCTTCCTCGACATCGTTTCGATACATTTGCCACATGCCGTCAACCAGGCGCTGCGACGCTGCACGGTCCTCGTCTGACATGTTGGTTCGCGTGAAAGGTTCCACAAAAGACTTGTGGGTACCGACGCGAAACACGTTCCAATCGATGCGCAACAGGTCGATGGCGTCCTTGTAATACGTACCGAAACGCCCGTAACCCAGAAACATTACCGCGCCATCCGGATGCAAATAGATCTCATCAGCATGCGCCGCAAGAAAGTAGCCGTGCTGGCTCAGGAAATCCGCACTGGCCACGATACTCTTGCCGGACGCCCTGAAATCATCCATGGCGGCCGCCACCTGTTGCAACTTGCTCAGCCCCGCGCCAAGAATACGACTCAAGTCAAGGTACACGATTTCGATGCGCTCATCGTCTTTCGCATAAGCGAAGGCATCGACGATATCCTGCACCAGAGTCTGCGGTTTGCCGTCGCCAAGCAGCGACGCAATCGCGCGATCATACGGGTCGCCCTCCAACTGCTCCACCAACATGCCATAGGGTTCGATGCTTAAAGCAGCTCCACGTGACATGACGACCGCGTCATCCGCTGCAAGACCAAAAAAAACCAGGAAAACAAACAGCAGTAGCAGCAAGTGCAAGATCTTGCGGATAGCGTCCAGACCCGACCAGAAAGCCGACAACAGTCGCAGCAACGGGTTCTTCGTACTCATCGTTTCAACCTTCGTAATAGGCACGGCAGATAACTGAATTCAGGTGGCAGGTACCAACCACAAAGACAGACTCGGCCAGAAAGCGATGAGAATAACAGACATCAGCAAAATCATCAGGAATGGGAAGGTCGCAGAATAAACATGCAGTATCGGCTTTTCGAAGCGGTAACTGGAGATAAACAGGTTCAGGCCCACAGGCGGTGTAAGGTAGCCAAGTTCCATTGCCGCAAGGAATACGATGCCAAGGTGTACCGGATGCACGTCGAAGCCCGCTGCGATCGGCAGAATCAGCGGCACCACCAGGACGATCGCCGAAAATATGTCAAGGATTGCGCCGAGCACGAGCAGGAACAGCAATAGCAATACCAGGAAGGTTGTCTGGCTCGAGACGAGATTGGACACCCACTCCAGCAGCATCTGCGGTATGCCGGCGCTGATCATATAATTCGTCGATGCCATGGACACACCCAAAATGATGAGAATGCCGCCGACCAACACCATGGCAGAGCGAATGATGCGTGGCAAATCACGCCATTGGATTTCCCGATGTACCAGGACCTCGACGACAAATACATATAGCGCCGTAATGGCAGCCGCTTCCGAGACCACCAGAAAGCCCGAATAAATCCCCCCTAGCACGACGAACGGCAGCGGGATTTCCCAGATCGATTCGCGCATCGCTGCTGCAATTTCACGCCAGGAAAACTCGGCCAGGGGTTTGCGAATATGGCGATTGGTCCAGGTGCTGTAAGCCGACAACATGATTAACATCAGCATGCCGGGCAGGATGCCGGCAAGAAACAATTTATCGATCGGTACTTCGGAAACCACACCGTACAGAATGATCGGCAGCGATGGCGCAAACAGCAGGCCGAGACTGCCGGAAGACGTCACAAGGCCGAGATTGAAACGGTCTGCATAGCCATCATGCTTTAGCGCAGGGTACAGGATTGCGCCGAGTGCAATAATCGTGACCCCGGAGCCACCGGTGAACGCTGTAAAGAATGCGCAGGCAGCCAGCGATACTACCGCCAACCCGCCTGGCATCCAACCCAGCAAGGAATTGGTCATGCGCACGAGTCGTCGCGGCGCCTGGCTCTCGCTTAAAAGGTAGCCGGCGAAAGTAAACAGCGGAATTGCTACCAGGAAAGGCAAATCTGCGATACCGAGAATATCCAGCGTGACATTCATCAGGTCTGTTTCTTCACGTATCAGCCCTAGCATTGCGCTGGTGGCAATGATCGCAAACAGAGGCGCCCCGAGGATCGCAAGTAAAAGAAGAATAGCACCGGCGACGATCATGACTCGAGACCTTCGTCGCCTAGGTACAACCGCATGCCTTGGCCAAGCACAGCGACCGCAAAACGGTAGCTCAACAAGGCAAATGCAACAGGCACGACGGCGTGCGCCGCCCATGCAGGTACATCCCCTAAAACTGTTTCCGCAAATTCGATTTCCAGTTGAAGGTATCGCCAGGCATGCCACGCAAGCACGCCGCAAACGGCCGCCGCAAACGTGTCGACCAGCATGCGTGCGATACCCACAGCACGGTCGGAAAGCATATGTGAGATTGCATCGACGCGAATATGGCGATCTTCACGGCATGCGGCGACAGCACCTATCATCGCCAGCCAGAGCACCATGAGGCGCACAACTTCGCCCGACCAGAACAAACCCGACTCAAAAATTTCACGCGCGACTATTTGCCCGACTGACAACAACATCATGCCGCCGAGCAAAGCGACCAAGAGTATGTTTTCGATCAGGCGGCCGGCCCGATCGAGCCGGCCCAGAAGAGTGGCCGCGCGTGTCATTGCGCTTCGGTAATAGTTTCCGACGCGGCGATGGTGGCCTGCTCGCTGCGGTATTGTTCAACGTAGCCCATCATCTCTTCGTACATTGCTGCCGAGACAACGCCACGCCCCACCATTTGTTCGTTCGACGTGTGCAGAACGGAGCGAATCTCGGCCAGTCTTGCGGCGTCGAGCGTGACACGTTTCATTCCCGCAGAAAAAAGCGCTTGCTTGGCCTCGTCATCATCTTCGAGATTCAGAACGTCGTATTCGTTATACAGCTCTGACATTACCTGGCGCATGACTTGCTGGTCGACCGCAGCGATCTTGTCAAAAGCCTTCTTGTCAATAGCCATAAAGCCAATCGTGTAGATCAGCGGCACGTCCGTGACGTACTTCAGCTTCGTGTGGTACTGCAGAATTACCGCGCCGACCGGCGACATACCGATGATATCGAGAGCACCGGTCTGCAATGCCGTATAGACATCCGTTAACGGCAACGGAATAGGTGTCACAGACAAGGCGTCCATGGTTGCCTTGCTTATGGAGTCACCTTCTGGAACCCAGACGCGCTTGCCTTTCAGGTCGGTGAGCTCATCAACCGGTTCGTTTGACATGATCATTGCAAAACCGGTCGCAGCAAAACCGAAGGTGACAAACCCGGCTGCCTCCAATCCGGACGCGATCTTGCTATCCAACCGGCTGCGAACGAATCCGGCCTCTGCTACCGAATCAAACACCATGGGCAGGCCATACAGGCCGATGTCGCCATATTTCTCCATGATCGCAGAGGGCGTAAAAACACCCCCCTGCAATGCGCCAATACGGATTCGGCTCAGAACCTGGCTGTCGGTACCCTGGCTGCCGCCACCGTAGTATTTAATGATGACGCGACCCTCGGTCCTGTCCCGGATTGCATCTGCCGAGGCGCGCATATCCTGCATCCACTGCGAACCTTCCGGCGTAATCGTTGCAATCTTCAGCGTAGTCGCCGCGCTGGCAACGCCCGCAAGGCACAATGTCGACAGTATCAGTCCAATTATTTTCATCTGCGTTCCCTTCAGAAATAGTTGTCCGAATCCGAGCACAACGCCAGCGCTTCGTCCCTGGCAAGTACATTGGTCAGCGTAAGGCCTTCGGCATAAGGGCTGGCGCCTAGAATATCTGCACATAGTTGATCGTTCAGTTCGCGATCGTAAAGTGTTCGGGCTATGCCCTTGAGCATTTCGACCTTGGGACTCAGGTCCCGCCCGCCTGACATGGCGATCGCGGTTTCAAAATGCCCTCGCGCCACGTCCTGCTTGCCACCAAGAGCCGGCGGTCGAATTGTCATCAGGATACCGAGGTAATTGTGCGCCGACGCTTTGGCCGAGACACCGCTGATATCCAGATAGTGCTGCATTACAGCTTCGGCCTGCGGCAACTCCGCCAGCGCGTTCCAATCGTCGCTATGCGCGCGAATATAGGCGAGGAAGGCAAATCCGTATGCGTACAACAGGTCAGCCTGCTTGCTGCTGACCTGTTGCAGATTGGCAACGAAGGCATCGTAGGGCAGGCTGCGCCAGTTGCAGGATGAAGCAAGGGTCAGGCACATCGCCTGATCGGCGTACTCGCGAGCGCGCCGCGTCAGCCGCTTGGCGCGAACCGGGTCGTCGGCAAAAACGCTGCCATAGGACGCATACATGGTCGACGCCGATGACAAGATGGCGGGGTTGTCCTCTTTGCCCTGCAGGAAACTGTCCAGAAGCAGAATGTAGGACGGCATGCCGGCACGGACCAGTTCAGGATCATCCTGGTTCAGAATGGCGCCAGTCAGATTGTTGCCGAAGGAATTGGCTGCCCTGGAAACAAAGTGCGAGCACCCCGTCAACAGCAGGTTGGCAACAATCAGCGTCACGACGATCACTTTTTTCATGCCCATCTCCTGCGCGATGAGTTGAAATCCTAACGTCCGACCCGGCCGCCGGCGTGATTATCTTCTGATTGTTGGCTGATGCCTGCCGAACAGGTGGCCCGCCGCAAAGTCCCGTGCGGGCCAACTCGATCTATACTTTTTCCTTAATTCTCGCGGCCTTACCGGTTCTACCTCGAAGGTAATAGAGCTTGGCGCGGCGCACATTGCCACGTCGCTTAACCTCAATCGAGTCAACCACCGGGCTGTAGGTCTGGAATACGCGCTCGACACCCTCGCCATGCGAGATCTTGCGGACCGTGAACGAGGAATTCAGGCCGCGATTGCGTTTCGCGATTACTACACCCTCGAATGCCTGCAGGCGCTCGCGTGTGCCTTCGGTAACCTTCACCTGGACGACCACTGTATCGCCGGACGCAAACTCCGGAACCTGTTTGCTCATCTGTTCGTTTTCTATCGCTTCGATAATTTTGCTCATGACTCTCTACTCAACGGCTGCAGGCCGTTACCTGTGCGCGGCCTGGCATTCTACACCTGACCCTGCTCTTTCAAAAACTCATCCAGCAACATGCGCTGCTCTTTGCTCAACTGCAATTTCCTGACCAAATCCGGACGCCGCAAGTAGCTGCGCCCCAAAGCCTGTTTCTGGCGCCAACGCGCAATTCGCGCATGGTCGCCAGAGAGCAGGACCGCCGGGACATTTTTGCCCGCAATACTCTCCGGACGTGTGTAATGCGGGTAATCCAGCAAGCCCCGCATAAACGAGTCCTGAGCGGCCGACTCATCGTCACCCAATACACCTGGCAGAAGCCTGGCCACCGCGTCAATAACAGCCATTGCCGCGATCTCGCCGCCCGACAACACAAAGTCACCCAGCGATAATTCTTCATCGACTTCGCATTCGATCAAACGCTCATCGATACCCTCGTACCGCCCCGCCAACAGCGCCAACCCAGGCAGCCCGGCATATCGTCGCGCAATTGCCTGATCGAAAGCCGCACCTTGTGGCGACAGGCAGACTACCCTGCTGCCCTCAGGCAGTGCCCGCCTTGCCGCTTGAATCGCCTTCGCGGCCGGCTCGTACTTTAGGACCATGCCTGGCCCGCCGCCATATGGCCGGTCGTCCACGGTCCGATGCGCATCCTCCGCGTAGTCACGTGGATTTTCGCAATGCAAAGCGAGTAATCCACGCTCCTTCGCCCGTCCGACGACGCCATACTCAGCGACTTGCCCGACCATCTCCGGGAACAGGCTCACGACAACTATTTTCACAGCCTTAGTCCAGTTCCCACTCCACACGGATCACACCGTTGACCAGATCCACGTCGAGCACCACATCATTCAAAATGAACGGAATCAGCCGCTCCGGCTTGCCGTCCGTCACCAGTACATCATTAGCACCGGTTTCCAGTATATATGCGACCCGGCCGAGGTCAGTGCCGTCACGGTGCTCTACGCGCAGCCCTTCAAGGTCCGCCCAGTAGTAGATACCGTCTCCAGCGGCTGGCAACACATCCCTGGCAACTGCAATTTCACGATGGATCAGCATCGCCGCCTGCTCGCGGTCATCAACCCCGTCGAAACGAAGTATGACGCCTTTACCGTGTTTCTTACCCTCCGCTACCCTCACCTGTCGCCAGCCATCGCCCTGGCTGAGAAAGTAATGGCCATATTCCAGGATTGCTTCTCGTGGCTCCGTGTACGAATACACTTTTACCCAGCCTTTGACGCCAAACAGACCGGTAATCCGGCCCAGGCGAATTGGCCGTTGCGGCGCTTCGATCAGTTGGCGGCCTGAGCCTTGCGGTGCAATTTCAGCAATGATGCAACACGCTCAGATGGCTGGGCGCCCTGTCCGATCCAGTGATCTACACGCTCGAGATTAATGCGCAAGTTCACTTCGTGCTCCTTGCCGACCGGATTAAAAAAGCCGACGCGCTCGATGTACCGCCCGTCCCGCCGATTGCGGCTGTCGGTAACGACGACGTGATAAAAGGGTTGTTTTTTCGCACCAGCGCGCGACAGTCGAATGCTAACCATTACTTTTCCGTTTATTGAATCTGTTACTGGCTGACAAACCAGAGCCCGGGGCCAGCCCGAGTAGCGCGCATTGTACCGACTTCAATTTAAATGTGAAGCGTTTTTAGCCCAGAAAACCTTAAGTTTTTCGGTACCTTAGCGAGATCTAGCGCATACCCGGCGGGATTTTGCCCGGCGACATCCCTCGCAACATGTTTTTTAGCCCGCCGCGGGTCATTTTTTTCATCATTTTTTCCATTTGGGTAAACTGTTTCAAGAGCCGGTTCACGTCCTGCACCTGCAAGCCCGAACCAGCTGCTATGCGTTTACGGCGCGAGCCATTGATGATTTTTGGAAAACGTCTTTCGCCCGGCGTCATCGCGTTGATCAACGCTATTTGCCGTTTCAAGGCCTGTCCATCAACCCCCTGGCGCAAGGCCTGCGGGTCGATCCTGCCAGCAAGCGGCAGTTTCTCGAGCATTTCACTGATGCCACCCATTTGCATCATTTGCTGCAATTGGTCGCGCAAATCACCCATATCGAAGCCGCGGCCCTTTTTGATCTTCTGTGCGAGTTTTTCGGCCTTGTTCTTGTCGACCTTGCTCTCGATATCTTCGACCAGCGACAACACATCACCCATACCCAGGATGCGCGAGGCCATGCGCTCCGGATGAAATACCTCGAGTGCCGCAACCTTCTCTCCGACGCCAAGAAATCGTATTTGCTTTCCGGTAACGCCGCGTACTGATAGCGCTACGCCGCCCTTCGCATCGCCATCGACTTTCGTCAGGATAATGCCCGTGAGCGGCAAGCTATTATCAAAAGCAGTTGCGGCATTGACTGCGTCCTGGCCAGCCATGCTGTCGACTACGAAAAGTGTTTCACGGGCCGCCGACCTCGCATGCACGGCGATCACTTCCTGCATCATAATCTCGTCAACATGCAATCGCCCCGCGGTGTCGATAATTAACACATCGGCGTACGCACGCCGCGCTGCATCTACGGCGCGATCGACGATAGCGAGCGGATCCTCATCGGCACTGCTGGCACAATGCAGTGCGCCGACTTCTTTTGCGAGTGTCTCGAGCTGCAAAATGGCGGCCGGACGATATACGTCAACACTGACCAGCATTACGCGTTTCCTGTCTTGCTCGATGAGCCGTTTCGCAAGCTTTGCTGCGGTGGTCGTCTTGCCGGCACCTTGTAATCCCGCGAGCAGCAAAACCACCGGCGGCTGTGCACGAAGATCGATGGGCGTGTGCGGAGCACCCAGTAGCGCCACCAGTTCGCCGTGAATGATCTTGACCAGTGCTTGTCCTGGCGTGAGGCTCCTGGCGACTTCCGTACCAATGGCCCGTTCGCGAACTCTCTCCAGGAAAGTCTTGACCACTGGCAACGCAACATCGGCCTCAAGCAGGGCGAGACGCACCTGCCGCAGAGTGTCTTTAATATTACTTTCGGTTAAGCGCCCTTGGCCGGAGAGATTGCGCGCAGCTTCGCTGAGGCGGCGACTGAGATTGTCGAACATGCGCCGATTCTAAACTGTAAGTACCGTACCTCGCGACAGCATTTGAATGTTTCGATCTGGTGCAGCTTTGATCACTTGCCGCAATATCGCAGCTTCCTCGCCAGGCTTCATGCCAGTGAGCCAGATTTCCGGGTTGTGACGCAAGCGCTTGAGGTCACGGGTCAGGGTGCGCGGACAGTAATGACCCGACTCGCTCGCCAGTCGTTCCATTTCGTCCGGAAACGACACCTCTATGACGAGTACCCGCAGATCAGGGCAAGAATTCAATACCGGCCAAAGGGTCTCGTTACTCTTGGTGTCACCACTTACTGCGAACGCTCCGCCTGAGTTTTGCACCGTGTATCCGAGTGACGGCACACTGTGCATGACATCAACGGCGTAGAAGTCGCGGTGCCCAATCCGGATCGTATCCCCTGGACTGCAAAACCGGTAACGCAGCATTGGATTTTCCGCCGACGGTAATTTTGTAAAATCCGGCCAGATAACGCCGTTGAACAGATGTGCCTGAACGGCGCGAAGGGTTTCCTCGCGTGCGTAAACGGTAAGCGGTTCGGTGAAATTCGCATCGAATACACGGTCGACGAGCATTGGCAGCCCTGCCACGTGATCCAGGTGCGCGTGGGTCAAGAAAACGTGTCGAATTGAGTCCAGATCAGCCAGTTCAAGGTCACCGATCCCGGTTCCCGCGTCGATCAGAACATCGTTATCGATGAGCATCGCGGAGGTCCGTGACCCCGCGCCGATGCCCCCGCTGCAACCTAGAATTCGTATACGCATTGGGTTGGGGTACTATTGACGCTTGCCGAATTGGGGATAATTCCCTTTTCGAAACGGTAGGGTATGCAACGGCTGCTTTCTGTGTCTCAAATCACAATTCTTTTGCTGTATGTGTTGGCAGTCGCGGCACTCATCATGCATCGACTACCCAATTATGCTGCGCGATCACGACCGCTATTCAGCGGCGCAACGATCCTCGCGGCCGCAGCAATGCTGTTACACGGACAATTGCTCGCTGCAGAAATTTTCCACGACGACGGTATGCGCATCACGATGGCTGGTGCAGTTTCGCTGATTGGTCTGCAGCTCGCCCTTATCGGACTGATTGGTACCATGGAGTCCTCATTGCGCGGCATGTCAGCAGGATTATTGGCGCTGGCCGCTTTCGCTTCGCTTGCGACCAATTATTCATCGGCCACGGAAACCACTGTAGACCCGAGTTGGCAGATTCAGGCACACATTCTTATCTCCCTGTTCGCCTACGGGCTGCTCACGGTCGGCTGCATAATCGCGATTTACGCGTTGATCCAGGATCGCCGCCTGCGCAGCGGACGCTTGTCGGCTGCGAATCACTTGTTTGCGCCACTTGAGACCACCGAAAAAATGCTCTTCGGTGTTGCGACAAGTGGATTTGTAGTTCTGTTGCTGGCAGTCGTTTCCGGATTCGCATTTGTTGATAACCTGTTCGCGCAACATCTGGTGCATAAAACGGTTTTGTCACTCTTGGCACTGGCACTGTTCGGCATTCTTGTTGCCGGGCGTCAATTTGCCGGCTGGCGTGGCAAGCGCGCGGTTTACCTGTATCTATGGGGCTTCGCATTTTTATTCCTGGCCTATTTCGGCAGCCGCTTCATTCTCGAACAGCTACTCGGGCGAAGCTGGAGTTGAGTTTCGCGGCACACGCGCCGGGAGCTTTCTTGACAGCTATCGGGCGTCCTGCTCAACTGGGCGCGTCAATTACACTTCGGGGGTGCCCTGCTATTGGGCGATGACTTACCGCTGGCAAGCCTGATCGGGCTGCTCGTCGCACTACTGTTGCTGTCTGCGTTTTTTTCCGGCTCGGAAACGGCGCTCATGAGCCTCAACCGCTACCAGCTACGCCACAAGGCGCGACAAGGGCATCGCGGCGCAATTCTTGCCGAAAGACTGCTGAAACGCCCGGAACGAGTCATCGGCCTCATCCTGCTTGGCAACAACCTGGTCAATGTTTCCATGGCAACACTGGTCGGCCTTGCAACCTTCGAGCTGGGCGGCGGCGCGCTCGCGGCAATCGGTTCGTTTGTTGTCACGATCGTGATCCTGATTTTTGCCGAGGCCGCACCCAAGACGCTGGCCGCGTTGCACCCGGAAAAAATTGCTTACACGGCCGCATTGATCTACTACCCCCTGCTGAAAATCCTGTATCCGATCGTCTGGCTGACGAACGCGGCCGCGAACGCCGTGTTGTACTTGTTTGGCGTTCGCCCGGGCGAGACCGAACTACAGGCTTTAACGCGTGAGGAATTGCGGACTCTGGTCCACGAGGCCGGAGGCAGAATTGCAAGTCGCTACCAGAGAATGTTGCTGAGTATACTTGACCTGGAGCAGGTCACTGTCGACGACATCATGGTGCCGCATAACGAAATCATCGGCATCGATCTCGAAGAAGATGAGGCGACCATTGCCGGGATTATCGCAAGCAGCCAACACACTCGCCTGCCGGTTTATCAGGACGATATTGACCATATCATCGGCATATTGCATCTGCGCCGCCTTGCCAGTTTTGCGCAAAGCAATCTTGATAAAGATGCGTTGCGTCGACTGCTGGACGAGCCCTATTTCGTGCCGGAAGGGACCCCTCTGAGCGTGCAGTTGGTGCAGTTTCAGCGCCGCCGACAACGCATAGCGCTGGTTGTAGACGAGTATGGCGACATCCAGGGCATCATCACGCTGGAAGATATTCTCGAAGAAATTGTCGGTGAATTCGCCACAGGCCCGGTCGGTGACGGTGACGACATCATCAGCCAGGGCGATGGCACATTCCTGGTTGATGGCACGGCAAATATCCGCGAAATTAATCGCGCACAAGACTGGCACCTGCCAACGGACGGACCGAAAACTATCAACGGACTTATCCTTGAACTGTTGGAGACCATTCCGGACCCCAATATCAGCCTCAAAATAGCCGGCTATCCGATTGATATTGTGGAAACTGACGGCAATCGAATTCGCAAGGTTCGTATCGGTCCACGCGAGGCGGAGCAAAATAATACAAACTAGAATGCAGCTTCCAGCGCCTCTGTGATGCGGCGTACACCACTCACCTGAATGCCCTCTGGAATTTTTTTTGGAACATTCCCTTGCGGCACGATCGCGTGAGTGAATC
>JAOUHU010000090.1 GCA_029884455.1 Gammaproteobacteria bacterium | reverse complement strand
CGCCACATCCAGGTCGGAAACCGGGCAAAGGCTGTCCACTCCGATGGCGGCGTGTCGAAATGCCGCACAAAGTTGTCGATGCGTGCGGCATCGGGCCAGTCGCCCTCGATCGCAACAAAGTTGAAATGCTTCTTGACGATAAGTTCACGCGTAATGCGGCTGCGCATCTTGTAAAACTCAGAGGTGCCGTGACTGGCTTCTCCGATCAGGACGACGTCGGCTCGCCCGATGCGATCAAGCAGTGATTCCAGGCCGGCGGACTCGATGGACAAGAACGAATCGCTGTGGTCGCAGATCAGGTCAATGGCTTCCTGGTCGCTGGCCGCTTCTTGCGCACGCTGCCGGGCGGGTGAAGGCACGCCCGCCTGCCCCGGCGTCCATCCTTGCTCGCCGATCAGCGGCACGAACCGCACGTCGGCGAGGTCCTCGGTCCGGAACTCGGACTGCGAGAGCCGCGTGACCCGCACCAGTTCCTGTACGCCGCGATAGCTGCCAACGGGAATGACCAGGCGCCCGCCAATCCTGAGCTGTTGCTTGAGGGATTCCGGGACCGAGGGTCCGCCGGCGGCGACGACGATCGCGTCAAACGGTGCTGCCTCGGGCAGGCCCAGCGTGCCGTCGGCATGGACCACCTCGACATTGTCGTAACCGAGTCTTGCCAGCGTCGAGCTGGCAGCCGAGGCAAGCTCCTCGATGCGCTCGATCGTAAACACCTTGCCGGCAATTTCGGCCAGCACCGCGGCCGCGTAGCCGGAACCGGTACCAATCTCCAGCACGCGCTCGCCGCCGCTCAGCGCCAGGCCCTCGATCATGAAGGCAACAATGTAGGGCTGCGAAATTGTCTGCTGCGCGGCAATCGGCAGTGGCGTGTCATCGTAGGCGAACTCGCGGAGTTTTTCGGGAAGAAACTCCTCCCGCGGCACCTTGCGCATCGCATCGAGCAGTCGCGGCGATCGTACGCCGCGCGACTCAATCTGCTGCGACACCATGTCTTCTCGTAGTAGTGCGTTGTCGGTCATGCCTGGTCCGCAGGTCAAAGGGGACACCGGGTCCCACGCACGTTATTATCCGGCGCGCGTCATACGACACCTATAAGTGAATACCGACAGCGCATTTGGCAAAACGCAGCATGCACGAATCCGAATTCGAAACCGTCGTCGCCGAGACCCTGGCTGCCTTGCCCGAGTGGGTGCGCGAGGCCATGCAGAACGTCAGTGTGCTGGTCGAGGACGTGGCCGGTGAGCATCTCGATCCGGACGGCGAAGGTCTTCTCGGCCTGTACACCGGCGTACCGCTGACCGAGCGCGAGTCCGGTAATGCCGGCGAGCTGCCCGACGTCATCTACCTGTTTCGACAGCCGCACCTCGAGCTCGAGTTAACGAGCGACGAGCTGCGCGAGGAGATCGCGGCGACACTGATTCACGAAATCGCCCACTACTTCGGCATCGATGACGAGCATCTCGACGAGATCGGCTGGGGTTAAAGCCCCGGGATACGGGACTTCTTAAAAGTCCAAGCGAAGCCCGGACGCGTCGATTAAGCGGGCGAACCGCGGTTCATCGCGCAAGGGGTCGAGCAAATCGTCGGTATTGATTTGCATCAGTCCCGGGTCGTGCACCCGGTGCGCCGTCTCGAGCCAGTCGAGCGCCTTGCTGGTCTCGCCCCACTGCGCATGGATCTGTGCAAATTGATACGCCGAATTGTCGCCGTAGGCCATGAGCATACTTTCGACATGCCGCTGAGCCGCAAGCGGGTCACCGAGGCGATGCTTGAGAATCGCAATGGCGGTATCGCGCAGGAAAGGAACCGGCTCCGTGCCGACAATGGCGAGCGCTTGCTCCGCGTTGCCACCGTTTTCGTAAATGCACATGGCCTGGTGGTAACGAACACGACCGGCATTGGCGTTCAGATCCAGCGCACGATTCAAAATATCCTCAATGCCGTCGCAATCATCGGCCCGGTGCAGTATCGACGCCATGAACGACATGTTCTCGAGAGACAGCGGGTCGAGCCGTATCGCCTCGCGCAGGGCCGTGATACCGGCCTCGTACCTGGCGACAGAACGAGACTGGTCGCCGTAACGCGCCAGGACCTCGGAACTCCCGGGAAATCGCTTTGCGGCATCCTCGAGAATTTCGTAGGCGGGCAAGAGTTTCCCGTAGACCGTGGCACTGCGTGCGTTCGCAATCAATGCTTGCTCGCTGCCCGGAGCCAGCCTTTCGAGTTCTGCCGCATACATCGCCATCTGTTCGGCCGATTCCTCGAACGACCCATGGCCATTGCGATGCCAGCGATCCCAGGTTTTGAACATGCCCCAAAACCCGTCGACATAATCGGGCTCAAGTTCAAGGGCACGCGCAAAGTGCTCCCTGGCTTTCATCAGCCCTGCGCGATCGTCGAGGTTTTGCTGCAACACATACATGCCGCGCAGGTACTCCTCGTAGGCTCCAGCGCTTGGCACGTCACTCTGAGCGGGTGTGGTCTCGCCGAGGATCGCACCGTGCAGTACGCGCGTGACGTGCGTTGCGATCTCCTGCTGGATCGCGAAGACGTCGTCGAGCTCACGATCGAACGTGTCGGACCAGACGTGATAGCCGTCCGCCGTCTTCACCAGCTGCGCCGTGATGCGGACGCGATTCTGCGACTTGCGAACACTGCCCTCGAGGACGTGGGCGACATTGAGCACGCGGCCAATCTCGCGCAGGTCAGTGTTCTGGTTTTTGAAGGCGAAGGACGAGGTGCGTCCCGTGACCTTGAGCCCGCCGTTGCGCACCAGGCCGTTCAGAAGTTCTTCGGACAGGCCGTCGGAGAAGTACTCGTTTTCCGCATCGTCGCTCATATTGACGAACGGCAGTACCGCGATGGAATTGTCCAGCACGCCGGTAACCTCGGGGGTGGCCGCGACCGGCGAATCGCCAGCACCCGTGAAAACGAGGAACCTGTCGAGACCAAAAAACGCAATCGCCGTCACCAGCAGGCCAATCGTGACCAGGTCCAGTTTTCGGGCGGTTGCTGCGGTGATCGATGCCGAACGATCGACATCCTTCTCTTTGCGGATGCCCTCGGGTGTGACCTCGTAAACCCAGGAAAAAATCAGTGCCACCGGGAAGCCGATCGCAAGCACCAGCAGGATGCTCTGAAAAACCCAGCGCGGCGCCTGGATGTTATTGAGGACGACGTCGGCAACCTGCAGCAGCAGCCACGCGGTAACGACGAAGGCAAGCGCGACGCGAAACACGTTGCGACGCTTCAGCTCGGCAAAAGTTACTCGCATCTTGTTCAATCATCCCTGCGGCTACGCAGCGTATGACATCATACGCCAAGTCAGGGTAACTGGTTGCCCGCCGCTGGAAACTCGCCGCGCGAGCCGATATCTGCATTGGCTCCGGCGAGATGCCGAAAAAAAAGCCCCGCTGGACGCGGGGCTCTTTATTATTGCCAATGAATTACTGGCAATGACTTCGATTACTTCAAAGGCCAGTCCGCCCAGATACTGCAATGACCGCCAATGTCGCTGCCCTGGAATCCCTCAAACAACTGATTGCTGCTTATTGCGGCCAGCATCACGTTGTCGCCGTCTTTCGGAGTCCACACCAACTTGCCGGCGCCGTTCCTGATGATGGAACCGAAATGGCCCTGGCTGAGGGCATGGCCCTGCTCGTGGTTCATTACCGCGACGATATCGAACACGCCGGTGCCCTGGGCATTGCCAATTTCCCAGGCGAAGTTATTGTTCATGTAAATTTCGCGAAGTGCGGTGTCAATCTTGCCGTCAGAATTGCTATCCAGCGGATTGCCATCATCATCGGTCCAGATAAATGTGAAGGTCACGCCGAGAATGCCATTACCACCACCAGGGCCGCCGATAATTTCGAAAAACTCCCATGGCAGCCAGCCGCCGTGCGTGACACCGCCGACAAGCGTGAGTCCGCTGCTGCCGAATCCGCCAACCAGGTCCTCAACCAAACCGAGGTCCAAAGGAACAGCGCCACCGTTAACGATCGGCAGCGTCGCACAGCCAATGGCATCCCATGCGGCCATACCGGCATCGATCTGGCTCGTTGTGACATTCGCGTCAATGCTGCCGCCCATGCCATCGTTTGCTGCGCCATCGACCGTGTCGGTTACATAAAATATGCTCGTGGATGGGAAGCCGGCCAGGTTCTCGTCCGCTGCCCAGTGGTGGCCAAGTTGCTTGTTGCCGGTATTCTTGAAGAATACGGTTCTCACCGTGTCAAAACTGCCTTCCCTGGACACCGAAAATTCGGCGTGGGAGAGACGAAGTTTTGAGCCCATCGCCTCCAGTTTCGCGTTAACGCCGATATTTCGATAGTTCTCCGCGGCGACGGCGGTCAGGGCGCCCAATGCCAGCATCGGCACGCTGGCGGCAAGTACTAGTAGTCGTTTTATTTTTTTTCCCCTGTGCATCGTCAATCTTGATTTTCTTGCTGTGATTGCAAACTACCGCAGCGACGCTGCAGCCGCAACCGCCTGGCGGTGCATCGACACTACTTATGTCAAACCAATTTCTGTTACGTGCACATTTCTTCAGGCTGAAAAAAATTTTCTGAATTTCATAGAAGTTGTGCCTGGCAACTCCATTTACGTCTATACTCGCTGCATCGCCGAAATCCTCAGTTTCGGCAAACAAATAAAAGAACATTGGGGAGTCTCACAACATGAATCATTTTGATGCAAGTCAATCGCGTAAGCGTTTTCAGCTGGCAGACATTTTTCTAGGTGTCTTGCCGCTGCTATTGGTCTGCGGTGCTCCTGCTCATGCGCAGGCGCCTGCGAATGACGACTGCGCCAACGCCGCCGTCCTTCCAGGATCAGCTCCGTTCCCTCCGTATTCCATAGCCGTTGACGCGACCAATGCCACGCTGGATGCCGCCGACCCGTTGCTCAGCTGTAACGGTGCCGGCAACAACGATGGCAGCCAGACCGTCTGGTACTCATACACACCGGATGCCAGCGGCGACGTCGATATCAGTACCGTGGGCAGCACAACAGCCGGGGGCGGTGAGCTGGATACAGCACACGGCGCGTATATCGGGAGCTGCGGTGCATTGGTTGAGGTCGCGTGCGTGGACCAGGGCCTGAACGATCACCTTAATCTGACAGTGGCCGCGGGCCAGACCTATTACATTAAAGTGGGCCAGTTCCTGGGTGCCAACGCCGCTGGCACGGTCGTGATTAATGTCGAAGAGCCGCAATTTCAGCCGGGCCTGAAGATCATCGAGTCTTCGTTCCATGGCACCTCGGCCCCGCTTTCGTCGATAGTCAGTGGCCTGGCCCCTGAGACGCTTGCGGCTGCCCGGGAAGGAAATCTGCTCGACGCATTCACGGAAATTCCGAACCCGATGCAACCCGAGGGCAAAGGGCCTGATGCCGGCGAAGAGATCACCGGGTCACTGGTCCCCGGCGCAGCGCAGGGCAGATGGATTGGCCCGGCCAAGCTGCTGCAGGTAATTGACGGTGGCAATAATGATGACAACTTCGACACCTTCGGATTTATTCTGTCGCCACCCGACACCAATGGCGACGTCGGCGAAACACATTACGTGCAAATGATCAACCTGCTGACGGAGATATTCGACAAGCAGGGCAACTCCGTTCTCGGGCCTTTCCCGACCAGTGCCGTGTTTAACGGGCTGTGGGGACAGTCATGGTGCGCGCATTCTGACGACGGTGACCCGGTAGTGCTCTACGATGAGGAAACGGATCGCTGGCTCATTTCTCAATTCCTGGCCACGTTCCAGGACGGACTGTGTATCGCCATATCGACCACCGGTGATCCGACCGGAAGTTACAACGTCTATGAGTTCGACTTCACCGGCATTGGCTTCCCGGATTATCCGAAGTTCGGTTTTGCAACGGACGCGGTTAACGTCATGGTCAACCTGTTTACGCCGTTCCAGGGTTCTGCCCTGGGCGCGATTGACAAGGCCGAGATGCTGAACGGCGGACCCGCAACGATGGTGCTTTTCACCGGCGGGCTTAACGCAAGCCTGGCCTTTGGCTGGGTGCCGGGCGACAACGACGGGCCGGTGTTCGACAATACACTGCCGACGTTCTTCACGACCGGTGGATTTTCCGGCGGCAGCAACATTTTTGTCGCCGAGCTGACACCGGATTGGGCTGATCCGGAAAATACCGGCCTCAGCATTGACGCGATTCCGGTCGCGCCTTTCGACAGCCGTCTCTGTACTGCATCTCGCGGCGCATGTATTCCGCAGCCCGGCTCGGGAACAAGTGTTGGCGGAAATCCGGCCTTCCTCCCGGCCAGCACGCAGGTCATACGGTTCCTCGAGGGTATCGCCGACCGCCTGATGCATCGCGGACAAACCCGTGATTTCGGTGATCGCAAGGTGGCCATGCTGAACCACACCGTCGATGTCGACGGTAGCGGCAAGGCGGGTGTGCGCTGGTATGAAATGGAGAACAAGAAGGATCGTGGCTGGACGCTGAAGAAGCAGGAAACCTTCTCACCCGACAGCGAAAATCGCTGGATGGGCAGCATTGCCATGACCGCCTCGGGGTCGACCTGCCTCGGCTACAGCATCTCCAGTTCGACAACGCATCCGAGTATCGGCATTACGGGCCGCAAGGGCACAGCCAATAACATGAATATCCGTGAGTTGGTGGCATTTGACGGCAACGTCGCAGGGAATGTGCAGCGCTCTTCTGCCCGGTGGGGCGATTACAGCTCAATGTCTATCGACCCGGTCGATGACACCTGCTGGTACACGCAGGAACATGCGCAGTCGCTGGAATCGATCAGTCCCAGTCGCGGGCTCCCTTATGAAGAGGTAGCCGGATGGGGCACCAAGATCATCCAGTTCGACGTAAAATAGTACCGCCGCGTACTGCGAAGCAAAAAGTGGAGGGCCTCAATCGAGGCCCTCTTTTTTTGCAGCGGTTTTCTGTCAAATATCGGCTAGAGCAGGGGACTGTTAGGTTATGATCTCCCCCATGAAAATACTCCTCACAGCTGTAACTCTCCTTTGGACCCTTACCGCACTCGCTGCCGACGAGACAGCGGACCCAAAGCAAACGCCTGATGTCGTCAGTGAATCAGAAGCACCGCCGGTACCGGATCCGGCCGAAGCCCGCACGCCCTCGAGCCAGCTGGACAACGCGCTGCTTGAGAACGCCTATAAAGGAAACCTGGCGGAAGTCGAAATCCTTGTGGCGAAGGGGGCGGCTGTCAATTTGCAGGACAAAAAGGGCCGCACACCGACCATCCTGGCCGCCAGTAACGGACATACCGAGGTCGTTGAGTTTCTCATTGCGCACGGCGCCAACGTCAATGCACGGGACGGTGACGGCCAGACCGCGTTGATGTACGCCGCGAAGCGCTCCTTTAACGAGACCGCGGCGTTGCTGCTGAAGAGTGGCGCCGAGGTCAATGTGCAAAGCAGGAAAAAGGGTATTACTGCCCTGATCCTTGCGGCTGGATGGGGCAACGAGGAATTGGTGCGCACGCTGCTCGAACACGGCGCAGACCCGACGATCACGGATAATTTCGGACGTACCGCAAAATACTACGCCGAGAAAATGGGCGGCACGGTCGTGGCCAGCCTGCTGCCTGATGCGCCGAAACGGCAATAGCAGGAACAGGGCGCTGTTCGCGTATTGAGAACAGGCCACTGCCCGGTCGTTGACCTGGTCAGGCCTCAATGGCCCGGGTCCACCTCCAGCGCCTTGCGGTCGAGCTCCGCCGCCCGATCCTTGTCGCCGCGATGCGCATCGAG
>JAOUHU010000146.1 GCA_029884455.1 Gammaproteobacteria bacterium | reverse complement strand
TGTGCACAATCGCAATCGCGAAAACCAGCAGGACTTCATTGACGACAACGGCTTTCTCACGCGCCCGGCGGCGATTGGCATCCAGAAGAATCGTGAGTATGACGTCAGCTACATCGGCTACAACGGCGATGGCCACATCGGCCGCTGGAACCTGAGCGCGTCCGCCTACTACGCATTCGGTGAGGAGTCGCCGACAGCCTTCGCCGACAACACCAGCGATATCAGCGCCGCGTTCGCTGCCATAGAGCTGTCTCGCGATTTCGACTGGCTGCGTATCAAGGCCACTGGCATTTATGGCAGCGCCGATGAGGACCCGTTCGATGACAAATCAACCGGCTTCGACGCTATCTTCGAGAATCCGCTGATCGCAGGCGCCGACATGAGTTTCTGGATTCGCCAGGCGATACCACTGATCGGTGGCGGCCGGGTTGCGATCTCCGGCCAGAACGCGGTGTTGAACTCGCTGCGATCAAGCAAGGGCCAGGGGCAGTCGAATTTCACAAACCCGGGCATCTTCTTGCTTGGACTCGGTGCCGACGCCGATATCACGCCCAAACTGCGCGCATCCTTGCACGCGAACCAGCTGTTCTTTGCCGATACCACGGTACTCGAGGTTGCGCGTAACCAGTATGAGATACGCCGGCGTATCGGAGTAGACGTATCGCTGTCATTTTTCTACCGGCCACTGACATCACAGAATATCGTGCTGCGCGTCGCCGGATCGCTGCTCGTGCCACAGCAGGGTTACAAGGACCTGTTTGGTTCTGACGACATTCCGTACTCGGTTTTTGCCAACCTGGTACTGGCCTACTGATGAATAAATACGCGACCAAACTCAGCGTCGTTCTGGCTATGGCCGCCTGCGGGCTTGCGCTTGGCGACGAAGCCGAGCGCGCGCGTGCGATTGACTACCCCGCGTATGCGCCGGCGCCGGCGATGCAATTGCAATCCGATGCCGACCGGAAGAGCGCCGGTTGCATCAGTTGCCATACCGCGAGCGATGCATTGACCATGCACGTCAGCGATGCCGTCGTGCTCGGTTGTGTCGACTGTCACGGTGGCGCCCCCGATGTCTTTGCGCCGGACGGCGCGCCCGGAGCTGCTGCCCTCGAGGCCGTGCGCGACGCGGCGCACGTGCAGCCCCGCCTGCCGCAAAGCTGGCATTACCCGTCCAGTGCCAATCCCGAGCGCTCGTACACGCTTTTGAATCGTGAAAGCCCCGAGTACATTCGCTTCGTCAATCCATCCGACTACCGGGTTGCGAGCGCAGCCTGCGGTGCCTGTCACCAGCCGATCATCGACGCCAACGTGCGCAGCATGATGGCAACCGGCGCAATGCTCTGGGGCGGCGCCGCTTACAACAACGGTATCCTGCCGTTCAAGAATTACATTCTTGGTGAAAGCTATACCGCCGATGGCGAAGCAGCAAAGATCGTCGGCGCGCCGGTGGATCCTGAGTTGGCGGCGAAACATGGCATACTGCGCGAGCTGAATCCGCTGCCAGCCTGGGAGACGGTCAGGCCGGGCGATATTTTTCGCGTGTTCGAGGACGGCGGCCGCAATATCAGCAACCTGTTTCCCGAGACCGGCGTGCCGAATGTCGTCGGCCAGATCCAGCGGCTCGAAGAACCAGGGCGCCCCGACATTCGCCAGTCGAATCGCGGGCCGGGTACCGGTGCACGCATTTCAGTGCCGCTGATCAATATCACCAAGACGCGTCTCAACGATCCGTTTACCTGGTTTCTCGGCACCAATGACCAGCCCGGCGACTACCGCTCCTCCGGCTGTGCGTCCTGCCATGTCGTCTATGCCAACGATCGCGACCCGCGGCATGCGGGCCCGTATGCGGCGCATGGGCATTCCGGCACTTCCATCAGCAAGGACCCGACCATTCCAGCCACCGACCCTGGGCATCCGCTGAAACACGAATTCACACGCGCCATTCCGAGCAGCCAGTGCATGGTCTGCCATATGCACCAGCCCAATATGTTTATGAATTCCTATCTCGGCTACACGATGTGGGATTACGAATCGGACGCGCCTTCCATGTGGCCGGAGCAACAGCAGGAACTGAGCACCAGCGAGGCACGCGCCGTACTGGACCGCAACCCGGAAGGTGCCGCGATTCGCGGCAATTGGGCCGATCTCGAATTCTTGAAGAACGTCTCGGCGCTGAACCCGGAGCTGCAGGACACGCAGTTCGCCGATTATCACGGCCATGGCTGGAACTTCCGCGCGGTACAGAAGCGCGACCAGCGCGGCAACCTGCTCGACGCCGATGGCAAGATCGTGGCGAACGACGACCCGGAGAAATTCAAGAAAGCGGTGCACCTGTCTTCAATTCACGTGGACAAGGGCATGCATTGTGCCGACTGCCATTT
>JAOUHU010000145.1 GCA_029884455.1 Gammaproteobacteria bacterium | reverse complement strand
CTGCAATGGAACGACAGCTACCAGGAAAACATGTTCTGCTACACGAACAATATTCCGCAGCGAGATGGCGGCACACACTTGTCCGGGTTTCGTGCCGCGTTGACGCGAACCCTGAATACCTACATCGAAAATGAGCTGGCCAGCAAGAAAGACAAGCTCCTGCCGAGCGGCGATGATGCCCGCGAAGGGCTGACCGCGATTCTCTCGGTGAAGATGCCCGATCCGAAGTTCTCGTCACAAACGAAAGACAAGTTGGTTTCATCTGAAATCAAGGGGGTTGTGGAGCAGGCGATGGCAAGCGAGCTGCAGGACTTCCTGCTCGAGCGCCCGCAGGACGCCAAGGCGATCGTTTCGAAGATCATTGACGCTGCCAGGGCTCGCGAGGCCGCCCGCAAGGCGCGCGAAATGACCCGCCGCAAAGGCGCCCTGGATATCGCCGGCCTGCCCGGCAAGCTCGCCGACTGTCAGGAGAAAGACCCGGCCCTGTCGGAGCTGTTCCTGGTCGAAGGAGACTCGGCAGGCGGTTCCGCCAAACAGGGGCGCGATCGACGCACGCAGGCGATCCTGCCGCTGAAGGGAAAAATTCTGAATGTTGAAAAAGCGCGGTTCGACAAAATGCTGTCATCTGCAGAGGTCGGCACACTGATCACTGCGTTGGGCTGCGGTATTGGTCGCGACGACTTCAACATCGACAAGCTTCGTTACCATCGAATCATCATCATGACGGACGCAGACGTCGACGGCTCGCACATTCGGACCTTGCTGCTGACCTTCTTCTATCGGCAAATGCCGGAACTGATCGAGCGCGGTCATATCTACATCGCGCAACCGCCGTTGTACAAAGTGAAGCGCGGCAAGCAAGAGGTGTACGTCAAGGACGACGCTGAACTGAACAGCTACCTGTTGTCCGCGGCGCTTGACGATGCGGCACTGCATGTCAACAGCACCGCTCCGGCGATGTCCGGCCTGGCGCTCGAAAGCCTGGCGAAAGAACATATTGCGGTAGAGGCGATCATTGCGCGACTCGCCGCGCGCTACGACGAGGCGGTGTTGCGGACCATAAGCGGCCTGCCCCAGGTCAGCGCCAAGACCAGCGACAATATCGAGCAGTTGGCTGCCTGGACCGAGAGCCTTTCTGCCGCGCTGCCGAAAAGCAGCGGTGATCGCGCGTACGTAGGAACGGGTGGCGTTTACTCGGCGGCGCTGGAGCGCGGCGATGCCGATGGCGAGGGTGTGCGTATTGCCATTACGCGGGTGCAACACGGCCTGAGCGCGACGCGTTATCTGCCACGCGAGTTTTTTGGCAGCCATGAGTACCGTCACATTGCGGCGCTGCAGGCAAAACTCGATGCGCTGCTGGGCGAGGGCGCCTATATAACGCGCGGCGAGCGCCGGGCGGAAGTCAGCGATTTTGCCGAGGCTGTTGAGTGGCTGATGGCGGAAGCGCGCCGCGGCCAGTCCATACAGCGCTACAAGGGGCTCGGAGAAATGAATCCGGATCAGCTGTGGGACACAACCGTGAACCCCGAAACACGCCGCCTGATGCAGGTGAGGATCGAAGACGGCGTCAAGGCTGACGATATATTCACGACCCTGATGGGTGACCAGGTCGAACCACGCCGCGAGTTCATCGAGAAAAATGCACTGACAGTCGCGAACCTCGACGTTTAAGCGAAACCACCATGATTTTCAGGCGGCGACTACTACACACAGTATTCCTGTTGCTGCTGCCGCTGATCGTGGCATGGTTCGGGCTGTCGATCTGGTCAGCGTTGTTGCTGGTGCTGGCGGCGCTGCTCTGGCGCTGGCTGCTTGCGGCCAGCTCGTTGCTGGCGCCTGAGCGGCAACCGGACATAGTGCTCGAAACAATCACTGCCAGTCACTTCGCAGAGAAAGTGCGCTGGTGCATGGATCGCCTCGGCATCGACTATACGGAGCGGCCTTCGGCCGGCATTCTCGGAGTTTTGTTTGCGGGCCGAACCGTGCCGCGGCTGAACATCAAAACCGGGCGGGCTCGTTCCTCAATCGGTCACTCGCCCGAGATCCTGCGGTTCCTCTGGGGCCAGTACGCGGCGACGCTCGGTGAGCGGGCGTCTTTCCTCGCCCCGACGCCGGAACGGCTGGAACTCGAAAAAACCCTGGATCGCTACGGCGTTGATCTGCAGGTCTGGGTTTACTCGCACCTGTTGCAGGAACGTGACGTGGTGATACATCTATGGGGTGCGAATGATCCGCGCGTGCCGTGGTGGCAACGCGCCGCCATACGGCCCCTGTTTCCGCTGAGCCGGCTATTCCTGCAGCGAGTTTTTGCGCTCAGCGACGAACACCACGCAAAGGCGGTGCGGCATATTGATGAGTTGCTGGCGGATATCGATACGCGTGTCGCG
>JAOUHU010000089.1 GCA_029884455.1 Gammaproteobacteria bacterium | reverse complement strand
AGCTCGGACAGGTTCTGGTCCAGCGTGTGCATACCATTCGCCTGGCCGGTCTGAATAGCCGAATACATCTGTGCAATTTTGCCTTCACGAATCAGGTTACGAATTGCCGGCGTACCAATCATGATCTCGTGTGCCGCGATTCGCCCGCCACCGATCCGCTTCAGCAATGTCTGCGAAATTACTGCGCGCAGGGATTCGGACAACATCGCTCGCACCATTTCCTTTTCGGCGGCCGGAAACACGTCGACTATGCGATCGATGGTCTTCGCCGCGGAACTGGTATGCAAGGTACCGAAAACCAGGTGACCGGTTTCAGCAGCCGTCAGCGCCAGCCGAATGGTCTCCAGGTCACGCAACTCACCGACCAGGATGACGTCCGGGTCCTCGCGCAATGCCGAACGCAAAGCCTCGTTGAAGCCCAGCGTGTCGCGATGAACCTCGCGCTGGTTGATCAGCGACTTCTTTGACTCGTGTACGAACTCGATAGGATCCTCAATCGTCAGGATATGGTCCGGCTTGTTGTCATTGATGTAATCGACCATGGCGGCAAGCGTTGTCGACTTACCCGAGCCGGTCGGCCCGGTCACCAGGCAGATGCCACGCGGGTACATGCAAATATCCTTGAAAATGGCCGGTGCGCCGAGGTCATCGAGACTCAGGATGTCGGACGGAATAATTCGAAATACTGCGGCCGAACCGCGATTCTGGTTGAACGCGTTGACGCGAAACCGGGCCAGTTTTGGAATCTCGAACGAGAAGTCAGTCTCGAGGAATTCTTCGTAGTCCTTGCGCTGCTTGTCATTCATGATGTCGTACACCATGCTATTGACGTCTTTATGGGTCAGCGCCGGCATGTTGATACGCTTGATGTCACCGTCCACCCGAATCATCGGCGGCACTCCACCGGAAAGATGCAGGTCGGATGCGTTGTTTTTTACCGTGAACGACAACAATTGGGCAACGTCGACGGCCATACTTCTCCCTCATGGTGGATAGCCGGACTTACCATAACCCGGCCTTGAATGAAGCCTAGTATAGCGAAGCACCCGGAGCAAAACGTGATTAGAGTCACGGAAAACTTAGGCGTAATCAGAGATTTGCTGGCGCAGGCGGCTCGCGATGCCGGGCGTGACGCGGACCCGGTCAGGTTGCTCGCAGTAAGCAAAAAGCAGCCTGTCTCGGCGATCCTGGCGGCAGCCGGCGCTGGCCAGCTCGATTTCGGGGAAAACTTCGTCCAGGAGGGCATCGACAAGATGGCGGCCATCGGTCGCCGTGATCTTGTCTGGCACTTTATCGGTCACCTGCAAACCAACAAGACCCGTGCCGTCGCCAGCCATTTTGACTGGGTTCACACCGTCGATCGCCTCAAGGTTGCCGCCCGCCTGAGCGAACAGCGGCCACCCGAGCGCACAGATCTCAATATCTGCCTGCAGGTCAACATAGACAATGAGGCTGGCAAATCCGGCATAGCTGGCAGCGAAGTGCTGGCGCTGGCCCAACGTGTTGCTGAGCTGCCGCGTATCCGCTTGCGAGGCCTGATGTGCTTGCCAATGATCCGGCAGGGGTTCACGGCCCAGCGCGAACCGTTCGCGAAGCTGCGCGAACTGTTCGATGACTTGCAGCGGCACGGACTGCCTGTCGACACTTTGTCGATGGGTATGAGCGACGATTTCAGGGCCGCCGTATTCGAAGGCAGTACAATCGTCCGCATCGGCACCGCGCTTTTCGGAGTCAGGCAATAGTGATGGGTGGAAAAAACGGTGGCAAGCGAATCGGTTTTATCGGTGGCGGCAACATGACGCTCGCTATCGCTGGTGGCCTTTTGAAAAGCGGTTATCCAGGCGCCCTGATCAAGGTATCCGAGCCGATCGCTGAACAACGCCTGCGTTTGAGCAAGGTACTGGCCGATGTCGACATAGGCGCGGACAACGTGGCGCTGACCGGCAACGTCGATTGCCTCGTGCTCGCCACCAAACCACAGGTCCTGGGCCAGGTTTGTGCGCAGATCGCCGCGGCAGTACAGCGACGAAAACCCCTGCTTGTGTCCATTGCCGCGGGCGTCCGCAGCCGGGCAATCTCATCGTGGCTGGGTGGCGGCCTCGCGGTGGTACGGGTCATGCCAAACCAACCGGCATTGCTCGGGCTAGGCGCATCCGCGCTGTTCGCGAATGAGCAGGCCGATGCAGACGATCGCGCGCTGGCAGCCAAAATCATGGCCGCGGTTGGCCAGCTCGTTTGGGTCCGGGATGAAGCGGATATAGACGTGGTAACGGCAATTTCAGGCAGCGGACCGGCGTATTTCTACCTGTTGATCGACATGCTGATCAAAACAGCGACCGACATGGGTCTTGACGACGCGACCGCCCGAACCCTCGCCGTGCAGACTGCGCTGGGTGCGGCTGCGCTTGCAGCTGACTGCGACTCGACCATGGACGAACTGATCGCGCTCGTGCGTTCACCCGGCGGCACGACTGCGGCGGCACTCGAGCGCCTCGAGCAGCACGGAGTCCGTGCTATCTTTGCAACGGCCCTGCGGGCGGCGCGAGACAGGGCGGTTCTTTTAGCAGACGAGGCTGAACAATAATGCGGGCACTGATCTACATCATCGATGCACTCTCGATGCTGATCACACTGGTCTTCCTGCTGCGTTTCTGGCTGCCGTGGTTTCGGGTTGATTTCCGCAATCCGCTGGCACAAGGAATTTTGCAGGTCACGTCACCAATAATTAATCCACTGCGGCGCATGATTCCGGCGATCGGCCGTGTTGATACAGCCACTATCCTGGTCGCGTACCTTGTGCAGGCGCTGACGCTGATACTCGTTATTCTGCTCAACGGTAATGCGCCCGGCGCCAAGTTCGTGCTACTGGCCGCAGCGTTTCAGCTGGCAATCCTTTCGCTCAGGCTGTTCATGTTCGCCATTATAATTCGCATTGTCCTGAGTTGGGTTGCGCCGCAAATCTATAACCCCGTAAGTGCCATTCTTGGCAGCATGACCGAGCCACTGCTCGCACCTTTCAGGCGGGTGATTCCACCAGTCGGCGGCTTTGATATTTCACCGGTTTTCGCCATTATCCTGTTAGGCGCTTTGTCCATATTGCTGCAGGATTCGCTTGCCTGGCTGCTGTGACAGGATTGACTCCGGCGCCGCATCTCGCGGCACAGTCGACAAATGGTTTATAGTGAGCGACAAGGGAGGAAAGGTATGGTGTACAAAACAAGAATAAAGATCGCCCTGTCTTTGTTTGCCTTGCTAACTGCGTGTGGTGGACCAGGCGATTCCGCGACTGTTCCAGAAGCACAGCCGGCCGGGGCCAGCAATGTCGACATTGGCGAACACATCGTGCATTTCAGCGCCATGTCAACCGATCAACTAACGCCGGAAGTGGCGCGGGCTTTTAATATCGTACGCTCCAAGAATCGGGCAATGCTCAATGTCTCTGTATTACGCAAGTCGGACCAGAAGGCAGTCACAGCAACGATAACTGTTAACACCGTTAACCTCACGGGTCAGCTGAAAAATATTTCAATGCGCAAGGCCGAGGAAGGCGAGGCTATTTATTATATTGGCGAAGTAGCTGTCGCGAATCGCGAGACCCTGGTGTTTGATATCAGTATTACGCCTGACGGAGTGGATCGCGCCAGTGAGTTGCGCTTTAAACGCGAGTTCTTTACCGACTAGGCATAGCCGCCAAGACCTGTTATTGTCGCGCTGTTTTTTTACGCGGGCATGCTCGCATGGCGCGGGCGCAGATGCAGGCCCGCTTTCGTTTTTTAGGGAGTCAGTATTTCATGGCAGAGATCAGCAATAAGCCACCAACCAAGTCAGAAATTTACGCAAAGATTGTTGCGGACACGGGATTGTCCCGCAAAGACGTCGCAGCAGTATTCGAGTCACTCAATGGCCAGATCAAGAAGAGCCTCGGCGGCCGTAACGCCGCAGGCGTGTTCGCGATTCCGGGCCTTCTGAAAATGCGCGTTGTGAAGAAACCAGCGCGCAAAGCTCGCGAGGGAACGAATCCGTTTACGGGCGAAACAATGATGTTCAAGGCCAAGCCGGCTTCAAAAGCGGTCAAGATCCTGGCCTTGAAGGGCCTCAAAGACATGGTCTAAGGGTTCAGCAGCGGTATCGTTGCAATCAAGAGCCGGGGTCATCCCCGGCTTTTTTTTGCACGAAATTCGTCACCAGCTCGCGGAGCTCGACCAGTCTGCCGTGAAAAAAGTGGTCGGCCCCCGGCATGACTGCAAGCTCCGGCCCGGGCGATAACCGATTTACCCAGGCGATGGTGGCCTTGATATCCACGAGTTCATCCTGATCGCCCTGCAGCAACAACCAGGGACAGGCCGGCTGCTTTTGCAGGTCCGCAGCAAATCGTGTGATCGCGGGTGCCACGCTGATCAGTCCGTCCGGCTCGCTTTCGACGGCGGCCCGAATCGCAATCGCCGCACCAAATGAGAAACCCGCCAGCCAGATTGGCTCGCCGCTTGACCTGTTGCGCAGCCACGCCAGCGCGGCCAGCGCATCGTCCAGCTCGCCGACGCCATCATCGTATGCGCCGGCGCTGCCTTCCGTGCCACGAAAATTAAAGCGTAAGGCGGCAAAATGCAGTCGTACGAACGCCCGGGCCAGGGTGTGCACGACCTTGTTATGCATGCTGCCGCCGTGTAGCGGGTGCGGGTGGCAAATCAGCGCAGCGCCTCGCGTGACGGCATCGGCAGGCGTCTCCAGTATGGCTTCGAGAACACCAGCAGGACCCGCTAGCGAAATCTTTTGTATCTGTGGCGGCCGACTGCTCATGCTAGCGTCCAGTATTGGCTTAAGTGGATGTTATTGCTGTAAAATTGCAAGCCTCTGTCCTGTGACCGGATGCCGATGACAAGCCGCATCGATCTCGAGGCACGTTACTGTGCCCAAAACTACAAACCCTTGCCAGTCGTATTGGCGCGTGGCGAGGGTGTGTATGTCTGGGATACGGACGGCAAGAAATATCTCGACATGATGAGCGCCTACTCGGCAGTCAGCCATGGCCACGCCCACCCGCGGCTGGTGCGACTTGTGCAAGAGCAGGTTGCTCGATTGAGTGTCGTGTCGCGCGCATTCTACAGCGATAAACTCGGGCCATTTCTTCAGCGTATTTGTGAGTTGACCGGCCAGGACATGGCGCTGCCGATGAATACTGGCGCAGAGGCCGTTGAGACCGCAATCAAGGCTGCCCGAAAATGGGCTTACACGGTCAAGGGCATTGCCAGGGACCAGGCGGAGATCATCGCCTGCACCGGCAATTTCCATGGCCGCACGATTGCGATTGTGACGATGTCTGATGAGCCGCAGTACCAGGAAGGTTTTGGCCCGTTTCCGGATGGCTTCCGCATCGTAGAATACGGCGATATCGGCGCGCTCGAGGCGATGATCAACAAAAACACCGCGGCGTTCCTGGTAGAGCCGATTCAGGGCGAAGGCGGCATCGTAATCCCGCCCGCGGGGTACCTGAAAGCGGCTGAGCAGTTGTGTCGCAAGCACAATGTGTTGCTGCTGGTGGACGAAATTCAGACCGGCCTCGGACGTACCGGCAAAATGCTGGCATGCGAGCACGAGGGCGTACAGCCGGATGGCCTGATGCTCGGCAAGGCCCTCGGCGGCGGCATCTTGCCGGTCTCCATGTTTCTTGCCCGACGCGAAGTCATGCAGGTATTTTCGCCCGGTGATCATGGCAGTACTTTCGGTGGCAATCCGCTCGCCGCCGCGGTCGGCCTCGAAGCGCTCAACATCCTGGTAGAAGAACGGCTGGCCGAACGCAGCGCTGAACTGGGTGAATACCTGCTCGCCGAGCTCGCGGCGATCAAGAGTCCGCTGATCAAAGATCTGCGCGGACGTGGATTGTTCATTGGTATCGAAATTGATGCGGGCCTGGCAAAAGCGCGCGAAGTCTGCGAGGCACTGATGCGTCGCGGCATACTCAGCAAGGAAACTCATGGAACCGTCGTACGTCTCGCGCCACCACTGATAATCAGCAAGACACAGATCGACCGGGCCGTGGGCCAGATTCGTGCTGTTTTGCAGGAGATTGGTCGGTTGCGGCTGGCCTCTTAGGAAACCGACGCGATGCCCGAAATTACTGTCATACAGATCGTCAGTATTCTTGCTGCGCTGTCTTTCGGCATCGTCATCGGCTGGGTTTTTCGCGGCAGAAAAAGTGTCGCTGAGAAATCGGCAATCAATCTGGGTTGGCAGGAGCAGCTTGCTGCGCAACGCAAAGAACATGAGCGCCTGCTGGAACAGAATAAGAGCCTGATGGAACAAAACGGGCAATACCAGGCCTCCAACAAAGACTCAAAAATGCGCGCCAGTGAACTGTCTGCCGCACTCAAAGAGGCCTTTGAGCGCCGTGATGAACTGCAACGCCAGATCAAGGACATTCGCAGCAACCTGGAAGCGACCGTGGCGCAACGCAACCAATTGCAGAACGACATGCAAAATCGGGCCGTAGAGGACGACGTGACTTCGACAGCACTCAAGTTGCGCGACGCACAGATAACAAAACTGAAGAAAGATCTCGACGGCTGGCAGCAGCGCGTGCCACCGCTGGTGGAACGCTTTCGCGTTCGCAATGAAGAGGCGAATGCATTGCAGCAGGACCTGGTCGCTGCCCAGAACCGCGTCGCGGCTCTCGAATCGATGCTGGGTTCGGATGAAACCCGCGTTGAGCCGGTGGACGCCGGGACCCTTGGCGACCACCTGTATGCGTCAAATGATTCAGACGACTCAATCGACGACTCAATCGACGACCGAATCGTCGACATAGCGAACGCGGACGACATGCGTGACGATGCGGTCGCCGAGTTGCTGCAAGAACTTGTACAACTTGAGGACGAAGTTGCCTCCCAGGCTAGCGACGGCAATGCACAGGATGACCTGCGGCAGATCAAGGGCATCGGTCCCGCCATCGCCAAAACCCTGCATGAACTCGGAATTTTCCAGTACCAGCAGATCGCGGCCATGAGCGAATACGACATCGCTCGCGTTGCCGAAAGACTCAAGGGATTTCGCAGCCGCATCTATCGCGAGGACTGGATAGGCCAGGCGCGCAGACTGCTGGAACAGAAACAGAGCGGTTCGGCCTAGCTTCATGCCCGCCAGGCAGCGGCGACAAATTCGCGCCATTTTGTCTTTGGCGTTACTGGCGGTCGCAGCGCTCTTCGCACTACCGGTCGATAACGGGCTACATTTGCAGATCGCGACCAGCGCGTCCGCGAACTTGTTCGACGAGCCGCAGTTTGCTGTTCATCTGGGTCGAAATCACCTGCGCATTTCCGGATCAACAGTGTCGGACGAGCATGAAGCTGACTTGCTGCAACTGGCCGAAGAACGGTTCGCCGGCGCCATGATAGAAACCGATTTCCGCAAGGCGGTGATTCTTAGCCCGGACTGGGAAACTCTCAGCATTCGCTTGCTATACCTGGTCGCAGCAACCGAGTCGGCACAGGCTGTGCTTGATTCAAACGGCATCGAAATTCGCGGCGTGAGTCGCGATGAACCTGACTATGAACGTCGCCGACAGTTCTTGCGCGATGCAACAGGCGCAAATCGGACGCTGGTGTCCGACATGATCTCAGTTGATAGTAATGTGTCATTTGATGCATTGTGTCGCCGCAATTTCGATAACTTTGCCAGCGAGCCGATCCAGTTTCGGCAATCGGGCACCGGCATTCGCGAATCGTCCCAGCCATTGCTGGACAGAGTGGCGGAATTCGCTTACGACTGCGACCGTAGCAGGATTGCGGTCATCGGTCACAGCGATGCGACTGGCAGCGCCGACGGGAACCTGCAAATCAGTCGTGCACGTGCCGCAGCGGTCGCGGCCGCATTGCAGCTCCGTGGCGTGGCGCGCGATCGGC
>JAOUHU010000033.1 GCA_029884455.1 Gammaproteobacteria bacterium | reverse complement strand
CAGCGGCGCAGCAACGACCTTGAGGAATAATTGAACGGCGTCTGTTTGGCGGTAGACTGTGCTCACCCAGGAGCTCCTATGAAGCACTTTCCGAAACAGATTTGCCGGTTACCAAAGTTCGACAAGGCAAGGCACTCCGCACGCTTCGACGTGGCAACCTCCGAGATCGAGTTCTGGTTTCATACAACGCCCGCAGTATGACGACTATCGCTGCACGCAAACTTTCTGTTCTTGCAGCGCTGCTGTCCGGCGCGCTGCTCGCCGCGGACTACCAACCGTACGAAGATGCAAGAATCACTGTCGAGCAGTGGCAGGCTTACTTCGATACCGTGCTGCTGGAATTTGCGGACACAATGCAGGAAGAAGCCGATGTCAACCTGGTGCTGTTCCACGACGAATCCACCTCCACCTACTTTGCCTTTACAACCACCGCGAATCCCGCACACCCGGCCTGGGTCACGCGCAGGGTCATCGAACAGGACGGAGAGATAGCGGTGGAGCAGATTGGTTACTTCGCCGGCGACGAAGCATCATTCGCCGATTTGTTTGATGCAATCTCCGACCTGTCCGCCGAGATGCAAAAAGAATTTCAACGTGAGTGATATGCCGGCGCTACAGCGCAACGCGCCTCGCTGGCTGCCACTGATCTACCTCGTGATCCTTGGCGCAAGCTGGGGGCTGCACTTTTCATATATCAAGCTGGCAGCCGAGTCTGGCCTGTCCTACCTGGGAGTCGCAACGGTCACGACTGCCGGCGTCACGTTCCTGCTCTTGATAACCGGCTTGATCCGGCGACGACTGCCAGTCTTCGATCGCACACATGTCCGGTTTTATTTCATCTGTGCCCTGCTCGCTTATGTTGTGCCATTTTTGCTCGAGCTCCGGAGCGCCGCGCATTTGCCGGCCAGCGTACTGACCCTGGTCGTCAGCAGCACGCCCTTGTTCACCGTGGCCCTGGCGATCACGTTTCGCAGTGATACCGTGTCCCTGGGCCGCATTCTTGGCATCGTTTTCGGCACCTTGTCGACAGCCTTCATCCTGCTGCCGGCGGCCCTCGGAATTTCGGACGTCCCCGTGTTCTGGATACTGGTCGCGTTTATCGTGCCGCTGTCCTACTCCGCCGACCACATCTATATAACCAGGGCCTGGCCACAGGGCTCAGACTCGTACCAGCTGGGCTGCGGCGAGGCCTTGCTGGCACTGGCCATGCTCGCCCCTGCTTACCTTTGGCAAGGCTTCGGCAGCGACCTTGAGGTGCCGTTTGGTACCGGCCATATCGCGATGATCGTCATGGTCGGGTTTGCGCTCATCGAGATTTACCTGTACTTCGAAATCCTGCGCATCGCCGGGCCGATCTTCACGTCGCAGACGAATTTTGTCACGGTCGTCAGCGGCGTCTTCTGGGCGATGATTATTTTCGACGAACGGCCCAGCGAGTGGCTGTGGCTCAGTGCCGCATTGCTTGGCATCGCGCTCTGGTTCGTTGCCACCGGCGGCCGCCGGCAACAGGCTGATCAGACGCCGAGGTAGCTCGCGATTCCCTTCGCAGCCTCACGGCCTTCGAACACCGCCGTTACCACCAGGTCTGAGCCACGCACCATGTCACCGCCGGCAAAGACTTTCGGGTTGGTCGTCTGGAACGGGTGCGCGCCATGTGAGGCCACCCGCACCTTGCCGCTCGGCAAGGTTTCGATAGCGCTGTCGCCAAACCAGGCCGGTGGGCTCGGGCGAAAACCGAAAGCGATGATGACAGCGTCAGCCGGCAGGACGCTTTCCGTGCCCAGCACCGGTTCCGGTCGGCGCCGGCCATCGGTACCGGCGCTGCCGAGTCGCGTTTCAATAACCCTGACCCCGGTCGCGCCGTTGCTGTCACCGATAATTTCCAGCGGCTGGCGATTGAACAGGAAGCGGATGCCCTCTTCCTTGCTGTTCTGTACTTCCCGTCGCGAGCCCGGCATGTTTTCTTCGTCGCGCCGATAGGCACAGGTAACGCTAGTCGCACCCTGGCGAATCGCCGTGCGTACACAGTCCATGCCGGTATCACCGCCGCCCAGGACCACAACGTTCTTGCCGCTTAAATTCACCCAGGGCAGTGGCGGGTTCTTGTAGCGCAGCGTGTGATAAACATTGGAAACCAGGTACGGCAGTGCATCGTGAACGCCCGGCAAATCCTCGCCGGCGAACTCGCCACGCACGTAGGTATAAGTGCCCATGCCGAGGAACACGGCATCGAACTCCGCTGTCAGCTCCGCAAACGGCTTGTCCCTGCCAATCGTCGTGTTGAGCACGAATTTCACACCCATGCCTTCGAGAATCTTGCGGCGCTGTTCAACAACCTGCTTCTCGAGCTTGAAGGGCGGGATGCCGTAGGTCAGCAGGCCACCGATCTGTGGGTAGCTGTCATACACCACCGGGCGAATGCCTGATCGCGCCAGCACGTCGGCCGCCGCCAGTCCTGCCGGGCCTGCGCCAACAATGCCAACGCGTTTGCCGGTGTCGACCACTCGTGACATGTCCGGACGCCAGCCGAGCTTGATGGCCTCGTCGGTGATGTATTTTTCGACATTGCCGATCGACACAGCACCCAGTTCGCCGTTCAGCGTACAAGCGCCTTCGCATAGCCGGTCCTGTGGGCAAATGCGGCCGCAGATTTCGGGCAGCGAGTTAGTCTGGTGCGACAATTCCGCGGCCTCGAACATCTTGCCGTCTTCGATCAGCTTCAACCAGTTGGGAATGAAATTGTGCACCGGGCACTGCCACTCGCAATAGGGATTGCCGCAATCCAGGCAACGACCGGCCTGCGCAGCGGCACTCGCTCCGTCGTACTGGCCATAGATCTCATCGAAATGCCTGACGCGCTCTTCCGGCGTCTGCTTGTCCGGATCGCGCCGAGGAACTTCGAGAAACTGCAATGGATGCCTGGACATGCTTCAGGCCGCCCGCCGCAAGGTTTCGATCAATGTACCGAGTTCGGCCGCCTTCGGTTTGACCAGCCAGAACTTCGGCAGGAAAGTCCGGTATTCCTCGAGAATATTCTCGCCCCACTCGCTGCCCGTCAGCGCTACATGTTGCGTAAGCAGCGCACGCAAATGATGCGCGTGCGCCTCCATGCTCTCTGGCGAAATACGGTGAATGTCGATCAGTTCATGGTTATAGCGATCCACGAAGTCCCGCTCGAGATCAAGCACGTAGGCGAAACCGCCTGTCATACCAGCGCCAAAATTGACACCGGTACGACCCAGTACCACGACCACGCCATCGGTCATGTACTCGCAGCAATGATCACCGGTGCCTTCGATCACCACGGATGCTCCGGAGTTGCGCACCGCGAAACGCTCGCCAGCCGTGCCCGCGGCAAACAGCGTGCCGCCGGTCGCGCCGTAAAGGCAGGTGTTGCCGACGATCGCCGTCTCACGTGCCTCGTAGCACGCTCCGTCGGGCGGCCGGATTACAATCCGGCCGCCAGCCATGCCCTTGCCGACGTAATCGTTCGCATCCCCCACCAGCGTCATGTTGAGCCCCGACACGTTCCAGGCGCCAAAGCTCTGGCCTGCGGTGCCGCGCAACGAAATTTCAAGGGGCGCATCTTTCATGCCATGGTTGCCGTAGCGGCGCGCAATCTCGCCGGAAAGTCGCGCGCCAATGGAGCGATTGAAATTGCGTACCTCGAAGCCGAACTTGCCGCCCGCCTTCGATTCAATCGCTGGCAGTACCGCGCGCAGCATTTCCTCTGCCAGCTCACCCTTGTCGAACGGATTGTTGCGCGACTCCGTACAGAACTGCGGCGCGGTCTTCGCCAGGCCGTCGGCCGACACGATTGGTGACAAATCGAGGCGCGCCTGACGATCGGTTACGCCAGGCTGCAAATCCAGCAGATCGACCCGGCCAATCAGTTCTTCGAGCGTGCGCACGCCAAGTTCGGCCATGATCTGCCGCGCTTCCTCCGCGACAAAACGAAAGAAGTTAATCGCCATTTCCGGCAGCCCGATGAAATATTCGCTGCGCAAGACCTTGTTCTGCGTCGCAACACCCGTTGCGCAATTGTTCAGATGACAGATGCGCAGGTACTTGCAGCCGAGTGCGATCAGTGGTGCCGTGCCAAAACCGAAACTTTCCGCCCCGAGCATCGCGGCCTTGATCACATCGACACCGGTCTTGAGGCCGCCGTCAGTTTGTAACCGGACCTTGTGACGCAGGCCGTTGCCGCGGAGCACCTGGTGCGTTTCCGAAAGTCCCAGTTCCCATGGGCTGCCGGCGTATTTGACCGAGGTCAGCGGACTCGCTCCAGTGCCGCCGTCATAACCCGATATCGTGATCAGGTCGGCATAAGCCTTGACCACACCCGCTGCGATCGTACCGACTCCGGGTTCAGCGACCAGCTTGACCGACACGAGTGCCTGCGGATTCACCTGCTTGAGGTCGAAAATCAGTTGCGCCAAGTCCTCGATGGAATAAATGTCGTGATGCGGCGGCGGTGAAATCAGGCCAACACCGGGTTTTGCGAAACGCAGCCTCGCAATCATCTCGTTGACCTTGTGGCCCGGTAACTGGCCACCCTCGCCGGGCTTCGCACCCTGCGCCATTTTTATCTGGATGACTTCGGCATTCACCAGGTACTCGGCTGTAACACCAAAGCGGCCGGACGCCACCTGCTTGATCTTCGAAACACGTTCAGTGCGATAGCGCGCCGGATCTTCGCCGCCCTCGCCGGAATTGGAGCGCGCACCGATGCGGTTCATGGCGATGGCCAGCGCTTCATGTGCTTCCGGGGAAAGCGCACCAAGCGACATGCCGGCGCTGTCGAAACGCGGCATGATCGCCTCCACTGACTCGACCTCAGTCAGCGGCACGGCCGGCCCGGCCGCGCGAAGCCGCATCAAATCGCGCAGCGTTGCAATCGGCCGATCGTTCACCAGTCGCGCATACTCCTTGTAGCGATCGTAGTCGCCACTGCGGACCGCGGCCTGCAATGTCGTGACCACGTCGGGATTGAAGCAGTGATACTCGCCGCCGTGCACATATTTCAGCAAGCCGCCCTGCTTGATCGGCTCACGCGGCTCCCAGGCCGACACGGCGAGCGCCTTCTGGTCGGCCAGCAGGTCGGCAAGGTTGGCGCCCTGGATGCGCGATACCGTTCCGCGAAAGCAGCGCTCGACGACTTCACTGTGCAGGCCGACGATCTCAAACAACTGCGCACCGCGATAACTGGAGATCGACGAAATACCCATCTTCGACATGATCTTGAACAGGCCCTTGCGGATACCGCGCCGGTAGCCACGTCCGAGTTGCTGCTGCTTGTCGAGATTGCCGCGCTGCGCAATGCTGTGCAACGACTGGTAGACGAGGTATGGATAAACGGCGGTTGCGCCGTAGCCAATCAGGCAGGCGAAGTGGTGCGGATCACGCGCGACTCCGGTTTCCACGAGGATGTTGGCATCGCAACGCAAACCAATGCTTACCAGGTGGTGATGCACGGCGCCTGTTGCCAGCAATGCATGCACCGGCAGCTTGTCGCGCTTCAGGTAACGGTCGCTCAGCATCAGGATCAACTTGCCATCACGCACAGCTGCTTCCGCCTGGGCGCAAATCTGGTCCAGCGCCTCCCCGAGTGACAGGCCCGTATCCACATTGAGATCGATAAACGCGTTGCTGTCGCCAAACATTTCATTGCTGAGCAGCTGCCTGAGCTTTTTCTGTGACAATACCGGCGAGTTCATCACGACCTGCTGCGCGTGCTCCGGACCGACGTCAAACAGGCTCGATTCGCGGCCGATGTTGGTCTGCAGCGACATTACGATGCGCTCACGCAACGAGTCGATTGGCGGGTTGGTTACTTGCGCGAACTGCTGCCGGAAATAATCAAACGGCGAGCGTACCTGGCTGGACAGCACCGCCATGGGCGTGTCATCGCCCATCGAGCCGACCGCTTCCTGCTCCGCCTGCGCCAGTACCGCAACGACGTCGTGTAGTTCCTCGCGCGACAGGTTGAACATTTTCTGATAGCAGGCGAGAGTTTCCGCGTCCATTGGCTCAGCGGCGGTATGTGTATCGACCAGCTCGGATTCGAGATAGCGAACGCCCTGCTTCAGCCACTTCTTGTACGGCGCGCGCATCTTCAGAATTTCGTGAATATCGTCGTTCTCAAGCAAGGTGCCATTGACCAGATCGACCGCAATCATCTCGCCCGGGCCCAGGCGCCCTTTGCTCACGACATCCTTCTCGTCGTAGTCATACACGCCGATTTCCGAAGCTATCGTGATGTGCCGGTCCTCGGTAATGACATAGCGCGCCGGCCGCAGGCCGTTGCGATCCAGGCAACAGGCTGCGTAGCGGCCGTCGGTCAGCACAATACCGGCGGGACCATCCCAGGGTTCCAGCTGATAGTCGAAGAACTCATAAAAAGCGCGTACATCGGGATCAAGATCATCTATCGCCTGCCAGGCCGGCGGCATCAGGATGCGCATGCCCTGCAGCACGTCCATGCCGCCTGCGCGCAGTACTTCGAGCATGTTGTCGAGACTCGATGAATCGGAACCGACCAGCGAGACGATGGGGTCCAGGTCGGAAATGTCATCGAGCTTGTCGGAGACGAAATTCTTGGTGCGCGCAACGGCCCAGTTGCGATTTCCCTGAATCGTATTGATCTCGCCGTTGTGCGCGAGAAAACGAAACGGCTGCGCCAGCCGCCATTGCGGCATCGTGTTGGTCGAGAAGCGCTGGTGAAACAGGCACACCGAGGATTCGAGCCGCTCATCCAGCAAATCCGGATAGAAGTCGGTCAACACGCCGGGCATGATCATGCCCTTGTAACTCAAGGTCACCGACGACAGGCTCGCGATGTAGGCATCGCCATCACCGAGCCGTTTTTCGGCGCGGCGCCTGGCCAGGAACAGGCGCCGATTGAAGCGGCCGCGTTGCATGCCGGCAGGTGCATTCACAAAAACCTGTTCGATGCGAGGCAATGTCTGCAATGCCTGTTCGCCGCAAACCGACGGATCGGTCGGCACTTCTCGCCAGCCTGCAACGTCGAGGCCAATCTCTCGCAGCGCTGCATCGATTAACACACGCGCTGCTGCCGCACGCTCTTTGTCCTGGTGCAGGAACACCATGCCAACCGCGAACCGCTCACCGAGAGAAAAACCAAGGTCTTCTCCGACTGCTCTCAGGAACGCAAACGGAAACTTCAGTAGCAAGCCACAGCCGTCACCGGTCTTGCCGTCGGCCGCAACCGCGCCACGATGCGTCAGACGGGCGAGCGCGGAGATCGCCGTGCTGACGACCCAGTGACTCGGTATGTCGTCGAGATTCGCGATCAGCCCAAAACCGCAACTGTCGCGCTCGAACGCCGGGTCATACAGACCTTGTGCAATTCGCTCCGTCATAAACGCCCTAGGGAATGCGCGCGGTTCGCGCCCCATAACCGATAGTGGTCCGGAAGGCTGCCAGTATGCCATGCAGCGAGGAACTGCAAACAGGCGACCGAGATCTGTCCCGGCATGGCGCGAAAATGCTTTGTTTTCCGACGAGTTGCGAGCAATTCGGGCGGCGAGCCCGTTTGGTTGCGCGCGTAACCAAGTTTCAGCGGATTTCCTCGCCAGTCTCGCCCCAGCGGCCCGCGATTAGCAGCCAGTGGTCGCCGTCGCGTACCAGTTCCAATTCGAAGTTGTAGGCGTCGGCGCTGAATCCGAGCACACCGTCATGCGTCACCGCCATGCCCACTTTCAGGTCGATCTCACCCGCAGAGTCCCCAAACACCCGCACATCCTCGATGCTGGTCAGCAACTCGATGTCATTGGCGCGCAGGAAATAGAGACGAAACATCTGCTCGATGGCATCACGATCGTTGCCGCGCGCATCTGCATACTCATCCGCTATCATCTCCATCAGGCCGCTGCGGTCTTTTGCTTCCACTCGTTGTTGCCCTTCAGCCACCCAGGCGCGTAGCGCCTGCTCGGGCGGCGCCGGCGGATCGCCACAGGCCAACAGGCACCCGGCGGCAAGCGCAATCATCAACAGCTGCGGTAGTTTTCCGGTAGTAGTTTGCATGATCTGCTAGAGTCTACCGGGATTCGGAAGCGTTGAGTAAAGCCATGTCGGTAAAACTTTTGAGCGAGAACGGCGACCGAACGATCACAGACGAGGACCAGATGCGCATCGATGCCATTCTGGATTTCTGGTTTCGCGAGAAGGAGCTCACGGCGCCGCAGATTGATCGACGTATGGATGTCTGGTTCGGTGAAGACGAAGTTTTCGACATGGAATGCAGGAAGGGATTTCTGGATGATGTTGAGCTCGCCTCGAAGGGCGAGCTCGATCACTGGGCACAGGAACCGCGCGGCCGGCTGGCGTTAATACTCTTGCTCGACCAGTTCCGCCGTAACATTTTTCGCAATACAGCGGAGGCATTCTCTAAGGACAAGGCTGCGCTGAAACTCTGTGTTGAAGGCGCGATGGAGAAAAAAGACCAGGGCCTGGCACCTATTCAGCGCGCTTTCTTCTATATGCCACTGCAGCATGCCGAGTCCGCCAGGGTGCAGGCCAAATCCGTGGAACTGTTTTCGAAGCTGGCAGAGTCAGTATCGCGCACCTATCGGGAAACCTTCGAAACCATCACACAGTTTGCGGAGTTGCATCGTGACATCATCGACAGGTTCGGCCGGTTTCCGCACCGCAACAAACTCCTGAATCGGCCGAACACGCCGGAAGAGGACGAGTATTTATCCGGCGATAACCTCGATTTCGGGCAGGGCGGCTAACCAGACCCGGCCGGGGCAGTATCCAGATTGGCGCGCGACAGTCGTACAAATCTCCAGGTCAGCAGCGTCGCAGCAACCGACAAGCCAACGATAAACGCACCCCAGGTATACACCGGCGCGGCCTTGTAGGTAACCGCCGCCAGATAGGCGAGCGGAAACGCCATCACCCAGTAAGCGAACGTATTGATCGCCATCGGGAAGTGCGTGTCCTTGTAGCCGCGCAGCGCACCCGCCGCACCGATTTGTACGCCGTCCGCAATCTGGAATATCGCCGCGGCCAGCAACAGGTTGATCGCAATACTGGTCACTGACGGGTCATCGGTATAAATGGTAACGACCGTATTGCGAAACAACAGCATGAACGCCGCCGAGCAGGTCATGAATATGGCACACGTCGCGATACCGATGCTGCCGCTGAATCGCGCTGCCCGGGCATTCCCGGAACCCAGTGCATGACCGACGCGAACGGTTATGGCAGCACTCAGCGCCAACGGGATCATGAATGTCAGAGTCGCGAAGTTGATCGCGACCTGGTGTGCTGCCGCAATCGATGCGCTACGCGTCCCCATCAACACCGACACCGCATTGAACAGGCCCGCCTCGGCGGTAATCATGACCGCGATCGGCAGGCCCAGCACCAGGATTTCCTTCAACGCGCTGGCACGTAACCGCCCGACACGCGAGAAAATCTGCATGCTGGCGTAGATCCTGCTGCGCCACATATAGATCGCCAGACCGAGCATCATCATCCACATCGTGATCGCGCTCGCGAGCCCGCAACCGACCGCGCCGAGGGCTGGCGCGCCGAGTTTGCCGTACATCAGCACCCAGTTCAGGAACACGTTCATGAACAGCGATGCCACTGACGCGTACATGATTGGCCGGGTCTCGCCGATGCCCTCGGTCGTGAAGCGAAGCGCGAGAAATACGAAGATTCCCGGAGCCCCGAGCACTATGGCCAGCACGTAACCTTTGGTCAGCCCGCGAAATTGCGCATCGATGCCAACCAGTTCGAGCCCCGCACCTGCGAACAGGTAGAAGATCGCTATCAGCGCGATGCCCATGATGAGTCCGAGAAAGATTCCCTGGCGCGTATACCGGCCAATGACCTCCGGATTACCGGCTCCGTAATGCCTTGCCGCAATCGGCGAGATCGCCATCATGGTGCCAAGGCAGAACGCAAAGCCGAAGAACCATACGCTGCCACCAACCGCCACCGCCGCCAGCGTCTCTGCCCCGAGCCGTCCGGCCATAACCGCATCCGCAAAATGCATGCCGGCCATTGACAAATTATTGACGATCAGCGGCCCGGCAAGCCCGAAAAGGGCCCGCAATTCGTGTCGCCAGTTGCCGCTTGAAAACATCGCGGCACGATACCGCATTATTGAGGACCGCGGGTTCAGGTTTTTTGCCCAAATGGTGTAAAGTTGCGGGCGCGTCCACTGATGACGGGGCACGGAGACAAGCATGCTGCATGACGGTAAATCGAACAGGGTTGTTGTGGTTGGCGGTTCCCGGATTCCCTTCTGCCGTTCGTACTCGATCTATCGCGAACTGTCGAACCTGGACCTTATGTCGGCGGCACTTTCCGGGCTGGTAACCAAATACGACCTCAAGGGTCAGAAACTCGGTGACGTGGCGCTGGGTGCGGTTATCAAGCATTCGCGTGACTGGAACCTGGCGCGTGAATCTGTCATCGAATGCGGGTTGTCACCAAAGACACCTGCCATGGATTTGCAGCGCGCCTGCGGGACCAGCCTCGAGGCCTGTGCCGTGATCGCAAACAAGATTGCCCTCGGGCAGATCGACGCCGGCATCGCCGGTGGCGTGGACTCGATCAGTGACGCGCCGATCGTCTATCCCGACAGCTACCGGCGCATTTTGCTCGATGTTGTTACGGCGCGTTCCTTGCCGAAGCGAATCCTGCCCTGGTTCCGCTTGCGCCCGAAACACTTCAAGCCCGAGCTGCCGGGAGTCGTCGAACCACGCACCGAAATGTCGATGGGTCAAAGCACCGAATTGATCGCGCGCGACTGGGAGGTACAGCGCGAGCACCAGGATCAACTGGCGCTGGCAAGCCATGTCAAAGCGGCACATGCCTATGACTCCGGCTGGTATGAAGACCTCGTTACGCCGTTCATGGACTGCGAGGAGGACAACAATATCCGCCGCGACTCCACCTTCGAGAAATTGCAGGCGCTAAAGCCGGTGTTCGCCAAAGATGAAGACGCAACGTTGACAGCCGGCAACAGCACGCCATTAACCGACGGCGCAGCGGCAGTGCTACTCGCGTCGGAGTCGTGGGCAACGCTGAAGAACCTGCCAATCTCGGCCTACCTGACATTTGTCAAAGTGGCCGCCGTCAATTTCATCAACGACGAAGGGCTGTTGATGGCGCCGGCCTACGCCGTGTCCGAAATGCTTAAAGATGCGAATCTGCGATTACAGGACTTCGATTTCTATGAAATTCACGAGGCGTTCGCGGCGCAGACGATCGCCACACTCAAGGCGTGGCAATCGGAGAAATTCTGTCGCGAAAAACTCGGCCGTAATCAGCCGCTTGGCCCAATCGACTTGAGCAAGCTCAACGTCAAGGGCGGCAGCCTTGCGATCGGCCACCCGTTCGCTGCCACCGGCGCGCGCATCGTGGCCAATATGGCAAAATTGCTCAGCGAAAAAGGGTCCGGCCGTGGCCTGATCTCGGTATGCACAGCCGGCGGTATGGGCGTTACGGCAATCATGGAAGCGGCACCGAGAAAGTAACGGCGCCGGTGCCCATCAGGGCATTGGCCCCTTGGTGTTTTTGCGCCGCATCGCCTTAAGTGCGGCATCAATTCGCGATTTTGCCTGGGCAGTGACACCCCCGCGCTGGTATTCGTCCACAACAAATTTTTCGACATTACTGACGATGTCGTCGAGGTTGCCGACGTCAAACGTCGCGGCACGATCTACGTCGGCCGGAGCGTTGCGCAGCGCACCGAACAGGTCGATCCAGTGTTCGCTTTGTTTGCCCATGACCAGCAGCCGGTAGAACTGCGGGCCGGGCACGCCGTTGCGCCCGCGTGCCAGGCTAACGATAGCGGCGACTATCGATGTCGGCAGCAGCACGATGTCGCGAAAACCGTCGACAATGAGTTTCACCTGCAGCACCGCCAGGTCTCGAACTAGGGACCAGTTCGAGGCAGCAGGCTGTGGTTGTTCCAAGCGAGTTTGCATTCCCGTCCGCACCCGTAAATTTCAATCAAGACAATGGATTATAGCGCCTGCAACTGGCGCCCCGGGGACCTTTCGTTTACTGTAGCGCCGACCGATATCGGTGGGCCCGAGCTGCATGCCAAAATTCAAAATCATGCCCGAGTACGAGCACGGATCGCCGCAGATTACCGGCGTGTTGCTCGTGAACCTCGGCACTCCGGACAGCCCGACTGTGCGCGGCGTGCGCCGATATTTGCGCCAGTTTCTCTCGGATCCACGCGTCGTTGAGTATCCACGTGCGCTCTGGTGGTTGATTCTGAACGGCATCATTTTGTTGCTGCGACCAGCGCGTTCAGCGCATGCCTACCGGCAAATCTGGACCGGGCGCGGTTCACCGCTGTTGTTTCACTCGCTGGACCTTGCGGCTGCCATCCAGGCCGATTTGTCGGACCGCATGTCCGGGCCGGTGCTGGTACAACTCGCCATGACCTATGGCAATCCATCCATCGAGGCCGGTCTTGACGCCTTGTATGCGGCCGGAGCCCGCAGGACGATAGTCCTGCCGTTGTATCCGCAGTATTCCGGGACCACCACGGCGGCCGTCTTTGATGCAGTGGCCAATGTGCTGCGCATGCGACGCTGGCTCCCCGAATTGCGTTTCATCAATCAATACCATGACAACGCGGACTTCATAGCCGCTCACGCCGAGAATATTCGCCGACATTGGCAGCAGCACGGTCGCGGCGAGCACCTTTTGTTTTCCTTCCACGGTGTGCCCAAAAGTACGCTCTTAAACGGTGATCCGTACCATTGCCAGTGTCTGAAAACAGCTCGACTGATTGCCGAGGCTCTTAAGCTGGCTGAGACTGGCTGGTCAGTCGCATTTCAATCACGTGTCGGACGGGAAGAGTGGTTGCAGCCATACACGGATGAGGTGCTAAGCAAGTTTGGCGCTGCCAGCATGTCGCGCGTTGACGTCGTGTGTCCCGGCTTTGCCGTCGATTGTCTTGAGACACTTGAGGAAATTGCCTTGCGGTATGCCGAGTTGTTTATCAAGGCGGGAGGCAAAGCGCTGCACTACATCCCCGCGCTGAATGCCAACCCGCAGCACGCCGCGCTGCTCGCCCGCCTGATCGAAAAAAATACCGGTGGCTGGCTGGAAGCTGCTCAATGAGCAATCTCGGCCGCTACCTTGAGTTCAGCGTTCGTGCGCCGGATATCCTGGAATCGCTCGGTTTTTACAAGAGCCTGGGCTTTGCAGAACTTGAGATTGGCGACATTTACTCGCACAAGTATGCGGTCGTTTCGGATGGCACGCTGTGTATCGGCCTGCACGATCGCGATTTCGATGCACCGGCCATCAGCTACGTGCATCAGGACCTGGCCCGGCACGCGCGATCGATGACCGATCATGGCTTCGAGTTCAGTTTAATGCAGTTGGGTGAGGACGCGTTCAATGAGCTTGGGCTGACAGACCGCGATGGTCACTACATACGAATGCTTGAGGCGCGTACCTTCATGTCAGGCGATGAGTTCGCCAATGATTCGGTGTGTGGCAGCTGGTTTGAGTTGTCCCTGCCTGCTCGCGACGCTGTGAACTCGGCACTGTTCTGGGCGACAGTTGCGCCGGTGGTACTGCGGGTTCGCGAAGAACCGACCACGCACATGCGTTTTGACGCGGGTGGTTTTCCGCTGGGACTGTCCGAAAGCATCGCGCTTACCGGCCCCGCATTGTGTTTCCGTTGCGCAGATCGCAGCGCGTTATTCGAGAACATCGAAAAGAATGCGCACAAGCACAGGAAATTTCCGGGCTACGAGGGCGCATTTGTTGCGATTACGGCGCCCGAGGGAACAACCTTGTTCGCCTTCGATGAGGACTTCCTGGGCGAGAGTTACGAAGTCGCCGAGTCTTAACGTCAGTTACCGATAGTTAATCGCGAGCGAGATCGGAGATACGCTCTGCCTGGCGGCGCAAGGCCGTACCAATATCCGCCTCGTCAAACAGAGCATTGATTTCGCCCAGTTTTGGACGCTTGCGGCGCAACGCTTCTTCCGGATCATCGAATGGCGCGTCGCAGGCTATGCCTGTAAGTTTTCGTGCCAGCTCTGCATCTTCCTTGTACATCGCGAGTTTTTCGCCCAGCGTTTTCGCGCCACGCACGTTGATCGCATGCACTTTGTCGAGATTGGCGTAAATTCCGTCGAGGCTGCCAAAATTTTCAAGCAGTACGGTCGCGGTCTTTTTGCCGATACCGGGAACGCCCTTGATATTGTCAACCGCATCACCCGCAAGCGCGAGGAAATCGGCGATCTGTTCCGGGTGGACGCCAAATATGCCGCGAACTTCCTCGTAGCGGATCTTGCCCTTGCCGGCAAAATCCCAAAACACGTCCTGTTTCGACAGCAACTGCGCCAGGTCCTTGTCACGAGTCACAATCGTTGACGGCCGGTCGACCGAACGACCCCATTCCACCAGCGTCCCGATCAGGTCGTCGGCTTCATAGTGCGGACTGCCATGCTCCATGATGCCGAGGGCGCGAGTGAACCTGCGGCATTGGCCGAACTGGCGCTTCAGTTCTTCCGGTGCGGGGTCGCGATTTGCCTTGTAGGCGGGATAAATATCGGTACGGAATGACGATGACAGGCTTTCATCAAACAGCACGGCAACATGTTCGGGATTAACCTGCTCCATGAAATCGCCAAGGAATCGGCAAAAACCATAGAGCGCATTGACCGGGTTGCCCTGCTTATCGACCATGTCATCAGGCAGCGAATAATAGGCCCGAAAAACGTAGACGCTGGCGTCAATTAGATACTGCATGCCAGAGTGGGGTCAGAGCCCTTTGTGCACCGGGTACGGATGTAATCCAAACATGGTCCAGAAAGGGCTCCGAACCCTGTCGTTACTCATGAAAATGGACGTCGATGATTTCCTCACCGTCGGCAAGGTGGCCGGTCAGGCGGGCGTGCAGCGGACTGGACCGCGGGATGTGTGCCAGCAGGTATTGCATCTGGTCGGCAAGTACGCGACGACCTTTCAGGTATATATATTCAGCATAGGTTGGCGTAAACGGCACAGCGATCAGTTGCATGCCAGCCTGTTCCGGTTTGCGCCCGCCCTTGAAGTTGTTACAGCGTCGGCACGCCGTCGCAACATTGTTCCACCTGTCGCGGCCACCGAGCGAAATTGGCGTAATGTGATCGCGCGTCAGGTCGCGGGTCGGATAGCGCATCGCACAGTACAGGCAAATATTGCCATCCCGTTTGAACAGCGTTCGATTGTTCAGCGGTGGAACGTAACGGTCGCGATTACGTGCAAGGCCCTGGCTGGTGCCATGGGTTGCGATAATCGAATTGACCGCGATCCTGCTGCGCTCGCCGTCGAAACTGCTGTAACCACCGAAGACCGTGTATAGGTGCGTACCACAATCGTAGGCAACCTGGTCGGCATGGTACAGCCGGACCGCTTCTCTATAGTCGATCCATTCGAGTGGCATTCCGGCCACATCGGTCCGCAGCACCTGCTGCGCGATATCGGTGACGATTCCTGCGAGCATCCGGCTAACCCCATCGCGCCGCGCGCGATTCAAGGGCACCGAGTTTAAAGGGCTTTAAGTACGGCGTCGAGAGTGTCCTTGGCATCGCCAAAAAGCATGCGAGTGTTCTCTTTAAAGAACAGTGGATTTTGCACGCCGGCATAGCCAGTTGCCATGCTGCGCTTCAAAACAATTGTCGTTTCGCCTTTCCAGCATTCGAGAACCGGCATGCCCGCGATCGGGCTGTTCGGTTCTTCCAGTGCCGACGGGTTGACGATGTCGTTCGCGCCGATGACCACGGAAACGTCCACGTCGGGAAAATCCTCGTTGATCTCGTCCATCTCGAAGACGATGTCGTAAGGCACCTTGGCCTCGGCCAGCAAAACGTTCATATGCCCCGGCATGCGCCCAGCGACCGGGTGGATGCCGAAGCGAACGTTGACTTTCTTCGCCCGTAACGCCTTTGTAATCTCGAAAACCGTATGCTGTGCCTGCGCCACGGCCATGCCGTAGCCCGGAATGATCATAACTTCCCTGGCCGCCAGCAGCAGTGCCGCTGCTTCCTGCGCCTCGATCGGTACGATCTCGCCCTGCTGTGCGGTGTCGCCCGAAGCGGCCGTGCCGCCTCCCGTGCCAAAGCCGCCCGCAATAACCGAGAGGAATTTGCGGTTCATTGCACGGCACATGATGTAACTCAGGATCGCACCGCTCGAACCAACCAGGGCGCCGGTCACAATCAGCAGGTCGTTCTCCAGCATGAACCCGGTTGCTGACGCCGCCCAGCCCGAGTAGCTGTTCAGCATTGACACGACCACCGGCATGTCGGCACCGCCGATCGCCATCACCATGTGGATACCAAATATCAGCGCAATGGCCGTCATGATAATTAACGGTTCGACACCACTCCCCGACGCAGACTGCATGACAAACTCGCGCCCGAACCAGATTGCTGCCAGCAACAGGCCCAGGTTGAACAGATGCCGCCCGGGCAGAGTCAGCGGTTTGCCACCAATGCGGCCGCTGAGCTTGCCAAACGCGATGACGGATCCGGAAAATGTCACCGCACCGATCAGGATTCCGAGATAGGTCTCAATGTCATGGATGGTCAGCTCGATGCCCGAGTGATGTACCGCCGGATCGAGGAAGTTCGCAAAACCCACAGCGACCGCGGCCAGCCCAACCAGGCTGTGCAGAATCGCGACCAGCTCCGGCATCTGTGTCATCTGCACACGTCGCGCAAGCACGATACCAATACTGCCACCGATCAACAAAGCGCCGAGCAGCAACTCATAGTGCCTGGTCACAACACCGAGCACCGTCGCAATCAATGCGATCGCCATGCCGACGATGCCGTACCAGTTGCCGCGCCGAGCCGTTTCCTGGTTCGAAAGTCCGCCGAGGGCGAGAATAAAAAGTACCGTCGCAGCTATGTACGATACGGTTACGATGCCTGCACTGATCATCTCGGCCTCACTTGCGGAACATTTCGAGCATACGTCGCGTAACGGCAAAGCCACCCGCAATATTGACGCTCGTTAACAGGATGGTGAATGCGGCGATCCACTTGACAACGTCGTCGCTGGCGCTGATTTGCAGCAGCGCACCGATAACGATGATGCTTGAAATCGCATTCGTGACACTCATGAGGGGCGTATGTAACGCCGGTGACACGTTCCAGATCACCATGTAGCCGACGAAGCAGGCGAGTACGAACACGGTAAAGTGCGCCATGAAAGACTCGGGCGCCACCGCACCCAGGCCAAGCAAGGCAAGACCGCCAATAACCGCCGCGGCGATCGGGCCAAACAATGAAGGTTTCGATTCAACCTTGACCGGCGCCGGCGCAGCCGCCTTTAGCGGTGCCGCCGACAATTTCGGTGCGGGCGGTGGCCAGGTTGTGACTCCGCCGGTGCATACGGTGACGCCACGGATCACTTCGTCATCCATATTCACGTTGATCACACCATTTTTCTCGGGGCAAAGTTCGGACAACAGGTGCCGCAGGTTCGTGCCGTATAACTGGCTTGCCTGTGCAGCAAGACGACTGGGAAGGTCGGTGTAACCGATTATCGACACGCCGTTGCGCACCACAACCTTGTCTTTTTCCGTGAGTTCGCAATTGCCGCCCTGTTCGGCCGCAAGGTCAACGACCACGCTGCCGTCCTTCATGGACGCGACCATCTCCGCGGTGATCAGGCGTGGTGCCGGCTTGCCAGGTATCAGCGCAGTCGTGATGATGATGTCCACATCCCTGGCCTGCTCGGCGAACAGCGCCATTTCCGCAGCAATAAACTCGGCGCTCATGGTCTTTGCATAACCGCCCTCGCCGGATCCGTCTTCATCGGCAAAATCAAGCATGAGGAATTCAGCGTCCATGCTCTCGACCTGCTCTTTGACTTCCGGCCGGGTATCAAAAGAACGAACTATTGCACCCATGCTTTTCGCCGCGCCGATGGCTGCGAGACCTGCAACGCCGGCGCCGATAACCAGCACCTTCGCTGGTGGTACCTTGCCTGCCGCAGTGATCTGGCCGGTGAAGAATCGGCCGAAATGTTGTGCAGCCTCAACCACGGCCCGATAACCGCCAATATTTGCCATCGAGCTCAGTGCATCCATTTTCTGCGCGCGTGATATGCGTGGCACACTGTCCATGGCCATTACGGTCGCACCGCTGGCTGTCAGCTGTTTCAGCAGCTCCGGGTTCTGCGCCGGCCAGAAAAAACTGATCAGAGTCTTGTTCTTGTCGAGCAGTTTCGCCTCATCCGCCGACGGCGCACGTACCTTCAGGATGATGTCGGACCGCGCCCATAATTCCCTGGCACTGGCGATGATCTCGCAGCCGGCCGCCTGGTAAGCCTCGTTCGAATAGCTCGCGGCTGCGCCTGCATCTTTCTCAACTGCGACACTGAACCCCAGTTTCATCAGTTGCGCCGCAACCTCCGGAGTCGTCGCAGCGCGACGCTCACCTGCATGTATTTCTCTCGGCACGCCGATTTTCATGCACTACCTCCATTTCGAGTCGGCGTACTCTAGCAAAAAAAAGGACGCCGGCTGGCGTCCTTTTTTTCAATATTTCGGAGTGCTGGCCTAGTCACGCGTTGCTGCCGGCCGTACCTGGCGATCGCTCAGGCGATCGCGTAGCCGCTGCCGCTGCTCCGGTGTCAGATCCCTGAAGCGATCCCTGAGCATTTGCCGACGTTCGGGAGAAATTTCCTGAAAACGCCGGAAATTTTCCCTGATGCGACGCTGGTCCTCAGGCGGCAATTTTTGAAACTCCTGGTAGCGCCGACGAATTGTGTCGCGCTGCTGATCACTCAATTTGCGCCAGTTACCAAAACGCTGCCTCGCCCCCTGGCGCTCAGCATCTGACATTTGCGACCAGCGCTCGGCGCCCACCGACAGCTGCCGCTGCCGTTCCGGATCGAGCTCAGCCCAGCTGTCAGCGAACACGCGCAGGACCTGCTGCTGCTCTTCATTCAGGCTTTCCCAGTCGACACCGTTGTCAGCCATCGTTGCCGCGCTCGCGAGCAACGCCAGGATCGCCAGCAAATGTTTACTGTTCATCATTCATCTCCGTCGATTCTTCACCTTCGGGTGCGGGATCGATCCGCTCATCAGTTTCGTTCCGGGTGCCTGGCTGCGCAGCGAACATCGGCCAGTCTTGCTCCGATCCCTCCCAGCTTCCCAGGTACTCGAGAAACTCCATATCCGGTACTTCCTCGTCGGCAACAAGCGCCTGGCTGCAGGCCAGAAGCAACGCAGCTATGCAGACTCGACTAGCCGGCATTGCCCAGCGCATCCAGGTCAGTCGAATCCAGCCAGCTGTAAAATTCCAGGTTCTCAAACATCTCCAGGCTTTCACTTTCGAGCAGAATTTCGAAGTCCGCCACCGAATCGGCCGGCAATGTAACCGCGTCCGGGCCGCGCACCAGCATCATGGTAAGCAATGCAGCCGCGGCGACACCGGTAACCGGCAACCAGCGGCCCCAGGTGGCCGCCAGACGGTTACCTTGCACGGCATCGAGCGCTACATGCCGACCGCGATTCAATCGCGACAGGGTCGCCGCATCGAGTTGCTCAACACTATTGTCGAACGCGGCCTTCGCCCGCTCGGAAAATTGCTCTGCCGCTTGCTTTTCGTTTGGCTCTTTCATTACCAGTGTTCTCCCAAATTCTCCCGCAATGTATGCACGGCACGGGAATAATGCGTTTTGACGCTGCCGCCCGAACAACCCATTGCAATCGCGGTTGCCGCGACGTCCAGCCCCTCGAAAGTACGCAGCATAAATGCTTCGCGCTGTCTCGCCGGCAAGTCGCGCAGTGCACGCTCGAGCTGCTGCATTGCCTCGGTGCTCTGCAATTGCTCGTCCGGCCCCCTGCCAGTTGGATCCGGCGCCTCGGCAACCGGATCGTAATCATCGTCGCTGCTGCCACGCCCGAACCAGGACAGGACGCGATTGCGCACCTTGGCGCGCCGGTGCCAGTCACGAATACCATTCTGCAATATGCGATAGAACAGTGGCATCCACTCGGCCTCGGCCCGGCCCGCATAATTATTAGCCAGCCTGATCATTGCGTCCTGCACAAGATCAAGCGCTTCATCCCGGTCGCGAATCGCGATCTCTGCAATACGCAGCGCCCGACGCTCGACACCGGCAAGAAACTGATTGAGTTGCTTTTCGCGCTGCAGTGTATTCGCCCCGGTCGAAGGTTCGCGGGTGCACGATACCGCAAAAACGCTCGCCTCGGTCCCCGGCCAAGCTCTGATTTCAACAATCGCACGATCCATATGCTCTGTCCCGTCGACTCCACTGCAGGGCCGAAAACGTGTCACTCTTATATAACGCAGGGTCGAGCCCGCGGTTGACAGCGGCCGGCGCCAGCACAAGCGGCAGTTTATGTGCAATCAGAAAACGTAAGCGATTGATTTTAAAGAATTCACATGAGTGACCCGACGATTCTCCAGGTGGCCGTCAATGTGCCGCTGTCGCGCCTTTTCGACTACCTGCCGGTCGATGGCCGCAACGCCGCGCAGCCGGGATCGCGGGTTGTCGTACCTTTCGGCCGCCAGAAGCAGGTCGGCGTCATCATGGCGCTCGCCAACAGCAGCGATCTGCCGATGCACAAGTTGCGCCGCTGCCAGGCGCTGCTGGACGAGGCGCCGATCCTGTCCGCGTCGGACCTCAACCTGATTTCATTTGCCAGCGACTATTACCATCACCCGGTTGGCGAGGTGGTCGCAGCAGCGCTGCCGGCACTGTTGCGCAGCGGCAAACCCCTGCTGCCAGATTTGCAGTGCGTCGCAATTACCGCTGCCGGCGCTGCGGCCGATGTCGAGGCGCTTGCCCGCCGCGCGCCACGCCAGGCCGAACTGCTGCAGGTCCTCGTCGATGCCGGCGGTAACGGCATGAGTGTCGATGCACTCAATGAATTGCTGCCTGACTGGCGGCGCGCGGCGAAGCCCTTGCTCGCGAAGGAACTGTTAACCCGGTTCACGCGAAAGGCCGACTGGCATCCACCCGTATGCGACGATATCGCGGTGCCGGGCCCGGATTTGAACGAGGATCAAAAGCGAGCACTCGAGTCGCTGCGTTCGGTAAGTGGTTACGCCGCGTTCTTGCTCGATGGTGTTACCGGCAGTGGCAAGACGGAAGTTTACTTGCAACTCATACGTGATGTGCTCGCAGACTCACAGCAGGTGCTGATCCTGGTGCCTGAAATCGGGCTTACGCCGCAACTGGTATCGCGACTCCGGCAAAGGCTCGGGATTGAGCCAACAGTATTGCATTCGGGTCTTGGCGATGCCGAACGCCTGGCCGCCTGGCGCAGCGCGCAGCAGGGCCTGGCGCAACTGGTCGTCGGCACGCGCTCCGCGGTTTTTACACCGCTGCCAAAACTCGGCCTGATTGTTGTCGACGAAGAGCATGATCACTCACTCAAGCAACAGGAAGGACTGCGCTACTCGGCGCGCGACCTCGCTATCATGCGCGCACGAAGCAGCAACGCACGTGTTGTCCTTGGCTCGGCAACCCCGACGCTCGAAACCCTGCAACATTGCCGCAGTGGAAATTTCACGCAATTGCGCCTGCCGGCACGCGCCGGCGGTGCCCTGCCACCACGACTACGCCTGGTCGATCCTGACGATGGCACAAGCGGCGATGGCCTGGGTGTGGCGCTGACCACGGCAATAGAACAGCAATTGCGCCTTGGTGGCCAGGTTCTTCTGTTCCTTAATCGGCGCGGTTTCGCGCCGACGCTGATTTGTACCGGTTGCGGTCATCTCGCTGAATGCGCCCGCTGCGATTCGCGTATGACCGTGCATGCGCGTGATCGCAGCTTGCGCTGTCATCACTGCGGTGCGCAGACGCGCCTGCCGGACAGCTGTGCGCACTGCAATGCAGCGGTGAAACCGCTGGGCGCCGGAACCGAGCGCATCGAAGATGTCTTGCTGCGGCGCTTCCCGGGTTACGCGGTACAGCGCATCGACAGCGACAGCACGCAGCAACGCGGTGCGATAGAGGCGGCGCTGCTGGCCGCTGAACAGGGCGATGCCGACATCCTCGTCGGTACGCAGATGTTGTCGAAGGGGCACCATTTCCCGAAATTGACGCTGGTGGGCGTGGTGAACGCCGACCAGGGCCTGTTTGGCACTGATTTTCGTGCTGCCGAAAGGCTCGCCCAGTCGATAATCCAGGTCGCCGGACGGGCCGGTCGCGAAGCGCAGCAGGGTGAAGTGCTGATTCAGACGGCATTTCCTGAACATCCGTTCTGGCGGATGCTGATCAGTGGTGGCTATGCGGCGGTAGCCGAAGCGGCACTCGCCGAGCGCGAACAGTCGCACTGGCCACCTTTTACACGACTGGCCTTGTTGCGCGCGAACGCACATCGGCAAGGTGATGCGCTCGCGTTTCTGCAAGGCGTCGCCGAGTTGATTGCCGACAGGCGCCCGGCAACTCTGCGCGTGCTTGGGCCGGTCAATGCACCCATGGCCAGGAAAGCGGGTCGCTATCGGGCACAGTTGTTGCTGCAAAGCAGCGATCGCAAGTCCCTGCACTTGCTGCTCGCAACATTGCGTCCGGCGCTCGAGGCCGAGCCAGCTGCGCGCAAGGTTCGCTGGTCGATCGACGTCGATCCCATCGAGTTGTTTTGATGTAGAATCCGCAGCCCATGAAAACCCTGGTCACAAAACTTGTTCAGAACGCACTCGCTTCGCTGCCGGAGCTGGCCGATGCAGCGGCGGGGCTCGCTGTCGAGACGGCCATCGAGCGTACGCGCGATCCGGCTCACGGCGATTTCGCGACCAACGTTGCCATGCGCCTTGCGAAGTCCGTGGGCACGAATCCGCGTGAGCTGGCAGCCAGGATTGTGGCCGCTTTTCCGGCCAGCCCTGAGGTCGACAAGCTAGACATTGCCGGCCCCGGCTTCATCAATATTTACCTGAGCGCCGCAGCATTGCATGCAGAGATCAAGGCGATACTCGAGCAGGGCAATTGCTATGGCAGGCAACCGGCGAAAGATTCGCCGCGCGTTTTGCTCGAGTTTGTATCCGCAAATCCGACCGGCCCATTGCATGTCGGTCATGGTCGACACGGCGCCTATGGCGCGACGGTTGGCAATTTGCTGGAGGCAGCCGGGTATGACGTTGATCGCGAGTATTACGTCAATGACGCCGGTCGGCAGATGGATATTCTCGGATTGAGTGTCTGGTTGCGCTGGCTGGAAGCGCATGGCACGCAGTTTGACTTTCCTGGCGCGGGCTATCGCGGCGAATACATTCGCGAAATTGCTGCGCAGATTGATACGCGGGGCGCAGCCGTGGTGGATCGCGGCGCCCTGCTAAGAGACATACCTGCCGATGCGCCCGATGGCGACAAGGAAGCGCACATTGGCGCCCTGATCGAGCGTGCAAAGGAGTTGCTTGGCGCGCAGCTTTTCAACCACATTCGGCAACAGTCGCTGGAATCCATCCGCCAGGACATTGAACAGGACCTGGCCGAGTTCGGCGTCATCTTCGATCGCTGGTATTCGGAACAAAGCCTGGAGACCACGGGTCGCATTGACGCCGCACTGGCGGTGCTCCGCGACCGCGACATGCTATACGAGAAAGACGGAGCGACCTGGTTCCGCGCCGAACAATTCGGTGATGAAAAGGATCGCGTAGTGGTCCGCGAAAATGGCGTCAAGACGTATTTTGCCTCGGACATTGCCTATCACTTCGACAAGCGCGAGCGCGGCTATGACTACCTGATTGATATTCTCGGCTCCGACCATCATGGCTATGCACCACGCGTTCGTGCCGGTCTCGCCGCAATGGGCTACGACGCAAGCAGTCTCGAGGTCAAACTGATGCAGTTTGTCGCGCTGTATCGAAACGGTGAGAAACTCTCGATGTCGACACGCTCGGGCGAGTTCGTAACCTTGCGCGCATTGCGCGAGGAGGTTGGTAACGATGCAGCACGCCTGTTTTACGTCATGCGTTCCAATGACCAACATCTCGACTTTGACCTCGAGCTTGCCAAGAGCCGCTCCAATGACAATCCGGTGTACTACATCCAGTACGCTTTCGCGCGCATTGCGAGCGTGTTCCGCCAGCTCGCCGAAAAGGGGTTGAGTCACGACGACAGCCGTGGGCGCGACAATCTTGATCTGCTGCGGGAGTCCCAGGAGAAGGCCTTGTGCAGCGCACTCGGTCGTTATCCGGAGGTCGTGTTGCTGGCCGCCAACAATAGAGCGCCGCAACATCTCGTGCACTACCTGCGCGAACTGGCGAACGACTTTCACAGTTATTACAACGCGCATGCTTTCATCGTCGATGACCCAGCTCTGCGCGACGCGCGCTTGACACTGATCAGCGCCACTCGCGTCGTCATCGGCAACGGACTTGGCATTCTTGGTGTTAGCGCCCCGGAAAAGATGTAATGGCAAATCGTAAACGACGGCGCTCTGCACGCAGCAGTCGAAGCCAGCAGCAGAGTTACCCGGGCTGGATGTGGATGCTGTTCGGCCTGGCGATTGGCCTGTCCGTCGCCTTCGCGGTGCACGTCAAGGACCGCGGGTCCGCTGTGCGCACGGCAACACCGCAGGCAGCCACGGCGAAACCGCCAATCGATCGGAACGGCGAACAGCCTGCCGCCGAGGCCCAGGCGCCGAGTGCGGAGACCGCCAAGGAACCGCGCTTCACCTTTTATACCCTGCTGCCTGACATGGAGGTCACGGTACCGGGAAAGCTGCCCGACTCTGAGGCCGACAAGGAACCGCAGGCGATCGTGGAGCCCGGTATTTACGTTCTGCAGGCTGGTTCATTCTCAACCTTTGCTGACGCGGAACGGCGCCGTGCCGAGCTCGGGATGCAGGGTATTTCATCACATATCCAGCGCGTACAGGTCAATGATCGCAATTATCACCGCGTCTATATCGGTCCCACCGAAGATCTTGATGAACTGAACATGCTGCGCAGCCGACTGCGCGCAGCGAAAATCGACGTCCTTCGAATTCGCCTCAGTGATTAGTCACCGCCTGCTGCTCCCCGGCCTGTTGCTACTCTGCAGTGGCTGCTCGTGGCAGGCTGCCATGCAGGCGGCCGATGTTCCAGCCGCAACTGACGTCGCCCCGCCGGAGGCGGCCACGCCGGCAACCGACGCTCCAGCCGCGACCGAGGACGCCCCGCCGGAGGCGGCCACGCCGGCGACGGCACTTCGCATCAGCATCGCCGCCGTCGGCGATATGATGCTGGGTACCGACTACCCGCAAAATCATCTGCCCGATGATGATGGCGCAAGCTTCCTGCAGGGTGTCGCGGCGACGCTGTCAGCCACCGACATTGCTTTCGGCAATCTCGAAGGTGTACTCGCCGACGGCGGTGAGCCGGTGAAAAAATGCAGCAACCCGAACGCCTGTTACCTGTTTCGCTCTCCTGCACGATACGCAGAACATTATCGGGCCGCCGGCTTCGATGTGCTCAGCCTCGCCAATAATCATGCACGCGATTTTGGTGAAGAAGGTCGCAGCGCCACGATGCAGGCGCTGGACGCCGTCGGTATTCGTCACTCCGGCCGTGAGGGTGAGTTTGCCAGTTTTGAGACCAACGGGCTGAAGATCGCGTTGCTCGCCTACGCTGTCACTAAAGACTCAAATATGCTGCTCGACTATGGGCTGGCAGAACTGACGGTCTCCGGATATTCCGCGGCGCACGACATCGTCATCGTTTCGTTTCACGGCGGCGCCGAGGGTGCGGCAATGATGCACGTACCGTTTGCCGAGGAAGAATATTTTGGTGAACCGCGCGGCGATGTCGCCCTGTTCGCACGGCGCATGGTCGATGCGGGCGCGGACCTGGTACTTGGTCACGGCCCGCATGTAGTCCGCGGCATCGAGCTCTACAAGGAGCGGCTGATCGCCTACAGCCTGGGCAACTTTGCGACCTACTACGGCATCAGTGTCGATGGCGTCAAGGGGATCGCACCTATCCTGCTTGCAAGTCTTGACGGCACGGGTCGGTTCATCGAGGGCGAAATCGTATCCACGGTGCAACTGCGCCCAGGCGGTCCCAGCATCGACCCGCAGGATCGGGCCTTTAATCTCATCAAGGGCCTGAGCATTGAGGACTTCGGCGACCCAGGTATCGAGTTCACACCGGACGCCCGCCTGCTGCCAAAAAACTGAACAGGGGTCAGAGCCCTTTTTCGACCACATGTGGTCAATGCCGTATATGGGCAAAAAAGGGCTCTGACCCCTTTCTAGTCGTCGACGCCAAGTGACTTGAAATCGACACCGAGCGAGCGCAACTTGCGATACAGGTGTGTACGCTCCATGCCAACCCGCTTTGCAAGCTGGCCAACCTTGCCATCGCAAAGAACCAGCTGCTGTTGCAGATAGGCGCGCTCGAACTGCTCGCGCGCCTCGCGCAGCGGTAGCGATAGCAAGTCCTGCTTCACCAGTGGTTCATTGACCGGCTCGGTCGCGCGGAGATCGTTTTCCACCTCCGCCAGGCTGATGTCACCCGATGTCTCGAGCAGCAGCAAACGGCGCACCAGATTCTTTAGCTCGCGCACGTTGTCCGGCCACGGATAGTTGCGCAATCTGTTCTGCGCCGCGACGCTGAAGCGGCGAAACATGAGGCCTTCGGAATCCACGAGTTTATCGACATGGTGTGCCAGCAATTCCGGCACGTCTTCCGAATACTCACGTAACGGCGGCACGCGCACCGTTAACGTACTGAGGTGCGCGACCAGGTCGCGACGCAGCTCACCGCGGTCTATATTTGCCTCGAAATTGATTGGTGCTGTTGCAACGATGCGCGCATCCAGCCGCTGGCTGCCGCGTCCACCGGCGCGCCGGAAACTCTGGTCGTCAATCACTGCCAGAAGGATCCTCTGCGCCGCCGCACTGAGATCGGTCAGTTCATCAATGATCAGCGTGCCACCGGCCGCGCGTTCGAAAGCGCCGGCATGAATATCTCCATCGGTTTCGCTGCCGAGCAGCTGCTCCTCAACATTGCTGTCGGTCAGCGATGCGCCACTGATACTGATCAGCGGGCCATCGGCGCGTTTACTCAGTGCGTGCAGGTACCTCGCGAAAGCGCTGCGCCCGGTGCCCGGCTCGCCCGTAATCAGGACCGGCGCCTCGTGGTGAGCGTACTGTTGCACCCGTTCGCGCAATCCCTGCATCAGTTTGCTGCGCCCGACCGGCGCCAGTAGCGATGGCAATGCCGCGTAAGCCGATCGCGACTGCTTGTCCGCCGACTCGAGCGCCGCCTCGACCGTGCGCAACAACTTTGCGAGCGACAGCGGTTTCTCAACGAAGTCGAATGCACCCAGGCGCGTCGCTTCGACAGCCGCATCAACAGTACCATGACCGGACATGATGACCACCGGGCAGTTCAGATCGCCCTCATCGGACCATTCACGCAGCAAGGTGATGCCATCGGTGTCAGGCATCCAGATATCAAGCAGAATCAGGTCGAAGTCTCCGACTTCGCGGGCCTCGCGGGCCTCCTCCGCGTCGGCCGCAACCGTCACGACGTAACCTTCGTCAGAAAGTATTTCCTGAATCAAGGCCCGAATATCGGCCTCATCGTCCACTACCAGCACATGAGAAGTACTCATGCTCTTTCCCTCCTTTGGTCGGCACGCGCTGGTGCCCTGGCGATCATTGCCTCGCGTGCTACATCATTGAGCGGCAGCCGGATGCTTATTACAGCTCCCCCATTGGGGCCGTTGTAGGCACGAATGGTGCCAACGTGTTCTTCGACAAGTTTTTTAACGATTGCAAGTCCAAGGCCGGTTCCTTTCGGCTTGGTGGTCACGTAAGGATCGAAAACCTGCGCAAGTGACCCCTCGCGAAATCCGGGGCCGTTGTCCTGCACCTCGATGTGCACGACCTCAACATTGTTGATCTCGGCGGCGCTGATGTGCACATCAATGCGGCCATCGTCCTGATTTTCGAGTGCCTCAATCGCGTTACGCAGCAGGTTGTGCAGTATCTGCCGAACTCTGCCGACATCGGCCTCGATCATCGGCATGCTCGGGTCCGAAGTCAGCACGATCTCGACTGCGCTCTCCTGGGCGCGATACAGGTCGACAACCTCGTGCACGAGCTTATCGATACTGAACAGACTGAAATCCATGTCAGGTGCGCGCGCGTAGTCGCTGAAAGCATTGACCATTTCCTTCATCGCTTCAACCTGCTGCACGATGGTGTGCGTCGCGCGATCGAGAATCTGAGCATCTTCGGCGCTCATCGTGCCGAGGTATTTGCGGCGCATGCGCTCGGCGGACAGCTGAATAGGCGTTAAGGGATTTTTGATTTCATGTGCGAGGCGGCGTGCAACCTCACCCCACGCCGCGTCGCGCTGCGCCTGCAACAAGGCAGTAATGTCATCAAACACAATGACGTAGCCGGCAGCGTTGTCTTCATCGCCCGGTAAGGTGGTGCACGCGCAGGTCAGGATGCGCCGACCCATTTCGCCACGCAGTACGAGCTGCTCGCGCCACTCCGTTTCACCAGCTTCGAGATGCATCCTCGCGACATCGACAAACTGTTCCAGCAACGGCTCGCCCCGCGCGACATCAAGCAGGTTTTCACCGGTCCGGCTTTCGAGATCGACATTCAGTATGCTGCCGGAAGCCTGGTTGGCCGTACGTATTCGCATGTCGGTTTCCAGGGCAACAACGCCGGTCGACAACCTCGCCAGGATAACTTCGAGGTTGGTACGCTCCGCTTCCACCATAGCCTGCGACAGGCTCGCCTCACGGCGCGCACTCGCCAGTCGTTGCGTCATGTCATTGAAAGAATTAATCAGGAATCCGATTTCATCGCGGGTCGGTGTCGGCAGCCGGGTGTCGAAATCACCTTCAGCAACCGCTCGCGTTCCGGCGACCAGGTCCTGGATCGGCGCAACCAGTCGTCTCGACAGCACGAACGCGCCGTACACAGCCGCCAGCAAACTGAGCATGAAGACTACGGTCAGTGTAAGTGACAGACTGTCCTTGAGCGGTTGCCGCAGGAATTGCATGCGCTGATATCCCCGGTACGCAACGTCGACGCTCTCGGCCATTCGTGCGAGCCTGTCTGTCACCGGAAAATGTGCCTGCAGCACACCAATCGGCTCTGATCTTCCGGCGATTCGAAATAACACAGCGATGCGCACTACATAGTCTTCGGGATCCAGCGAAACGTACGGCCGGTCCTGCTGTAACTGCAGTATTACCTCGTCCTGCAGCGCTTTCGGCAATTCCGCCTGCGAGCTGTCTGAGCTCGTTGCCAGAATTCTGTTGTTGCTGCCATAAATCGTGATTTCGCTCGCGCCGCTTTCGCGCCGCAGCATGCTGAGTTCGAAAACAAGTTGTTGTTCATTGCTCTGACTCAGGTGCTGGGCAATCTGCTCGGTCGCACGCAAATGCCCGCGGACCTGCATAGAGAGTGCCGTCTGGCTTAGCTCCAGTGCATTCTCCATTCCGGTTGCGACTTCGACGTTGAACCAGGAATCGATGCCGCGATTGATAAATTCCAGGGAAAAATAAAACACGATCAAAAGTGGTATGACCGCAAGACTGACAAACATACCCACCATGCGCGCCTTTAATCGCGCGCCGGGTACGTGCGTTCGATTTTCGCGCCACAGGCGTGCAAGGTTGCCGACCAGCAACACGAACAGCAGAAAAACACCCGCAATGTTAATCGCGAGGATGACATTCTGCAGGCGGTCGAATTCCCCGGAGTTTTGCGCGGTACGGCTCAGCAGGAATACTGCAACCAGCACCAGGCCGACGCCGATCGCGGCCAGCAAGGTATAAAAGCCGCGCTTTATCGCTCGAGCGTCCATTCGGACCATTCACTTTGAAGCTGCCACTGATCTCGCCAGAAGAACAACATCCGCAGTGGCGCTGAATACTGTCGCGTCTGCAGTAACGACCGCAGCCTTACTCGATAGTCGCTATCGGCTTCAAGAACAGCATCGTCGATAATTGGCAGGCCCTGCAACCGGCCAAGGTTACTCAGGGCCGAATACAGTGTCGCAAAAGAGTCCTGCTCTCCGCTATTGAGGTTGCGCACTATGTAGCGTTGCGCGAGTGGTCGATATTCGAGCTCGAAGCGCACCGCAAGCTCGGCCTCCGGGTCATCCAGGTACCAGCGTCGGACGCGAATGACCTCAACTTGCAGTTCAATCATCAGCGTGATTCCGCTCGACAGCGCGCGCAGCGCCTCGCTGCTCAGCACCAGCTGCAGGCGGGCGTCGAGCAGGTGCACGCCATCGATCAGCCGACTCTCGGCGGAGCGAACCTCGAAATAGCCGGCACGCTCGATCCCGTCCTGGGCCACGCTGTTGCCGGCAAACAGGCCAAGCGTCAGCAGCAGGCTTGCAAGCCAGTTGGCGGATCGACTTTTGGGTGTGTGCAGCATCGGTGTTTTCAGCGGACCTTGCCGAGGCAGGCGAAATAGAAACCGTCGAGCCCGGCCGTTCCGGGGAGCACCTGCTGACCCGTGGCCTTGGGTCGCATTAGATCGCGGATGTTGTTATTTTGCAACAGATTGATTTCCTTGATGTCGTCGCGGCCGCTTACAAAGCGCCTGACAATTTCGTCGTTCTCGGCCGCGAGTACCGAGCAGGTCACGTACAACAGCCGTCCTCCGGCCTTCAGCAATGGCCACAGCGCCAGCAACATCGCGAACTGCAGGCTGGCAAGCGAAGCAATATCGCCCGGCCTGCGCAGGTGCTTGATGTCCGGGTGCCGCCGGATGACACCGCTCGCCGAGCAGGGCACATCGAGCAGAATGCCATCGTATAACTGGCCGTCCCACCAGCTTTCAGGATTCGATGCGTCACCACAGAATAAAGTTGCATCGAGCCCGAGGCGTTCCAGGCTGGCGCCAACCGCGGCGAGTCGCATCTGGTCGACGTCCACGCAACTCAATTCAATCCGGCCGGCGCCGATCTCCTTCAGATGCCCGCTCTTGCCCCCGGGTGCAGCGCAGGCATCGAGAACGCGGCCCGCGACACCGTCCAGCAAGAACGGAGCAGCAAGCTGCGCCGCCGCATCCTGCACCGACACATGTCCTGCCGCGAATCCGGGCAGCGCTTCGACGTCATGCGGTGCAAGCAGGCGCACCGCCTGCGGCGCCGCAGGCAGTAACTCAGACTCGATACCTTCGGCGGTGAGCCGCGCCACGTAATCGGCCGCAGTGCCATGCCGCGGATTCGTACGCAGCCACATCGGTGCACGATCATTATTCGCAGCAAGCAATGCTTGCCAGTCGTCAGGCCAGTCTTTGCGCACGGCGTCGATGAACCATTGCGGGTGAGCAAACCGCGCTTCCACACCCAACGGCATCGTGCTCGACCCGCCTTCGCGCAGGAAAGTCCGCAGCACCGCGTTGACCAGCCCGGCCAGTTTCGGCTTGTTCAGCACGCGTGTCGCCGCCACAGTTTCCGAGACTACCGCGTGATCAGGAATGCGGGTATCGCTCAACTGGTAAAGGCCGACCGCGAGCAAGGCGCCGATGCTGCTATCGCGCGGCCTGAGCGGCCGCGACAGCAAAGCCTTGATCCACGCCTGCAGACACCAGTAATTGCGCAACGTGCCGTAGCTAAGCAGCCGCAACAAAGAGCGATCGCGCTGCGGTAATCGCGACTCATGTTCCGCCAGCGCACGATCCAGTGAACGTCCGGCGGAGACGACAGCATCGACAACCAGCGCAGCCGTTGCGCGCAGCTCCGCACCGCCCTTGTTGTCGGTCATAACTGTCGACCGGCCAGGCTCGTCTGCGCGCTGAATTCGGCCGCTGTCACGCTGCGCCGGCCCGGTCGCTGCAAGGCCTGCATGCTGAGTCCGCCCGAACCGCAGGCGACTTCAACGCCGTGCGCCGATGCCGCAACAATGGTGCCAGGCACCGCCGTGGTTGCCGCGACACTGTGTGCTGCCCAGCATTTGATGCGTTCATCGTCGAGCATGAAGTACGCGCCCGGTACCGGATTAAAGGCACGCACCCGACGCGCGAGTTCGTCGGCCGGCCGGTGCCAATCGAGCTGCGCGTCAGTCGTGGTGACCTTCGGCGCATAGCTTGCCCGGGATTCATCCTGCTGCACGGCCTGGAGCTTGCCCGCGAGCAGGTCGGCCAGATGGCTCGTCAGCATTTCGCCACCCATGCTTGCGAGTCGATCGTGCAACTGACCGGCTGTCTCGTCGCTGCCGATGGCCAGTTGCCGGCTGGCGTAAACCGGGCCGCAATCCAGCCCGGCCGTCATCGCCATCAACGACACACCGGTGTGTGTATCGCCGGCAAGTATTGCCGCCTGGATCGGCGCAGCGCCACGCCAGCGTGGCAGCAAGGATGCATGCACATTGACGCAACCGAGCCTGGGCACATCGAGTACCGACTGCGGCAATAACAGCCCGTAGGCAACCACGATCAGGAGATCTGGCTGCAGTGCGGCAAGCTCCGCAACGACGCTGTCATCACGCAGCGTGCTCGGCTGCATTACCTCGATATTCTGCGCCAGTGCATAGTTTTTGACCGGGCTCGCGCTTAACTTCTTGCCACGGCCGGCCGGCCGATCCGGTTGTGTGAGCACGGCCACCGGTTTGTACCCTGCCACGACAAGCGCCCGCAGTGACGTCGCCGCAAACTCCGGCGTCCCTGCGAAAATGATTCGTGATGCCGACATTGTATGTCAGCCAGCGACCAGGATCACAGTATCGCGGCCGTTGAAGAATGACGCTGGTCACGCAGCAATCGTTTGCGAATTCGGGAACGTTTTGCTTCGGACAGGTAATCGACAAACAGTTTGCCGTCGAGATGGTCGATCTCGTGCTGCACGCAGATCGCCAGCA
>JAOUHU010000004.1 GCA_029884455.1 Gammaproteobacteria bacterium | reverse complement strand
ATCGCAACCAGCTGTTGCAACGTATCGGCGACGTGGCGTTGTTTATTTCAGGCTTTTTTGTCGACAGCCTGGCGCATAAGGCGGTCGATATCGATTACTACATTCACATGGGCGAAAACGCCTACGGTTCGCTGTCGGAGGAAACGCGCGGTACCTTCAGGGGCAACGCCTTCGCCGATATCTATCGCGAACTCGCCATCAAGTTCCACATTCTTACCGACGTTCTGCACGAAGTCCGTGATCGCGCCCGCGGGCAGTCGGATTTTAATGTCCTGCGGCTTTACGAGATCTGGCGCAAGACCGGCAGCCAGCGCGCAGCGCAGATGTTGCGCGCACAGGGCGTCGTGCCCATCGGCGGGGGGCGATTCCGGCATTGACATGCTTGATGTTCTGCAAAAACAGTTGAGCGATATCTACCACCTGGGCCAGGTTTGCGATGTCCGCGACTACCTGATAACCGATCCGGTCATGGCCAGGGCGCTTGGCCAGGGCAGGGTGCTGGGTGATAGTGAGGAAACGCTGCTGATGCTGCAGCACGGCGAGGAGCTGTCGCTGTCGCTATTCCTTGATGCCGAGCTTTTGCATCGCCTGCGCTGCGGCAATCCAATGGAAAATCTGCGCGCCGACATGCTCGATGACCTGTGGAAGGTGTTCGAAGGCATCAGCCATTTCAATTGCATGGTGTGGAAAGCGCAGCAGGATCGTACCGTGAGCCTGCTCGAGCTCGAGTTGCAGGGCGAGATCGACAAGTATGTCGGCACGATGTTGCTGGCGATGCAGCAGGCCGACACGTCCCTGTTGCACAATCTGCATGGCTGGCTGTTCGACAATATTCGATTCCATGACGACCTCGACAGCGAACAGCGTGAGCGCTATCGCTCCGCGAACGACTACGCTGCGCGTTTCTGTCACGGCCTGAAGCAACAGCTGCTGGCGAACGATGCAGTTGCGCTTGGGCAGCTGCGCCATTTTTATCGCCTGCAGCTCGGCGACAAGATCAGCCACATACATTCGCAGGCGATCGCGCCGGCCTGATTCTCAGGTCGGGCAACGGGCGCAGTCCTGGTCCCAGGACGGCACGCCGGAGAAATACTCGACCAGAAAGTCGATCAGCTCGCGCACGCGGCGTGACAGGTGGCGCGTCGCTGGATAGACCGCGTAGGCGGCACTTACCGGCCATTCATAATTGGTCAATACGGGTATCAGCTCACCGCGCCGCATCAGCTCACCGGCAATGAATGTCGGTTGCAGGGCGATGCCGAGCCCCTGTGCCGAGGCCGCGTTCAGGAAGTCACCGTTGTTCGCCGTCATGGTTCCGGCCACGTCAATGCGAATGCTCTTGCCATTGGAATCACGGCAAACCCACTTATTGGGTTCCGCCAGATTGCCGTAGATCAGGCAATTGTGGTTTTTCAGGTCGGCCAGCGTCGCAGGTATGCCATGCTGTTTGAAATAGTCCGGTGACCCGCAGACGACCGAACGAACTTCGAAAAGCCGGCGTGCGATCAGGCTCGAATCGGGCAACCTGCCGATGCGCAGCGCGACATCGATACCTTCCTCGACCAGGTCGATGCGGCGGTCGTCGAGGTTCAGGTCGAACCGCAACTGTGGATGCAGGCGACTGAACGCAGCGATGGGTTCATGCATGTGCCGTATGCCGAAGGTGAGTGGCAACGCAACGCGCAGCGTACCGCGCAGCTCGCCGTGCTCCTTCAGGACACTGGATTCCGCCTCATCCAGGTCCGCAAGAACGCGCACACCCTGTTCGTAAAAGCTGCGCCCCGCATCGGTCACGTTGAGCTGGCGCGTGGTGCGGCGTAATAACTGCACGCCGAGCCGCTCCTCAAGGGCGGAAATGCGCCGGCTCACGGCCGATTTCGCCGTTTCCAGGCGATCCGCGGCGGCGGTGAAACTGCCGGTTTCGACTACGGCCACGAAAGCCTGCAGGTCTTCAAAACGATCCATATTATTGCCGAAAACAGAACAATGTTATGCCGATAGTACTATTTATTATCAACACATCAACAGTGAGACTGTGCTCAACCTGATCGCCGCCAGTTGGCCAGGTCGATTCGCAAACCGATTCAAGGAGCAGCAAATGAGCCATCTCAACGTTCTCGAAGTCAGCGCCAGCGGACGCCGGCGCGATTCCGTCAGCCGGACCCTGACCGGCGCCATAATTGCCACCCTGCAGCAGCGCGTCGCGAGTGTCGAGGTGGTGCGGCGTGATCTGAGCGACGGTATTCCGCTGCTCGACGCGGCGTGGATCGCGGCCAATTTCACCGCCGAGGACGAGCGCTCGGCGGCGCAGCGGGCGACACTGGCCACATCGGATGCCCTGGTGGCGGAACTGCAGCGGGCCGACGTGCTGGTTATCGGCGCGCCGATTTACAACTTCGGTGTGCCCGCGGCGCTGAAAGCCTGGGTCGACATGATTGCCAGGGCGCGCAAGACGTTTCGCTACACCAGCAACGGGCCTGAGGGCCTGCTGCAGAACAAGACCGCATTCATTGTGGTCGCATCGGGTGGCGTAGCCGTCGACAGCCCGGCCGATTTCGCGACACCGTACCTGCGACATGCACTGCGTTTCGTCGGGATCACCGACGTACACGTGATCGCCGCCGATCGGCTGCACAGCAACGCCGCGGCGTCGATATCGCAGGCGCACGCACAAATTGAGAGCTTGCTTGCAAGCAAGAACTTTGCCGGCCAACTGGCCGCCTGATTAACCAAGGAGAAAATGATGAGTAATAATTCTGACTACGCGGCCGTCGTGTTGCGTATCGCGCTGGGCATCATGTTTATCGCCCATGGGCTGCTAAAAGTGATGGTGTTTACCCTGCCGGGCACGGTCGGCTTTTTCGAATCGGTCGGGTTTCCCGGCTGGACGGCCTATGTTGTGACGCTTGCCGAGATCGGTGGTGGCGTGCTGCTGTTGTCGGGCATCGCGACCCGTACAGTATCGCTCGCGCTGCTGCCCGTGCTGATAGGTGCAACTTACGTGCATCTCGGCAACGGCTGGGTGTTCAGCAATGCCAATGGCGGCTGGGAGTACCCGGCGTTTCTCAGCGTGGCGCTGGTGGTGCAGGCGCTGCTCGGACCGGGGCGGTTCAAAGCCCCGGTGCCAATTTCAGTCAAATAACGGCCGCATTCTCGCGATGCCCTCGCGGATATCTTCTTCGTTGTAGTGCGCGAAACTTAGCCGGACGTAATTGCCGAATTGCCCGGCGGCGGAAAACACGTCGCCGGCCTGGAAGCCCGTTTCGCGCCCGGGGGCTTTGCGGCGCAGCGCCGCGGCGTCCACGGACTCATCAAAACGCAGCCAAAAGAAATAACCGCCATCGGGCCGTGTCCATGTCGCAAGTCCGTCGAAGTGCTCGTGCAAGGCCGCATCCATGGCTTCGACCCTGCCGCGAAGTACTGTACGCAACCTGGCGATATGGGTGTCGAGCAGGCCGGCATCGATGGCGTGCCGTACGATGTGCGAGCTGATGTGATTGATGCTGCCACCACTGTTGACAAAACCGTTGCCGAGGATTTGCCGCCGGAGCTCGTCGCAGGTCTGGATCCACCCGAGCCGCATGCCGGGGGCGAGAATCTTCGAGAACGAGCCCAGCGACAGTACCACCTCACTCGCGATCATCGTGCCAAAGGCAGGCGGCGGCTCCGCGTAGTAGAAAAGATGCTGGTAAGGCTCGTCGGCGACCACGAGGAAGCCATTTTCCTCGGCGAGCGACACAATCTGCTGCCGTCGCGGCGCAGTTGAACTCCAGCCGGTCGGATTGTGAAAACTCGGGATCGTATAAAAGAATGCCGGTGTCGTCCTGTCGAGTTCCTGTCGCAGTGCCTCGATGTCAGGCCCGTCCTGCGTCATCGGTATGCCGACAACATTCAGGTGGTGATCGCGAAAAATCTGGAAGGCGAGGAAATAGCTCGGCTCCTCGACAAACACCGTGTCGCCCGGTTTGGCAAAGACGCTGGAGACCAGATCGAGTGCCTGTGAGTTGCCGCCGGTGGCAAACAAGGTATCGGCCGTTACCGTGGCACCGTAGCCGGTACTCAGGAAGCCGGCGAGCGACTGCAGAAATCTTGCATCGCCGGCGATCACGCCGTAATTCAGCTCGAACGGTTCCGCGCAGGCGAAAAACGCCTCGCTGGCCCGATGCACGAGGCCGACCGGCAGGAGATCCGCCGATGGCTGGCCGATGCCAAGGTTGATCGTGCCCGGCGGCGGCGCGCCGTCAAACGTTACAGTGCCTTGCGCCACAAATACTGCTCTCCTATCCTGTGCTTCCGCGCGACGCACCATCGTAGGCGACATCTGGACAAACAAAAAGCACGATTTATCGCCGATGCGCTGACCTGGTGCCGCATCGTCAGCGCTGTACCGATTACGGTGCTGGCCTGGTACGAGATGCGGTGGTGGGTGTTTGGTCTATACATTGCGGCGTCGCTGACGGATTTTTTCGATGGCCTGTTCGCGCGGCGCGCGATACCAGCGACAACCGATATCGATTTCGACGGCATCGCCGATCTCGTTTTTTCCGTCATGACCCTGCTCTGGCTGTGGATGCTGGTTCCCGGGTTCTTCGAGGCCTATTGGCTGCCCTATATGCCGCTGCTGGTGGCGCTCGAGATGTACATGATCTCGTTGCGTGCGCGCTTCGTGCACCGGTGCGTGCCGCACCTGCGGTTCGGGCGCTTTGCGATGGCGCTGTTCATGTGCCTGCTGCCGGTACTGCTGCTCTGGGGAGACGTCAGCTGGTTTGTGCACCTGGTGTTTATTGTCGGCACAGCTGGCAAGATGCAACTGGCCTGGGCGATGAGATTGCAACGCGATGCAAAAAACGTTTCTTGATTTTCCGTATCAGTCGAATCTCGAAGACCTCGATGCGCATATCGCCATTCTCGGCATTCCCTTCGGCATGCCGTACGAGCCGGGTCCCAACGACCAGAGCAGGGCGCCCGAGGCGATCCGCCAGGCGAGCAGCGCGGCCGACATTGCCTACACGCGCCATCACTACGACTGGGATCTCGGCGGCCCACTGCTCGATGGACGTGATATCAGGGTGGTGGATTGCGGCAATGTTGCGGGCGATGCCTCCGATCCTGCCGAACACTATCGGCAGGCCGAGCAGGCAGCGCGAAAAATTTTTGCGGCCAGTGCAATCCTCGTAACACTGGGCGGCGACCATGGTGTGCCCATCCCGGTGATGCGCGCGCTGCAGGTTTTCGATGTGCCGGTTACGCTCGTGCATGTCGATGCGCATCTCGACTGGCGGCATGAAGTGAATGGCGAAACCGAGGGCTATTCGAGCCCGATCCGGCGCGCGTCTGAAATGCCGTGGATTAACCACATCGTGCAGATCGGCATGCGTGGCATCGGCAGTGCGCGTGAGCGTGAAGTCGAGGATGCGCGCAACTACGGCGCCGACATTATCGATGCTTACGAGATGCACGCGATCGGCATCGACAAGGTGCTGCAACGAATCCCCAACGGCGGGCCTTATTACCTGACGATTGATGCGGACGGCCTCGACCCGACCATCATGCCGGCTGTAATGTCACAAACACCGGGCGGCCTCGACTGGTTGCAGATCCGGCAACTGGTGCACGGACTGGTGAAGAAGGGGCGCGTGCTCGGCATGGACCTGGTCGAAATCGCGCCGTCCTGCGATGTGGGCAAGATCACGCTGGTGCACGCGGAGCGGCTGATCTGTAACTTCATTGGCGCCACGGTTCGCGCCGGTTACTACAAGCGTTAAATGTCTGGCGCGGCCGAACCGTTGCGCATTGATCGGTGGTTGTTCTTCTGCCGATTCTTCAAGACGCGCAGCCTGGCGACGGCCGCGGTGGTTGCCGGGCATGTGCGCATCAACGGCGAGCGCGCAACGCCCGGCACACGGGTGAAGTGCGGTGATCGCGTTGAGCTGGTTCGCGAACGACTGCCGTTTTCCTTTGCAATCGTCGCAATCCCGGCACGACGCGGACCGGCCGCCGAGGCGCAGCGCTGTTTCGTGGAGGACGAGTCCGTGGCCCGGGAACGGGAAACGCAGGCTCTTGCGCTGCGGCAGGATCGAATGCTGATGCCGAGGACCGATGGCCGCCCGGACAAGCACACACGGCGCAAGCTGATCGCGCGTCGCCGCGATTAATTAAGGCGTGCGTCCAGGTAACGAATGGCCTCGTCGATCAGTTCGGGCTTGGCGACATCACGCGAGCCTTGCACGTCATAGATGAGCTTGACGTTTTCGAAGCCGGCCTTGCGGTAGCTGTCGTAGTCAGCGCGCACTGACTTGTTCGCCTTGTCATTCGTGCTGGTCATGAAAACGAAGTGCTTGCGCTTCAGCGTGTCGAGGAATTGGGCCGGTATGTTGGCCACGCCCACCGAGCCGCTGATTTGCACAACACCGGCGAATTCACTGCTCGCGAGCATCGCGTTTATGGCGGTCAGCACGCCTTCACCGGTACCGCCGAGATAGAGGCGATTCAGGTCGATCGCATAATCCTGCTGCAGCGCCCGCGCACCCAGGACCGTGGTCCACATGGATTTCGTCGAGGAAGTGGTTGCCGCGGTTCGATTGGCGCCAATCCAGATCATATTGAGACTGTCGAAAACCGGCCGGAACTGGTCGGGCATGCCGCCCCATCCGGATGGATCAACGAACACAAAGGCGCCGGCGAGCTTTTGCCGGTCGTAGTTTTCGGGTACGTAAACCTGCCATTGCAGCTCTTCATCGATGGCAATGGTTTCCTTGAGACCCTGCGCCATCTCGGCACCGCCTATCTCCGTGGTTGTACGCGAGAGTCGAAACGGGCCACGCAGTTCGTCTTGTGCATACGCCGGCGCATGCAAGCCAGCCACGCCCGCCAGAAGCATAGCCAGCAGGAGACGCGTTGATTTCATGAATTTCTCCTTCATGGCTGCCCATACTATCGGTATAGTCCAGCCCTGACCAACGCGCCCGTAGCTCAGTTGGATAGAGTACCTGGCTTCGAACCAGGTGGTCGGGAGTTCGAGCCTCTCCGGGCGCGCCATTTTTTCGAAGGTAGATCAAGCGGTTACAAATTAAGCTGTAACCGCTTTTTTCTGCAGCATGACCAGTGCGGGACTTTTGCGGGACCCCTGCCCAACAACCTTGTTCGCAGCCTCGATGAGGCTGGTCAATTCGGCCGCCGAGTAGTGGCTCGTAATTCGTCCCGACCGGTGTCCAAGCAGGTCCTGGAGATCGTCGAACGCCGCCCTGATGGCTTAGTCAGCGGCGCTAATTGCGCTTCTTGCTGCGACGATACCGTGTCCACGCCATGCGGTTGAGATTCGTGACCAGGGAGCTCGGATTTTTCGACCAGATTCGATGGAGTACGGGAGAACAAAAGGGCTAAGATGAGCTTGTCGATAAGAGCGGAACAGATTCATTGCTACCTTCGCCCCCCGCGCACTTTGCAAAATCCTGCTATCGTCAAGCACCTCTTGATCAGCAACTTCTACTGTTATCGAATGAATCTGGCATTTACTAAGCATCGGTCTATTCAGGGAGCAGCGCACGAAATATTGCCGCTCGTGCTGTTCGCGACCCTGTTGCTATCTGCTTGTGAGTCATCCGCTCCTGTAGAGGCAGCAGCAGCGGGCGCGGATTGGCCCGCTTACCTCGGGCATCCAAGCAGCAATCAGTACTCTACCCTGGACCAGATCAACCGAAAAAATGTGGCGCAACTCGAAGTCGCCTGGACCTACGACACGGGCGATACGGGCAACTACCAGGTCAACAATCTCATCGTGGATGGCATTTTATACACTGCCACCCCGCACAGCCGGGTGATCGCCCTGGACGGAGCGACCGGGCAGCATTTGTGGACTTTCGATCCCTCCACCGTCGATGATTCACTGGCGGATGGGGATCAGCGTGGCCTCATGTACTGGAAGGATGGCGATCAGGGACGAATCCTGACCAGCAAAGGGGCCAGGCTTTTTGCCCTGGATGCCATCACAGGCGAACTGATCCCGACTTTTGGGGACGGCGGCTCGATACATCTTGGAGATGGCATGGATTTGCCGTACCGCCCCAATGTGTCCCTCAACACCCCGGGGCACATCTTTGAGGACCTGTTGATTGTCGGCGGCAATGTTGGTGAAAGCGTACCCGGCTCCATTCGCGCCTTTGATTTGCGCAGCGGCAAGCGAGCCTGGATCTTCCACACCCTCCCGCGACCAGGGGAGTTTGGCTCCGAGACCTGGCCGGAAACATACCTGGAGAAGACCGGAGGAGCATCCGACTGGTCGGGTCTGGCGATCGATAAGGCCCGAGGTATCGTTTATATCTCAACTGAAACGGCGGGGCCCGATTTTTACGGCGAAGATCGTTACGGGGAAAATTTGTTTGCCAACTCACTGGTCGCATTGGATGCCAGGACCGGAAAACGCCTCTGGCATCACCAACTGGTGCACCATGACCTCTGGGACATGGACTTGCCTACGCCCCCTACCTTGCTGACCGTAACCCATGAGGGGAAGCAGCGGGACATCGTGGCACAGGGCACCAAGATGGGCCTGCTGTTTGTGTTTGACCGGGAAAGCGGAGAACCGCTTTGGTCCATCGAAGAGCGTTCTGCGCCGACGTCGCAGCTTGCCGACGTGAGAACCTGGCCCACCCAGCCTTTTCCGACGCGGCCACCACCGCTGACCCGGCAGAAATACACCGCGGATGATTATTCCAACATTTCGCCCAGGGCAGCCCTGATGACCGAGGAAGTCCTGAAACTTTCGGGAAATTACGGTTCCTACCCACCCCCCAGCCTGGAGCAGTCCATCATTTTCCCTGGCTATGATGGCGGCATGGAATGGGGCGGCTCGGCGGCTGATCCGGACGGTATCCTTTATGTGAACGTAAATGAGATCCCCTGGTTCTATCAGCTGGTCCCGACCAGAAATTCGGACGGCAATCTTTTGCCTTTCGGGGAGACCCTGTATCGCATTCAGTGCGCTGCTTGCCATGGCTTGAATCGAGAAGGAAATCCCGGCGGCGGCTTTCCCGCTCTCGATCAGCTTGCAACACGCTGGGAGCGCGAAGCCTTGGGCCAGTTCATCACCCAGGGCGGTGGCCGCATGCCGGCGTTTGACCATCTCTCTGAAGTGCAGCGAAAAGCCATCGTGGACTTTTTGTACGGGGAACAAACAGACCCGGACCCAGCCTATGCAAACAAGGAAATCCAGCCCTATGTCTTTCGCGGCTTCCAGCGCTGGCAGGACGATGAGGGCTATCCTGCCATAAAGCCGCCCTGGGGGGCCCTGAATGCCGTGGACCTCAACACCGGAACCCTCAAGTGGCAAGTACCTCTGGGCGAGTACAAGGAATTGAGCGCGCGGGGCATTCCCGTGACTGGCACCGAGAACTACGGTGGGCCGGTAGTCACTGCGGGCGGACTGATTTTCATCGGGGCATCATCCGATGAGATGTTTCGGGCCTTTGACAAGGATACCGGGGCTATCCTTTGGGAGCATGAACTCCCCTTTGACGGGCACGCCACCCCGAGTACCTACCTGGCCAATGGCAGGCAGTATGTGGTCATCTCGGCAGGCGGCTCGAAAATGAAGCCCGTACACGGCGGAGAGTTGGTGGCATTCGCTTTGCCCGAGTAGCCCCCACATGCAGCGATGACCCAGGTGGTGGGTTCGCCCGCCGTGAAATAGAATCGCCGCAAGGGGAGAACGCCATGTACAACACCAGCCGCCGTTGCCGTCAGCTCATCCTATTCATATGCGCGCTGCCGTTTTGCGCCACCGCGCATGTGCCGACCGTTGCGGAGCGCATGCAGGAAGCGGCTCTCGAATTGCTGCAGTCGCTCGACGCGGCGCAGCGCAGCGTTGTGCAATATGCTTGGGACGACGCGGCGCGATTTCGCTGGTCCAACCTGCCGGCGTCGATGGTCGCGCCGGACGGTATCCGTATGGTCGACCTCGACGACACGCAAAGGCAGGCAGTGTTTCGCCTGTTGGCTGCGTCGCTGTCGAGCCAGGGCTATGCCAAGGTGACCGGCATCGTGCGCTCCGACGACGTGTTGCGGGAGACCATGTCACCGCAGGTTGTGGCCAACCCGACGACCGACGACGAGAAATTCCTTGCCTTCCTCGTCGCCGGCTACTTCTCGGGCAACTACGGCGTCGCCATTTACGGCGATCCCGCCGGTAGCACCTGGGGCTGGCAGATCGACGGCCATCACGTTGGCGCCAATTTCACGGTCGCGGATGGGTTAGTGAGCTTCACGCCCCTGTTCCTGGGCAGCAACCCGATGCGCCTGCAAAGCGGCCCGATGGCCGGCTGGATGCCGCTGCCCCTGGAAGGTCGCCGGGGCCTGGACCTGCTCAACTCCCTCGACGAGGAGCAGCGCGCAACCGCCATCATCAGCGACGAAAAGCCGGCCGACATCCTCTCGGGCCCAGGTCGACAGGACAGCCTCTCCGAGTACGAAGGCCTCAAAGCCGATCGCCTGTCGGCTCCGCAAATGCGTCTGCTCAAACAGCTGGTCGCCGAATACGCGCTGAACGGCGCAACTGGCGACGAACTGATCGCGGTCATCGAGGCGGCGGACTGGGAAGAACTGCACTTCTCCTGGCACGGACCGACCGGCCGCGACGACGCGTTCTATTACCGTGTTCACGGGCCGCGAGTCCTGATCGAGTACAGCCGCCTGAACCCCAATCACGAACACACGATACTGCGCGACCCGCGCAATGACTTTGGAGCCGATTGGCTGGGCAAGCACTACTCGGAATCGCACCCGCCCTTGGACAAGGTCATGGAAGACTTCCGGGAGCGCGCCGGTATCCGTTCCGACGACTGAGTGCCTTCACCGTTCCGCGCAGCGCGCTGTCAGCTTACGGGCCGGTCGCTACGTGCCACTCGAGAAATGCCAGGTAGCCGCAGTCGGTGACAATCACGGGGCTGCCGAGAATATCGGTGTAGTCGAGCACCGAGTAGCGGTAGGCGCGGCTCGACTTCTTGCGAACGCGCTCGGCCGGTAACTTTACGGCAAGCAGAATTCTTTTCTGCGCCATTGCCTTGATGTTTATCAAGGCCGCCCGGTGCTTTTCGTGATCGAGAATGTGGTGCATGACGCCCATTGCCACCACGTTGTCGAAGTCGCCGAGGCGCTCGCGGGTGATGTCCAGTTGTTCGCCGACGACGAGATCGGTCGCTTTGACGGAATAACCCCATGCCTCCATCAGTCGCGTGAAGTGCCCGGCGCCGGCACCGATTTCCACCACCGACCCGGGGACGAGTGCCGCCTGCAGCGACGCCTCGACCAGCGAGGAGTCCGGCTCATGGCCCTGGAAGCCCTGTGCGTACTTGCGTTTCCAGTGCCGCTTCATATTGGGTTTACGGAATATCACGGTGCGCCTCGGCAGTGGGATCCCGCACAGCATAGTTGATCGCGGGCGGACGCACCAAGCTGGACAGCGCCGGCCGTTCAAGGGGTCGGCTATCGATTTGTAGCGCCTTTGGAAGCTACAATCGGTGCATGAATCGACTGCTGCCGTTCCTGATGGGTTTGTTTCTGGTCCTGCCTGCCTGGGCCGATGACACTGTTGCAGGTGAGACCGTCGATGCGACGCACGTGGTCATGCACAAGAATCCCGGTTGCGGTTGTTGCGACTCGTGGGCGGAGCACCTGCGGTCGCACGGGTTTACGGTGGAATCCATTGACGACCCTGAGATCGTTGCGTTTAAAGAGAAAAATAATATTCCGGGGCCGCTGATGTCATGTCACACGGCGGTTGTCGAGGGCTACATCATCGAGGGGCACGTGCCGGCCAGCGACATTCTCAGGCTGCTAAAGGAAAAACCCGAGAACGTGACCGCAATTGCTGTGCCAGGAATGCCGCTGGGGTCGCCGGGAATGGAGCACCCCCGTCCGCAAGACTTCAATACTATCGCGGTGCTGGCCGATGGCGCGGCATATACCATTTTTGAGTCACACAAGGCCGGCGAAGATTTCTCGGCGCAGTGAGCTGTTCAGTTCACGAGAATATTCTTGAATTGCCACGGGTCTTCGTTATCCAGGTCTTCGGCAAAGGGATAATTGCGCCCCTGTAGTGGTGTCCAGTCCGAGTAAACGCCGGCAACTGGCCCGAGGTAGGGGTTGGCAATCTGCAGCACGCGCTGAAAATCCAGCTGTTCCGGTTCGACAATGCCGGCCTGCGGGTTCTGCATCGCCCAGATCACCGCGCCGAGCACGCCGGCGGCCACCTGCAGGCTGGTCGCATTGTTGTACGGCGCCAGTTTGCGCGCTTCGTGTACTGACAGTTGCGAGCCGTACCAGTACGCCCCGCGCTCATGACCGAGCAGCAGCGCGCCGAGTTCGTCGACGCCATCCGTGACTTCATCGCGCAGCAGCCTGAGCTTTTCCTGCGTGACCCAGTTGCGCCCCACCAGCTCATGCAAGGACATGACTGTGTCGTCGCAAGGGTGATAGGCATAGTGGCAGGTCGGCCGGTAAACGACTTTGTCGCCGTCGCGCACGGTCAGGTACTCGGCGATCGAAATGGCTTCGCCATGCGTGATCAGGAAGCCATGAAACGGGCCTTGTATCGGCGTCCAGGTTCGCACCCGCACCAGGGCACCTGGCCGGCCGAGGTAAATGGCGGACCTGGCGCCGGATCTGTGCTCATAGCCGTCGGCCGGAAAGTGCTTTTCATGCGAACCCCAGCCGAGTTCGCTGGGCTGGGTACTTTCGCTGATCAAGCCGTCGACGGACCAGGTATTGACGAATTCGTTCAAGCGCTTGCGTGGCAGGGAAACCTGTGTGTCGCGCTCCGAACAATGGATGCTTTTGACACCGAGGCGCATCGCCAGGCGCGCCCAGTCGGGTTGCGACACCGGGATTTCCGATGCGCCGAGGATGTCACGCGCGAGATTCACCAGCCCCTGCTTGACCCAATGCGAAATCAGCCCGGGATTGGCGCCGTGCGTGAGTACCGCTGTGGCGCTTTGCGGAAATTTCTGCCGTAGCGCCAGCGCCACTTCGCGCTGCCCATAATTGGATCGTTGCGATGCCGACAGTGCCGGGTCGGTGTGCCCGCCAGGCCACGGCTCGATGCAGGTATCGAGGTAAAGGACCTCCCGTTCGGCACAAAACTCGATGAGCGCGGCACTGGCTACATCGACCGACAGGTTGACAAGAAAGTCACCACGCGCGAGGCGCGCATCGAGAATGGCGCGAAAGTTTTCCCGCCGCAGCGGATTGATCTCGAATTTCACGCCGAAGGCGTCGGCCTCCTCGCGGCCGCGGTCATCGCCGGTAATTATCGCAATGCGGCTTGCGGGTACGTCGACATGACGCAGCAACAAGGGCAGCAGACCCTGCGCGACCGAGCCAAATCCCAAGAGCAGGATGTTGCCGTCAAATTGCAGGTATTTTTGCGTGGCCATGGCACCGGTCAGTCTAACGAATTTTCGTCGCTACTGACTGCCTGGTTTGCGAAAACCACGGGCGAGATAAAACGCAAGCATCGCACCGAGCAACTGCGCCAGTATGAACATCGGCACATCGACCATGCGTATTCCCGAAAACGACCCGGTCAGGGCGCGCGCCAGGGTCACCGCCGGGTTCGCAAAGGAAGTCGAAGCCGTGAACCAATAAGCAGCAGTGATGTAGAGGCCGACCGAAGCGGCGACCGCGGCCACACCTCGACGGAGTGTCGCAAGTATCGCTGCGACCAGGCCAAAGGCTGCCACCAGTTCAGAAAGAAACTGGCCCTGGCCGGTTCTTGGTGTGCTGTATTCACTGACCAGGGGTTGATCGAACATCGCGTGTGCCAGCAGCACGCCAATCACTGCACCGCAGAGCTGTGCGAACAGGTAGTAAATCAACTGGCTGCCGGAGATGTCTTTGCGCAAGTAGAATACCAGGCTGACAACGGGATTGAAGTGCGCGCCGGACTCGCCGGCCAGTGCAAGGATCAGGACTACAAGGATCGCACCCGTCGCCAGCGAGTTGGCCAGCAACATGATGGCCGCATTTCCATCGGCCAGCGCCTGCGCCATGATCCCTGAGCCGACGACGGTGGCCAACAGTAACGCCGTACCAAGCAGTTCCGCGATAATTGCAGCTCGAGCGAGGTTTTTCATTCGGTCCAGGGGCAGCGCCTGCGACTCAGGCAACCGTCGCCGGTTTGTCCTCGCCGGCGACAAACGCATGCCAGCGTTTTACCGCATCGCGGTCGAAGTGGTCTTCGCGAATGATGTCGTCGACGAATGCCTGGAAATCAGCCGAAAACGGTGACGGTTTGGCGGTCCACCATGCACGCATGCCCGGGTGAGACATCCACCAGGCGAGCGTTGCCTCCCAGCGCTGCCAGACCACGGGTGACAACATCCTTTCTGCGTGCTGGTGATACATGAACTCGGCATTGCCAAGCATTTCATACATTGCCCAGGCGAATCGCGTGCGTTCCATGCGCGAGAGTCGGTAAGGATCTTCGGCACCGACGGTAAAAACACGGTTCATGTCCGCATCGACGCTCACGCGGGATTGCAGGGTCGACATTCGATCCAGAACACGAGCATAGTTTTCGGATCGCAATGAGCGGGTGTTTTGTCGGACCTGGTAGGCCAGGTACACCAGCGACACCACGACGAAAAACCCGCCGACAAACTCGCCAAGCTTGGCAAGCGTATCGATATCCATAGCCACCTCCGGTCGCGTTGAGTAGCGCTTCGACCGGCATCATAGCTCAGAGAACACCATTTTTTGATGGCGTTTGCCGTATGCAGGATAAGCCCTGGTAAGGCCTATACGTCCAATTCTGTCTCGTGACGAATGACAGCAAGTTCCGCTTCGGTCAGCTCAATACGGTGCACATCGCCGACAATGAATACGTAGGAGAAAACTCCAATCAGTGCGACAACTGCGATGTAGGCGAGGCCGCCGAAGAACGAGCCGGTGGCCGCGACCACAAAACCAATGACCATGGGCGTGGCGATGCCGGCGAGGTTTGCGCAGAAATTGAAGATACCGCCGGTCAGCCCAATCAATTGCTTGGGTGCCACATCCGTGATCAGAGTCCAGCCTAGGTTCACCATCCCCTGGCCGAAGAAGGCGATCGACATGACCACGATTACGGTCACGTCGCTTTCGACGTAGTTCGCAAGGATGATCGTCGATGCGAGCAGCAGCCCGGCGATGATAGGCAGCTTTCTGCCGACGTTCGCCGAGCCGGTCTTCTCGAGCAGTTTGTCCGATATCTGGCCGCCAACCAGCACGCCTATGGATGCCGCAATATAGGGCGCGACGGCAAAGAAGCCGACCTTGAGCCAACCCATCTGGCGTTCGGTTGCCAGGTAGGTCGGGAACCAGGTCAGGAAGAAAACCAGCGTGGAGTTTCCGGCGAACTGTCCCAGCGACGCACCGAGTATCTGCCGGTGCCTGAGCAAAATACCCATGCTCTTGAGTGAAAAGGGAGTAGGGCGACTTTGCCCGGCGACACCACCACCACGCTTTATATAGTCGAGTTCGGCCTGGTTGACGGTCGGATGGTCAGCCGGTTCATGGTAGGCCCGTAGCCAGATGGCGGCAAAGACGATGCCGATGACACCGGCAATGATGAACAATGCTCGCCAGCCGAATTCGGCGACTATCCAGAACAGCACCGGTGTGAGAAATGCAAGGCCAAAATACTGGCCGACAGAAAAAACACTGTTTGCGCGGGCGCGTTCGTGCTGCGGGAACCAGGTCGCCAGTACCCGGCTGTTGGCGGGGAAACAGGGCGCCTCTGTCACGCCAAGTCCAAGCCGCGACGCCAGCAGTGAATAGAATCCGGTCGACAGCCCGTGCAACAGGATGAACACGGACCACAGCCCGACCGACCAGAAGTAGGTCAGCCGCGTGCCGATCTTGTCGAGGATAACGCCGCCGGGTATCTGCGCCGCCGCATAGGTCCAGGAAAAGGCCGAGAACAGGATCCCCATAACCGCAGCGCCGAAAGCGAATTCGGCAACGATACTCGGCGCGGCCACGCCGAGTACTGCGCGGTCGAGATAGTTGATCGTCGTGCCAACGCTGATCAATGCCAATACGATGATGCGTTTCCTGGTTCTGGGCTCGGCTTGGGCGATGCCGGCAGCCTGCGACGTTTCATTCTGCATAACTATTCCCCCTGAAGACTGCGTGCATCGGACAGATGAGTGCTCTCTATCGGCATTACCGCTGGCTCATATTCTTGCAGCCGGACCGATCAGATCTGTGTCAATCAGGGCAATTCGCGGCCGGCGTCGGCTGGCGTCCTGCGACCAATGGACTATAATTCAGTGTCAAAGATTACTAACCAGTCCGTTAATGTCAAGGTTAACCCCTGCCATTGCGCGAATCGCAGGTTGACAGATTATGAACAAACCGGTTAGTTTCGGCCATGAGGGGATCTTGGCCGCCACGGGTTAGCGTGTGGAGGTTGGTTACATTGGGCGTTGATTCTGTGCGCCCGACCTGACCGAGAAACCTGCATTTGAAAGCGGGAATGCACAGCGGCCCTGCCGTGAAACTCAATTAAACGAAGTAAACAGGGGGATACCATGAACACACTACGTTCTGACCGGAAATCCATGACGGGTCTTTGGGCGCCGACCGCCATGGTCGTGGCATTGCTTGCCGCTGGCCCGGTATTGGCACAAGACCAACAGGGCGACGACGGCATGGAAGAAATCGTTGTAACTGAAACCGGAACGTCGCTGCGCGGCGCGCCGCCGGTTGGCCAAAACCTGATTTCAGTGGGCGAACTCGCCATCCAGGAGTCGGGCGCGGTGTCGGTGCAGCAAATAATGAATGACGTGCCGCAAATAACGGGTTTTGGTAACGCGGCGCAAGGTGCCTACGGCAGCGCCGATGGCTCTGGAACGTTTGCGCCAACCATTCACAGCCTCGGGGCCAGTGCCAGCAACAGCACGCTGATCCTGGTGAACGGGCACCGCATTCCGCTCAGCGGCACCCGGCATACGCTGGCTGACCCGAGCATTATCCCGCCGGCCGCGCTGCGGCGCGTAGACGTTCTGCCGGATGGAGCGTCCGCCGTTTATGGCTCGGACGCGGTCGCGGGAGTGCTCAACTTCGTAACCAAGCGGAACGTCGAGGACACCGAAGTTTCGGCCCAGGTCGGATTTGGCGATGGCTATGATACCCAGAACCTCAACTTCGTGACCGGCAGTGCCTGGGCAGGCGGCAATGTGACGCTTGCCTACGCGTATTCATACCGCAGCGAACTGGCCAGCAAGGACCGTCCAAAAATCACCTCCGATCTCAGGGACCGAGGCGGGCGGAACTTTTCTTCGTTCAACTGCGGGCCGACCACCATGCAGGTCGGCGGGGTGCGATACGATGCGCCGTACGGGGCTGGCGACACGTTCACCGATGCCTACTGCAACACCGATGAATTCACCTCTCTGATCGGCTCGGAAAAGCGGCACAGCGTCTTCCTTTCCTATCAGAAGGAATACAGCGACGACCTGCTGCTGGACGTGGAGTTCGTCTATTCCGATCGCAGGAACCTCGACGACATCAGTGCCGGTACGCTTTCCACAACGGCAACCAATGCAAATCCGTATTTTGTCTCGCCTGGCACAACCGGGGCGACCTCGGGCACCGTTAACTGGGATGCGAATGAAATGCTCGGCGCTGCTAAAGGCATCGGCACGCAGCAGGTTTTTTATGTTGCACCCAAGCTTGAGTATGACTTCGGTAATTCCTGGGCCGGCAGCCTGGGCGCCATGGTGGGTCGCGATTCTGCAACCGAAATTGACGAGAATGAACTCTGCAGCTTTTGCGCCAGGGACCTGCTCGACGACACCGATCCTGCGACTGCGCTGAATATCTGGACCAGTGGCGCAAACGTATCTGCCTCCGAGCTGCTGTACCTGCAGGACAGCATGGACGAGCAGCGCGCCGTGCAGACCATGTCTGACGTCATCCTGAAATTCGACGGCGAGGTGTTCAGCTTGCCGGGTGGCCCGGCGAAACTCGCGGTCGGTGCCAACACTATCAGCTACAACATTAACCAGGTACGTCGGCGACCGGCTGTCACAGGGCCCGCCAGCACGAATACGCAGGTGATCGACACTGACATCGATCGTGACGTAACAGCGTTCTTTGGCGAGATGTACCTGCCGGTTACCGAACGTTTCGATCTCAACCTGGCGATACGGGCGGATGACTACAGTGACTTTGGCAGTACCACCAACCCTCGCTTCGCGGCGCAGTATCAGCTGACCGACTCGCTGAAAATTCGTGCCACCTACGCCGAGTCATTCGTAGCGCCAGCGCTGACCAGTCGCGGCGAGGAACCAACCGGCCAGACCACGGAGTCGGGCTGGGGCCAGGCACCCACGCAGCGTTCGTTTATCCCGAGCGATTTCAGTGACGATTCAACGGCGGCCTATATTGCCTGGGCGCAGGCCAATTTCCCGGCCTCCTGTACGGCCGATGGCTGCTATATCAATGACGGCCAGATCCGCGGCGCAAATGTTACTGGTGGTAATTACGGCCTGAACGCCGGTTCGGGTGAGACGTGGTCGGTTGGTTTTGACCTGGTCAATCCCGACTGGCTGCCAGGCTTGAGGCTGTCAATCACCTATTACGACAAACTGCTGGAGCAGATGGTGACCGCACCGCGCCTCGACGTAATCACGGTAGTGCCTGGCTTGAACGACCGCCTCGTGCTGATGCCGACCCAGGCCGAACTCGACGCCTGGACTTTCGGCCTGCAGCAGAACTCCGATTTGCCGACGATGCCGGGCCTGCCCGCGGGTACGCCGGTGCCGTTCCTCTGGAGCTTCCAGCAGGTGAATGCGTTTAACATCGACTCCGCCGGTTTTGACGTCGCGATCGATTACTCCTGGGATACCGACATTGGCGACTTTATCGTGGCTTACTCGTTCAACAAGAAGACGCGTTTTGACCAACAGGCCGGTACCGGCGGCATTTGGCAGGATTTCCTGAACGGTGACCTGAACACGACGTTCAGCTCGCTGGAATTCCTGTCCAACGCAAGCGTCAGCTGGAACAGGGAAAATGTGTCCGCCAAGCTGACCTGGAAGTACACCAACGCATATGACGTGCGTAATGACCCGCTGCAAAGCGAGGTCGATGCATACAACATATTCAATTTGTATGTTTCTTACGATATCGACGCCTGGGGTACGCAGCTGTTCCTGCAAGGCAGCAACATTACCGATGAAGACCCGCCGTTTTTCAATACAAACGGTGGATACAACTCCTCCGAGTCCAGCCCGATCGGGAGAGTATTGACCCTGGGTCTGCGCAAGACGTTCTGATTGCCAGATGCCCAACCCCCCGGACACCCCCGACATTCGCGCCGGGGGTGTTTTTTTAGGAGGAAAGTCATGAAATCCAGTTGCGCACTTGCCAGCCTGGCGATGATCGCGGTACTTGGCCTGCTGCAGGCTTGCGGCGATGAAGTGCAATCGGTAGCTAATGTTCAAACCAGGGCCGGTCTGCTGCGAGGTATTGAGCTTGAGAATGGCGTGCGTGCCTGGCTCGGCATACCTTACGCCGCTGCGCCGGTCCAGGAGCTGCGCTGGCAGCCGCCGCAGCCCTATTCGTGGCAAGGAACCTACAATGCCGATCGCAAAATGCCGGAGTGCATGCAGGTACTGCGCCCGCACAATATCAATCACTATTTCGGTGAAGAGGCAACCAGTGAAAACTGCCTCTTCATGAATATCTGGGCGCCGGCGGATGCGACGCCGCATTCAGCCTTGCCCGTTATCGTATTTATTTACGGTGGCGGCGGCACGATCGGCTCGTCCGGTATGGCGATCTATGACGGTGCCACAGTTGCGGAACGCGGCGCGGTGTTCGTCAATTTCAATTACCGGGTCGGGCTGCTGGGCTTCATGGCGCACCCGGAACTGACCCAGGAGCAGGGCGGCCATTCGGGCAACTATGGCTACCTTGATCAGAATTTTGCGTTGCAATGGATCCGCGACAATATCGCCCAGTTCGGTGGCGATCCGGCGAAGGTCCTGATATCCGGCCAGTCGTTTGGCGCTGGCTCGGTCACGCAGCAGATCTTCAGCCCGCTGTCCAAGGGATTGTTCAGCGCCGCACTCATGTCATCCGGCTGCAGCTGGGGCGACACATTGGGCTCGCTCGCCGACGGTGAGCAGGTTGGTCTGCAGCTCGAGACGGTATTCGGCGTAACCAGCCTAGCCGAACTTCGCGATCTGCCGGCGGACAAGATTATCGGCGCCCAGCAGGAAAGCCAGGTCGGGACCTCGACCCAGGGATTGCGTGCCCGCGGCGTGATTGACGGCTACTTCATGCCGGCAAGCCAGATGGAAATTCTCGCGTCCGGTGGCAACAGTGATGTGCCGGTTATCGCGCACTACAATGCACACGAATCAAACCTGCCATTGATGCGTGCAAGTTCAGTCGCTGCCTACAACGATATTGCCCGGCAGATGTTCGGCGATGCCACGGAAGAGTTCCTGGCATTATTCCCGGTGCAGTCGGATGCTGACATCTGGGCGCAGTCGCGTGCCGCTGCAACCGTGCGCGGACGCGTGGCCAGTGCGCGCAAGTGTGCCCGGTTACAAAATGAGTACAACGATTCCCCTGCGTACATTTCCGAATTTGCACGTAAGCACCCGTATACGCCTGGCGTTGTCATCGCGGACCAGAATATCGAGACCATCGGCGCGTATCACACGGCGGATATCCCTTACTGGTTTGGCACCCAGGACAAGTTCAACCTGCTTCGCCAGACGCGTGACTGGACGACATATGATCGCGAACTCTCGCAGCTCATGACCCGGGCGCTGATTAACCTGCTGGAAAATGGAGATCCGTCAACTGAAAGCCAGGGCTGGCCGGCATGGTCACCGGATGCCGAAGCCAGGATTGTCTTCGGCGACGACGTGCAGGTGGTGCCACTGAATATTGCGGCGCTGGAATTCTTTGCGACCCATGAGCCCATGGAAGTGAACCTGCCGCCGGAACCGCCGAGGGTTGGACCGCGCGACTAGACGCGGAGCATTAGCTTGGTGCAGTAGCGAATAATGTCACGCGTCCGTAGCACTACCGTTCGCCGCGCCATTGCGTTTGCAGCGCTGTGCCTGGGTACAGCGGCTTATGGCCAGGAGTACAGGTTGCCGGTAGCTGCCCAGAATATTGATCTCCAGGAAGGCGCTGCAGCACTGTTGGCCGGCGACGCAGACGAGGGGGTAAAAAAAACGCTTGCAGGATTGAAGTATGCATCGAATCGTAACGACCGTCTCACCGGCACATCGAATCTCTGCGCGGGTTACATTCTCCTGGCGCGCTACGAGGATGCGCTGCAGCAGTGTGAGAAGGTTTTGGCAGAGGACCCCGATCACTGGCGCGCTCTGACAAATCGTGCATTGATTAATGTATTGCAGGGTAGCTACGACAAGGCCGAGCTGGACCTGGATCGTGCTGAGGAGCTTGCGCCGCAGGCGCTTTCGATCAAAAACGTACGCAGCCTCCTGCGCGACCGGCGGGAGCCGGTTGAACCCATAATCATCATCGACGACCGCGACTAGTCGATAACGGTGCTGAGCTTGGCTTCGGCCAGCGCAATGTTGTGCTCAACAGCTGCGATTTCATCCGCATTATTCGCTAGTTTACGCGCGCGATCTCGCTGGCCCGACCGAGTGGAACGATCGTGCGGCTGGTTGCATCGGAGCCTGTTCTGCTGCCAGCTATTTGATTTTGGCGCTATTCCGGTCAAAGCCCGGAACGCCCCGAAGGGATCCGAGCCAATGCCGATTGCTCTGTGGTCATGATCAGAACCGGTTAGTTACGCAAGTGAGACCACCCTGGTTTGTCAGCGCATGGTCATCTGCTATGTTGTCGGCGCCGACGCAGGACAATGTGTGCGGCCGTGATCACGGGGTTAAATCATGAGAAACGCTCAAGCTTGCAACAGCCGGCCACTGGCGATTGTCTTCATGGCAATTGCGACGACAGCGTCATCCATATCGGCGGCCGTATCGTGCTGCGAGGTTCCGGCAGATGATTTTCCGAAGGTCGGCGGCAATCTGGGCAACCAGAATTATTCATCTTTGTCAGAGATAAACAGTTCGAATATCTCGCGGCTTGGCGCGCAATGGCAGATCCGTCTGGAACCGGAATCGCCGCCGTTGCCGCAACAAAGCACCGCCGTGGCGGTCGACGGCGTGCTGTTTGTGGAAACGACGCAAGGCAGTGTATATGCCGTTGAGGGTGCCAGCGGAGAGATCAAATGGCGCTACGCGCCTGGCTATGGCACGTCCCTTCGCCGCGGCGTCGCCGTGGGCCAGCGCATGGTCTTTACCAATGCCTTTGAGCGACGCGTCATTGCGCTGGACCAGGAAAGCGGCAAGCCTGTCTGGGAGACAATACTCGACGAGCCCGGCATATCCGCGCAGATGAAAGTTGCAGTGGTCTATTTCGACGGCATGGTTTACGTCGGCACCAACGACGGAGCTCGGGGTGTCGCGGTGGCACTGGATGCGAAAACGGGTGCGATCGTGTGGAAGTTCTATGGCACACCCGGACCGGGTGAATTCGGCAACGATACCTGGGCGGGCACCAGCTGGCAGGACGGCGGTGCTGCGCCGTGGATGCACCCGGCCATCGATCCGGACCTCGGACTGGTTTACTGGACTTTCGGCAACCCGCGATCCGCCGGCGGAAACCGGGCCGGCGGTGCCGTCAATGGCGCCAACCGGGCGGGCGCAAACCTGTTCGCCAACTCGATCGTCGCCCTGGAGGCGAAGACCGGTAAGCGACGCTGGCACTTTCAGTCCGTGCACCACGATATCTGGGATCTGGACAATGTCATGGCGCCCGTGCTTGCCGATCTGCAGGTCGATGGCGAGCAGAGACGGGTTGTCATCTATGGCAGCAAGACCGGCCTGACGTATATCCTGGACCGCGTCGACGGCAAGCCGCTGCTGGGTATCGAGGAACGACCGGTGCCGCAGGCAGCGGCGCAGCATACCTGGCCGACGCAACCGTATCCTGTCGGTGATCCGATCATTCCCATCTGTGCCGATCGCGATGCCAGCGACGCGACGCGCGCGCCGCCGAACTACGGTGTGGGTTGCCTGTTTACACCGCATACCGATTTCCCGATCGTCAAGTCACCGGGTGTCGGCGGTGCCGCGGACTGGAGTGCCCAATCCTTCAGTAGCAAGACCGGACTGCTCTATATCGGCGCAGGGCTGATCAATTCGGCGCATTCGGTGCCGGCCGGTGGAGTTGGCTTCAGGCCGCCCGGCGAAATGCGCAGCGGCAGGCTTGTTGCCAAGGATCCGAACAGCAACACGATCGTCTGGGCGCGCGACCTCAAATGGTCGGTTGCGCATGGCAACGGCATACTGTCGACCGCCGGCGACCTGCTGTTCCTCGGCATGCCGGACGGCAATCTGCTCGGCCTGAGTGCCGCGGATGGCAGCGAGTTGTGGCGGTTTCAAACCGGCGCCGGGGTGCACACCAGTCCGATTACTTACCGGGTCGATGGGGTGCAATATGTCGCGGTTTTCGCCGGTGGTAATGGCCTGCCTTACAATTCTCCGCGGGGCGACTATTTGTGGGCATTCAGGCTCGATGGCAAATTGCCGCAGGCGGAAGCCCCCGAGCCACCGCCGGTGCGCCAGCCGATTCTTGGCAATGCCGTGGCTGGAGAGCTGGTCAATAACACGGTCCTTCTGGCCAGGACCTGGGACAGTCTGGGCAACGCCCCGGGCGCAGAGGAATCGTCGCTGTCGAGCGCGATGGCGCCGCAAATCATGCGCGTACCGGTCGGCACGACCGTCGTGTTTCGAAACCCGGAAGGTAATAAGGACCCGCACTGTGCGTCCCAGTTCTTTGAGGGTCTGTTCGACATCGGGCCCTTGCAGCCGGGCGAATCGCAGGGTTATACGTTTACGTCAGCCGGCGAGTTCTTCTTCAACGACTGCACAAATCCGCAGGCGACCGGGCTTATTTTGGTTGAATAGGCGCGAAATCGGGGCCCGCCATGCTGCGCCATGGCCCATGGTGCACGTTCGGACCAATAATGGTTCTCACCGGACTACTGTCACGTTGCCCGGCGGTGTGTAGTTTCATAGGAGTATTCGGGCGTCGTTTGTCATGGCGACGAGGCGAAGAACGACATAATGGATACTTCAAAATGAGCGCACAGATCGACGAGGAACTGGCGGGTCAAAAGAAAGGCCCTGACGATGCAACGGCCGCGCGCGTGACCGGCGCAATGTACATGGCGGAATGCCTGCGCCAGGAAGGCGTAAGCAAGGTGTTCGGCCAGTGCGGCCATACCAACTATGCCCTGATCGATGCCTGCCACCGGCTGGGAATCGAATTTGTGTCCTTTCGCCATGAACAGATGGCGGCACATGCTGCAGATGCGTATTTCCGGGTAACCCACAAGCTCGCCGTCCTGAATGTGCACCTCTCGCCAGGGTTGACCAACACCCTGACCGGCGTGGCAACAGCCGCTGCCGATTCGACGCCGATGGTCGTTTTTGCAGGCAACACGCCGTCTTACCATCATGCGCGTGAGCCACACCAGGGTATTCGCTTTCACGCTGATGCTTCGCAAGGCGACATGTTTCGCCCGATCTGCAAACGTGTGTGGCGTGTTGACGATGCCAAATTGCTGGTCGACGTTATGCCGCGGGCCTTGAATGTGGCGCAGACCGGGCGCCCGGGTGCGGTGCTGCTCGATATTCCAATGGACGTGTTTTCTGCGCATATTGACCCGCCGAACCAGCAGACCAGGTCCCGCCGGCCCGGCTACGGTCGCAGCCCTGGTGACGCAGAGGGCATCCAGCGCGCCGCCGGCCTGTTGCGCAGCGCGAAATCGCCAGCCATATTTGCCGGCAACGGGGTAATGTTGTCGGAAGCCTGGGAGGAGTTGCGAGCGGTTGCCGAGCAACTCAATGCGCCGGTCGCAACGACGCTCATGGCGAAAGGCGTGTTTCCGGAGGACCACGCGCTGTCCTGTGGTTCCGCGGGCATCTGGGGCACGCGCATGGCCAATGAGGCGCTGCTTGGCGCGGACGTTATTCTCGCGGTTGGGACGGCTTTCGGCGAGGCCGATTGCAGTTCGTGGATACCGGGACACACGTTTTCGATTCCGCCAAGCAGGCTGATCCAGCTCGATATCAGCCCGGAAGAAATTGGCAAGATTTATCCGGTCGAGGTTGGCATTGTTGGCGACGCCAAAGCGACGCTCGCTGCGATCGCGGCATCTTTGCACGAGACATCAGCGCCGAACAGCCGATCGAATGAACGCCTCACCAGTCTGCAACGGCAACGCGATGCCTGGAACAAGGAGTTGGCCACAACCCAGGCGGATGCAGGCATGCCGATACATCCTGCGCGTTTGCTGGCCGAGATCTCGCGGGCGGCGCCGGAGGACACCGTTTTCGTTACCGATGTTGGCTGGAACAAGAATGGAGCCGGGCAGCAGTTGGTGGCGCGACACCCACAAACATTCATCACCAGTGGCGGTATGGCAACGATGGGGTTTGCGCCGGCCGCGGCGATCGGCGCCAAGATCGGCTTGCCCGATCGCAAAGTGGCGGCGCTGGTCGGTGACGGCGGATTCCTGTCAGTAGCCGGCGCAATGACGACGGCCGTCGAGTTGGGCATTCCAGTGCTGTGGATCATCTTCAATAATTTTTGCTTCTCAACGATTCGGACAGTCGGCACCACCTATTTCAACAACGCCTACGGTACGGAGTTCACCACGCCGGATGGCAAGCCCTACAATCCTGACTTCCTGCTGTTGGCGGAGTCTTTCGGGCTGAAAGCCGCGCGGGTCGAACAACCCGCAGACCTGGCCAAGGCCCTGGCCAAGGCATTTGCAGCGGATGAGCCATACCTGTTGGAGGTTCGCACCCGCGGTGACGTGCCGATGCCGCGCACAGGCTATTGGGATATTGCGGACTTCCTGGCACACGGCAATGACTAAGGGTATTGCCGGGATCGATCAGGTCGTTGCGCTGCTGTTTGTGATCGTGCTGGTGTTGCTGGTATCCGGCCTGACCGGTGCGCACTGGGTGTTTGCTTACGCGCTTGTGACCTGGCTGGGTGTGCTTGCCGGTATTGGCTTTATCAGGCCTGGTGATCGCCGTACCTGGCTGGCAGCATTACTGGTTTTCCTCGGCCTGGCCCTGGGCATGACCGGCGTGCTGGTGAACGAATCGGTGATCGTCACGACGACGGCCGACACGGTGCTGGGTTTCCATCCGGGAACCGCGTCGCTGGTGTACGGCATCTGGATACCGGCACTGTTTACGATAGGTCTGGCCTTTGTGCTGCTGTTTGACCGCCTGATCGATTCCGGGAACAACTCCCGATGAGGGACCCGGTGATCATTTCGATGATGCTGCTGACGTTGACGACGACAGTGGCAATTGGCGTGCACAGTTACTGGGAAGCCAGGACGCAACAACAGTACTTCGCCTACGGGCAGAAGTTGCGCTGGTTCGTGCTTGGTCTCGCAACATTTGCCAGCATCATGAGCGGTTTTGGTTTCGTGGGCGGTCCCGGGCTGGTGTACTCCATGGGCAGCGCCAGTTTGTGGATGACCTTTGCCGGTGGCCTCGGTATTCCGCTTGCGTTCCTGCTGGTGGGGCGCAAACTTCAGGCTTACGCAGGTCCGGACGTATTTACCATTCCGGATGCCGTGCACAAGCGGTTCAATAGCCAGGCCGCCCGCTTCGCCGTTGCGATCGGGATCTTGCTCGGCGTGCTGGCTTACCTCGGTGCACAGATGCTGGCGGCGGCTGTCATCCTCGAAAGCGTGTTCCAGATCAGTTACGTCCAGGCGTTTTCGATAGCACTCTTCGTTATCACGATCTATCCGCTCGTTGGTGGCATTGTCGCAGGTATTCGCACCGAGGTTTTCCAGGGACTGATCATGCTTGGCGCGAGCGCCGCAATTTTCCTGTTTGCGCTGGCGAGCGGCGGCGGCATGGCGGAAATTATTACTGCCGTCGCGAGCGACAACCCCACACTGGTTGGCCCCTGGGGTACAGCACCGGCCATGCTCGCACTGAGCTGGTTTTTCGTGTTCACCGTCGGCATCACCGGGATGCCGCACAGCACCAGCCGGTTTCTCATGGTTTCGGACCCCGGCCAGATTCGTAATGGAGTGCTGCTCGCGGCTATTGCCTACATGATCGGGAGCCTGTTGTGGATGACGGTCGGCTTTGCCGTTCGCGCTCACGTTGCTACCGGTGACCTGCCACCGCTGGATGCCGCAGACGAGGCAGCACCGGTCTTTCTTGCTACGTACACGCCCCGCTGGCTGGCTGGTATTGCGTTCGCGGGCGTCATCAGCGCGATCCTCAGTACCGCCAGCATCTTCCTCAACGTTGCCAGCGCCACCCTCACCCGCGATATTCCGCTCAGCCTGAATCGCCCGGTCGGCAATCCGCTGTTCTGGGCGCGCACCTGGACCGCCGTCGTAAGCCTGGTCGCCGGTGTTGTGGCGCTGGTCTCAGGTGAGTTTATCGCCTTGCTTGGAGCCGTTGGTTTCGGCCTGCACGCTGCCGCATTAGTGCCGACGCTGGTACTGGGATTGCACTGGCCTCGGGCCAATACGGCCGGTGTCATAGCCAGCGTCAGCGTCTCGATCGTCGGCAGCATCTACTTTTTCCTCGCGCAGCAACTGGGGCTCGCGGCCAGCCTCGGCTGGTGGGTGCCGAAGCATGGCTTCGCCAGCGTGGCCTTGGTCATGCTCCTGTCCTTTGTCAGTTTCGTTATCGCGAGCCTTGCCGGGCAATCGCGCGAGGCCAGCACCGCCACCGGATAGCCGCGTCCAGGCGCGCAGCCGTTGCCATAGGTGGGACCTTGTAACCAGATAAGTGCATTACACCGCACCCAGCCGTTGATGCCGGAGCCGGTCAGGCTTGCTTTCTCCGTCGCGGCGAGTAATGTACTTGTTGGTACAGGGCGTGCAGGCCCAGCTTCGCAGCAATCTTTCGGGGGCAAGGTCATGCGTAACCAGCAGTGTTGGACGACCGCGGGTGTCGATGGCGGCAAGCGGCTGGAATTCTGGAATGAGACCCTGCGCAATTCAATTTTTGAGTTGAAATTCGAGGCGCGCGAGTCCCTGTTTGACGCGCAGCTAAAGCAGCACAGCCTTGGTCCGCTGCGCCTGAGTCGACTGGATATCAGCACCGGGCACACCGTGACCCGGTCGGAAGCAGCCATTGCGCGCAGTCCGGTAGCGCGGATAAACCTCAACTATGTGCAGCGCGGACAACTGGTCGCGGAGCAGCATCGACGCACCTGCGTGCTGACATCCGGAGACTTTGTGCTGCTGGACAGCCGCGAGTGTTATACGGTTGCCTCGCGCGCAGAAACCCGCCATGTGAGCCTGCAGTTTCCGGTGGAGTGGCTGGAGCGCTGGTTGCCGAGCCCGCAGGATTGTGTCGCGCGCCCGATCCGGCGTGGTACGCCGTGGAGCGCGACTCTGGCGGCAACGTTGCGGGACGCACATTCGTACGCAGACGAAATCGACGGCATGTCGGACCTGTGCGCGGAACAATTGACCGGTGCACTGGCGCTTGCCATTGGCCGGGACCAAAGTGGCAATTCGACTCATTGCCGAAGAATATATGCGCGGCTGCAAAAGACTCTCGAAGACTTGTCGCATGTACCGGAGCTCGAAGCGAAAGACGTGGCCAATGCGCTGTCGATTTCGCCGCGTTATCTGTACAAGATCCTGGCGCGTGAAAATACGACGTATTGTCGAGAACTCATGCGTATCCGGTTGCAGCGTTCGGAACGAATGCTGAAGGATCCGCGCTTTGCCAGTATTTCTGTGGCAGAAATTGCTTGGCGTAGTGGGTTTCGGGATCCCAGCCACTTCTCAAAACGCTTCCGCGAATTTTTCGGCTGCCCCCCGGGCGCGTTCCGCAATACCTCGCATTAATCGCGACTGTAGCCTCAGTTCTCGCACGCTCCTGCAATTGTTCGCGCAGGGCCAATTCAATGTCGGTGTCGTTCGCATACCATAAGCTGTGTTAGGTTTCAGCCAACCGGCGAATTTGCGATGCCGGTGCGGAGAATGTGATGGGCAGAGAAATTACGGCCGAGGAAAAGCAACTCGCGCAATCGGCACTGGATGCGGCGCGGGCGGCCATGCGAGTCATCGAAGATTACAGCCAGCAGCAACTGGACGACCTGGCACGCGCCGTCGCCTGGGCGACCGCAAATGAAGCAACGTTTGTGATGCTGACGGAAATGGCGGTGGCTGAAAGCAAGATGGGAAATGCCGATGGTGCGGTAACACGGCGTTTCAAAATCATGGGCATACTTCGAGATGCACTGCGCCAGAAGAGTGTCGGCGTGATCGACGAAATTGCGGAAAAGGGCATCGTCAAATACGGCAAGCCTGTCGGCGTTATCGCCGGATTGTTGCCGGTGACAAACCCGGTGGTCACCATGGTAGGAATGGCCATCAATGCCGTGAAGTGCCGCGATGCCCTGATTTTTTCGCCGCACCCGGCCAGTGTTAAGACCGCGCTGGAAACCAGCCGTATCCTGCGTGCGGCGCTGCGCGCGGCCGGCGCACCCGAGGACCTGGTGCAGTGCTTTGCAAGGCCGAGCATTCCGCTCGCACAGGAATTGATGTCGATCTGCGACCTGACCATCGCTACCGGCGGCCCTGCCATGGTGAAGTCCGCCTACAGTTCAGGCAAGCCGGCTTATGGTGTTGGTGCAGGTAATGCCACGGTCGTGGTGGATGAGTCCGCCAACGTCGAGGAGGCTGCACGCAATACCCGTATCAGCAAGATTCACAATAACGGCTCGGGCTGCTCCTGCGATGGCAATCTCGTCATCGAGGAGACCCTCTATGATCGGATGATCGCGCAACTGCAGAAGGAGGGCGGCTGCCTTTGCAACGACGAAGAGAAGTCAAGGCTGCGGGCGGTGATGTGGGACAGCGACAACCATCGGCTCATCGATACCGTGGCACGCCGCGCCTCGGAAATTGCCGCCAAGGCTGGCCTCGATATTGGTGACGCGACGTTTATCTTTGTCGAGCAGGATGAGATTGGCAAGGCGCACCCGTTTTCCGGCGAGAAACTGTCACCGGTGCTGGCAGTATTCAAGTACAAATCCGGCTTCGAGAATGCGTTGCAAATGGTCGCGAAGATTTTTGAAGTAGGCGGCAAAGGTCACTCCTGCGGCATTGCCTCGTACAATGACGACCATATCGAGCAGCTGGCATTGATGGCACCGGTGAGCCGCATCATGGTGCGGCAGCCGAATGTTCACGGCAACGCCGGCTCGTTTACCAATGGCATGCCAATGACACCGTCGCTCGGTTGCGGTACCTGGGGCGGCAATATCATCAGCGAAAATGTCACCACCAAACATTACCTGAACACGACCTGGGTGAGTCGCACTATTGCAGAGGACAAGCCGTCGGAAGCGGAGATATTTGGCAGGTTCTATAATTCGCCGACCTTTTTATAAGGTCGCTGTCGACGCATGAATGCCCTCGACGGTATCCGCGTACTGGACCTGAGCCGCATGGTGGCCGGGGCGATGGCCGGAATGCTGCTCGCAGATTTCGGTGCCGACGTGGTGAAGGTCGAGCAACCGGGTAAGGGGGATCCACTGCGACAGTGGACCACCGGCGGCCAGTCATTGTGGTGGAAGGTTTATGGCCGCAACAAGCGTTGCATCACGCTGAACCTTGCAGCAGAAGCCGGCCGCAAATTGTTGCTGCAGATGCTGCCGAAATTTGATGTGCTGATGGAGTCATTCCTGCCCGGCACGATGGAGAGCTGGGGACTCGGCTGGAACGAGCTCTCTGCCGCACATCCGGATCTTGTCCTGTTGCGTGTTTCGGGTTGGGGCCGCGATGGCCCGGACAGCGAGCGGCCCGGGTTCGGGTCGCTGGTGGAGGCGGGCTCCGGGCTCGCCGCGATGACCGGCGAGCCGGACCGCGCGCCAATCCTGCCTGCAGCGCCGATTGCGGACATGGTATCCGGGCTGTATGCCGCGAACGCAATTGCCTTCGCCCTGCGTCATCGCGAAGCCCACGGCGGCCCAGGGCAGGTCATCGATGTGTCCCTGTTCGAATCGATATTTTCGGTACTCGGCCCGACCGCCGCAGAATACCGCAGCGCTGGAAAAGTGCGTGGCCGCAGCGGCAGCCGTTCGACGAATTCAGCTCCTCGCGGCTGCTATGCAACCAGTGATGGCCGATGGATTGCGGTGAGCGGTTCGACACCGAAGATGGCGCAGAGGTTTCTGTCCAGTTATGGGCTCGGTGAGCTGCTGCAAGACTCGCGTTTTGCGACCAACGAGGCGCGAGTGCAACATGCGACCGAATTGGATGACGCTATCGGTAATGCCATCCGGGTGAGGACGCTGGCCGAAAACTTGCAGATCATTCGTGACAACGGCCTGACCGCATGCCCGGTGCAGAGCATTGCGGACATCGACACCGACCCACACTGGCAGGCACTCAATTTGCTCGTCGATGTTGCAGACGGCGCTGCAAATGTGCGCATGCATAATGCTATCCCGCGGCTGTCGGCGACGCCCGGCGAGATTCGCTGGTGTGGTGCCGCACTGGGCGAGCATAACGAAGCGATATACTGCAACGAGCTGGGGTTGTCGGCGCGGCAGCTGGCGGAGTTTCGTGCAGCCGGCGTCATTTGAGTTACGGGAGATACAGACGGTGGAAACCTGGAAAAGCAGCATTACACAAACAGCGCAAAACAGTATTCGTATTGGCGGCTACGATGTTGCGGAGCTCATGACCAAAGCCAGCTACACAGAAACTGTGTTTCTGCTGCACAAGGGACAGCTCCCCAATGCTGCTGAACAGCGCCTGTTGAATGCAATACTGGTGGCGGTAGCAGACCACGGTCCAGGGTCGCCGTCGGTGGCTACTGCGCGCCTGGTCGCGTCCGCGAATCGCAGCGCACCCGAGGCGGCCGTTGGCGCCGGCGTACTGGCAATCGGCGATGCGCATGCCGGTGCCGGGATGGCCTGTATGCAGCTGGTCGAAACAGGACTGGCGCTGACGCGCGATGCCGGGCTCTCGATGCCGCAGGCGGCGCGCAAAATCGTTGCCGATGCGCGCGCGCGTGGTGAGCGTTTGCCCGGCATGGGTCACCGTGTGCATACGGCAGACCCGCGCACCGCGGTGCTATTTGCACTGGCCCGTGAAACCGGCGTCGCAGGCGGCGGTGTTGCCTTCGTCGAGGCACTTGAGTCGGCGGTCGCGGAACTGATCAAGCCGATGCCGGTTAACCTGGATGGCGCGCTGGCGGCAGTACTGTTTGATCTCGGATTTCCACCACTGTTTGCCAAGCTTGTTTTCATTATCGGACGTGTCGCAGGCCTGTCAGCGCATGTCATGGAGGAATACACGCGGGAGCGCGCCATGCGCATCCGGATCCCGGTCAGCTACGACGGACCGGAACCGCGCGCCATGAAATAGGCCTGCTGCAAAGCTGCCGGATAAGTGTACGCATTCAGACAATCTCTTATGCATGCTCGGCCAATGCCATGATGCTTGCGCCCCGCTAGTCTGACAGCTAAGGGCTGGAGAACCGGGCCGCATTGATCCCATGGATTATCGCGCCTGAAAGCCGGTTTCCTGACATTGACTATACAAAGTGGGGGATAGCCAAATGCACAAAATATCTCATCTCGTTCAATCGTGGTTCAAATGCGTGCTGCAAGTTGTGGCCGCTTTGCTCCTGGCCGCGCCAGGCTGGGCCGTTGCGCAACAGGCCGAGGAGCAGGCTGGCGAAGATGCCGCGGCCGCTGGCGACCGGATAGAGGAGGTCGTCGTAACGGGCACCCAGACCGGTACCGGCATTCGCGGTGTGGCCCCGGTCGGCTCACAGGTGCTGGATATCCCGCGCTTTGAACTGCTGCAATCGCCAGTGCGCGATGCTGCAGAAATCATCACCACCCTGCCGCAGGGCTCGCAGATCGGTTCCGGTGTTGCCTCTGCCGATGGCGGCAACGATTCTGGCAGTTCCGGCCTGAACCTGCGCGGTCTCGGCAGCAATGCGTCGCTGCAACTGCTGGACGGTCATCGCATGGCGAGCCAGGGTGTGTCTGAAATCGGGCCCGATCCGAGCGCGATACCGTTTGCCGCCATCGAGCGCGTGGAAGTGGTACTGGACGGTGCGTCTTCGGTGTACGGCTCCGACGCAGTGGCTGGTGTGGTCAACTACATTATGCGCGACGAGTTCGAAGGTCTGGACGTGCAGCTCAGCGGCCAGTCCGGTGTCTACGATTCGTCCAAGATTGAACTGGTCGGCGGCATGAGCCGCGGCAAATTCAACGTCATTGTCGGCGCGAGCTACGAGGACCAGGGCGAGATGCGCACCAACGAGCGCGCCTACCTGATGGAGGACCTCAGGGCCTTTGGCGGCAACGACAATCGGCTGAACACGCCGACCTCCGGCAATAACCCGATCCTGTCACGGGGCAATAATGACTACTTTGTGCCGACGGACTTCGTTGGCCAGATCGTTGCCGACCCCAATGATCCAAGCCGCACGTTCCGCATCCCGCTGGCGAGCGAGCTGATACTCATTACCCCTGCAAATGCTGACGACTACGTGGCGGACCGCGGGGACTATACGTATTTCAATGCGGCACTGGAGCGCCAAAGCCTGTTTCTGCGTGCCAATTACGAGCCGGCGGAAAACGTGCAGCTGACTTACACCGGTTTGTGGAGCAAGCGCGAGGCCGAGAACGTGTCGTGGAATCGCGTGCAGGTACGAGCGGAAACCCAGGGCCCTTACTTCGTTCCGGGATTGCCGGCCGGCAGTCAGTTTGTGCATGTCAGCATGCCGGAGAATGGCGTGCCATACACGGCGGAACCCTACGTCTCGACCATCAACCATTACGTGGATTTGCGCATCGATATCGGCGAATGGCAGATGAACAGCTCGGTGTTCTATGGCCGCACGCACGGTGCGGACATCAACCGGCCGGAGGCCAACAATGCCGCGCTGACCAATGACCCGGCCGGTACTCCCGCGGGTTACCTGAACTATAACTGGTGGGTCAACGATCCCGAGTGGTTCAATCCCTACCTCACGGACGTGAATCAGCCAGGCTTTGAAAACCTGGTCGGCTGGACCTGGCGTTTTGCCGACCAGCATCTGCAGGGCATCAACACGCGCTTTGAAGGCCCGGTGTTTGAACTGCCGGGCGGCACTGCGCGGCTCAACGTGGGTGTTGAATTCAGCGACGCGGACCACTGGCTCGGACTGCCGCAGACCGTGCGTTACTACGACAAGCGCCTCTACTGGCTGCGTGATACGGATATCACGCGGCGTATCAGTTCGCAGTTCGGCGAGCTGTATGCGCCGCTGACCGAAGGCTTGTCATTGAGCCTGTCGGCGCGCCGTGACGACTACTCGGATTTTGGTACCACGACCAACCCGCGACTGGGCCTGACCTGGGTACTCAACGACAGCCTGAGTCTGCGTGCCAGTGCCGGCGAAGCGTTCCGTGCACCGTCGCTTACACAGATGAACCCGGGCGTAAACAGCGTGCTGTCGCAGACCAACTACACCAATAATGGCGGCATCCCGATCCCGGTGACCAACCCTGCGACCAACCAGTCGCACGTGTTCACACGCAGCGGCAGGACCCCGAGTCTGGGACCGGAAACAGCAAGGATGTGGTCGCTCGGATTCGACTGGACACCACAGCAGCTGGACGGCCTGGCCGTGCAGCTGACCTACTACGATGTCGAATACGAGGATCGTATCGAGGCACTGCCGAACGCAACCACGGCCCTGAGTTCGCCCGAGAACTATGCGATCTACGAGCCTTACATCTATCCAATCAACCAGCCGGCAACCTGCGTGGCTGGCGATCTGACCACCTATGATCCCGAGCTCACCCGCTGGCTGGATCTTGAAGGCACACGCTTTGCAGGCGACAGCAATGACTGCGATACGGTGGCGGTCATCGACACGGGTGAACAGAATGTCGGCTCGGTGTTCCAGAACGGCGTGGACTTCCAGTTGTACTACGACTGGGACACGAGCATCGGTTCCTGGCGCGCCAGCGTCAACGTGGCCGAGATTCTCGACCTGGAACGCTCCCTGATCTCGGGTGGCGACACCTTCGACATCCTGGATCGCATTGGCTGGCAGGTTTCGAGGCGTTCCAATCTGCGCCTGAACTGGGCGAATGCCGACTGGTCTGCCGCGTTTACGACCCGGATCGAGGGCAGCTACCTGAATGACCAGCGGCCGACAGTCGGCGGCACCCCGCTGGGCGACCAGAACGTCGGTTCCTGGACGACCTACGATCTGGTCGTGGGCTACACAGCGCCAGCGAACCGCGGTTTCTGGTCTGGTGTTCGCGTTACCCTGAGTGCGCAGAACCTGACCGACGAGGATCCGCCGATAGTGCTTAATGGCACCGCCGCCTTTGACTCGGATGTGCACAATCCTTTCGGTCGCATGTGGCGCATGGAGCTCGGCAAGCGCTTTGAGTAATCGCTAGATGCAGTGCATGGACCAGCGCCCCCTAGCGGGCGCTGGTTTATTTTGAATGTTGTTGGTTGCAACACGTTAGTGCTTGTGTGTCCGAAGGTACGTTTGCTACAACATTGCCGCTGCACGCAAACGCGCCGCCGGACCAAACTGGAGAGTCAACTATGAGCAACACCGGCAGGTCATTGCTGGCTTTTGTGGTCGTGCTGCTGACGCCGCCTTCACTCTGGGCACAGAGCCCGACCGACTGGCCACACCCTAACAATTTCGGTAGCGCCAAGTACTCACCGCTGACGCAGATCACACCCGACAACGTCGCCAGCCTTGAGGTTGCCTGGATCTATGAACTGGAGCCGATCAGCGGAGGCCGCGGCTATAACACGACCCCGATCATGATTGGCAACGTGATGTACTTCCCGAGAAACGGTTTCACGACCATCACGGCAATCAACGCAAGTACCGGTGAGGACATTTGGGCGACGGACCTGCGCGAGGTCGCTGGCCTCGGCGAGAGCACCTCCATTGCCAACCGCGGCCTCGCCTGGTGGCCGGGAAGCGGCTCGCACGCGCCGCGCATCCTGCTGCATACCCAGGACGGATTCCTGGTGCAGCTCGACGCGGCAAGTGGCAAACCGATCCCGGGCGCATTGGGCGTGATTAACCTGTCGGCCGGCGTCATGGACAAGTTCCAGGGACCCTGGCAGGGCGGAGCGCCACCAGCCATTTACAAGAACATGGCCATCGTCGGCGGCCGCACGGGTGAGCAGGGCCGCTATGGCATTCCCGGGGACCCGCGCGCGTTCGACCTGATTACGGGCGAGGAACTCTGGCGTTTCCACCTCGTGCCGCGGCCAGGCGAAGCAAACTTCGGTACCTGGGGCATGGATGGCTGGCAGGACCGGCGCGGCCCGGGTGTATGGCTGCCGATGACCGTCGACGCAGAGCGCGGCCTGGTATTTTTCCCGCTGGGTAATCCTACCGACCAGAATTTTGGCGGTTCACGACCGGGCAGTAACCTGTACTCGAGTTCGCTGCTGGTGCTGCACGCCGAAACCGGAGAGCTGGCCTGGTATTTCCAGGTGGCGCACCACGACAACCTCGACCTCGACATCATGGCGCCGCCGACACTGCTGGATACGTTTGTCGACGGCGCAGCGGTGCCGTCGGTGGCGCAGATCACGAAGCAGGGGCTGTTGTTCGTCCTGAACCGGATCACCGGCGAGCCGATCTGGGGTGTCGAGGAACGGCCAGTGCCAGCCACGGACGCACCGGGTGATTCAGCCTGGCCGACGCAACCATTCCCGGTCAAGCCACCACCATTGTCGCGCCACTCGATGGATCGGGATGAGGTGTGGACCGAGTACTCCGAAGAGCATACGAAATACTGCACTGAGCTTTATGATCGCTCGGTGCAGGCCGGGCCGCATACGCCTTACGGCATGTTGCCGAGCCTGGCCCTGCCAGGATCCGAAGGGGGCGGCAGTTGGGGAGGCGTAGCGGCCGATAATGCGCGCCGGCTGCTGTTCGTCAACACGCGTGACCTGGGTGTGATTGCGCAGCTGCAGACTCGGGTATCCAACGGACTGCAATCCTTTGGCAAGTCAAAGATTCCGACCTCGTTCTATGTGGGACCGAACAACTATCCGTGCCAGGAGCCGCCCTGGTCCCAGCTTTTCGCGATCGACACGGCGAGCGGTGACATCAAGTGGCAGGTGCCGATTGGTGAATACGAGGAATTGACCGCGATGGGCATTACCGGTACCGGTACCGCCACGGCGGCGGGCGGCCCGCTGGCAACTGCGGCCGGACTGGTGTTTATCGGTGCGTCCAACGACGCCAGGTTTCGCGCGCTCAGGTCCGACACCGGCGAGGAAATCTGGTCGGTGAATGTCGAGGTGAACGCGCGTGCAACGCCAATGAGTTATTTGGGCGGTGACGGCAAACAGTACGTGGTCGCGATTGCGGGCGGCGGGGACGATGATTTCAATATTCCGGCCAGACCGCCCGGCGTCGCAAAAATTATTGCCTACAGACTTCCGTAACCGGAGGACAGAATCATGAATCGACGAGATTTTCTGAACTCGGCTCTGCTGGCCTCCCTGGTCGGCGGCGCGACCACCAATCGAGCGTTGGCCGAGGCGGTGCCGGCGCCAGCGTCGGCCGCAGTCACGCGAAACATTCCCTTGCTCGCGTACTCGCGCTGCCTGCACTGGTTGCGTACGCCCGAGGAGCTGGTCACTGCCTGCCAGGAGCTGACCTGCAAGAGCTTCATGCTGACGGTGCAGGATGGCGAGACCGCGCACGTGCAACAGGCCACTTTGCGTAGCGACCTGCCGGTTTTCGTCAAGGCCATGCGCGCCGGCGGTATTGATGTGCTCGCAATTCGTGGTGGTAACCAGACCGACGTCGATGCGGACGTTGAGCGTCTCGTTGCCACGATGGCCGATCTGGGTATCAGCCGCTACTGGCTCGGCACCGATCGCTACGATCTGAGCCAGCCCATCATGCCGCAGCTTGATGCGATCAAGCGCAAGGTCGAACGATTTGCAAAACTCAACGAGCGCCATGGCACGCGACTGCTGTACCACACGCGCTCCGGGGCGTCGTCGGTCGGTAGCGTGGTCTGGGACCTGCTCTACGTGCTGCAGGACTTTGATCCGCAACAGGTGGCGTTGCATTGGGATACCGGCCATATGTCGCAGCACGGACCAATGTGGGAAACCCTGTTCAGAACCGCTGGCGCCTGGGTGGACACGCTCAGCTGGAAGGATCGAACCTGGACTCAGGACCTCGGTGGCCTGACCGAACAGGGCGGCCCTTTCCCGGGCCCGAATCCTGAGCCACCGGGGGCTGCTGGTCAGCGCTTTCGCGGCTTTGGCGGACCGCGGCCTGCGCAAGGCGACCCGCTGGACCGGATCCCGCTGCCGCTCGCCGGCGAACATTTTGCCCGCGGCATGGGCTGGCGACAGGCAGAGACGGCCATCGGCACAGGCGTTGTCGATCTGTTTCGATACGGGCAGGTGCTCGGCGAGATGGGGTTCAACGGCATCATGGACGTACAGGCCGAGTATCCGCTCGGCGGCGCGGAACGCGGCCTTTCGGTTCTTACGCTGCCACGGAAAATCGTGCTGGGTGCGCTCAAACGCGACGTGCTGACCGTACGCACGGCGCTCGCTCAGTCCGGCAGCGGTATCGTTGTTTAGCCGCCGTTCAGGCTGCCATTTATATAGTGTCGATGCTGACTTTGGGCGTGTGTGGAGACTGATGTGACAGCACCAGGATTTTGGTCCGGGGCGATGGCCGTGGTTTTTGTCCTGGCGATCGCCAGTGTAACGGCGTCCGCGCAGGATGACCCGGGTGCCAATGGCGAGCAGGTGACCGGCGTCGTGTGCGCATCGGCCTGTCACAGCTGGGACCAGGTATTTGCAGGTCCGCGCAAGTTGCCGAGTCAGTGGGACTTCGTGGTTTCAGATATGGTTGGCCGCGGGGCGATCGCAACCGAGGAGCAACTCGCAGAGATCAAGTTATTTCTCAAGCAGACCTGGGGTGCGGTCTGGATCAACAGCGCCAGTGCTCGCGAACTTGCGGCGGTGCTCGCGTTGCCCGTCGCGGACGCTGAAGCGGTCGTCGCTTATCGCAAGGAACATGGAAAATTTGCTGACCTTGCAAGCCTGAAGGGTGTGCCTGGCATCGACGTGGCCGCGATTGACGCGCAGGCCGATGCCATCGTATTCAACTGATTCGTGACGGGGCCGTAAACCATTCAATTGCGCACGGAAAACGCGGTCAGGTTGTTGCTGCCGCTGTTTTTCGTCTCCGGTGCCACGGCGCTTGCCTACCAGGTTCTCTGGATGCGCGAGTTGCAGCTCGTATTCGGCACCTCGACCTTTGCCGTTTCAACACTACTGGCCGGTTTCATGGCGGGTCTGGCTGCCGGTGGCTTTGCGATCGCGCGCTTCGCCGACCGCCTGCCGCGGCCGCTGATCGCGTACGGCATTCTTGAACTTGGCATCGGATTGTATGCGTTGGTCCTGCCAACGCTGCTCGCACTGCTGACTCCCGTGTACCTGGACTTATGGCGCGCGCTGCAGCCTGGTCCGCTGGTGTTCGGCGTTATCCAGTTTGCCCTTGTGAGTGCATTGCTGCTGCCGCCAACCGCTGCCATGGGTGCCACCCTGCCGCTGCTGGCGCGCTTCGCAACTCTGCGTCTCGGCACCGCTGGCGATCGTGTCGGCACTCTGTACGCCATCAACACCTGCGGCGCGGTGCTGGGCATCGCGTTATGCGGTTTCCTGCTGCTGCCGCAAGTCGGCATGTTTCACACCACCATGATCGCTGCCGCGGCAAACCTGCTGCTCGGCACTGCCGCGGTCGCCCTCGGGCGGTGGGTGTCGCCGGGCGACGTGGCCGCCGAAGACCGTACGCAAACCCCGGCAGGGCAGACGCCGCTCATGATCGTGGTTTGCGTTGCTATCGGCCTGGCCGGTTTTGCGGTGCTCGTATACGAGGTGAGTTGGACACGCCTGTTGACACTGCTGCTGGGCAGTTCCGCGTACACCTTCGCCGTAATGCTGATTGCCTTTTTGCTTGGTATTGCGCTGGGCGGAAAACTGGGCGGGCAAATCGCGGACCGCATGCTGCTTGCAGGAGGGCGATCGCAGGTGCTACGCAGCTTCGCGGTCGTTGAGATCGGCATCGCAATGCTCGCCTACGTCACGATGTACCTGTACCCGCAATTGCCATTCTGGTATGTGCATCTGTTCGATCAGTTCGGCGCCGCGCAGCGCTTTGCGGCGGTCTGGTGGGTTTCGCTGCTGCTGGCCGGGCTGGTGATGACGCCGCCCGCAATCCTCATGGGCATGCATTTCCCCATCGCCGTGCGCGCGGTGGTGGGCATGCGCAAGAATCTCGGGCGACCCGTCGGTATCGTGTACGGAGTCAACGCGATTGGCGCCGCAGTAGGTGCGTTTCTTGCCGGATTTGTTTTGCTGCCGACGCTGGGCATGCAGGGCACAGTTCTGGTCGGCGCCGCTGCCGGACTGGTCGCAGCCGGCGTGCTTGCCCTGTACGCCGCGGGCAGATCGAAACGATATTGGGCGCTGGTGTCGCCGCTCGCATTGGCAGGCATGACAGTCCTGTTCGTTACCCAGCGGCCACCGTGGAATCCGCTGCTCATGACCTCTGGCATGTATCACTATGTTTCGAACCTCGAAGATCATAGCCGGGAGGAAATCCTGCGCTACAGCGTTGACCTTTACGAGCTGCTTTTTTACGAAGAGGGACTGTCGAGCGTGGTCACGGTGGCACAGAACATCGGCACATCGCACCGCTGGCTCGCAATCAATGGCAAGGTCGATGCTTCGACTACCGATGACATGCCCACCCAGGTGTTACTGGCCCTACTGCCGATGCAATTCGTCGAGCGAGCTGAAGACGTCATGGTGATCGGACTTGCTTCGGGCGTGACAGCGGGAGCCGTTGCCCTGGTACCGGAACTCAGACGCCTGGAAATCGTCGAACTCGAGCCGGCGATCGGCCGCGCGGCACGCTATTTCGATGCATGGAATCACACCGTGTTGTCCGACCCGCGCGTCGAGCTTGTTTTCAATGATGCTCGCAACCAATTACTGCTGGCGGCACCAGGAAGTTTCGATGCCATTGTCAGCGAGCCGTCCAATCCATGGATCTCCGGTATTGCGAATCTGTTCACGCGCGAGTTCCTGGAACTTGGCAAATCGCGCCTCAGGCAAGGTGGCGCCTGGTCGCAATGGGTACCCATCTACGGTCTCGACAGTGCTGACCTGCGATCGATACTCGGGACCTTCAGCGCAGTATTCCGGTATGTGCTTGTATACGCCTCCATTGAGTACAACGACCTCGTCCTGATCGGTTCCGACACACCGCTTCAGGCGTCTGAAACTGCGGCAATGCGGCTGCTGAGTCAGCCCGCGATTGCGCTGGAACTGGACCGTATCGACATTCGCTCGGTGGTTGACATGCTTGCCTTGTACCAGATGGACGCTGGTAACATCGCAAGCATGGACGCGGGCAGTCCCATTAATACTGACGACAACATGCTTATTGAGTATTCAAGCGCGAGGAAGCTGCACGTCGACACTCGTGGTGAGAATTTCGCGCTGCTGCTGCAATACGCGGGTTTGCCGGAAGCGGAATTTTCGAATGCCGGCCAATGGGCGCAACTGGCGGCCCATTACCGGCGCCGCGGTGATGCAGCGCGCGCGACTGCGGCGGCGTCCCGGGCAGCAGCGGCTGCGGAATAAATTCGTATTGAACCCTAGTTGAAGCTGGCCATGCCTGCGGCCGAGCATGCTACCGCGACATTCATGTAATTGACCGTTTTTTCCCGGCCTAGTACGTACGGGTTCGGGTCGCCGGGCTGGCGCCTGGCAAGCAGGGCATTTTTTTCGTCAGCGAGTACCAGGTAGGAATGGTTGCCGAGCATTACATCGGCACCTGCTGCAGTGACAATTTCACGGAAGCGCAGCGCGGATACATTGTATTGGCGAAACGCTTCGAGCTTTTGCTGTTTCGCAGAATCCGCCCTGAAGGCCAGGCCTGAGCCGCCCCAGACTGCGGCGATATGCGCTGTGCCATTGTCAAACACAGGCAGCGTGTACGATACAGTGCCGGGTGTGTGTCCGGGCGTCACATACAGATTGAACGTGGTGTCGCCCAGTGTGAACCGGTCACCGTCGCGAATGAACTGCACCAGGCCGGCGTCCGGCAAACCGCTATCGTCGCCGCTCGCGGCGGCGCGCTCGTTGATGAAGTTCCAGTCCGCCTCACTGATAAGCACAGTGGCAGCAAAATTTTCCTGCAGGAATCGTGCGCCGCCATAGTGATCGCGGTGACCGTGCGATATCAGAACATAGCGGATGTCGCCGGGATCCAGGCCCATTTTTCGGAGCCCGCCAACAATCTGTCCCTCGACGGAGTAGTCGAATAGTGCGTCCAGTACGATGATGCCCTCGGATGTTGTCACCGCCCAGGCACCGGGATTGGACTCGAACGCAGGGAACTCGCCGAGCCAGTAGACGTTATCGAATACTCTGGCCGGCTGCATGCCCCAGGTGTCCGGAGATTCGCGATTTTCCGGTGGCCGCTCACGTCCCGCGGTGGGATCGCCCATTCTCGCGCAGGTGGTGTTGTACAGACCTATGTGGTCAAAACCGGCCGCCTGACCCGCTACCGTCATGAAGTAATTGACGGTCGCATTGTCAGGTGTCGCCGCAGGTTCGGCCCCTGGTCCTGTATTACCTTCGTTGACGCACGCTGCCAACATCAGAAACAGGGCACTGCACGCCAGTGCTCCCTGCTTCCTGTTTGCTGTCTGGATGCTATCCCGGGCTGTCACAGCTTCGGCGCACGCCAGCGATTTACTGGCCCGGCACGCGATATTTGTGCACAAATGTCGTGGTATTGCCCCGCAGGCCCGTCTCGCTCCATTTGTTTTTCAGGTCGTCGTCAGGGTTATGAAATATTTCCGGTGCTTCACCGGCGAATTCAAACCCCATGCCCGTGATATCGGCCCTGGCCATCGCAGGCGGCGTGCGATGCCAATCTGCACTTTGCGCCCGCGAGGAACCGTCTGCGGCAGCATGTTCGATGACAATAAATGTACCGCCCGGCTTCAGTACGCGGAAAAATTCGGCAAGGATGGCGGCTGACGACGCTGGAAATTCCTCGCCTGAGTCTGCTGCAAAGTGCATGTGATGAAAGATATAGGACAGAAAGACCGTATCGACGGAATCGTCGGCCAGCGGAATTTTTGCGCCGCGCTCGACGGGCAGGAGGTCGATGTTGCCGAATGGCGCATATTGCTCTGTCAGTGCGGCTTTCTGGGCGTCGAACCGTTCACCGGAATTTTGCTGCGCAAAGACGGCGCCATCGTCACCGACGATGCCACTGAAGAGTTCCGACCAGTAGCCGCCCCCAGAACCCCAGTCGAGTACCAGCTCACCGGCCCCGAGTCCGACGAAGGCAAGCACCTGGTCAGGCTTGCGCTCGCCGTCGCGCGCTCGATTGGCGTCCGAGCGGTGGCTGTTTGCGATCGATTCGTCGATCGATCCGGCCGCGGCGATGCCTGCGCTGATAACGCACGCCAGGATCACGGTGTAGCCCAGAATTCGTGTCGTAAGCTTCATATTTTCTCTCCGGCGGCTGATTTTTTTTAAGCGCCGAAACTTTAGCATGCCAGCGCTCAGGAATCGTTGCGATGCAAAATCTTGGAACTTCTTAAGATTGATAGCGGCCGCGGCGACTCTCGGAGCAGCCCGGAAACAGTGTAACAAGCTTTATGAACGAACTGGTTCGTGGTAGTTTGCCAAGGGCAGGCCGGCGCACCGAAAGGTCAGTTGGACGCGCTCGCAGCCGGGCGCCGTGGCCACCCGCAGGGCGTCGGCCAGGGTCAACAGGGTCGAAAGTTAAAAGATTGAGGGGGCTATCAGATGAACAAGCGGTATCCGTTGTCCTGGCTGGTATTGATAGTGGCGTTGTTCACTGCCAGTGTTGTTGCGCAGGAGCAGGAAACGGCGGGCAGGGACTGGCTGCACCACCAGGGCGACGCCGGTGCCACGCGCTATTCAACGCTGGCACAAATCAATGTTTCGAACGTCACCGGGCTGGAACGAGCCTGGACGTTTCATACCCAGTCAGGCCGGTTCGCCGGCGCACCGATGGTGATCGACAGCGTAATGTATTTCAGCGCGCCGAACGGCGTATTCGCCCTGGATGCTGTCACCGGCGAGCAAATCTGGAAGTACGAACCGCCCGCGCTGCCCGCAGCCGACGCCCGGTCCAGGTTCCTGAGTGGCGGCGGTGCGGCCGGCACGGCGCTGCGCGGGCCGATGTACTGGCCGGGTAGCGACCAGATCAGGCCGCGAATCTACTCCACGACATCAAAAGGTCTGGCGGCCATCGATGCGGCGAGCGGGCGGCTGGTGCCAGGTTTTGGTGATGATGGCGTGATCCCGGGCCTCCGACCCACGTCGCCGGCTGCCTTTTATGAAAATGTACTGATCACCCAAGGCGGCGTGGAACAGGGACACGGGGAAACGGTCAAGGGCTGGGACATTGTGTCCGGCAAGTTGATCTGGACGTTCTACCTCAAAGCCCAGCCAGGTGACATCAACCGCATAAGCTGGCTCGACGGCAGCGCGGACAAGGATTTTACGCCGAGCATCTGGGGCCTGTTCACGGTCGATGCGGTACGCGGCACCGTGTTTGTGCCGGTCGAGAAGGTCGGCAACGATTACTGGGGCGGGGAACATCACGGCAACAATCTCTACAGCGACTCGCTGGTGGCACTTGATGCCCTGACAGGCAAGATGAAATGGTTCCAGCAACTGGTGCACCACGATATCTGGGACTACGACATTGCGGCGGCGCCGACGCTCATCGACGTGGTGCGCGAAGGCAAGACCATTCCGGCAGTGGTGCAGATGAACAAGATGGGCCTGATGTTCATTTTTGATCGCGATACCGGCGAACCGGTTTTCGGCATGGAGGAGCGACCGGTTCCTCAAACGACAGTACCGGGCGAATGGACGTCGCCGACGCAACCGTTCCCGATCAAACCAGAGCCACTGGTGCGTAACACGATGACCCGTGCAAATCTGGCAAAGGTAACGCCTGAGCACGAGGCTTTTTGCGCGCGGCTCTGGGATGACTACAAGCTCAGCGATGCGGTGCCTTACCAGCCCTGGAAACTGGACCAGGACATTATCGTGTTCCCGGGTGCCCAGGGCGGCAGCAATTGGTGGGGTGCGGCCTTCAATCCGTCGTTGGCACTGATCATTGCCAATGTCCATACCGCGGGCCAGTGGGGTCATCTCGAGTTGACCGAATCCGGCATGCGCAAGGTGACGCCGGAACAGCGGCGCTTCTGGAATAACGACAAGATGTGGAGTTGTAGCGAGCCGCCCTGGGGTGAATTGGTCGCGGTTGATGCCAATACGGGCGACATCGCCTGGCGCGTGCCGCTGGGCGAATTCGAGGAACTCAGCGCACAGGGCGTGCCACCAACGGGCACGCCAAGTGTTGGTGGATTGATAACAACTGCAGGTGATCTTGTCTTCATTGGTGCGACCGTTGACGGTTATTTTCGGGCATTTGACGCACGCAATGGCAAGGAGCTTTGGCGGGATCGTCTGCCGGCGCCGTCACAAGGCACACCAAGCACCTACATGGGCCGCGATGGCAAGCAATACGTCGTCATTGGCGGCAACGGCGGCGGATACTTCATGCGCGATCAAACGAGCGACGAGGTAATTGCCTACCGACTTTCAGGTAAATGAGTATGACGAATCTTGCGAAAGAAATTCTTGCCACCGGTATTCTGTTGAGCAGCATCGTGGCGTGCGTCGCCCAGGCACAGACCGGCAATCCGGGTGGTTCGGTAAACGACCTGCTGGGTGCGATGGACTACGGCGTGTGCAGGGGTACCGACCCGGCGTGCTACCACGACTGGGCGCGTCCCGACAGTGACGAGTATCGCGTGCTGCTGTTTACAAAGACGGCCGGTCCTCGTCATGGGCATCTGGGAGCGCCGCTGGCGGCGGGACTGAATCCCGAACTTGCCGAAGACAACGTTGTGCAGCGAGAACTCGGCAAGTTGCTGGCCGCGGCAAACATCACCATGCACTACACGGAAGACGGTGCTGTTCTTGGCGGCCTGAACAGCTATCACGCCATCATCTTTTTTAGCACTTCGCGGGACAATCTCAATGACGGCGAGAAGACCGCGCTGCGTCAATACATGCGACGTGGTGGCGGATTTGTCGGCGTGCACAATGCTTTCGGCACGCAATACAACTGGCCGTACTACGAAGGTCTGCTCGGTGGCGCAAATTTCTTCGATCATGGGCCGCATCGTGTCGCCGATGTCGTGCTGGTCAATAGCAGCGATGCATCGACCCGTGATCTGCCGCAGCGTTTCAGTTTCATGGACGAGTGGTACAACCTGATTCCTTTCCCGACACAGGTCCGTTTCCTGGCAACGGTTGATGAGAACTCCATGCAGGTGCCGCCGCCACGGGAACCGCGTCCGCCGCGACCGGGTCAGCTGCCGGCGGTGCTCGGCGGACATCCGGGCCATGGCTCCTTCCATCCGGTCACCTGGTGTCAGTATTACGACGGCGGCAAGTCGTGGGTAACAACGCTTGGCCACGATCCGGCCATCTGGACCAACCCGGACTTTGAGGGCGGCGCCGAATTCAAGACCATGCTGCTCGGCGGTATCAAATCGGTGATCGGGCTTGAGCCCTTTTGCCAATAGACAACAACGGGAAATTGACGCCGAAGATGGCATGCAGATCACAGCCGGCAATCATTTCACAAATATCAATGCGTTCATCGGTGGTTACGAGCACATCCATGATATCGGCATCCAGCGCAACGTTGAGTCGGTCATGCAGTCGCATCCCAACACCAACATGAACTTGCTGGCACGCACAAAATATGTGCACGAGAAATATCCGCCCGAGAAAAATCCGATGCTGTATGGGGCAGAACGGACGACGAAGTATTTGAACATCGTTCGCGCCTGCTCGCGTGCGTACATTGCTGCCGTCGACATGTTGTGAGATGCGGCGATACCTGACGGTGCTATTTATGGAGCCAGGAAAAATGAACTTGAAGTCCGTGGGCAAGGCCTTCGTTTTGATTACGGTAGTCGCGATTGCGGCATGGGCACAGTCTGACCGAACGCCAGCACCTTTGTCGCCGCCGCCGGTACTGGCAACCGACAAGGATGCACAGGGCCGGCCCATACCGTTCGGACCGTCGGCAAATCATTCGCCGGGTACGCCGCTTGGCAGCGGCCCGTACCCGGCTGTCATGGCGACCGACCCGGGATTACCCGAGCATGTCTTTTATCATCCGGTGGACCTGGACGCGGCCGGTGAGCTGGGCATTGTGGTCTGGGGCAATGGCGGATGCCTGCACGCAGGCAATCGCTTCCGGATTTTTCTCAGCGAACTGGCAAGTCATGGATTCCTCGTAATTTCGGCCGGGCCCATCGGCCACATCGCGCTTGAAGTTGGCCCGCAGGAAAATCCATTCGTTGCGCTACCCGGCGCTGCACCGCCACCGCCGCCACCAGCGCCGATAGAAAATGATCCAACGGCACCCTGGCGCAGCATGCGTTCCACCGCAGACCATATGCGGGAGGCTATTGACTGGGCCATCGCGCAAAATACTGACGCGCATAGTGCATTCTATGGCCGCCTGGACACCGAGGCGGTGGGCGCGGGCGGTCAATCCTGCGGTGGCGGACTCACGACCAGCCTGGCGGGCGATGCGCGATTGCGTGCCATCGGCATCTTCAACAGCGGTACACGCCTGCAATCGACCTTCGGCCGTGAAGTTACTGCAGAGCAGGCGGCGGAAGGGCGACGGCGGCTGGATGCGGTGCACACGCCGACTCTCATCCTGACCGGCGATCAGCAATTAGACATCGCCTACAGCGGCGGTCACGACACATTCGACTATCTGAGTAGTGTTCCAGTGTTCCACGCCTGGCAGGAGGGCCTGACACACATCGGCACATATGGCGCGCCCAACGGCGGGTCGCTGGGGCGGATCGCGTCCGACTGGTACAAGTGGCAGTTGCAAGGTGACCAGCAGGCAGCCAGCATGTTTGCCGGTACCGACTGTCTGCTCTGCCAGGACAAGAGCTGGCATGTGCAGAAAAAAAATATGGACTGAGTGTCAGCCGGACTTGCAGCGAACGGGGGATTCATGACTGTCAACTGGGGCATTCTTGGCACTGCAAATATTGCATTGACCCGGACGATACCATTCATGGCACAGGTGGCTTGCGCCCGTGCCCATGCAATTGCATCCCGCAGTCTTGAGAAGTCGAAACGGGCCGCCGCGGATCTGAATATTCCAAAGGCGTATGGTTCCTATGAAGCTTTGCTGGACGACGCGGAGATTGACGCAGTCTATATTCCTTTGCCAAACAATCTGCATCGCGAATGGAGTATCAGGGCCATGGAGGCCGGCAAGCATGTGCTCTGCGAAAAGCCCATGTCGTTGCTGCCGGAGGATGTAAGGGCGGTCATCGAAGTGCGTGATCGCACTGGCAAGCACATTGAAGAAGGCTTCGGCTACAAGAATCATCCGCAGTGGGACAAGATCGACGAGCTGCTGGCGGCGGACGCTATCGGCACACCACTCGCTGCCCATGGCGTGCTGGCCATGCGTTTCATGAATCCCGACGACATACGCAACAGCCCGGAGCTGGGCGGCGGCGCCACCTATGATCTGGGTTCATACGCAATCAGCGCAGCCACAATGATTTTCAAGCGCCCGCCCCGACGGGTGCTCGGCGTCATGGAGCATGATCCGGACTTAAAAATCGATCGACTCAGTACTGCGATTCTCGATTACGGCGATGCGCATGCAACGTTCACCGTCTCCACCCAGGGCGGCGCCTCGGCCTGGGCCACTCACCAGCAGTTCTCCGTGTTGGGTTCACACGGCTGGCTACGTTGTGACTTCCCCTACGCGCAGGCTCGGCCGACAGCGTGTCACCTTTTTGTCGGCGACCTCGAAAGTTATGGTGGCTTCGAAACACAGAAATTTGAATTCCCCGCGGTTAGCCAGTATGGATTGGAAATCGAACGCTTCTCGCGCCACCTGCTGGGCGAGAAGGTCAGGACATGGGAATTGGAGGATGCACTTCTGACGCTGACTATAATCCGGGAACTGTTTGCGTCGGCTCGCGGTGACTGTTGGCGTGACATCCGGATTTAACGCTGATGCTTCCACAAGCTCCACACAAGGCCATGCTTCAGTCACTCTTTTAGTTCAAAAGCCGATGAGATTGAAGACGAGATCCTGGTGATTGGCACGACGCCCGGATCGGGACCTGGTCAGGCGTTGCACGATCTCCATATTGACGCCAGGTCTGCAACTGCCGCCGGCTATGCTGGCGTCACAGGCGAAATGTATACCTGAACTTCAGCGTCGCCAGTGTTTCCGTGCTGCGAAAGTCGTTGTTCCGGTAGTCCGGATCGGACGGGTCAAACTGTTGCATGTTGTGATTAAGGACCAGCCAGAAGTCCTGGCCCGCGGCCCGGTTGTAATGCAAGCGCGTGTTAATGCCCATTTCGTCCGAAAGGTTGTCGTATTGGACCAGCAACGAGAGTGACCAGCTCTTGTTGAAAGCGTTGACATTTTCGAAGGTAAGCTGGCGCGTCGTGGCTTCCGCACCTGGGAAATCATACTTGTTGTAATCAAACTCCATCTCGAACGCGACGTGATCGTTCAGTTGCCACTCGATCCCGGGGCTGACGGTAAACAGTTCGCCGTCGTAGAAGTCGCCGCCCTCGACACGCAAATTGACACTGACCGGTCGATGGCTGCCGGTGCGAACGTTGAAGTCCCAGCGATCAAATTCATATTCACCCGGCGCCAGATCGATGCCGAGGCGGGCAAGTGGATTTTCACCGTCGAGCAGCCGTTCGGTGAAGTTCGACAGGCCGATACGCAGGCTATCGTTGCTGGCCGACTGCGTGTCGAACATGACCAGGCCGATGCGTTGCGACTGCAGTAGTCCGGTGTCGAGATACTCCCAGCGATTGAAAAACACCCTCGATTCAAAACGCTGGAACCAGCGCGACTCGTCGTTGACCCAGCGGTGGCGAGCCCGACCCGAATACTGGCGTACGCCAGTGCGGTTGGCGAAGCCGAGGCGCGGATCATAATTTTGCTGGGTTTCGCTGACCTGGCCACCAATTTCCCAGCCTTCCTGCGCCGGCATGCCGAGCGCGGCGCTCCAGGCAAAATCGTCGCCTGCCAGCCCCTCGTTGTGCGACTGTTGTACCCAGAACCAGCCCTCGAGGCTGCGATTATGCGGCAGCTGCGTATTACGGTAGTTGAAGTCCAGGCCCAGCAGTGAGCTGGATTCGTTAGAGGTCGGATCGCCTGCGGTGGCGATGGCGCCAAGCGACGATTCGGCAAGCACACCATGAGTGACCCGGGCGATAAACAGGTCAGACGCATCGATATCCTCGAACTCGTCCTGACGAACGTACAAGGTGCCGAAGTCCGTTCCGCCAATGCGCCCGCTGAGTTTCAGACCGCCGATCAGATCAACCGCCTCGCCTGTTGAGCTTAGCCCGATGCGGCGCGAGTAGAACGGCAGTCCGTTGGTTCCGGAAAAGGCGCCGGGGACGCTGGCGCCACCGCCGCCGCCACCACCGCCGCCACCACCGCCCGTGGATATGCCACCAAACTGGAAAATGTCGAAATCCGCGAGGAAAAAACTTCGCTTCTCCGGAAAGAACAGGCTGAAGCGATTGACGTCGAGTTGCCGGCCATCCACCTCGGTCGCGGCAAAGTCGGTATTCAGCGTTACGAGCATGTTAATTGCCGGCGTCAGCTTGTAGTTGATATCCAGCGATGGACGCAGCTCGGACTCACTGTCGTTGGTGATGTGATCACTCGACGAGGTTGCGCTGAGCGAAGGAATGATGTCGAGGCCGCGGCCCTGATCAAGGCCCTGAAACCCGCGAAATTCGCCCGAAACGGTCGGATCGACACTGCCGTTGTGCGAATTCCAGGCAATCTCCTCGTTCCTGCGCCGGATTTCCCGGCTCAGGTTGATTCCCCAGGTGTCATTCGTTGGATCGAACGTCAGCGTCTTGAACGGGATGGCGAGTTCCATGGTCCAGCCGTTCGCCGTCAGGCTTGCATCGGCGCGCCAGATTCCGTCCCAGTCGTCCGACAGGCGTGTGCCGCTGGTGTAAATGCCGTCTTCGCGGACACCATAGGGATTGACGGAAAACGAATAGCCACTGCGTTTGTTGTTGAACGCGTCCACCAGCAGCGTAAGCGTATCGTCGGCATTCAGTGAGCCACCTTGTCGCAAGGTCTTTGCGGTGATGTTTGCCGGGTCGCTGTCGGTGGCGATTGCGGCGACATACAAGGCCTGTTCATCGTACATGACGTACCAGATCGTCTCCTCGGACGGGCTGGCAAACTCTACCGGAGACACCTGGTGCAGGTCGCGTATGACGGTAGCGCCATCCCACTCGCCAGGCGACAACTGACCATCGATCTTCGGTGCCTCGCTAACACGCGGAATATCAGCGCTCTTGCTCGTAGCCTGCGCCCTGGCCGGTTCCGAAAGGGAACTGGCCCCAATCAGGATAGCCACGGCCATGGCCACAGGGCGACCGCGCTTCCGCCCACCGCAAAGCGTCACTGTGTTCAACAGAGCTGTCATCAATCGAATCGGCCGCAGATCATTAAACAAAGGGTAGCAAACGCGCTACAGCCGGATATCGGCGTATGTGAACAAAAAGTTGGCCGAAATCTACTCGCCGGGCTGGTGCTTACAAGGCCGAACGCGGCTTTGTGGAATTGCGCAAGACGTCGTGGACCAGTTCGATGACCAACTCGTAAGCCATGGTCCCGAGACCGGCGACAATCGCATCAACCGCGGTCGACACATAAGAAGTGTGCCGGAAGGATTCGCGCAGGTGCGGGTTTGAAATATGCAGCTCTACCTTGTAACCGTTGTAGGCGCGCAGCGCGTCATGAATCGCAACCGAGGTATGCGTGTACGCGGCTGCATTGATGACTATTGCATCAACATTGCCAATCGCCTCCTGGATCCAGTCAACGATCTGGCCTTCATGATTCGACTGTCGAAAATCGATAAGCAAATTGTGTGCGTTGCCGACTTTGCGGCAGAGTACGGCAATATCTTCGAGCGACTCATGGCCATAGATCTCAGGTTCTCTCCTGCCCAGCAGATTCAGGTTCGGACCATTAATCACGAAGATTTTCTTAGCCACAATTGAAAGCTCTCTGTGTGCTCATGCTGCTCAGGTTTCCCTGGCCGCGCCGAACTTGCGTGCCAGCGCACGAATTGCCAGCAGGTAACCTAGTTTGCCGAAGCCGCAGATGAAACCCATCTCACCGGCAGGCTCATGCAGCGGTTGTGTAACCTCGTCAACGTGCCGATAAATATTTGTGATGTGAACCTCAATCACGGGCTTCTTGAGGCTTGCTATCATCTGGATCGCGGAGCGGTACAGCTCGAACATCTGCATCATCGCAGGCGAGTGGCCAATCGGATTGATAATGACGCCGTCAAATTTTTCGCTGTCTTTCGCTATCCAGCGAAACATCTCGTCTTGATTATCCGTCTGGCGGAAGTCGAGTTCTAATCCCAACGCGTCGCATAAGGCCTGACAGTCTGACGCCAGGCTCGCGAGCGTCATCCTGCCGTACAGCCTGCTGTTATAGTTGCCAAGGTCGCCTAGGCCGGGACCATTCAGAATCAAAACCGTGTTCTTCAAATCATGTTCCGCCGCGCCATGCTGTGATGCAAGGGAGATCACTTAATATTGTGTGTATTGGTACGGTCGATTGGACACGGCGACTGCGCGCCGTCAGCTTGCGCCCGAGTATTTCAGCTAGCTGCCAACACTGTCAAGCCGACGCCGGTCAAGCGCATTTCCTAGATATCTTCTGGCACAGTTCTCTTTGCTGGCCCGGTGTAGCTTGCCAATTCGTTACGCGGAATTGGGCCTTTGTTGCGTCCACCCTGGCATTGTTGCTCCCAGGCGTGCGCCAGAATCCCGACCGCGCGCGACAAGCAGAACAGGCCTCTTGCCAACGGTGCCGGAAAGCCAAGTTCCGCGTACACAACGGCTGTTGCGCCGTCGATATTCATCGGTACACGCTTGCCGCGCGCTACGTCGGCCAGCGATGCCTCTACGGCCAAGGCAATTTCCCGGTATCGCCCCGAGATTGCACCGTCGCGCGCCGCCTGCCGGACGATTTCCAGTAATCGCGGTGCACGCGGATCAACGTCGTGAAATCGATGCCCGAATCCCGGAATGTACTTGCCGCGCTCGGCAACAAATTTCGCAACTTCGCTTGCAACCGCTTGCTCGAGGCCTGTGCCGGTGTCGACTGAAGATGCAATGTTCTGAAACAACTCCACGGATTGTTCCCCGGCGCCGCCATGCACATCGCCGAGAGTATTCAGGGCGGACGCCATTGCATTATTGAGGCCGACACCACAGGTAATCGCCATCCGCGCGATGGCAATGCTCGGCGCCTGTGGACCATGGTCGACGCCCGACATCAACGCCGCGTCAAGCAGCGCCGCCTGGCTGCTGGTCGGTATTTCTGCACGCAGCATCAAGAAGATCATCTGTGAAAAGCTCAGCTTGCCAATCAAGTCCTGGATCGGATAGCCAAAGAACTCGATGACGCCGGGCTCCATATTGATAATCCCGGTGTGCCACCAGGGATTACGGACATATTCGCTCATACAAAGACCCTTGGTCGTTCTTGCCGGGATGCCGCTGCCACAACCAGCAGTGGCACGTCGTTGCCGGTGCAGACTGTTAAATTCACTAACTCGATAGTACAATCTTTTTCCGATCCGTTCGAGCCGGATAATCAATGGCGCCGCAAACGCGGCGGGGAGTCGCAGATGAGCATCGAAGGTTCGCGGTTGCTGAAGTGCTCGGCCCTCCCGGCAGGTTGTGTCCTGCTGGCATTAGTCGCGGCCTGCGCACGCGAGCAGGCACCCGCGGCAGCGCCCGCCGCGGCTATGCAAGCCGAAAGCAACGCCATGCCGGATTCACAGGAATCCGTCAGCGAGGAATACCTAGTGCTCGGTAATGCGAACCGTGGTGCGGGTGAGCCCATGATTGCGGTCGATCCGACCAACCCGGACAACATGATTATCGTGGCGATGGGCAATATTCAACAGTTACACGGGCGCCCGGCGACGCGTGGCAGTACCGGCGACTACCACCTCGTCCCCGGGTCGACCATCAACTGGCTGGCCGTGACCAACGATGGCGGCATAAGCTGGGAGGTCTCTGAATTACCGATATTGTCCGGGACATTTACACGTTGCCCGGACGCTTTTGCTGACGTAACAGCCGACGGTGTATTCATAGCCGGCTGTGAACCACGGGAAACGCATAGCAGCCCGGACCATTTCGGGATGTCGGCGTTCATGATGTCGGCTGACAAGGGCAAGACCTGGGGACCTGTGGTGCCGATGATCAGCGACTTTGCGCTCGATCGCTTCGCGCCCGGACTGGCGCCTGTGTCGGGCGGCTTCCCGCCCGGATCGCCCGACCGGGTCGCCACGCATTCACCCTGGGACCGTCCGTTTACACAAATCGATGACTCGACCGGTGTGATTTACGGGACGTCCGGAGGCGGCTGGACAACGAGCGGGGCGCCACCTGGCGAGCGCCGCAGTCAGGCGTACATCACGGCCTCGACGGACGGTGGCAAGTCTTTCGGAAACGTCTACGCCTGGGATTCGCCCGAATACCCGCAAAGCAGCCGCGGCATCAGCGCGGCCGCCGGGCATGGAATTGTCGCGGTAGGCTATGTTGCGGCCAGCGCTCCGAGTGCGGCTTGTCCCTGCGTAGTGCTGGGTATCAGCCGTAACCAGGGCGAGTCTTTCGATTACCGGGTTCTGGACCAGTTCATCGTTACGCCACCGGCGCCGGGTGAGCGCCCGAGCAACGGCGGCTTTGTGAATATCGCAATTGATCCGAGCAGGACTGGCCGGATTGCACTGCTTAAATACGAGGCCGCAGCTTACAGCGTCGCGATCAGTGAAGATTTTGGTACCACGTGGGGCGAATTTGTGCCAGCCGGCCATACACCGGAGGCAGTTCGTTTTACGAAACCGGCCTTTGAGTTTTCTCGTGACGGGGTGCTGGGTCTGATCTGGCGCGCGGTCTACGACGATGACAGCTATGACATATGGGCGGCTGTATCGCTGGATGGCGGGCAGAGTTTCGGGGCTTCACATCGAGTCAGCCACGCGCGATCACCGGCCTTCGACAAGTATCGGAATGCAGGCCTGTTCGGCGATGACATCCAGGATCTCGCGATGGACAACGAGAATCTGCACCTGGTGTGGGGCGATTCCAGGGCCGGCTTCCAGGGTGTCTGGTATGGACGGCTGACGCTGCGGGCCGACTAGCCGATGCGCCGGTCCATCGCAGCCGTCGCACTGGGTGGAGGGCTCCAGGAGAAACTGTATGCGATAGCGGCTGCGCGATTCGATTCGGTCGAGCTTACGGAGGCGGAACTCGCGTTCAGCGAAATGCAGCCGCGGGAGATAAAGCAGCTACTTGACGAAGTCGGCTTGACGATTTCCGTATTCCACTCGATCACCGATGTCGAGGGTGTTTCCGCCCGGACTTTCTCGGAATCGCTGGCGAGGGCAGAACGCAAATTCGAGTTGATGGGAGAGTTGGGTGCTACCTTGTTGCGTATCCCGTCAAACGCGGGTGGCCAGGCTCTCGATAATCCGGACATCGCAGCCGAGCAGCTGGCGGCGCTGGCGGATCGCGCGCAGGTACAGGGGATTCGCATCGGCTATGAGGCGATCGCAACCGCCAGGTTTGTCACCGGTTATCTGCAGGCCTGGAAAATCCTGGCCGCTGCCGGGCATGCAAATCTCGGGCTGATACTGGACAGCGTCGAAGTACTTGCGAAGGGGGACGATCCGGCGCTGTTGGCCACCATTCCGGGTGAGCGAATATTCATGGTACAGCTTGCCGATGCGCCGGCGCTTGCCATTGACCTGGAAACGCTTGGGCGACACTTCCGGTGTTTCCCGGGGCAGGGCGCACTGGACGTGTCCGGTTTTGCTGCCTGCGTTCTCGACAGCGGCTACGCGGGGCCGTTTTCGCTGGACGTTCGCAATGATGTCGTGCGTGCCGCACCGGTACGCTCCGCCGCACTGGATGGCTACCGATCGCTAACCTTTGTCGAAGAACAGCTTTTCCGCCTCGGCCGCAAAACCAGCCGGTCTGCATTTGCAGGCAGCGATCCGCCCGCCCAGCAGCAGGAAGAGTCAATCGGTTTTATCGAATTCGCGGTTGACTCGGAAAGCCAGCAGGAACTCGAGACCTGGCTTGGTAACCTGGGTTTCAGGCGAGCAGGCACTCACCGCAGCAAGGACGTGGTTCTCTACCAGCAAGGCGGGGTGCTGATCGTGCTGAATGCCGGCAGCGATACCTTCGCGCACTATTATCATCACCTGCATGGCACCACGATTTGCGCGATCGGGTTGCGCCTGTCAGACCCGCTGGCATTGCTCGCCCGCGCCGATCTCTATGCCTATAAACGATATGAAGAGCGCGTCGGACCACAGGAGTACATGATGCCGGCAGTGCGGGCTCCGGACGGCAGTCTTCTACACCTGCTCGACCCGCGTTACGATCCGCACACGGATTTTGTCATGGACAATGACAGCGATGCGCCAGCATCAATTCTGGACAGGGTTGATCACCTGGTGCGTGCGGTTCCCGAAAATCAATTTGATTCCTGGGTCTTGTTTTATCGCGCACTGCTCGGTCTAACGGCAGACAATTCACTGGACCTTTCCGATCCGCACGGGACGGTACGCAGTCGCGCTTTGCACGACGCCGACAATCGACTCAGGATGCCGCTGACCTATTCTGACAACGCAAAGACGGTGGTCGCGTTGTCGCTGTCAAGCTTTGGTGGTGCGGGGATCAACCAAATCGCTTTCGAAACCAGTGACATATTTGCCGCTGTAGCCGAAATGCGTAAGCGCGGTATGCCACTGCTGAGCATACCGGCGAACTATTATCGGGACCTGGCCGAGAATCGCGACGTGCCAATGGATCTGGTCGAAAAAATGAAAAAGGCATCTGTGCTTTACGATTGCGACCCAAAAGGGCGACGTTTCTTCCATGTGTACACCGAGTTCTTCAATAATCGGTTCTTTTTTGAAGTGGTGCAGCGCGAGAATGGCTACGATGGCTACGGCGAATGCAACGCGCCGGTGAGAATGGCGGCGCAGGCCAAGCACCAGCAACGGCGAGGCATGAGGCAGGCAGATGAAGCCAGGGTTTGACGAGGATCGGCCAGCGATTGCACAGACCAGCAGGAATATTCAATTCTCGCTGGCGCACCTGAGTGCGCTGGATCTGACGCCACCAGAACTTGTGATAGCGGCGGCCGAGGCAAATTACGATTACGTCGGCCTGCGATTTATCGGCGTTACCGCCGGCGGCGCAGCCTGGCCACTCTGGAAAGACAAGGCGACGATGGCCGGTACCAAGGCGCGCATGGCAGAAACCGGCGTGGGCGTGCTCGACGTAGAGCTATTGAAACTGCTCCCCGATACCGATGTTCGAAGCTTCGAACATTGCATTCAGGCAGCGGCGGAAATTGGTGCCAGGCATTTGCTGACGCAGGCAGATGACCCCGAGTTCAGTCGGCTTGTTGACAATTATTCACGACTGTGCGACCTGGCCGCACCTTATGGCCTGAGCTGCGATGTTGAATTCATTCCATGGATACAAACCGCCAATCTCAAGAGTGCTGGCGCACTGGTAAAAGCGTCCGGACGCGACAATGTCGGCATCCTGATCGACTCCTTGCATTTCGCGCGGGCCGGCTGTCGGCTCGAGGAACTGGACGAATGGCCGGCGGCATGGTTCCACTACATCCAGCTTTGTGACGCCCCGGCAAAAGGCCCCGCCACCGTTGGCGGACTAATCTATGCAGCGCGTGAGGAGCGCCTGCTGCCGGGAGACGGTGAACTTGACCTGATGGGAATCATGCGGCATCTGCCATATCCAATCGTCATTGGCATCGAGATGCCTGCCGAAACCTTGTCATTTACCGCGTCTCCGGGCGAGCGCGCGGCGATGGCCCGCGAATCAGCATTGCGGCTGTTTCAGCGTAATGGCTATCCGGCGGCGGATGGCGGGGACAAAAGTAATGCCCCGCGCGGGACCGTCACAGCAGATCCATTGCTGCAGTGGAAACTTGACGATCCCTAGCTGCACCAGACGCCAAATTAAATTATACTATCAGGGTAGTTAATAACAAAATTCGATCTCGGTGCATGACAGGCAATGCGGCATGCAGCTGAGGCCGGCCGGTGTACACGAAGATTGTCAGACGGATAGGCAAATGGCGGAACATAAAGATCTGAAGGCTGAAGATCGTGCAGTCGTGGACGACATGGTAGGTCGGGCGCGGCTTGCTATGGATGCTATCCGGGAGTTTGACCAGCGGCGCGTCGATCGGCTTTGCCAGGCGCTCGGCTGGGCCACGGCCAATGAGACGACGTTCACCCGGCTGGCACAAATGGGCGTCGACGAAAGTGGTCTCGGGGATCGTGCCGGGCGGCCGGGCAAGCGATTCAAGATCATGGGTGTCCTGCGCGATGCGCTGCGCCTGCCGAGTATCGGCGTTATTGAGGAAATTCCAGAGAAAGGCATCGTCAAGTATGCCAAGCCTGCGGGTGTTATCGCCTCGCTGGTGCCAACGACAAACCCGGCACTGACGCCGCCATTTACCGGGATTTATGCATTGAAGTGCCTGGATGCAGTAATCTTTTCACCACATCCGCGCTCGAAGAACACGACACTGGCGACGGTCGAGGTCATGCGCAAGACCATGGTGCGCGAAGGTGTACCTGCGGACGTTTTCCAGTGCGTGCGCACGCCGAACGTGCCGATGACGCAGTACCTGATGTCGCAGTGCGATCTGACGTTTGCCACGGGCGGGCAGCCGATGGTGAGGGCGGCCTATAGTTCCGGAAAGCCAGCTTACGGTGTCGGTGCCGGAAACTCGACCATGGTGATCGATGAGACGGCCGAACCGGAAATCGCCGCGCGCAATACGCGTCTGTCCAAGACCTCGGACTTCGGATCCGGATGCTCCGCGGATGGCAATTTGCTTATCGACGACCGCATATACGATCGGATGCTGGCGGCACTGCAGGAGGAAGGCGGCTACCTCGTCAACAAGTCTGAGGCGCATGCTATCGAGCGCGTGATCTGGGACGTGCACGGTCATCGCCTGCCGGATTCCGTAGCCTGCACGCCACAACGCATTGGCGAACTGGCAGGCCTGAAGATCCCGGATGACCGCACATTTGTCATCGTCGAGAATGACCGTATCGGCCCCGAACACAATTACTCGAAGGAGAAATTGACGACGCTACTTGCGGTGTATCGCTATCACGGGTTCGAACAGGCGCTGCAGATGGTGCGGCAGATTTACGAGGTTGGCGGCAAGGGCCACTCCTGCGGCATCTATTCACACAATGATGATCATATCGACCAGCTCGCGCGCGTCGCGCCCGTAAGTCGCATGATGGTCCGGCAACCACAATCCAAGGCCAACGCAGGCGCGTTCAACAATGGCATGCCGATGACCTCGAGCCTCGGCTGTGGCATCTGGGGTGGCAACATTACCAACGAAAATGTGCACCTCAAGCACTTCATGAACGTCACCTGGGTGAGTCGCCCGATCGCCGAGGACCGGCCATCGGAGCAGGAACTCTTCGGCGATTTTTACGGTACGGAGACAGATTAGTGAGCAACAATACGATCGCCGAATTGCTCGTGAACTACCTGGAGCAGCGCGGCACTCGATATGTATTCGGACTCTGCGGGCACACCAACATCGCTGTTCTGTCCGCCATGCCGGGCACATCTGTGGAGTTCGTCAACTACCGCCACGAGCAGAGTGCCGCGCACTCGGCCGATGCATACGCGCGCGTCACCGGTCGTGCCTCGGTGTTGTTGACGCACCTGAGCCCCGGGTTGACGAACGGTGCCACCGGAGTGGCAAACGCTGCGCTCGACTGCATACCGATGGTGGTCATCGCGGGCGACATTCCGACCCATTATTACGGCAAGCATCCGCATCAGGAGGTCAACCTGCACGCGGATGCATCGCAATACGAGATCTATCGGCCGTTTGTGAAAAGGGCCTGGCGCGTCGACCGCGCTGATCTGTTTCCGGAGATTATCGAGAAGGCGTTTACGCTGGCGGAGAGCGGGCAACCGGGCCCTGTGCTCGTCAACGTTCCGATGGACATCTTTTCTGCCCGCGTTGATGCAGAATTGTTTGATCGTCAGTTGGCCAACACCAAGTCATTGCGCAAGCCATCGCTGGATCGTGAAACGGCCATCGAAATCGTCGACTTGTTGGGCAAGGCAGAGCGGCCTGTTATCTATGCTGGAGGCGGCGTCCTGCTGGCAAGAGCGTCGGCGGAACTGGCCGCATTGGCGGAGCATTTCGATATTCCTGTCGCCCATAGCCTGATGGGCAAGGGCGCACTGCCGGACGACCACCCGCTGGTGCTTGGCATGACGGGTTTTTGGGGCACGGAACTGGTCAACCAGGCCTGCCTGCAAGCCGACTGTATACTCGGCCTCGGTACGCGTTTCAAAGAAGCTGATTGCAGCTCCTGGTATCGCGACTACACGTTTAATATTCCGCCGACCAGGCTGGTTCACATCGACATAGAGCCAAGCGAGATCGGCCGAAACTTCCCCACTGAAATTGGCGCGGTTGCGGATGTCAAAGCCGCACTTGTGGCGCTTGTGGAAGTGGCGCGAGAACGGTTTCCGAACGGCGCGAAACGGCCCGAGACGCGCAAGCGCATCAGCGATTTCCGCAAGACTTTCATCGATGCAAACAAGGCGATGGCCACGAGCTCCGCATTCCCGATGATGCCGGAGAGAATACTCGCCGACGTACGACAGCAATTGCCACGCGACGCGATTATTACCACGGATGTCGGTTGGAACAAGAATGGCGTGGGACAGCAGTTTCCAATCTACACGCCGGGCAGTGTGTTGACTCCTGGTGGCTATGCCACCATGGGATTCGGTCCGCCCGCCGCGATCGGCGCGAGACTGGCTGAGCCAGACCGCGTCGTCATATCGTTGGTGGGTGATGGTGGCTTTGGCCAAAATCCATCCTTGCTCGCGACCGCGGTTGAAAGAAAACTGCCGATCGTCTGGTTGGTCATGAACAATAACGCCTACGGTACAATTGCCGGCTTGCAAAAGGCTCACTACGGCATGACCTACGGAACCGTATTCGACATCGACCCGGCGAATCCAAGACCGAATTATGCTGAAATCGCGCGCGCCTATGGCTGCGAGGGCGTCCGAATTGCTTCTGCTGACGAGCTTGCACCGGCGCTGGCAAAAGCAATTGCTGCCAACGCGCCGTACGTGCTTGACGTGCCCATGAAGAACAACCCGACTCCAACGACTGGCCACTGGAACATCCTGGATATTTACAGCCCGGACAGTCACGTATCACATGTCGCGACAGACTAGAGTGGCAAACAATGCGCAGACCGTGGACGCACAGATAGAGACAATGGGAACTCGAAAGCATCCATCCATTCTCGTGGGCCTTATCGGGGCAGGGATCGGCGGCTCATTGTCGCCGGCCATGCATGAGCATGAAGGCGACATGCATGGCATGCGATACCAGTACAAGTTTATCGATCTCGATAAATTGAATCTCGACCTTGGGGACCTGCCCGAGCTGTTGCTGGCGGCCGAGCGCATGGGGTTCAATGGCCTGAATATCACGTACCCGTGCAAACAGGCGGTTGTGCAGCATTTGCACGAATTATCCGATGCTGCGGCACGAATTGGAGCCGTGAATACCGTTGTTTTTTCCAATGGTCGACGAGTCGGACACAACACGGATGCCTGGGGCTTTTTTGAAAGCTTCAATGAGGCGATAGCGAGTCATTGCGAGCACGATGAAATATTGCTGCTGGGCGCGGGCGGCGCCGGCGCTGCCATATCGCACGCGCTGCTGGGGAAGACGAATTGCAGCCTTGAAATCTTCGACACCGACCCGTCACGCGCAAGCGGTCTCGTCGAAAGTCTGGCCGATGTCTACGGCAATGGTCGTGCCGTTGCATCTCGCGATACGGCTGACTCAGTCAGCAGAGTGAATGGGGTTATCAATGCAACTCCGGTTGGCATGACCAGGAGTCCGGGCTACCCGATTGAACCGGGTCTGTTGCGCTCGGACCTCTGGGTCGCAGATATTGTTTATTTCCCGATTGAAACCAAGCTGGTTCGCGCCGCAAACGATGCCGGATGTACGGTCATGAACGGCGGTGGCATGGCGGTCTTCCAGGCGGCAAGAGCATTCGAGATTTTTACGGGTGTGCGGCCGGACATAAAGCGAATGAAAGCCCATTTCAATACGCTCGTGTAATCGTTACAGTAGCGATGCTTAGCGTGGGATATCCGGCAAGGCGAAAGTTTGTTCGGACACGATGATTATTTTTTTTGCGCTAACCGAGACCAGGAACCAGGTGCAATGACCCCAAACCAGGCATTAAAGAAGCCAGGTGCTGCTGCCAAGAAAAATGTGCGCAGAACCAAGGATGCAGACGCGACTCGCGAAAATATTGTGGCCGAGGCGCTGCAGGAGTTTTCGCAGCATGGCCTGAGCGGTGCTCGCGTAGATCGTATCGCGGATAAGACGCGCACCAGCAAGCGCATGATGTACTACTATTTTGAGAGCAAAGAGGGGCTTTATCGCGAGGTGCTGAAAGAGAGTTATCGGCAATTACGCGAACTGGAGTCGAATTTTCACCTGGAAGACCTGCCGCCTATGCTGGCACTGCGCAAGTTGGTAGAGGGCACTGTTGACTATCATGCCTCGCACGCGGACTTCATTCGCGTCATCATGAATGAGAATATCCTCAAGGGTTTCCATATCAGGCAACTGCCTGAACTAAAAGTGGTGAACCGCAAAGCGATCGAGATTATCGAGGATATTTGTCGCCGCGGAACGGAAGAAGGTATTTTCCGGGCCGACCTCGAGCCGGTAAAACTGCACGAAAACATCAGCGCGCTGGCGTTTTTCAATGTGTCCAACCAGCATACCTTTGGCTTCTTATTTGATCAGGACTTCACCGATCCAAGGACTCACGAGTTGCGGCGAGCACAAATTGTCGACACCATCACCCGATACGTCCGCGCACCCTGATCGACATGTATTAGTCGTGACTGTGTTTGGCGCTAGCGAGTAGGAATGACAAAGGCGCCAAATCCGGTATCATTCGTTGCTTACAAAGCAACCGGCAGAGCTCCGCATGTCACATAGAACCAAGCCGCTGGCGCCGAAAACCGGTGTTTCGCACGTCATTCGAGAACTCCGTTACCACGAAGCGTCGCGGCAGATCCTGGGCATGGTGCTTACCGTCTGGTTCGCCTGGATTGCGCAACCGGTCGCCTGGCTTTACTGGGTCGGCGCCGTGCTGTTTGTCGTTGGTACCGTAATCCGGCTCTGGGCCTCGGGCGTAATCGCGAAAAACAAGCAATTGGCGACGAGCGGCCCATACGTTTATGTCCGGCATCCGTTGTATGTCGGTAACATATTGATTTTATTTGGTTTTTCCGCCGCTTCCTACGTGTGGTGGACGCCGTTCGCAACGCTCGCATTCCTGTGGTTCTATTACCCGCCGGCGATTGAGTACGAGGAGCGCAAATTGCGCAAGATTTTCGGCGCTGCCTGGGACGATTACGTGCGCGGCACCAGGGCGCTGTTGCCGAACTTCGGCAATCGGCCCGGCGACGGTGGCGACACCTGGTCGTTCAAAAAGAGCCTGCTCGTGAACTGGGAACCGCTGATCGCCGTGTTCCTGCTCGGCTGGTTCGTCTACATCTATTTTCGGCTGTGACGCTGGCGCATATCGACGAGGCCGCGATAGTCGATATTGTCGCGCACGGCGAATGTATCGAGGGCCCCGGTAACCAGGGAAGTATTCATGTCGGCACGGTCGGTGACCGGCGCGTACTGGTGAAGGCTGCTTATGGCAACCTGTTGCTGGGCTTCGTCCGGCGCGCCATGTTGCGGCGCGAGCTGCGCGCCTACGAAAAGTTGCACGGCGTCACCGGTATCCCGCAGTGCTATGGCCTGTTCGCCGGCCGTTACCTTGCGTTTGAATTCATCGACGCGCGAACCTTCCGGGAGAACCCGCCGACTCCGGGCGGTCCGTTCTTTGATCGCCTGTTCGCCATTATCGAGGCCGTGCATGAGCGTGGTGTCGCGCATGGCGACCTGATGCGGAAAAGCAATATTCTCGTGGGTGAGGGCGAGATTCCCTACCTGATCGATTTCGGCGTTGCGACGATTTACCGACCGGGGTTTCATCCCTGCAATCATTTTGCGCACGGTTTCCTCTGGCAACACGATTACAACGCCTGGCTTAAACACAAGTATCAGCGCAATTTCGGGGACATGACGCCAGCGGACGCCAAATACTATCGGCCGCTAATGGTGGACAGAATCGCAAGTGTCCTTAAGCGAACGACGAGAAAACTGCTCGGCCGCTAGCCATGCGGCGAACCATCGCTGCGCGGTTCAGGGCCTGATCAAATCCTTGAACCGATCGTCGTCGCGCAGCGCATCGAGATCATCATCCTTGCTGGCCTGGTCTTGCAGTTTTGGATTCAGCGCCAGGGCTGTTTCTAGTGCAGCCAGTGCGCCGTTCTGGTCTTCGTTGGCGAGCCGGATCACGGCCAGGTCGTAATGCACTTCGGCAACGTCGGGGGCGAGACGCGCAGCGCGCTCCATCGGCGGCAATGCGCGCGCGTAATTTTTTTCCACGTAACCGGTCCAGGCTTCGTTCCAGGCATAGTTCATCTGTGCGTAGTCGAGTAGCCGGCCCAATTCCTGGAATGGCTCGGCATGGTCATCGACCCGTATATCTATTGCACGATCATTCTTGCCGCCGTAACCGCTGCCGGGTTTACGCACCATCAGGGCGGCAGACTGCTTGCCGCGTGAGTCACCGCCGCGTGCATCGCCGGCAAGCAGTGCAGCGTACATGCGATCTGCCAGCGTGCCGTTTGTGGCCAGGAATGCAGCCTCCATCGCGATGACCACCTCTTCGCCGGTCAGAATATTGCCCTGCACGGCGTAGTTGGCGCCTGCCCGTCCGCCGGCCCAGGGCAGGCAGCCGGGACCCGTGTAGGTCGATGAGCTGCCGTCGGCGGCAACGATGCCGAATTGCCGGCCGTTGTCCAATGGCTCGCCACGCAGAAGAATGTCAACGATTTCCTCAGGACGCACGCCACGCGCCAGCAACTCGAGTCCGCGCGGACCGAAACTGACGTCGGCGTTGGCCTGGGTTGCGATGGCGCCGACTGCGCCCTCGCCGAAGGGCACCACGCTGCCCACGGCGAAAAAGCGCGAGGCGACCGCGACCCCGACTTCGCCGCTGTCAGGGTCCGAGGCTACGATGGAAAAGGTCGCAACGTAGGGGTCGGCAAAGCTGGGCGAGGCGGAGACCAGCAGGAGGATGGCGAACAGCTGTGCGCGTCGAATCATGTGTACCAGTCTAACGCTATTTACCGGGCACGGGTCTGTGCTGAGCGAAATGGCTCACTTCTGCCGCCGCAACCTGTTTATAATCGCCGCCAAGTATTTGAACAGGCGGTAAAAGCCAGGATGAGCCTGATTGCTGAATTGAAGCGACGTAACGTTTTTCGCGTTGCGGTTGCCTATGCCGTCATCGCCTGGGTATTGGCACAGGTGGCTGATCTCGCGTTCGACAATTTTGGTGCGCCGGACTGGGTGCCAAAATCCGTGCTGTTTATCCTGGCGCTCGGATTCCCGCTCGCGATTTTCTTCGCCTGGGCCTTCGAGATGACGCCCGAAGGTGTCAAAAAGGAAAAGGACGTCGAACGCTCGCAGTCGATTACCAGCCAGACCGGGCGCAAGCTGGACTTCCTGATTATCGGCGTGTTGCTCATCGCTGTCGGCCTGTTGCTGGTCGATAAATTCGTGCTGCGCGAGGTGGCATCGCCAGGTTCGGCGGAAATGGTTGCTGCCGAAAACACGGACAAGTCCCTCGCCGTGCTGCCATTTGTCGCCATGAGCAACGGCCCGGACGACGAGTACTTTGCCGACGGGCTCACCGAAGAGATTCTGAACTCACTCGCGCAATTGCCCGAACTGCTGGTCACGGCACGCACCTCGGCATTTTCGTTCAAGGGACTGGATGTGCCTGTTCCGGAAATCGCGGCCAAACTGGGCGTCGCGCATGTGGTTGAAGGCTCGGTGCGGCGCGCCGGCGATCAGTTGCGCATCACGGCGCAGCTGATTCGTGCCCATGACGGCTTTCATCTCTGGAGCGATACCTACGACCGGTCCAGTGCCGACAGCTTCGGCGTGCAGGGCGAAATCGCCGAGAAGGTGGCCGCCGCACTCGACATCGTGCTCGACGAACAGCAGCTCGCGAAAATGCACTCAAGCGGCATGCGCAATCCGGAGGCCTTCATCGCCTATCAAAAGGGCCAGGAGATTTATCGCCGGGCGCACGGCACGGATGATGACAATGAGGAAGTCGCTGAGCTCCGAGCTGCGAACGATTATTTTGAACGAACGCTGGAACTGGAGCCGGATTTTTCATCGGCGTATTATCATCACGCCGATTATTTCATCCACGCCGCTGCTGCCGGTGTGGTTGACGGCGACAGTTCGGAGGCAACGATTGCCGCAACGCTCGAGCGCGCAACCCGGGACCTGCAGATGGCGGCGCGTACGGCGCGCACCGACGGCGAACGACTCGACGTAACGCTGGAGGCCGCAGTCATTGGCGGTCAATGGCGGCGCATTCCGGAACTGCTGGACGGGGCAATTCGCTCGCCAGATTGTATTTCGCCCGGGTGGTGGGGCGGTACGCTGGTTGAAATTGATCCTTCTGAAGGCTTGCTGCAGTTATGGCAGCGCTCGCTGCAGTGTGATCCGCTGAATTTTTATAACTGGTCCAATGTCGCCACGGCGCAGATCGGACGAGGCGAATACCAGGCCGCCGTCGATACGGCGACGCGCGGTCTCGGCGTTGTACCGCACCGGCAGATTGCCGACGGACTGATTACGGCACATATGGCCCTGGGCGAGTTTGACCAGGCCCTGGCCGCGAGCCAGCGTCATCTGGAGGACGAAACCCAGCGCGACCGGGTGCAGTTTCTTCTGGCCGCAGCACATGGCGATGCCAACGAAAGCCGGCGGCTACTGGATTCGTTTACCGCGAATTACGGCAGCGCCCGTGCCGGACTTGAGTTTCTTGCTGTTCAGGGCGATCGTACCGGCGCCAACGCAAAGGCCGCCGCGGCGGACGCGCGTCCGCTTGGTTTCCTGAATCTTGCCACCGCAGTAGGCAGTTGCAACTGCGGCGCACCATTCGATCTCGAAGTGGCGCCCAATTTCGCGCGCTTCCTCGAAGAGGCAGAATTACCCTGGCCGCCGCCATCGCCAATCAAGTGGCCGTTGAAAGATTGGTAGCAAAATCGCGGAAGTGCCGTTTCCCGGCGAGTGCCTTTTCGTACTCGTCCCTGGAGAGAATATTCTCCTCAAGCCGCATGTCGGTCTTGCATAACGCGTTGATAAACGCCGCGACATTCTCCGGCGTCCGTCGAACTTCCTGCTGCAGGTAGTTGGCGTCCACGTTGATACAGATCGCACCGACAAGGCCATAGTTCTCACGATAAATCGGGATTGTTGTGCACTTGAACTTGCGTGCGCCGATATTCAGCTCGTAGTTGAGCTTGTCCTGGTTTTGCAGGCGCCGCGTTTTCAGATCCAGCACCAGGTTGGTCGCCGGTGCCTCGATATTTCGACCGGTCACATTGTTTTTCAGGTGATACAGCGCCTTCGCCGGATTGGTCAGGTTATGCAGCAGAATCTCGATCCCGGTGTCAGGAAAACTGTCGCCGACCAAACGTACAATGCGCACGTAGTTCTTTAGGAATTCCGCCGTATCGTCAAGAATCTTGTCACCATCAAATTTTTGATACAGCTTCCGATACCGAAGTTTGTCATCCCCGCCGAGATGGTTGCCGACATCATTCTGTTCGCCCACCAGGATCAGCTGTTGCGCCGCGTAGTAGTCACGGTGCGCAAGGAAATGGCGTACACCGTCCGAAAACTTGCCGAGATCGAAATGCAGGTTCTTGTTCTCGTCAAGCGTGAACGGGTAAAACGGGTACTCCTCGAGTTTCTTGCCATCGCGCGAGTGGCGTTCACGAAATTGACCGCCCAGATAGCCGAATGCGAGGAGCACCGCGGATGCGAGCACGTTAACGAGCAGTTCGGTTAGCATATGAAATTCCTGTTGCCGCTTATTGTTACTCGGTCTCGCGCAGCACCTGCAGGGTGTCCCGACGGACGCCATCCGATTCGGCTGCCGCCACGCCCTCGTCGGATTCCAGCATTTCCTGCAGCGCGCCCATGTCGGTCACGCTGATGACGAGCCCGGTCAGGTGCGGATTGTCGACACTGCGAAAGGTATGCACATGTGCGGCGCCATTATTCTGGAATACCTGGTGACGGCTGTTTTCGCCACGCCAGGCCGCGAACCAGCGATTTGCGTCATCGACTTCATGCACGATGACGAGATGCTCGTTTTCAGCGGGCACACGGTCACTGTTGTAGATGTCATTGGCAATGCGCCACACGCCATCGGCACCGCGTTCCCAGGTCTCGACAAATTTACCCACGTCGATTTCCGCGCCGTCCGCCAAAAGTACGTAACGGCCGACATGAATACCGAGATCACCAGCTACACGCGCCTCGATACTGCTTAAAGTGATGCTCAGGCCGGCATCAATCATGTCATCGAACCCGGCACGTAAGCTGTCCGTGCCGACGGTCATCTCGGTATTCGGCGCCAGCACGCGCGCATCATCAGTGTATAACGCAGCAATTGCGTCGATATCGCGGGAACTCATCGCCGCATTGAACTCGGCGGATCGCGCCGTGATTTGTGCGGGGTCGCCGTCTGTCGTGGCCTGGCCGCAGCCAGCCAGCAGCAGAGCCAAAGGCAGAACGACCACTAACTTGTCCATAATTATGTCTCCCTATGGATTCAAGGCCTGAACTTGCGCCAAGCCTAGCAGAGGAATCGCGGGTTCGCAGGAGCCACACCGGGTAGAATTTATTGCATGGCCAGGTCTGCGCTCTATCTTTCCAAGTCCCGCCTTATCTCGGCCTGGCAGTGCCCGAAGAAGCTGCACCTGGAGAAGCATTTCCCGGAACTGGGTAAGGTATCGAGGCAAACTGAAGCCTTGATCGAAGCCGGGCACCGGGTCGGAGCGGTGGCACAGACGCTCTACGGCGGCGCTGACGCGGTCGCGGTCAGGTTCGACTTCAGGACCATGCTGGCAGAGACCCAGGCATTGATTGATGGTGGCGCGGACTTTCCGTTGTTCGAAGCGTCATTCAGGTTCGAGGGCGTGCTGGTGCGGGTCGATGTCATGCTGCCCGACGCGGGCGGCTGGCGTGTGATTGAAGTAAAGTCCTCAACGTCGGTCAAGGACTACCATGTGCTCGACTGCGCGATCCAGGACTGGGTGTTGCGGAATTCGGGCATCAAGGTTCTGTCCGTTTCGCTCGCCCACATCAATAACCAGTTTATTTACCAGGGCGATGGCAATTTCGACGGCCTGTTTCTCGAACATGATCTGACCGACGAAGTCCGCTTGCTGGAGCCACGGGTGGTCGAATTGCTGGCGAAGGCACGTGTGGCGGTGGGCGGCCCGATGCCGGAGGTCAATGTTGGCGCGCACTGCAGCAGTCCCTTTGCATGCCAGTTTTCCGCACACTGCTGGCCCCATGATACGCGTTACCCGATCCGGGGCCTCGGCGGCAACCAGGCAAAGCTCGGTGAATTCGTGGCGCTGGGTTGCCGCGATATTCTCGATGTGGACGAAAACAGCCTGACGTCGGCAACGCAGCGGCGCATTCATCGCGTCACAAGCAAGGGTGAGGCCGAGATTCTCGATGGCGCCCGGGGCGTATTGACGGCGCTGCCGTATCCGCGCTACTACCTCGACTTCGAGACCATCGCTCCGGCGGTGCCATTCTGGAGGGGCACGCGGCCGTTCCAGGCGATTCCCGTGCAGTGGTCGGTGCACATCGAGGACGAAAGCGCGATACGTCACGACGAGTTCCTCGACCTGTCCGGCGCGGCGCCGATGCGCGCGCTGGCGGAACGGCTGATCGCAGTCCTGGGGGACAGCGGCCCCGTGCTGATGTACACGAACTATGAACAACAAGTTCTTAATAATCTTATAGAAATATGTGATGACCTGGCTGCGCCTTTGCGCGCCATCGTGGCACGCCTGTTCGACCTGCACCCGGTAGTCAGGGACAATTATTATCATCCGGAGATGCTCGGGTCCTGGTCGATCAAGGCGGTCCTGCCCTGTATCGCACCGCACATGAGTTATGCGGCGCTGGATGGAATTCAGGAGGGCACTGCTGCCTCGGAGGGATTCCTCGAGGCCATTGGCCTGGCGGACAACGCGGCGGCGCCTCCCACCGCGGCCCGCAAGGCCGAGCTCAGGGAGCAGCTGTTGCGCTATTGCAGGTTTGACACCGAGGCGATGGTGGAGATCGTGCGGTTTTTCAGTTCCATGTCTGGAGAGCGGAATGCCTAGCAACTACGTAATGATCGATTTCGAAAACGTACACCCAAAGAATCTCGAATTGCTCGCGAAGCATCCGTTCAAGGTCTATGTTTTCGTTGGCGAAAACCAGGCGAAGATCCCCTTCGACCTGGCCGACTCGATGCAATTGCTGGGCAAGGAAGCGCGCTATATCAAGATCACGGGCAACGGCCAGAACGCGCTGGATTTTCATATTGCCTATTACGTTGGCCGGCTGGCCACTGAGGAACCGGACGCATCGTTCTACATCATCAGCAAGGACAAGGGCTTCGATCCCCTGGTACGGCACCTTAAAAGCCAGCGCATCCGCATCCAGCGCAACAAGGATCTCGGCGAAATTCCCGTGCTGCAGTTGTCGAAATCGACCAGCGTCGACGAGCAGATTGCGGCCATCGTCAAGAACCTCGGCGGGCGCGGCCAGTCCCGGCCGAGAAAAGTGAAGACCCTGCAAAACACGATCAACGCACTGTTCACCAAGAAGCTCGACGCGGCGGAACTCAGTGCACTCGTCAAGGAACTGCAACAGCGTCGCTTGATCGTCATTAACCAGGGCAACGTGAGTTACAAGCTGCCGCAGTAGCCGCCTATTGGTACGCGCGCGCCTGCAACTCAAACAGGTGTGCATATTGTCCATTTAGCTGCAGCAGGCTTTCGTGATTGCCCTGTTCGAGGATCGCGCCCTTGTGCATGACGACAATCTGGTCAGCCGCACGAACCGTCGAGAAGCGGTGCGAAATCAGGATGGTCATCTTGTTGTGGCTTTGCGATCGAAAATGATCATAGATTGCGGCCTCCGAGGCCGCGTCCATTGCGGCGGTCGGCTCGTCCAGCACGAGGATGTCCGCGTCGCTGCGCATGAAGGCGCGCGACAAGGCGATCTTCTGCCACTGTCCGCCCGAGAGTTCGCGGCCGCCCTTGAACCAGCGGCCGAGCTGTGTCTCGTAGCCCTCGGGCATGTCCTTGATAAATGGTGCCGCCATGCCGGAGATCGCCGCTGCCTCCCAGCGCACGGTGTCATCGATGTGACGCACGTCACCGGCGCCGATATTCTCGCCGACGGAAAACTGGTAGCGGCCGAAGTCCTGGAAGATCACGCCGATACGCTTGCGCAGGGCCTCGACATCCCATTGTTGCAGGTCGAGTCCGTCGAGCAGGATCTGGCCTTCGGTAGGATCGTAGAGTTTGGTCAGCAATTTGATCAGTGTGGTCTTGCCGGATCCGTTTTCGCCGACCAGCGCCAGGCTATGCCCAGGACGTACCTGCAGGCTGATATTGTCGAGCGCTTTGGTCGTGGCGCCCGGATAGCTGAATGAAACGCCGCGGAATTCCAGGCCCTGCGAAGGGTCGGGGCCAAGTTTTGCGGTGCCGCTGTGCGGCGTAACCGGTTGGCCGAGGTACTCGTAAAGATTTGAGAGATAGAGATTGTCTTCGTACATGCCGCTGATCGCCGCGAGGCTGGCACCAACGGCGGTTTGTCCCTGGCGAAACAACACGAGGTACATGGTCATGGCGCCAAGCGTGATCTGGCCGTTGATCGTCGCGATGACGATCCACACGTAAGCACCATAAAAGGCGAGCGTCGATAACAGGCCAAGCACAAATCCCCAGCCGTCGCGCCGCAGCGTCAGGCGGCGATCCTCCACGTAGAGCTTGTCGAAAATATCGCGGTAACGTTGCAGCAGGCGCGGTCCGAGCTGGAATAGCTTCACTTCCTTGACGCCGTCTTCGCGCGCAATGACAGTTTCGAGATACAGCTGCATGCGCGTGTCGGGCGAACGCCATCGAAACAGGCGAAACGCATCACCGGAAAACTTCGCCTCGGCGAAAAACGACGGCAGCCCCGCGCCGAGCAGGATAACCACTGCCCACGGCGAGAATGCGAACAGCAGCACGGCATAACTGCTCAGCGAGATCGCGTTCTGCACGAGGCCGAAGGTTCGGTTGACGAGACTCAATGGGCGGCTCGAGGCTTCACGACGCGCCTGGGTGAGCTTGTCGTAGAACTCCGAGTCCTCAAAATGCGATAACTGCAAGGTCAGCGCCTTCTCGAGGATCATCACGTTGACGCGCTGACCGAGCAGGGCGCGCAACAAGGACTGGCTTACTGACAGCCCGCGCTGGCTGGCAGCGACCAGTGTCACCACGCCGGCCTCCAGGACGATAAGCCAGATGACGCGGGCGGTCTGTGCCGAGTCCGATGCCATAGCGGCGACCACGCCGTCGACGATCAGCTGGCCGACATAGGCGATGACCGCGGGCAAGACACCTGCAACCACGGTCAAAACCGCAAGCGCTACCGTCAGGCCGCGGCTCGTGGTCCAGACGAGTTCCATGGCGCGCCGGCTGTAGGCAAACACGCCGAGCACGCGCCGTGGAAAACTGACTACGGGTTCGATTTCCTCAGCCAAGACGGAAGATTGGTTTCGCGCTATCGAACAGGTAATCGCTACCCGGGCTACGCTGCGTCGCTGCTTGTTTCACCATGCGGGAAGGATAGAGAAGTTGGCCTTTATTGGCTACTTGATGCTCGAGACCTCAGCGCACGACGAGGTGCGCACCCACGATCAGAACGGGCAGGGCGATGCCGGTACGCAAGAGGAATATGGCGACCAGGTCGAGCAGCGTAATCGGCAGGCTGGAGCGCAGGATGATGACGCCGACTTCGGACATATAAATGAGCTGGCAGACGGACAGGCCCGCAAGTACGAAACTGGTTTTCGCGCTATCGATTCCCTGCGCCGCTATCGCGGGCATGTACTGGTCGAGGAAGCCGGAAAACAGTGCGCCGGCAGCCGCGGTAGCGTCAGGCAGTCGTGCCAGTTCGAACAGGAAAATAAATGGATAGCCCAGCCAGCTGAAGACGGGTGTGTGAAATACCACCAGTGCGGCGATGGTCGCGAGTGCCGTCGCTGCCGTGATGACTGAAAACAGGAAGAACGCGAGGTTTGATATGCCGGTGGCGAAAAATTCTCTCAGGCTGGGACTTTGCTCGGCTCTTTGCAGGGCTGCGCGCCAGGCTTCCCGGAGTAGTGAACCGGCTCGGATTTCCGGTTCAAGCGGCGCCGGCGCGGAGGACTTGCAGCAATCTGCTTTGCGTGACAGCGGCGGTAGTCGCGGCGTAATCCAGGCGGCCAGCAGGCAGGTAAGAATGACCACGCCGTACCAGGGTATGAAATAGTGCTCGATACCGGCAACGGTCGCGACCACGAGACTGAAGGGAATCGACACGATGGAGAAATTCAGTGCAATCGAACAGGCCTGCCGTGCGGTGTAATGGCCACGATCGTATTGGCCGATGGTAATCAGGAGACCAATGGCCGAGGCGCCGACAACCGAGGCGACCGCATCGATGGCGGCACGCCCCGGCAGCCGGAACACGCGTTGAAACAACGGTCGTGCCAGCGTGCCGACGAATTCCATGAGGCCGAAGTCGGTGAGCAGCGGCAGTAACAGGCAGGCGCTGACATAGACCGCCGTGACATTGACCGCGATACCGACGAACACCGCACCACCAACGGATTCGGAGCGCAGCAGTTCCGGTCCGAACTGGAACAGGTAGATCAAACCGAAACTCATACCGGCAAGGCGCAACAGCAGCCAGACGAGCGGCACTGCGAACAGGTCCTTGAGCCGGGCATGACGCCGGATCCAGCCGGCCCGGAAAACCGTCCCGAAAATGGTCATAACGCTGGTGAGCATGGTCAGGCCAACCACGAGTTGCAATCCATAGTCGCCCATCAGGGCGCGAACCCAGCTGGTAACTATGCCGATGCCAATCGTGAGGTGACCATCCCAGGGAACGGGTGTCAAAAACAGCAATACGCCGAGTAAGGATGGCAGCGCGAAGCGCAATGCATGACTATTCAATCGAGCTCACTGCGATGTTGTTGAGCGCGATTGCAACCGATACTTTATCCACACGCATCTGACCCATGTTGTAGCCGGCGAAAATACTAGCATGCATTCTCGACTGGTATCATCGTCGTACGTTTTGCGGACTCAAAGACATCGACCAAGGGGCAATCCATGAAATTGATCGCTAGGCCGCGCGGCGCGCTATTCGTACTCTGCCTGTTCCTCGGTAACGGTGCTTTCGTGAACGCAAGTTCGGACGACACTGCATCGCAGGCTGCGGTTGCCGAACTCACGACCCTGCTGCACGATTTCCTGGCGCACTCAGGCAAGGCAGAGATGCACGCGAGATTCTGGGCCGATGATCTGATCTATACATCGTCAAACGGTACACGCTTTGGCAAGGCCGACATCATGCAGGGATTCGACGCAGCCGACGAAAATGACTCCGTTGTGCCAGGCGTCGTCTACAGCGGCGAAGACGTCAGGGTGCAGGTATTTGGCAACACCGCTGTGGTGACGTTCAGGCTGGTCGGCACGCCGGACGACGGCTCCGCAATCTCGCAGTATTTCAATACCGGCATGTTTCTCAAGCGCGACGGCGAGTGGCAGGCGATCGCCTGGCAGGCGACCGCCATTGCGGCGGCCGATGCATCGAAATGAAACGCTATTGGTCAAAACCGGGACGACCGCCCAGATTCAGCCATTTATAGTCCAGATATCCCATATAAGAATCATTGCTCACGGAAGATCAATGACCATGGAGATGTCTGATGAAAACAAAAAGCTTGTTGCTGCTGGTACCCGTCGCGGTACTGGCGTTGACCTACCTGGCCTGGCGACCGGGTACCCCGGATAGCGCGGCGGCGCTTTCCGGCGGCAAGGAAATGCTGCCGCCGGCCGCGACCCAACCCAGAGCAGTCGCCGCAAGCAAACTTGCAGCGCCCACGACACAGCTTGCAAACCCCGGCGTACCAGGCTGTACACCGGTCACGCAGTACCTTGCTGCCGGTGACGGTACGGCTGTTGAGCTCCTGTCCTGCGAACCGACCGATCCGGCGGAACAGCACCCGTACGAGTCGTATGCCAGCGCGGCGTTGGAGTCACTCGCGTACGCAGATGCAAAGGCTGCCGAGATTCTTGGTATGCGATTGCGGAAATCGGATCAGGCGCGAGCGGTCAGCCTGATACTGCGGTCCTCCGCGCTGTCCGGTGGCGACATCACACCGATCCTGCGCTTTTCCCAGGCCTACCCCGAACCGAGCGCAATCGATGGCGTGCCGGTGCGTAAGACCATACACACCAAATACGTGCTGTCGGCTGTTGCGGACCTGCTAGGTAGCGATACGCAGTACGCCGTGCCCTGGGAAAACGAGATCCGCCGCTACTCCTCGGATCCGGACAAGGAACTCGCGATGTTACAGGCGCGGGCCCGTCAGATCGTGGCCGAGATGCGCCAGATTGAGCTCGATGTGACCGGCTCCTCCACGACAGGGGGACAGGGTGATGCGTAGCTGTCTTCAAATCGTGTGGCTGGCACTTGTACTGCAGGGCGTGCCGGCACTCGCCATCGAATCCGGCGAACGTGATCTTGCCGATCGCGCGGATACTGTATATGACGATGGGTTTTTCCCGGGCATTGTCTGCAATGCTTGTCGCGATCCTTGGGAGTACCCGGAGGACTACGCGGCCCTTATCTACAATGGCTTTTTCGGCGACGAACCGTGGCTGACCGGTTGGCGGCTGGGGTTGCCGATTCGGGTCTACGACGAAAATCTGAATTACGTTCTGGTCTGGTTCGAGGGTGTGCTGTTTGACGCACCTTCTTTACTGCCGAATTTGATGGACATACTGGTTCGGCTCCCGAACGGAGTGATCATCAAGTTGACCGTACTGCAGGAGGGCCCGGATATGATTGTCGGCGAGGAGCCTGATCGCGTTTCAAGCGGCACCACGGCTTGCTATTGCGGCTCCGGCGCTGCAGGCAATGAGGACGATGATTACGAGGAGCCCGAAGAATTCGAAGAAATCGAATTCGACGACCCGGTCGGTATCGTTGACATTGTCGATCCTGACGAGGACGGAGAATTCCCGGAGTGGGAAGAAGAATTGTAGCGTCGATATGCAGTGAGTGGGCCTGCGATTGCAGGCCCACTTCATGACGACCCTATTGCCAGATTCGCACCCGCTTTTCCGGAGCCAGGTACAGCTTGTCGCCTTCTTTCACGCCATACGTCGTGTAGAAGTCGTCGACATTGGGTACCACGCCGTTCACCCGAAATTCGTCCGGCGAATGCGGATCCGACTTGATCAACAACTCAATCAATTGCTCGCGCCACTTGATGCGGCTTGACTGCGCCATGCCGAGAAAGAAACGCTCTTCTCCTGTGAAGCCGTCAATTATCGGCGATTCCTTGCCCTGCAGCGACATGCGGTACGCCTTTAATGCGATTGCGGTACCACCCAGGTCGCCGATGTTCTCGCCGAGCGTAAACTCACCGTTGACGAACAGTCCTGGCAGCGCTTCGAACTGGTTGAACTGCTCGACCAGTCCCCTGGTGCGTGCTTCGAAACTGGCTCGGTCCTCATCGGTCCACCAGCTCTTGAGATTGCCGTCACCGTCGTACTTGCTGCCCTGGTCATCAAAGCCGTGGCCGATTTCATGGCCAATGGTGATACCGATCGCACCATAGTTATACGCGTCCTCGGCATCGAGCTGAAAGTTCGGTGGCTGCAGGTAGGCGGCCGGGAACACGATTTCGTTCAAGCCTGGATTGTAATAAGCGTTGACGGTCTGTGGCGCCATAAACCACTCATTACGGTCGATGGGCTTACCCAGCTTGTCGATATTCCGGTAATGGTTGAATTCACGCGCATTACGGATGTTGGTAACCAGGTTGTCGGCGGTAACCTGCAGACTCGAGTAGTCCCGCCACACATCGGGATATCCCACCTTCGGCGTAAATTTCGACAACTTTACCAGCGCCTTTTCTTTGGTCTCGTCGCTCATCCATTCAAGGTTTCGGATCGAGTCGGCGTAGGCCTCGCCCAGGTAGTGCAGCATTTCACGCATGCGTTCCTTGGCTTCTGGCGGGAAATGCTTTTCGACATAGAGTTGACCAAGCAATTCGCCCATCGCGCCATTCATCGAAGTGATTGCCCGCTGCCAGCGGGGCCGCTGTTCTTCGGCGCCGAGCAAGGTTTTACTGAAGAATTCGAACTCTGCGTCAACCACCTCGGCTTGCAGGTAATTGGCAAAGGCAAAAATCGTCTGGATACGCGCGTACTCCTTCCAGGTTTGCAGATTCGTATTTACGAATATGTCGTTCAACGCCCGCAGGTAGGAGGGTTGGCTGACGATGACATAGTCCTGCCGGCCGGAGTCAATGCCTTCGAAATAGGCGTCAACATCGAAGTTCGAGAGCAATTCGCCGAGTTCCTTGTCCATGATCTTGTTGTAGATCTTGTCGGCGTCGCGGCTGTCTTCCTTGTCCCATTGGTTCGCTGCCAAACTGGTTTCCAGTGCCATGACGCGCCGGGCCGCACCCGTGGAATCCGGGTAGCCGGAGGTAGTCAGCAACTTTTCGATTACCGCGACATAGCCGTCACGCAGTTGCAGGCCGCGCTCCGAATCATCGCTGTAATATTCCTTGTCGGGCAGACCAAGACCCGACTGGATAATAAAAATGACGTATTTTGTCGAGTCCTTGTCATCCTGGTTGATGAACAGGTTGAACGGCCCATCGATGTTGATTTAATTGTTCTTGCCAAACCAGGCAGCAAGCGCCTCGTGATCCTGCAGTGCATCGATTTCGGCAAACAGGTCGTCCAGTGGTGACATGCCGAGCGTCTCGGCGCGCGCTTCATCCATATTAAGCGTTGTAAAAATTGCCGATCTTGGCGGCGGCCTCGCTGTCAGTAACATCAGCGGCCACTTCATCAACGATCGCTTTTACATCGGCCAGGCTGTCGTCACGCAGTGTGATATAGCTGCCCCAGCCGAACTGATCTGCCGGGATTTCGGTCTCTTTAATCCAGCCGCCGTTGGCATAGGCGTAGTAGTCGTCCTGAGGCCGCACACTCAAATCCATGCCAGTAAGATCAACACCGGATTTCAACGTTGCCTCGGGTTCAGCGCTTTGCTGCTGGCCGCAGCCCGCAACGAGCATGAATGCCACGCATGCCGAAAAAATCTGCTTCATCTGCTTCTCCCCTATAATGCAGCGCAGCATTCTGCCATCGCATTGGGCGAATTTGTTACTTTTGTGATTATTTCGTTTATTGCGACGTAGAATAAGTATGAGAATCAAGGAGTAAGCGGACGCATGCGATATCGTCACCTGGGAAAGAGCGGCCTTCAGGTCAGCGCACTGTCGATGGGCTCGTGGCTGACGTTTCGTGACAAGTCCGCCATAGATGCGACCACGGAGATGATGGCGACAGCATACGACGCCGGTGTGAATTTCTTCGACAATGCGGAACAGTATGCCGGCGGCAAGGCAGAGGAAATTATGGGCATGGCACTGAAACGGCTGCGCTGGCGACGCGGCAGCTACCTTGTGTCGACCAAACTGTTCTGGGGCCTGCATGCCGGACCGAATGAACAGGACACGCTGAATCGCAAATACCTGCTCGAGAGCATAAAAGGTTCATTGCGGCGTCTTGATCTTGACTATGTGGATCTGCTTTTTTGTCATCGTCCGGACCCTTCGACCCCGATCGAAGAGACTGTCTGGGCGATGCACAACATCATCGAGCGCGGCCAGGCGATCTATTGGGGCACCTCGGAGTGGTCGGCGGCAGATATTCTTGCTGCGATCGACATTGCTGAGCGGCATCACCTGCACAAACCTGTGGTCGAACAACCCATCTACAACCTGCTCAGGCAACATCGTTTCGGTCCGGACTACCGGCCGGTGTATGAAGATCGCGGTTATGGTTCGACTGTATTCAGTCCGCTCGCGTCCGGCTTGTTGACCGGTAAATATCAGCGCGGAATTCCCACCGGCAGTCGCGGCGCGCAACACGACTTTGACTGGTTAAAGTCACAACTGACCAATCCGCGGGACCTGGGCAAGGTTGCTGCTTTAAAGCCGCTCGCAGAAAAAATGGGTGCCAGTCTTGCGCAGTTCGCTTTGGCCTGGTGTCTGCAGAATTCCTGGGTAAGTACGGTGTTAACCGGCGCAAGCCACATTGAGCAAGTGCGAGAAAACATGCGTGCCATGGAATTTGTCGATCGCTTTACGCCTGAGCTTATGGCGGACATCGACCGGGCTCTCAAATAGCGTTTGCGGCGGCCTGTGCCGATGACCAGGCCCATTGAAAATTGAAACCACCGAGGTGACCCGTAACGTCTACCACCTCGCCGATACAGTACAGCCCGGGTCGCCGAATGCATTGCATGGTTTTGGACGACAACTCGTTGGTGTCAATGCCGCCAAGAGTTACCTCGGCGGTGCGGTAACCCTCGGTGCCGGCAGGCCGGACGGTCCAGCCGTTCAGGGTCGCCGCCAGCTGGCGCAAGCCTGCATCCGGCCAGTCGCCGATGGGTTTGTCCGCGGTCGTCGGCCAGCACAGATTCTGCAACTCCGTGACCAGCGCCTTGGGCAGGTGTTCGGACAGGACAGATCGCAGCAGGGTTTTGCGACTGTTCGTCTTGGCATGCAACAACAATGCCGCGGCATCAGTCGTCGGCAACAGGTCAATCACAATGTCCTCGCCTGGCGTCCAGTAACTGGAGGCCTGCAGTGCCGCCGGGCCACTGAGGCCGCGATGCGTAAACAGTATATCTTCGGCGAATGTTTGCTGGCCGGCCTGAACGGTGGCCGGCAGGCTGACGCCGGAGAGCCTTTCAGTAATCTCATGTATGGCTCCCGTAAATGTGAACGGGACCAGTCCGGGACGCGTATCCAGCACGTTCAGCCCGAACTGCCGTGCCAGCCGATAGCCAAAGTCGGATGCACCCATCTTCGGAATCGACAGCCCGCCGGTTGCGATTACAAGTGCGGCGGCGGAAAACTCGCCCATGTTGCTGGCGACTTCAAAATCATCGGGCTGCCGCACTGCCTGCACTTCGCAGTGAGTCAGGATCTGCACCCCGGCCGAGTCGCATTCGGCCTCGAGCATGCCAAGAATGTCGCGGGAGGAACGCTCGCAGAACAGCTGGCCTGCTGTTTTTTCGTAATAAGCGATGTTGTGCTTTTCAACCAGCGCGACGAAATCCCATTGCGTATAGCGCTGCAGCGCCGAGATACAGAAATGCGGGTTGGCTGAGATGAATCGACTTGGGTCGCAGTGCAGGTTGGTAAAATTGCAGCGTCCGCCGCCGGACATGAGAATTTTCTTGCCGATCTTGTTCGAGCTTTCCAGTACGATGACACGGCGACCGCGCTGTCCGGCTGCAAACGCGCACATGAGGCCGGCGGCGCCGCCACCCAGGACGATAACGTCGAAATTACGCATCAAACCAATATAGAGGAGAATGCGCGCTATGGACGAATATCTTGCTGCGGCGATCGCTGCGGCACGGCAGGGACTCAGTTCCGGAGGAATTCCGATCGGTTCCGTGCTGGTGATTGACGGGCATATTGTTGCGCGCGGTCACAATCAGCGCGTACAAAAAGGCAGTGCCATTCTGCACGCGGAAATGGACTGCCTGCAAAACGCGGGCCGGCACACGGCGCAGGAATATCGGCGCGCGGTCCTGTATTCCACTTTGTCGCCCTGCGACATGTGCAGCGGTGCAATCCTGTTGTACGGCATACCCAAGGTAGTCATTGGTGAAAATCGCAGCTTCCAGGGACCCGAGGGATATTTGCGAACGAGGGGTGTTGAGCTGGAAATACTGGATGACCCCGGCTGCGCGCAGATGATGCAGGATTTCATCAGCGCCAATCCGACGCTCTGGAACGAGGACATCGGCGTCTGACAACCCGCTGGCCCGCCCCCCAATAAGCTTGACCTGTGACACAGAAAATAGCCGCAAAATCCGCAAAAATTACGGACTCGCGGACCTGCATCAGAAATTTTTATGCCGGTCTATCAAGGAGTTACAGGCGTGCGTGGCATCGATTTTCTGGCGAGACGGTCAACCTCCGGCATCCTGGCCATGCTGGCCCTGGGGGTCGCCGGCTGTACCAGCTTTGCACCGCCTGACGAGCCCGTCAGTGAGGACCCCGTCGCGATCGTTGTGCCGGCCCCCGGACCAGACGAGACACCGGTCCCGGATCCTGCGCCAACAGTAGCAATGCCTGTGCCGGCGCGCCCGCCGCCCGTGGCAATCGTGCTGACTAACAGTCAGCCCGCCTTCCTCGATGTAGCGGTTGAATTGGCCAGCTATTTTGAAAATCACAAGCTCTACGATCTCAGCGACGAAAGCCTTCCTCCGGTCACGGTGCTTGGTTCAATCAACGACAGCGACGTCACGGCCGTTATCGCAATCGGCCTGCGCGCAGCGCAATCGTCAGTTTCGATGTCCAGGGTACCGGTGGTCTTCAGCCAGGTATTCAACTATCACGACCATGAGTTATTGGCGAAGCATAGCCGTGGCGTGGTTTCTTTCGCGCCGCTAGACGCGCAGCTTGACGCCTGGAAAAAACTTGATCCCGAGCTGCGGCGCATTGGGTTGATTATTGGCGCCGGGCATGAGGACTTGCTTGCGGAGGCGGAACTGGCGGCGCTCCGGCACGATGTCGAGCTGGTGGTTCGCATTGCAAATTCAGATCAGGAAACCCTGTACCTGTTTCGCCGCATGATTCGCGATATTGATGGTTTCTGGTTGTTTCCGGACAATCGCATTCTGAGTACGCGCGTGCTGAACCAGATGCTCGCCGAAGCCGGCCGGCAGCGGGTTACGGTGGTTGGCCCGAGCGAAGCCATGCTCGAGCTTGGCGTGGCAATCAGTATGTCGACAGTGGCGGCTGACATCGCTGCCAAGATCGCCGCAATTGTGCGCCGAATACAAGCCGGCGAAATCGACCAGGTGCCCGGAATGACTCCCTTGTCCGAGCTGCGTGTTGCAGTCAAAGGACAGGCCGGGGCGCGCGAGGCGGTCGCGAATGTGAGCGAATCGCCATGACCAGCCTGGCATTGATGAAGTGGCGGGTCGCAAGATTCTTCAAGCGTAAGCGCCTGGTAACAACCAAGCGCATGCTGGTTAACGAAATCCTGCTGATACAGGTCATCAGTGCCGCATTCATCGGCGCACTTGCCGTGGCCGGATTGTACTGGGGTGGGCAGTGGGTACTGCAGGACAACTACAGTCGCTGGGCACTGCAATGGACTGACGAGCTCAATGAACTGGGCTCGCCGCTGTACCTGGCAGACGACAGCGAGGCCCTTTACCGGCTTGAGAGTTTCGTCAATCGCTACCCGGAAATCCGGCGCGTGTCTTTCTTTGACAAAGATGGCGCCGCGCTGTTTTCGGTCGACAGCGACGATGCAAGCGGCGTGGTGAAAGACCTGCCGGCCGGCAAGCTGCAGAACGCGATTGCCGTGGTCGGCAAGGATAAGCCATACCTGATGGAAAGCGGTGTCCTGGATCCGCAACGATTCGAGATCCTGGCGCCGGTGTGGGTGGAATCAATTCCTGGCGATGGATTGTTCGCATTCGACCCAAACAGCGCGCAAAGTCAGGCCAAGACCGCCCTGGTCGGGTTTGTCCTGATCAACCTCGATTTTGTGCTGTTTCACGAACGCCTGTTGGACAACATTCGCGGTGCGATCGGAGTCCTTGTTTTGTTACTGGTCGCGTTTGGCGTCTACGGGCGCTATGCGCTGCACAAGGCATTGGCATCAATCTCAAACCTGCAGGAGCCGATCAAGCAGCTTGCTGAGGGTAACCTGGACGTAAAATTCGAGCCTGCGGAGCATCATGAAATATCGGAAATTGTCGAAGCACTGGCAAACACTGCGAGTGCATTAAGTGAACGCGATGCCAAGTTGCTCGAACTGGCGAACCACGACAGCCTGACCGGTCTTTACAATCGACGCCGTTTTGTCGAGGAACTAAAAAAGGAAATTCTCAGCGTCATGCGGCATGGTCATGGCAGCGCGCTGTTGTTTATCGATCTCGACCAGTTCAAATATGTCAACGATGCGTGCGGCCATCCGGCGGGCGACCGATTGATTCGCAAGGTCGCCGATGAGTTACGCCGTAGTGTGCGGCGAGATGATGTTGTTGCGCGCTTCGGTGGTGACGAGTTTGTAATTCTTGTGCGCCGGGCGGATATGGCTAGCGCACGTTCAACCGCACAGAGCATTCTCTCCAATATGCGCCGCATGGGGCATATCGAGGAGGGCCAGGTTTTCCATGTGCACTGCAGCATTGGCATCACAATGTTGTCGACCGGAAACCTGCACTACGACGACCTGATCAACCAGGCGGATATCGCTTGCCGCGAAGCAAAGTCCGCGGGCCGTAACCGCATGCATTTCTATGAGCAGTCAAAAGACGCCGAACAAAACAAGTCAGCCGATGTTGGCTGGATGAATCGCTTGCGGAAGGCGATCGACTCGGACGGCTTTGAACTCCGTTTCCAGCCTATTAATAATATCGAGACGGGTGAAACGACTCATCACGAGGTGCTGATTCGTCTGCGTGGAGACGATGGCAGGTTGATCGCGCCGGACGCATTCCTGCCCTCGGCTGCCAGGTTTGGATTGATGACGGAAATCGATTTCTGGATGATTCGAAGCGCAGCGATGGCCTATGCCGAGCACTCGGCGCCCGACCGGGTTCTGAAGTTGTCAATTAATCTGTCCGCCAACGCTTTTGAGAACGACGACCTGACCGATTTCGTCGAGAAGACATTCAAAGCCAATAATGTTCTGCCGACCGACATAATCCTCGAAATTACCGAGAGCCTGGCTGTGCGCAGGCCGGTGCACGTCGAGCAACAGATCGCGGTACTGCGTCAACTCGGCTGCCAGTTTGCCCTCGATGATTTTGGCACTGGCTACAGTTCATTCAGTTATCTGCAAAAACTGAAGTTTGATTACATCAAGATTGACGGCTCTTTCGTGCAAGACCTGCTGAACAATCCCGTCGACCAGAAGATGATCCGGCTAATTGCCGAGATCGGCAAAGAGGCTGGCATGCGAACCATTGCGGAGTATGTGCAGAACGCTCGCTCGCTCGAGCGACTCGGCGAACTCGGTGTCGATATGGCGCAAGGCTACTTCGTCGGGCGCCCGACCAAGGTACCGAAATACCGAACCACGCCAATTTCTCTCAGTGCGCGGCGACGCCGAAAGTACTACAGCGGGCATTGAGGTAAACTCGGCAGCTGTACCTTACCCGTCCAGGAGAAGCACATGAACAGCAAGCTGATCTTCACGTCTGTCGCGGTACTGGTCCCCGGTCTTACTTTTGGTCAGGCGGTGACTTCCTACCAGTGTACTTTTGACCAATTGCAGCGCCGGATCGAGATCCTTAGCGAGCCCGGAGTGCCGGTACCCTGCGAGGTCCACTACTACAAAGACACCGAAACACCCGGCACAAAACAGGTGCTGTGGACAGCCAGCACCGAGGCCGGCTACTGTGCCGCGCGCGCGGATGAATTTGTCGCGAAACTGCGCGAATGGGGTTGGGAGTGCAAGGCCAGCGCGTCGGAATCGGCGCCCGAACCGGAAACGGCTACGGAACCGATGAGCGACGACACCGAGGCGCTGGCGCCGGCGGAGAATTAGGGCAGCGGATTGTCAAACCGCGCCGGCCCTCGATGCGCCCAGGGAATACTTGATCGCGCAAAAAAAAGGCGAGACCGAATTGGCTCGCCCTTCCCAGCAATCTGTTAAGAGAGCTTAGATCGGTACGATATTCTCCGCCTGCGGACCTTTCTGGCCGTTGACGATGGTGAATTGTACTTTCTGGCCTTCCGACAGGCTTTTGAAGCCTTCGCCCTGGATTGCGCTGAAGTGCGCGAATACGTCCGGGCCATTCTCTTGCTCGATGAAACCGAAGCCTTTCGAGTCGTTAAACCATTTAACCGTTCCGGTTGTTGTAGCCATAATATTTTTTACCTATTTAAACATTAGTAGTTGCGGTCCCGAAATGAAACCGAATTAGCTAGAAGTGATGCTATTACTTATGAGAAACAGGTCGAGCGACCAAAAAAGGAACATCGAGACGAGTACATAAATATCAGCCGATCGTTCAAGCTGGCCGAAGTATAACCAGAAAGCTTCGGTAGTCAACGACTTAGCCTGTAATAATCGTCCGGTATTGGGCGCCGGCTCGGGATCGCAGGGGACCCCGGGGGTGGCGCCGGCCCCGGCGGCGCGGGGTTTTCGCAACACTGGCGCGCCAAACCATGCCTGCAGTAAACATCATATCTGGAGCAAACATGATAACTGTGCGCCATCTTGAAAATTCCCGTTCGCAACGCATTAATCGAGTACCTGCTTGAATAGTACGACCGTGGCCTGTTGTGGCCTGCGGCGGGCAGCCCGGCGCGGAAAGTGCGTACCAGCCTGCGCGACGATTAATGCCGGCTGTCGGCATTCCTGGACCGGATCCGGGCGCGTCCCGCCTACCAGGCGGCCATCCAGCGAGGTGGTGCTTACCAACTGATGCGCGCTACAAATCGGACCTGATGCGGGCAACCAAGAATGCGTCGCACGCATCTAAGGCTCTGAACTTCAGGTGAAAGTTGTAATCTATTCTGGTGTAATCTTAGCCGCCTCGGAAACTTTTGATTTTTATCCATGTCCCTGATTGCTGAACTCAGACGACGGAACGTTTTCCGCGTTGCTGCCGCGTATGTTGTCGTCGGCTGGCTGATCACCGAAGTCCTGACCGCGATTTTGCCGGAGCTCGGTGCGCCAGACTGGATTTCGCGAGCCGTCAAGCTGGTCTTTGCGTTCGGTTTTGTTCCAGCCATCGCGCTCTCCTGGATTTACGAAATTACACCCGAGGGCATAAAGCGCGAGCACGAAGTGGTGCGTGATGAGTCAGCCAGTGCGCGGACCGTCAAGAAACTGGACTACCTTACTATCGCCGCAGTTATTGGCGGTGTTGTGTTCTTCGCCACCTTCAGCGCGCAGCAATCGAACCAAACGGATGGATCTGGTGCCGTGATCAGCGAAGCGTCGGTCGCCGTGTTGCCGTTCGTCAATCTGTCTAACGATAGCGATAATGAGTATTTTTCAGACGGGCTGACCGAAACACTTCTGCATATGTTGGCTCAGATGCCGGACCTGAAAGTCGCTGCGCGAACCTCCAGTTTCGCTTTCAAGAATCAAAATAAGACCATCCGAGAAATAGCCGGCGCGTTAGGCGTGGCACACGTACTCGAAGGCAGCGTGCAACGGGTCGGTGATCGGGTGCGCATAACCGCGCAATTGATCCGTGCCGACGACGGCTTTCATGTGTGGTCGGAAAATTATGATCGAACTCTTGACGATATTTTCGGCATACAGGACGAGATAGCGGAGAAGGTCGGTGGCGCATTGTCGGTGTCTCTGCTCGGCGCGCCAGCAGCTACCGACGTTGCTGGCATTTCGACCAGCGATCCCGATGCCTATGATTTGTATCTGCAGGCCATCAGTGAGCGTGGCACCTATTCATACGGTGGGCTGAAAGCAGCGGAAGGCCTGTTAAAGGGAGCCCTGACGGTCGATTCTGAGTTTCTGGACGCAAAAACCGAACTGGCAAACAATTACCTGCATCAGATCGAAACCGGGTTGATGGAAAGTGAGGTTGGCTATCAATTGATCATGGCCACAGTCGAGCAGGTGCTCGCGGTGGATCAGGACAATGTCATGGCCCGGGGAATCAAGGTGTTTGCGGAGGCCACGCGAAACACCCAGGTGGCCGGCGATCCACAAGAGCTCTTTCTGGCAATCGATGAACTCAGCCCGCTGCTTGAAGCAAACCCGGAGCAGTTACAGCTGCGCATTTTCCTGATGCGCCTTTACCAGGGTACCCAACAGATAGATCACGCCTTGCCGGTGATGCTTGCGGCGTTAGCCCAGGACCCGTTCAATGCGCGCATCCACTATGAGCTTGGCGCGATTTACTCTGGTCTCGAGCGGTGGGACGAGGCTCGTGTCGCATTTGAAAAATCGCTGCAGATTGAGCCATCACAACCCAACGCAATCGCCAATCTGGCCCAGATTCATATTCAGACCGGCGAGGGGCTGATGTACCTGCAGCAATTCTTGAAGGCGATAGAAGTGGATCCCGTGGATCACGAACTGCCCGGCATCGCCGCCAATTTTCTGTACCAGCTTGAACTTGTGGACGAGGCAGATGACTTTCGCAAACGCGTGCTTGCAATAGCGCCAACCAGCGAAATTGCCTATCGCATGGAAATGTTGCGAGCGATGGCACTTGGCGACGAGAAAGCGAGCGTTGCCAGCGCGCGCCGCGCAATCGAGGATGATATTGAAGACCGCCGTTTTTCATATGGCGGCGCCGCGCAACACCTGCTGCGGGTGGCGGCCGCCCGCGGAACGGTTGCGGAGGAGCTGGCGTATCTCGAACAAAAGGCGCCGGGTATTCTCGATCTCGAGGCAGAGTCCGTGCCACTCAAGTATCGCGGCGTGCAACTGGCTGCGTTTGATGCCTGGTACAAGATCCTGCCGCAGGAAGAGCTCAATCGGCGTATCGACTACGTTTACGAGGTTGCGGCAAAATTCGGCATAGATCCGGATGAAAATCCGTATACCGAGTTTGGGGCGCTGGCGCTGCGCGGCGAAACGGGCCGAGCGACCGATGTAGCCCTGGAGCGCATTTTCACCCAGCCGGTGACCAAAAACCTTGGATGGGAAGAAACTTTCAAGCAGGCGCAATATGCCGATGTTGTTGAAGATCCGCGCGTCCAGGCGGCGATGCAGAAATGGCAGCAGGACGAAAATGAGCTGCGTGAGAAAGTTCGCACCTGGCTGGCCGACCTGCACGCGGCCGGCTGACTGGCATGAAGGAAGTAGCAGGCCGCCATGCCGGCGATAGTCGCCGGCATGGCGGCCTGCCACCATTACAGGCCAGGTTCGAGCAGCAAGACGCCAATTTTGTAGGCTACGAACAAATTCCTGTCGACATCGAATATGCCACGTGCATACATCGAACGGGCGCTCGTCGAACCATTCAGGCTGGAGCTCAGGTCCGCAACGAAGTCGTCGTAGTCCGAGTACAGCCGCAGGCTGTCGCCGGACTTGATCGAGAACAGCATGCGGCCAGTCTCGCGCGGCCGAATTGTGGTATTCGTGCCGAGTGACAGCAGGTCGATCAGCACTGGCCCTTGCCTGACATGGTGACGTTCGCCGAGATCGCCATTATCCAGCGCAAGCACAATGCTGTCGGAACCGATACTGGCGAACGGTGCGATCGTGCCGTTCGCGCCCCACGCCATGCCAAGCACGCTGCGGACATTGGTGTAGTCGATAACCGTACGGCCCATAAAGTCTGGCGGAGCCATGCCAAACATGCTCGGGAAGCCGTAGGCAACGATCGGCTTGCCGGTCGCAAAATTCGCTAGCGCCAGGCTGCCGGTGGCAATCTCATAGTTTGCCGGGTCCGCATCCAGATCCGGCGACGGGCCGGTGCCAGCGAAGTCAAATACCTCGACTCGGCGTCGATCGATGGCGTGCAGCGTAATGTCGGTCTGCCCGGTCATGACCGTATTCACGATCCCGGAGAGGTGCGTGACATGCATGCGCACAGCGCCCTCGGTCGCATCAAACAGGATTTGTGCTGCGGTGGCCTCGGTCGTTGGGGTTGGCTGGTTGCCACGTATCGTTACCCGCTGGCCGATCGAGAGCGCGTCGATGCTCAGATCCGAAAAGCGATGCCCGTCCTTGAATACCTTGGTATTCGGACCCACTTCCACGACAACATCGTCGTGGTAGTGCGCGCGGCGATCCGTCGCCGCATCACGCGGGATGATGGTCGCGCCGCGGACGGTCAGGAAGTTGCCGCTACGCTTGATGATGTTGCCAACCACCGCATCCTGGTCACTTCCAGGGACGCTGGAACCGGCGAGCACGATATGCGCAGTGAAGCTGCGGTCCGCGACGGACAGAGTCCCCCCGGCAACGGTTGCGGTGCCGCGACCTGCCGCGCTCAATGCGCGCAGACCCTCTGCACCGGCCCACATTTCGCCGTTGACTTCGAACTCGGTCGCAGGGGTCACATGCACCGTGAAACGGCCGAAGTCACCGATGCGGTCATGAAACGGGCGAATGGCAATGGTGTAATTCATGCCGTCCTGATCCACCTCGAGCAGAGGGCCGCGTACCCGAATGTCTTTTTCATCGACCGGCTGCACTTCCGCAACGATGAACAAATCGCTGGCGGCAGTAGCCGGCGTGGGCGTGACATCGACCGTGTGCGATGCTTCAAGATCAAAGTCGAGCTGCAGCAGCGCGGTGCGCCGCGGCACCACGGTAAGCTGGTCGCGGTTCGAGAGTACGATCTTGAGGTCTGCCTGTTGCAAGGGTACGCCATCGAGGTCGGTAACGATCGCTGCCTTGCTCGCGTCACCAGCTGCGACATGAATTTCTGCATTGACGTAATCGAGGCTGATGGTTCCGGCCACGTAAGTCGCCGGAGGCACAACAGCGGCTGTCACCAGTTCCGTCAGGTCGACGTAATCGGTGAAGTTGATGCGCGTTTCGCGCGGCAGCACCTCAACAATGCGACCATTGGCAGTTTCCAGCGTCAGGCGTGCGACTGTCACGGTGTAATTCAGAAAATCGCCATCGGCATCAGTGAAGCCGATTAATACCGTGCCGCAATTGTTGAATGTGGAGGTATCGGCGGGATCACAGCTGGCTGTTGGCGTAACATCCTGGTTTGCACTGGTACTGGCGCCACCACCGCAGGCGGCTAGAAAAAATGCCGTTAGCAGGCATGCTGCATGGCGAACTGGTGCGAGGTTCATACGTCTCTCCTTATGCGCGTGTGCTGGTTTTAACGTCACGCCGCGACATCGGTTGACCAGGACAGCCGAAAATTGAAGAACCTGCAAAAAATACAGTAAGTTAGCTTGTATTCGCATGCTAACGTGTCAAAATACTTCCCCGTGCAACACAAGGGCTTGCGTGCGGGATTATGTCTTTTGAGTTTACCCCCAGACAGCAATGATATTTCCGGAATCCGGCATCGCAGACCGCGAGCCGGTGAGCGTACGCGCGGCTCTGCGGACGCATTGCAGACCAAGATAGCGATTGGCGCCCAGACGCTGGATCCGGCTAACTACAAAGCGCAGCTGCAAAACATGATTGCCGAGTTGCCGGATGCGGCCGGTTGTGACGCCGCGTTTGTCGCCTTGATCTCCAGTGACGGGAGGAGTTTTGAGACCGTACTTGCAGCCAGCACCAGTTTTGCACGCTGCAAGGCAGATAACCTGGCCGGTGAGTCGCTCGACAACTGGCCGTGGCTGTGCGAGCGGCTGGGGCACCTGAAGATTGTCGAAGTCGCCGATACCTTAAATGGCTCCAGGCAGGCGACCGCAGAATTGCAGCGGCTGGCCGAGTTACATAATGGTTCGATCTTGCTCATTGGTTTCTCGGTACACAATGAGATTGCCGGCTTTCTGGCGTTAGCAAACGAACACCCGGTTGAAAGCTGGGACGCCAGCCTGCACTTGCTGTTGAAACTTATTGGTGTGTCGCTCGCGACCGGGCTGGAGCGTATCAGCGACAACAACGTACTGCGTGAATTACAGCAACGAAATGAACTGATTGCCGCAACCGCAAACGATGGCATTTGGGACTTCGACGGCGCTTCGAAACGCATCAAGTTGTCACGGCGCTGGAAATCGATGCTTGGCTACGATGTCGAGCAGGACGAGGTACTGCTGGATTGGTACAACCTGGTGCATCCAAGTGACATGGCGCGCGTGCAGTCGAGGATGCGGGAGCACCTCGAGAACAAGACACCGGTGTTTGAGTCCGTACATCGAATGAAACACCAGAACGGCGACTGGCGCTGGATGAGCAGTCGCGCCAAGGCGGTTCTCGATGCCAATGGGCGCCTGATCCGCCTGCTTGGGGTAGAAGTCGATATTACCGAGCGCAAGCTTTATGAGGAGGCGTTGTTTCGCGAGAAGGAGAGCGCGCAAATCACCTTGCAGTCGATTGGCGATGGCGTTATCACGACTGACGCCAATTGCAATGTCGAGTATGTCAACCCGGTAGCGGAAGGCCTGACCGGCTGGAAAGTTGACGACGGTAGTGGCCGCCCGATTGACGAGATTTTTCGTGGCTTTCACGAGGAGACTTGCGAGCCCCTGGAAAATCCACTGTCGGTCGCGATTCGCCGCAACCGTGCGATTAAGTCCGTGCGCCCGACATTGTTGATCCGGCGTGACGGCAATGAGCTCTATATTGAAAGTACCGCGTCGCCAATTCGGGATGGCAAGGGCAATGTCACTGGCGGAGTGCTGGTGTTTCATGACGTCAGCGAGTCACGCGAGCTGAATCGTCGCCTTAGCTACCATGCAAGCCACGACATCCTGACTGGCCTTGTTAATCGGCGCGAGTTTGAGAATCGTCTTGAGCGTGCCTTACGCAGCGCCAGGGCGCGAGAAGCTTCCTATGCGCTTTGTTATTTGGACCTCGACCAGTTCAAGATAGTGAACGACTCCTGCGGTCACAGTGCCGGCGATGCCTTGCTGGGCCAGCTTGGAGCGTTGCTGAAATCGAAGATCCGCTGGCGCGATACGCTCGCTCGCCTCGGGGGCGATGAATTCGGCGTATTGCTGGAAAGCTGTTCGCTCGAAGAGGCAATGCAGACGGCGGAATCGCTACGCGTTGCTATTGGCGATTACAAGTTCATGTGGGATGAGCGCAGTTTCCGGCTCGGTGTCAGCATCGGTGTGGTACCGATTACTGCGGACAACGAGGATGTGGCCGCCTTGTTGAGTGCCGCCGACAGCGCCTGTGCGGCGGCAAAAGAGGCAGGCAGGAACCGTATCCATAGTTTCCAGGAAAACGATATCGACCTGATGCGCCGGCGCCGCGAAATGCAGTGGGCGGCGCGAATTAATAATGCGCTCGAAGAAAATCGATTTGAATTGTTTCGACAGACGATTCGGCCGCTGCAGGTCGAGGAACAGGGCGCACACTATGAAATCCTGTTGCGCATGCGGGACGAGAATGGTGGCATCATTTCGCCGGGGTTGTTTATCGAAGCAGCCGAGCGCTACGGCATCACGCCAGGGATCGATCGCTGGGTAATCCGCAGCGCATTCCGCTGGCTGGTATCCGAGGCAGATGAGCGCGAGCGGCTGGCCTTGTGTTCGATCAACCTGTCTGGCCAGAGTCTCGGTGATGAGAAATTCTTGCCATTTGTGATCGACCAGTTCCAGATGAGCGGCCTGGACGCGACCAAGATCTGCTTCGAAATTACCGAGACTGCGGCGATTGCAAGCTATTCGCAGGCGAATCGATTTATCAATGCGTTGAAGGAGCTCGGCTGCAAGTTCGCACTGGATGACTTCGGTACCGGATTGTCCTCATTCGGTTACCTCAAGCATTTCCCGGTTGATTTCCTCAAGATCGACGGCAGTTTTGTGAAGGAAATTCTGCACGACCCAATCGATCGCGAAATGGTGCGCTCAATCAATGAAATTGGTCACCTGACCGGCAAGCAGACCATTGCCGAGTTTGCCGAAAATGAAGAAATCATCACCATGTTGCGCGGCATGGGAATCGACTATGCGCAGGGCTATGGTGTATCCGAACCGAAGCGCGTAACGCGAGCAGTAGCGTAATACTGGAAAACCCGGCGCAAGGCCGGGCTTTTCAGGTCGGTATGCGCGCTGTCAGATAAAAAATCCGCCGTGGCCGAAGCCGACCATGCTCATCAGCATCGGGAATGACAACACGGTATTGGTGCGCGAGGCCAGCAATGCCACCCGGCGCGCCTTGGCAATCTCTTCGGGGCTTGCCTTGACGATGCCGAGGATTTTTTTCTGGTTCGGCCAGATCAGGACCCAGACATTGAACAGCATGATGGTGCCGAGCCAGGCACCGACTCCGATAATCAGTGCCTGCGTGTTCATGCCGTCACCCATCATGCCGAGCGTGAATGCACTGTGAAACATCTTGATGTGCGCGAGGTAGCTTGCGCCCGATAGCCAGGTCACCAATGCGCCCCAGCGAAACCACCATAACGCCCGTGGTGCCACGTACTTGGTAATTCCTGCGCCGCCGGGACCGCCTTCATCCTTGGCAGCCTCGCCGAGCGCCGGCACCTGGACGAAATTGAAGTAATACAACAGGCCAATCCATGTGACGCCGGCAAGAACGTGTATCCAGAGGATGAAACTGCCGGTATTGAACACAATGCCCGTCGTTGCCAGGCCGATCACAACTGCAAGGACGATGCCGCTGATAATTGTGCCGCGTACACTTTCTAAGGGATTCATGCTATTGCTCTCCGAGATTGTATTTATTGTCGCGCCAGAGCGCAGCGGCCATTATAGGGTAAAATAGCGGCCGCCGAGGGAGGAAGTTCATGCGCAGTCTTGCAATTCTTATTGCCGCCATAACACTGTCAGGCTGTTCAGCAATGATGCTGGGTGGCGGATCTACCGCCAGCACGCCGATGGAAAGGGACCGCGCGACCCCAGCGGCACAGGCGTCGGATAGCACGCTGAGCAGCCGGGTGCGGGCACAGTATGCGAAGGATCCGATGTTGGCGCAGGCGGCGATCACGGTGAGCGCGGCGGCCGGCATGGTGACCCTGAGCGGTACAGTGTCGACCTATGCGGCACGCGAGTCCGCCGAAAAGCTTGCCATGGCGACAGATGGCGTCAAGGGCGTCGACAACAACATTACGGTTAATTACGAAAAGTAGAGGAGTCCCTGCGTGGACGTTACAAAGCGAATTGAAGATCAACTGCAAGCACACGACGTCCTGCTGTACATGAAGGGTACACCGGATTTTCCGCAGTGCGGCTTTTCCGGGCAGGCTGTGGCGGTTTTGAACGCCATTGGCACACCGTTCTCGTTCGTAAATATTTTTGAGGACCCGGAAATTCGAGAAGGGCTGAAAACATACTCAAATTGGCCGACATTTCCGCAGCTCTATATCAAGGGCGAGTTAATCGGTGGTTCGGATATCGTCGTTGAAATGTATAACTCGGGCGAGCTGCAGGCGCTACTGAAGGATTTGGGGTAGTTATTGTCGCTGGCAGGACGGCCTGCTACGACCGGGCCGCGTAGATCGGTTGAAACCGGTTGACGATTTCGCAAAACAGGTCGGCGGTGATTTCGGCGTCATAGGCAGCCGAGTGCGCCGAGCTTTCATCCCAGGCAAATCCGGCTGCTTCGACAGCGCGTGCCAGCACCGTCTGACCGAAAGCAACCCCACAAAGCGTCGCGGTGTCGAAACAGCTGAACGGATGAAATGGATTGCGCTTGATTGCGGTTCGTTCGATGGCCTCATTGAGAAAACCCAGGTCGAATGCCGCGTTGTGGCCAACCAGTATGGCACGAGTGCAACCACTGACACGGATCGCCTGGCGAACTTCGCGGAACAGGCGTTGCAGTGCATCGTGTTCATCGATCGCCGGCCGCAGCGGGTGGTCCGGCTTTATGCCATTGACTGCGAGTGAAGCCGGCTCCATGTTCGCGCCCGCAAATGGCTTTACGTGGTAGCGAATGGTGTGGCTGCGCGTCAGCATCCCGCCATCAGTAAAATCCAGCAGCACTGCGGCAATCTCGAGCAGGGCGTCGGTTTTGCAGTTGAAGCCACCGGTCTCTACGTCGACTACCACGGGCAGGAAGCCGCGAAACCGATCGGCCATTAAGGAATGATCGGCCAACTCAATGATCCTGCAATATGCGCTCGTCGAGCAGCAGGCTCATCGTATAACGAATGCCGAAGCCGGTGATTTCGGATGGAATATGGCCGAGTCCACCCTTGTGGCTGCTGGATGAAAGATCGACATGCACCCAGGGTGTATCGTGCTCGACAAACTCGCCCAGAAAACTGCCCGCAAGTATGTGGTCACCGTGCGGAGTTGGAGAGCATTGCATGATATCCGCAACATCGCTCTTCAGGTCTTCGAGAAATTCCTTGCCTATTGGAAACGGCCAGACGCGTTCGCCCGAGCGTTCGCCGGTGCGCTTCAGGCGCGGATGCCAGCCGGCACGGTTGGTGAACACTGCGCTGTAGCGCGTACTGATGGCATTTACAGCCGATCCGGTGAGTGTCGCGTAATCTATCATCAGTTGCGGCCTTTCGCGGCTTGCAAAGGTCAAGGTATCAGCGAGCACCATACGCCCCTCGGCATCGGTGTGAATCGTCTGAATGGTTTTACCGTTGGCGGCGGTTACAACATCCTGCGACTTGTAAGCATTCGGCCCGGTGCGGTTTTCCGTGATTGCCAGCCAGCAATCGACAGCGAGTGGCAAATTGAGCTCGGAAATCGCGAGCAGGGTTCCCAGTGCGATGGCGCTGCCTTGCATATCGCCATGCATATCCAGCATAGATGCAAACGGCTTCAGGTTGGTTCCGCCGGTATCAAAAATGATGCCCTTGCCAACCAGGCTTAAATCGGGTGTCGCTGATTTCGAGTTCGGCCGAAAACGCAACCGCACGATGGAGGCACTGTCGTTGTCATTGCCCTGGGCCACCGCCAGGAATGCGCCGGCGCCGGCCTTCGCCAGATCGCGCGTGCTATATCTCTTGTATTGCCAGCCATTACTGGTGGCAAGATCTTTGAGGATCGCGGCGTAATTGTCGGCATTGAGTTTGTTCGGCGGCAACACCGTCAGCCAGCGCGCGAGATTGTTGCCGTGCGCCTCCGCCACGATCCGATCGACATCAAGCTGTTCGTCGAGACCCAGTAGCTGGATGCGCCGCAGCCGCGCCGGACTGGGCGTGCTCTTGTAGCTGGGCAGGCTGAAACCAGCGGCGAGTGCCGCGGCAATGGCTGCTTTACCGATAGCCTGTTGTTGCGCGCCTGGAAGTCCGGCCACGCAAATACCCAGCGTGGCTGCTTTTTCGTCGCCCGCGGCAGCAATCAATTTGCGCGCAATGGTGAGCAGTTCAAAGGTACTGGTATCTGCTGCAACTGTTGCGCCCAGGACTTGCGTTTGGCGCTGGTTACTAAGGCGAGTGTGCAGTACTGGTACATCGTTACCCGCTCGCTTGGCCATCGCACTGCGGATCCGCTTGCCCTCCGGAATCGCGCGCCACATCTCGTCTTTGGGACGTTTCGGCAGAAACAGCAGCAACTGGTCAAGCGGATGCAAGGCCTTGGCAGTGAGTCGGCCTGGTTTTTGCGTAATGCGAATTTTGGCCGCCTTGGGCAGTAGTTCGTGCATATCCATGAATTCCTTGGTGATTGCTTGACCGACACCGCACAAACACCGAATATTACGGCCCCCGAGCTGAGACACCGGTCCGCCGTATTGCGGTGGGCGTATTGTGGATGATTTATGAACAAGTTCAATCCTTTCGATGATATTGATCCGCTTGAGACCAGTGAGTGGGTCGAATCGATCGATTCGGTGCTTCGCCAGCATGGCCCCGAACGTGCACATTTTCTTTTGAACCAGATGATCGACTATGCGCGTCGCTCCGGTGCGTATCTGCCGTACAGCCCGAACACCGCCTACCTGAATACCATTCCGACCAACCGCGAACCCGAGTATCCGGGTGATCGTTCGATTGAGCGCCGGCTCGAGGCCTACGTGCGCTGGAATGCTATGGCGATGGTCGTGCAGGCGAATCGCGTCAGCACGGAGTATGGCGGACATATTTCCAGCTACGCATCGTCGGCGACGCTTTACGAAATTGGTTTTAATCATTTCTGGCGTGCGCCGAGCAAGGACACGCTTGGCGACATGGTGTTCTTCCAGGGGCACTCATCCCCCGGTATTTACGCGCGCGCTTATCTCGAAGGCCGGCTCACGGAAGACGATCTGAACCGGTTCCGTCGCGAAGTTGGTGGTGGCGGGCTGTCGTCCTATCCGCACCCCTGGCTGATGCCCGATTTCTGGCAGTTTCCAACAGTATCCATGGGCCTCGGCCCGATGATGGCAATTTACCAGGCGCGTTTCATGCGTTACATGGAAAACCGCGACATGATTCCCGCGTCCGACCGAAAAGTCTGGTGCTTCCTTGGTGATGGCGAAATGGATGAGCCGGAATCGATGGGTGCCATCACGATGCCGGTGCGCGAGGGCCTGGACAACCTGGTGTTCGTTGTGAATTGCAACCTGCAACGCCTCGATGGGCCGGTACGCGGCAACGGCAAGATTATCCAGGAACTTGAGGCCGCCTTCAGCGGTGCCGGCTGGAACGTGATCAAGGTCGTCTGGGGCAGCCGCTGGGATCCGCTGCTGGCCAAGGACATTAACGGGCACCTGCGGCGCATCATGGAAGAGACGGTCGATGGCGAGTACCAGACCATCAAGTCGAAGGACGGTGCTTATGTGCGCAAGGAATTCTTCGGCAAGCATCCGGAAGCGCTGGAGTTGGTCGCAAATATGTCCGACCAGGAAATCTGGTACCTGAATCGTGGTGGCCATGACCCGATCAAGGTGCACGCCGCGTACCATGCCGCGATGAAACATACCGGCCGACCGACCGTGATCCTCGCGAAAACCGTCAAAGGTTATGGCATGGGATCAGCGGGCGAGGGCCAGAACACGGCGCACCAGCAGAAGAAACTGGATGTCAGCGCGCTAAAGGATATGCGCGACCGGTTCAACATACCGGTGTCAGACAAAGACATTGAAAATGTCCCGTATTACAAGCCGGCCGCCGATAGCATCGAGCTCGAGTACCTGATGGAACGACGACGCGCACTCGGCGGCTCCCTTCCGCAACGCCGCAGACTCGCTGCGCCACTGCCGGTCCCGGCGCTCGAGACTTTCAAAACGCAACTCGACGGCACAGGCGAACGTGAGGCATCGACGACGATGGCATTCGTGCGCATCCTGACGAGCTTGTTACGCGACAAGCAAATCAGCAAACACATTGTGCCAATCGTGCCCGACGAGGCGCGCACTTTCGGTATGGAAGGCATGTTTCGCCAGGTTGGAATTTATGCGTCGAAGGGGCAGCTGTACACGCCGCAGGACGCCGGCGAGCTCATGTATTACCGCGAGGACAAGAAAGGTCAGATTCTCGAAGAAGGCATCAACGAGGGTGGGGCGTTCTGTTCCTGGCTGGCCGCCGCTACCTCGTATTCCAATCACAATACGCAGATGGTGCCGTTCTACATTTATTATTCGATGTTCGGCTTCCAGCGCATCGGTGACTTTATCTGGGCTGGTGGTGATTTGCAGTCGCGCGGTTTTCTCATCGGCGGCACAGCCGGGCGTACCACGCTTGCGGGCGAGGGGCTGCAGCATCAGGACGGGCACAGTCTGCTGCACGCTTCGACAGTACCCAATTGTGTTTCCTACGACCCAACCTATGCGTATGAGCTGGCGGTCATCATCCAGGACGGGCTGCGGCGCATGGTTGCCGAGCAGGAGAATGTTTTCTATTACATCACCTGCATGAATGAAAATTACGTGCACCCGCCGATGCCGCCCGGGGTTGAAGACGGCATTATCAAGGGTATGTACCTGCTGCACGTCGGTGGGCAGGGCAAGATTCGTGTGCAGTTGATGGGCTCCGGCACAATTCTTCGCGAAGTCATTGCCGCCGCCGCTTTGCTGGCAAAAGACTTTGGCGTTCCAGCGGACATCTGGTCGGTTACGAGCTTTAACGAGCTGCGCCGCAATGCACTGGAAGTGGAACGCTGGAACCAGTTGCACCCGGAGGCAAAACCGCGCAAGAGTTACGTGGAGCAATGCCTTGGCACTCGCAAAGGGCCTTATGTCGCCGCGACAGATTATATGAAAATCGTTCCCGACCAGATTCAACGCTGGGTACCCGGCCGCTTTATCTCACTCGGCACAGACGGTTATGGGCGTAGCGACGGGCGCGACGCGCTGCGGCAGCACTTCGAGGTGGACGAGCGTTACATCGCCGTGTCCGCGCTGAAAGCGCTGGCGGATGATGGTGCGCTGGACCAGAAGACGGTCAGCCAGGCGATCAGGAAATATGGCATTGATCCGGATCGACCTGATCCGGTGACGCTGTAAGCTCTCGGTCGGTAAACAGACATGTCACAAAGCATAGATATCGTTGTTCCTGATCTGGGCGACTTCGCAGATGTCGAAGTGATTGAAATCCTGGTGGCGCCGGGCGATACGGTCGAACGCGAAACCGGGCTGATCACGCTCGAGACAGACAAGGCGGCGATGGATGTGCCATCACCGGAGCATGGCGTCATCGTCGAAATCAGTGTTGCGGTTGGCGACAGGGTATCGAGTGGTGATGTCATTGGAAAATTGTCGATCGAAGTCAGCGACACGGTCGTCATTACACCGATGCTGCTGCATGAGGCGACCGGCGACACCACCGTACTGGCAAGTCCGGCGCGAGCCGAAGGTGAGGTGCAGAAATCAGGTGGCGTGCAGACCCTGGTGGTGCCCGACCTCGGCGACTTTGAGAACGTCGAAGTCATCGAAGTACACATCGCCAAGGGCGACGAGCTGAATGTCGAAGATCCCCTGGTAACGCTGGAAACGGACAAGGCGGCGATGGACGTACCGGCGATCGTTGGCGGTCGAATCGAATCGGTGCTGGTGAAGGTTGGCGACAAGGTATCGCAAGGATCGTCGCTGGCCATCATAAAGGCACGCAGTGGCCCCGCAGTCACGCCTGCCAGCAAGGTTGCCGAGAAAGTCACGGCGCCGCCGGTGCCGACGCCGGCACCGGCCGTTTCGGCGGCCTCAGCCACGGCCGGGCCCGCGTCTCCGGTGCGCACCGCGGCCACTTTACCGCCAATCAATGAGGCTGGTTTTTCCCGAGCGCATGCCAGTCCGTCAGTGCGCAAACTGGCTCGCGAGCTTGGCGTCGACCTGGTGCGGGTCAACGGAACCGGGCACAAGAACCGGATCCTGCACGACGACGTCAAGGCCTTCGTCAAGGCAATATTGACGGGTCAGGCTGGTGGAGTGGCGGCTGCATTGCCCAAGACGCCGCTGGTCGACTTCGCAAAGTTCGGCGAAATCGAACTTGTGCCATTAACCAGAATTCAGAAAATTTCCGGGCCGCGGCTGCAGGCAAGCTGGCTCAACATTCCACACGTCACACAACATGATCTTGCCGATATCACCGAGCTGGAGACAAAGCGCCAGCAACTCAAGGGTGCGGCTCGCGAGCGCGGGATCTCACTGACGCCGCTCGCATTTGTACTGAAAGCCTGCGTTGCTGCGTTGCAGGAATTTCCAAAGGTGAATGCGTCGCTCGCTGATGATGGCAAGAACCTGGTGTTCAAGAAATATTGTCATCTCGGCTTCGCCGCGGATACCGAGCAAGGCCTGATGGTGCCGGTGATTCGCGATGCCGACAAGAAAAGCGTTTACCAGCTTGCGCAAGAGCTGGCGCAACTGTCGCAGGCAGCGCGGGACGGCAAGCTCAAAAGTGACCAGTTACAAGGCGCGACCTTTACGGTGTCGAGCCTTGGTGGCATCGGCGGTACCGCATTTACGCCGATCGTGAATGCGCCCGAGGTTGCAATTCTGGGAGTTTCCCGGTCCTCGATGCAGCCGGCCTGGAATGGTACTGAGTTTGTGCCGCGCCTGATGTTGCCGTTATCGCTGTCCTATGATCATCGCGTCGTTGATGGCGCTGCGGCCGTTCGCTTCACTACCTTCCTGGGCCAGGTGCTTGCGGATGTCGACGGCTTGCTGAAGGGCAGTGAGAAGTGACACACAAGGCACAGCTGGTCGTCATCGGATCAGGACCCGGCGGTTACACGGCCGCATTCCGGGCCGCGGACCTTGGTCTCGACGTCATTATGGTCGAGCGCTACCCGGTGATTGGTGGCGTCTGCCTGAACGTCGGTTGCATCCCCTCGAAGGCGCTGTTGCACGCCGCCAAGGTCATTGACGATGCGGCGGCGATGGCCGATCACGGTGTGGTCTTTGCAGCGCCCAGGATTGATGCGCTGAAGCTTCGCGCCTGGAAGAATGAAGTCGTCGGCAAGCTGACCGGCGGACTGCAGCAGCTCGCGAAACAACGCAAGGTGCGGATTATGCACGGCTATGCGCGTTTCGAGTCAGCGCATAGCCTGGCTCTCGACAACGGCGAAACGATAGCATTCGAGCAATGCATCATTGCGGCGGGTTCCGAGCCCGTGATGCTGCCTGGCCTGCCCGACGATCCGCGCATCATCGACTCGACCGGTGCGCTGGAACTCGATCCATTGCCGGAGCGATTGCTCGTTGTCGGTGGTGGCATCATCGGCCTCGAGATGGCCTGTGTCTACCGGGCGCTCGGCGTCGAAGTCAGTGTGGTCGAACTGACCGATGCGCTGATGCCGGGCACGGACCCGGACCTGTTGCGGCCTTTTCTGAAAATCGTGAGGCCGCGCTATGCCGCAATCATGACCGGCACCAAAGTAACCGGAATGCGAGCAACTGTCCCCGGCATCGAAGTCAGTTTCCAGGGTGGCGATGCGCCGAAAATCGGCGTTTACGATCGCGTGCTGGTGGCCGTCGGGCGTCGTTCGAACGGTGACAGGCTGGACGCCGAAAAGGCAGGCGTCAAGGTCGGCGAACGAGGTGTGATAACGGTCGATAAACAGATGCGCACCAACGTGCCGCATATTTTTGCGATTGGTGACGTGGTGCCGGGCCCGATGCTGGCACACAAGGCGACGCACGAGGCAAAAGTGGCGGCCGAGGTCGCGGCCGGCCACAAGAGTGCTTTTGATGCGCGCACCATTCCTTCGGTCGCCTACACGGACCCGGAAATCGCCTGGGTCGGCGTGACCGAGACAGAAGCAAAGACCAGGGGCATCGACTTCGACAAGACCCAGATTCCGTGGGCGGCCAGCGGTCGTGCTTTGTCGCTGGGTCGTGCCGAGGGATTCACCAAGCTGCTGTGGGACCGCGCGTCGGGCCGCGTCATCGGCGGTGCCATCGTCGGGCCGGGGGCAGGCGACCTGATAGCCGAAATTGGTCTTGCGATTGAAATGGGCGCTGATGCGGCCGACATCGGCATGACCATCCATCCGCACCCGACCCTGTCGGAAACCGTGGCGTTTGCGGCCGAGGCGTACGAAGGAACGCTCACTGACCTCTATATGCCGAAGAAGCGCTAGCTGAGGAAACGTTTCGCCAGCACGCTATCGAGGCTCAATTTGCCGGCGCCCGAAATCAGTAATGGCAGCAGCATGGCGATAAACAATAGCGGGATTCGATAGTTGCCGGAGCCGTCTTTCGCCGTGACACGATAGCCCTCCCAGAGTTCGCCCAGACTGTGCCATTCGGCCGGCCAGTGCACGCCGGAGATGGCGACGATCGTCATGATGATCAGCGACAACGCCCAGAACCGTGTAAACAGCCCCAGCAATACGCCGGCCGCGCCGAGGATTTCGAACCAGGTGGCGAGCAACCAGCTGATTTCGACCGGCACGACATTGAATGGAAAAATGAAATTGTCCTGCACATTGCCGAACCAGTTGTTGCCAGCGAGTTTGCCCAGGCCGGCCTTGCCGTATTCGTAGGCCATTAACACTCGAATTACGATCAGGCCGAGGCCATACTCGCCGGCGCAGTTCAGCCAGTCGACGGCATGCTTGTAGAGCTTGAGTGGTGCTTGCACGGTTTTCTCCTTATTGTCTTGCTGCCCGGGTACCGGTCAGAATTTCCAGCTTTCGCATTTCCCGAAGTGCCGTCGCACCGTGCAGAACCAGCGCCTCGGCGTCCGGGTAATGTGTTTGTTTTGCCAGCATCAGCAACAATGACCGGCCGCTAAGGCCCCGAGAGTTGTTGTCTATCGCATCGAGCAAGCCTGCGCTCATCGGATTGAGTTCGAGAAAGCCGACTTTATCGGTACTGTTGCGATAAACCGCGAGGTAGGTCGGCGTGGCCCCGGGTTCTACCGGTTTAAACTGCGGCGAGATTCGATGTACCGGGAACTGGTATGCAAACGCCCATGCGAGTTCCGACTTTACGGGCGCGTCAGCGAGCAGGTTGCCGCCCGGATCGACGCCGCACATGTCGTTGCTTAATTCGGAAATAGACAGCGCCAGCTCGATGTACTCGTAATGCGCCAGTTCCAGCAGAAACGGCGGGTCCGTATCCCGCGCCTCGTACTCGTGTTGCAGAAATTCAAGAAACTCTGCAGGCAATTGCAGAAAGTAGGGCGTTGTTGACCGATGTTTTTTCAAAAACTGGCGAATCAACGCTGACCAGGCCTCCGCACCGAGCAGCTTCTTCAGGACCGGAAACATGTTTGATAATAGCGAGCGCAGATTGTTAAAGAATAACTCTCTGTAGACAGCCATGCGCCGGTCCTCAATTCCGTCCGGCACAGCTACGTTCTGTGGATCGCGGATATGCGCCGCAAAGGCGAACTGGCGCTGCTGAAAGTCCGGACGCTCAGGCATTTTGCAGCTCACGTATACGGGCAACTTCGTCCAGCAATTCCTGCACGGGCGGAAAATTGAAGTCGCGTTCGAGCAGCGTCGGCACGGCGCCGAAGTGCTGGTAGGCCGCCGCCAGCA
>JAOUHU010000032.1 GCA_029884455.1 Gammaproteobacteria bacterium | reverse complement strand
CCGCATTGCCGTCCAGGTGCACGGTGCAGGCTCCGCAGTAACCGCCACCACAACCGTACTTGGTTCCGGTCAGGCCAAGCTGGTCACGCAATGCCCAGAGCAATGCTGTATCGGCTTCGGCTTCAACCTTGACGGGCTTGCCATTGACGTTGAATTCGATCATCTCGGATGTCTCCCGCGGTATCCGTTAGACTCGTTGCCGGCGCACTTGCAGAGATGTTCGCATGGAACGATCCACAGCAGCGAAAACCGATGCCTCGCAGGCAACGCTGGCTCGTGTCCGAGCGATTATAGCCGGTTCGGCCGGTAACTTTGTCGAGTGGTTTGACTGGTACACCTACGCCGCAACCGCGCTCTATTTCGCGCCGATATTCTTCCCGGAGGGCGATCAGACCGCGCAACTGCTGCGGGCTGCCGCCGTATTTGCGGTTGGATTTCTGGTGCGCCCGATCGGCGCCTGGTTCATGGGGCTGTATTCCGACCGCGCCGGTCGCAAGGCGGGTCTCACGCTGTCGGTCGGGATGATGTGCTTCGGCTCACTCGTGATCGCATTGCTGCCCGGGGCCGCGACCATCGGCGTCGCGGCGCCTGTAATCCTGGTCCTCGCGCGTATGCTCCAGGGCCTGTCGCTTGGCGGCGAGTACGGAGCCAGCGCCACCTACATGAGCGAAGTCGCCGGCAAGCAGTACCGGGGCTTCTGGTCCAGCTTTATCTACGTGACGCTGATTGGCGGCCAGCTGATGGCGCTTGCGGTGCTGATCGTGCTGCAGAAGACACTGCCGCAGGAAGCGATGGAGAGCTGGGGCTGGCGCGTGCCGTTCGTACTCGGTGCCGCACTCGCGATCGTCGTGTTCTGGTTGCGCCGGCGCATGGAGGAAAGCAAGTCATTCACCGCGGGCAGGGCGGCGGGTGCCGTAAAAACCAGCGCACGCATGCTGTTCAGGGAACATCCGCGCGAAGTACTGACCATCGTCGCACTGACCGCCGGTGGCTCCATGATTTTTTATGTGTACACCACTTATATGCAGAAGTTTCTGACCAACACCTCGGGGTTCAGCCGGGAAACGGCAACCGAGATCAGTGCTGCTGCGCTGATGGTGTTCATGTTTGCCCAGCCACTCTATGGCTGGTTGTCCGACATTGTCGGCCGCAGGACCATGCTGCTGGCCGCCTTTGGCATCGGTGCAATTGCCACCTGGCCGCTGATGATCGCCATTGGCAGCAGCACGTCGGCATGGGCTGCTTTCCTGCTGATCATTGTCGCAATGCTGATCCAGTCGGGTTACACCTCGGTCAGCGCCGTAGTAAAAGCCGAACTTTTTCCAACGCAGGTGCGCGCTCTTGGCGTGGCCCTGCCCTATGCACTCGCCAATGCCGCGTTCGGCGGCACGGCCGAGTACGTTGCGCTGTGGTTCAAGGCCAACGGCATAGAGACAGGCTTCTATATTTATGCGTCCGTAATGTTGGCGATCGCATTCTTCGCGGTGTACACGATGCCCGACACGCGACGCTACAGCCGGATCCTGGAGGACTAGATCGCCGGTCACACGGCAGGAATTATTTCCGGCGTGCCTGCGTGAGCTTTTCCAGCTCCTCTGTATTCAGCTCGCTGTTGCCGTCCAGGTCAGCCGCCAGAAACGCGGCCTCGTCCGCTGCGATGCGATGGCCTTCCAGTTCGGTCCGCGACAAGCCGCCGCTGCCATCCGTGTCGAGGCGCGTCAACATTTCCTGCGGGCCCGGCCGACCTTGTTCGCCGCGCTGCCGATCGCCGTGCGCCATGCCGTGACGCTCGCCCCTGGGCCCGTGATCGAGCTCCTCTTTGGATAACAGGCCGTCTGCGTCCTTGTCGAGACGGGCGAAATGTTCGTCGAACCGTGCGTTGTGCACTGCCTGCAATTCGGCTTTTGAGACAAAACCGTCACCGTCGGTGTCGGCTGTCTGCATGTCCTGCGCGAGCACCAGGGCCGAGCCCAGGCCTGCGAACATTACTGCAGGAACAATTATGGATATCTTCATGGCTAACTCCTGATCGATTGTTGTGATTGAGACAACTCCTATGACGCATTATTAAGCGTTCTGTTGACTGGTCTCTCTCAAGAAGTATTGAGAGATCCCTTTATTGCCCCAGGTCTTGAGAGTTCTTCAGATTATTGCCGTGGAATAACGCGCAACTGTCACGCCGCCAACTTCATGTGCCGGTAGAATACGGCGATGGAGCAAAGCACACGCAAATGCATCCTGCTTGTCGACGATGACCGCAGACTGACGGCCATGTTGACTGAGCTGCTGGAAGCCGAAGGCTATTCCTGCGTCGCCGCGCCGAACGGTGCACGGGGGCTGTTGCTGCTGAACGAACAGCGGCCCGACCTGGTTGTGCTCGATGTCATGATGCCGGGCGCCGATGGCATAGAAACTTTGCGCACACTCCGGGAAACGTCGACTGTCCCCGTCATCATGCTTACTGCCCTTGGCGAAAATGCGGATCGTATTCGCGGCCTGGAAGCGGGGGCAGACGATTACCTTGCCAAGCCGTTCGTCGCGCGCGAACTGCTGCTGCGCATCCGCGCAATACTCAAGAGAGTATCCGAGGACAGCGGCCAAGCACAGGAGCCGGAACTACTTGAGGTCGGCCCGTTGCGGGTACAGATGAACAGGCAGAGTGCATCAGTAGGCTCTGCAGAACTGCAGCTCACCAATACAGAGCTGCGCGTACTGTCCGCGCTGATGAAAAAGGCGGGCTCCGTAGTCACGCGTCAATATCTGAGCCAATATGCGATCGGTCGCGAGCTGCTGCCGTATGACCGTACCCTGGACACTCACGTCAGCAACCTGCGACGAAAAATAACGCTGACCGGGGACTCGCGTTGCAACATCAGGACGGTACGCGGCAGCGGTTATCGTCTCACTGTGGACTGAAGTAATGCCGCGTCTGTTTCTGAAACTTTTCGGCACTTTCTGGTTGACCACCGTACTGATCCTGACGGTCAGCATCTTTGCCAGTTTTCGACTCGCCGATGATGCCGCATCGCGACAGGCTGTCGATCCGCGCGAAGCGGATGAATTGCTGCGCGAAGTTCTTGAGGATCGTGGCATCGAGGGACTGCGCGCGTGGATTGCCAACAGCGCCAACTTTGCGCCGGGACAGACCATTTACGTCGTCGATGAACAGGGCCACGAAATTCTCGAGCGCGCGGTGCCGGATTATCTGCAACGCCGACTGAGTCGTATGTGGGAATTCGCCGAGCGGCACCGCGGCGACGAACCCGGTGATCGTCGCCGTGGCCGGGGCGGCGATTTCTCGGCAATACTGGTTGCAGCTGATGGTACTCGCTGGGTATCGATACCGGGTCCGGCACCGTTTCCCAGGTTTGGCATTCTTTCCTATGGCGGCATGCGCTGGATCCTGCTGTTGCTGGCAGCGGTGACCAGTCTGATCAGTTTCTGGCTGCTCAGTCGTTCGCTGTCGCGCCCGGCGCGGCACATCTCGCACGCCGTTGACCGTTTCGCCCAGGGCGACCTGAGCGCGCGCGTTGGCGAGGCCGGCTACAGCAATGACGAAATTGGCCAGATCGGCCGACAGTTCGATCGCATGGCGAGCGAACTCGAAGCGCAGGCACACTCCAGGCGCGAGCTGTTCCGAAATATTTCGCACGAAATGCGCGCGCCGCTGGCGCGACTGCAGATTGCTGCAGAATTGCTGGAGCGGCAGCCCGACAAGGTTGCCGTGCAGCTGGAACGGATTCGCAGCGAGGTCGCCGTACTCGACAACCTGACCGCGCAGGTGCTTTCGCTCGCCCGCGCCACACAGGCGGAGCCAGCAGGCGGTCGCGCCGACATTGCTACGGTCATCGCCCGCGTTGCTGCGAACGCCGAGGTCGAGGCCAGTGAGAAAAATATTGCGCTGCAGTGCAGCGCGCCCGCCATCGACGCTTGTGCACAGGTCGATGAATTGCTGTTGGTCAGCGCCATCGAGAACGTAGTGCGCAATGCGCTGCAGGCGACACCGACAGGTGGCAGGGTAACTATCGACACGATCCTTGCAGACAGCACCTGCACGATCACCGTTACAGACAGCGGTGCTGGTGTACCTGAAGGAGAGTTGGAAAAAATCTTCGCGCCGTTTTACCGCCTGGACACGAACCGGGCCGGCGCAGGTATCGGCCTGGCGATTACGGCCCGCGTACTGTCCCAGATCGGCGGTGCCGTGCAGGCGCGAAATGCAGCCGGTGGCGGCCTGGTGGTTACGCTGACGATTCCCGTGAGCGCTTTGCCCCCCGGCCCGGATTGATCAATCCGGCGTCTACTCCTTGACCGGTTTGCGCCGCCAGTAGTTGGCGAGTGTGGAACCAGTGATATTCATCCACGGCCCAAACACGGCTGCCGCCAGCCCGACCGTGCCGATTTTGCCCATCGCGACCGCGAGCCCGGAAGCCATGCCCGCATTTTGCAGGCCGACCTCGATCGCTATGGCGCGGCAGGATTTTTCATCCAGGCGTGCCAGCCGGGCACCCCAGTAACCAAACACATAACCGGCGGCGTTGTGGATCATGGCGGCGAGGACCAGCAACAGGCCAACGGCCAGCAGCGAATCCCGGCCGGCAGCAGTAATGATAGTGATGATGACGGCGATTCCGGTCATCGACAAAACCGGCATCGCATCGTCGAGCCATTTCATCTTGCCATGCAGAAAGTAATTGAACAGCACGCCCAGCACGATAGGAATGATGATCATCTTGATGATGCTCCACATCATCGCCATGAATTCGATCGGCACGAATTGTCCCGCCAGCAGCTGCATCAGCGCCGGCGTCACAAACGGTGACAGCAACGTGGAAATGGCGGTCAGGGTGACGGACAGCGCGAGGTTCGAATTGGCGATATAGGCCATGACGTTTGACGCGACGCCGCCAGGGGACGATCCGATCAGCACTACACCTGCAGCAATTTCCGGCGGGAATCCGAAAGCAAGTGCCAGGCTGATGCCGACGATCGGCATAACCGTGTATTGCAGACCGATGCCGACCGCGACGCCCTTGGGCATCTTCAGCACACCCATGAAGTCCTGCACGCTCAGCGATGTGCCCATGCCAAACATGATGATCTGAATGAGCGGCACGATAAGCGCACTGAGCTTGAAGCCTCCCACTTCGAGAAACCAGTGTGGATAGAACATCGCCAGCGAAACCGAGGAGAAAATCCAGAGCGTGAAGGAGAATGACTTGAATACGGTGTTGGTGCCGCGTACACCCAGTGCCAGGGTCACAAACATCCCGGCGATCAGCGGACCCAGCAAGGGCGAGCTGCTGTTTACAAGCAGGGTAATAATCACGCCAATGAAACAGGCGAGGCTTATATACAAGAGTGCTCGGAGTAATTTGTTCATGCATCGAGTCCGGTAGTTTGTTGTTGTTGTTTCGTGTTCCATGATGCCACAGGCCGGATCTGGATCCCGGCTGGCGCGGCATGCGCTGAAAGCTGCTGCCCGCGAGGATGTTAACATCGCATATTGTATACACCAAGGATCCTGTTAACATCGTGCAATTCCTGGAACAAGACGAACGCAGCGACCCGTTTCGCCAGCGGCCAGCACACTAAACCGAAACTCAATCGTCTCGAATGAAAAAACTCGTTGTATTCAGCCGCCTTGCCGATCCGTTGCTGCAACAGCTCCGTGAATACTTTGACGTGGCTTACTTCGAGCAAATCGATGCCGGTAACCACGCGGCGTTTGTTGCGGCAGTACGCGATGCGCATGGCCTGCTTGGTGTCGACCTGACGATCGGCAGAGCGCTGCTTGAGCCGGCGCGCAAGATTGAAGCAATCGCAACCATCTCGGTGGGCTATGACAGTTACGATGTGGAGTACCTTACAGAACGCGGCATCGCCCTGTCGAACACGCCGGATGTGCTCACGGAAACAACCGCCGACGCCATCTTTGCGTTGTTGCTGGCCGCGGCACGACGCGTGGTCGAGCTCGCTGAACTGGTCAGGGCTGGCCGCTGGCAGAAGGGCAGCATCGGACCCGCCCAGTTTGGTGTCAATGTGCATGGCAAGAACCTCGGCATTATCGGCATGGGGCGCATTGGCCAGGCCGTCGCGCGCCGTGGCCGGCTCGGTTTCGATATGCCCATCCACTATTTCAATCGCAGCCGGGTGCCAGTCGCCGAGGCCGAGCTGGGTGCCAGCAGGGCGTCGCTGGAAGATGTGTTGGCGCAGTCCGATTTTGTCTGCAACACGCTGCCACTCACCCGCGACACTGAGAAGATCATCGGTGCCCGCGAGTTTGCACTCATGAAACCGGGCGCGATATTCGTTAACGGCGGCCGCGGTGCCACGGTCGATGAGGCCGCATTGATCGCGGCGCTGCAGAACGGCACCATCCTCGCCGCCGGGCTGGACGTGTATGAGAAGGAACCCCTGCCCACGGACTCACCACTGCTTACGATGCCCAACGTGGTCGCCTTGCCGCATGTCGGATCGGCGACCCAGGAAACGCGGCATGCCATGGCCCGACTGGCGGTTGACAACATCATTGCCGCGTTTGCGGGCCGACCACAAAACATCATCAACCCGGCTGTCTTTGCCAGGCACGCGGCTGCCAGCCAGTGAACAGGAAATTGCGACTCATGAAACAGATACCGGGCCGAGGCATGTCGCCGGCGCCAGCCTTCACTCTCGGCATGCTTGCCGTAGTCCTTACTGCAAGCCCGGCGATTGCGGCAGACCTGGTAGTTTCCGGCAACGACGCCAAGTACGTTCGTGTCGCAGGCACGGACACATTTCCGGAAGGCGTCGGCCCCGACACACTGACGCTGATCGATGCGGCTGCAGTGCCACCCCGGGTGCTGGCAAGCGTCGAAGTTCAGCACTCCATCGCGGGTCCGCCGCAGGGTGTTGCTATCACGCCTGACGGTCGCCTTGCGATTGTGTCTTCACCCAATCGCTATGACTACGACAAGCAGGTGGCGGTTCTGGAGACGTACCTGCAGATTGTTGATCTCGCGGCGAACCCGCCGCGAGTGATCGAAAAAATCGACATCGGCGCGCATCCACAGGGCCTCGCTATTAATCGCGACGGCAACTTGCTGCTGGCGACGACGCTTGACGGTACGGTCGCCGTGCTCGCCATCGACGGCAACAAGGTGACGCTGCAGGACCAGCTCAAGGTCGGCGACGGGCGCTTGAGCGGCGTAAGTTTTACACACGACGGTACGGCAGCGCTGGTTGCCTTGCGCGATGCGCAGGGCCTGCTGGTGCTCGACGTGGCTGCAGGCAAGGTAACGACGGCGCGCGACCGGGTCAGCAGCGGCGTCGGCCCGTACGCTATTGACGTTTCCAGTGACGGTAAATGGGCCGTCGTCGGCAACGTCGGCCTCGCCGGGCTGATCAATCCCGGGCGGCTGTATGCGGATGCCAATACTGTCACGCTGATTGATGTCTCGAGCCGGCCGTTCCGCGCGGTGCAGCACATCACGGTGCCGGCGCTGCCCGAGGGTGTCGCCATATCTCCGGATGGCCGCTGGATCGCGGCGCAGGTGATGAATGGTTCCAACCTGCCGCCGGACAATCCGGGACACAATCCACTTGGCCGCGTAGTGCTGTTCGAGATCCGCAATGGCGAGGCAGTAAAAACAGCCGACCTCGCCGGCGGTGTGGCTGGTCAGGGCATCGTGTTCAGTGCCGACAGCAAGACTATCCTGGTGCAGTTTAACGTCGAGAAGCAGATAGCGGTGTACGCGGTCAACAATGGTGCCCTGCAGGACACCGGGCAGCGCATTCCGACAGCGGGTGGACCCGTATCGTTGCGGTCGACACCGCGTTGAGCATTTTCTCTGGAGGAACCTCGACCGTGCGCAAGCGTATTCTTTTTCTCACACCGCTGTTGATAGCGGCAGCCTGCAGCGATCCGGATCCGGCCGCGACGGCCGGTGCGGGCGACGACTGGGCATCGTATTTCGGTGACCCGGGTGGCACCCATTACTCGAGGTTATCGCAGATAACGCGCGAAAATATCAGCGAGCTCAGGGAAGCGTGGCGTTACGAAACACCGGATGCCGGTCGTGTGCAGACTACGCCGCTGGTAATCGACGGCACCATGTACGTGGTGTCGCCACTGCAAAAAGTGATCGCGCTCGATGCGGCGACCGGCAAACAAAAATGGATTTTCGACTCGGGCGTGGGCGTGGCAGCAGCCGTGCGCGGCCTCACCTGGTGGAGTGACGGCAAGGAGAGCCGGCTCTTTAGCGCGGTCGCAAGCTACATTTACGCCATCGACCCTGCGAGCGGAACGGCTATTGCAGGTTTCGGCGACAACGGCCGTATCGACTTGCGTGAAAATTTGCGCGGGGCCGCCGAGGATAATTCCTTTCATGCCACGTCCCCGGCGGTTATCTACAAAGACCTGCTGATTACCGGCGGACGTGTGCCGGAGATTACTCCCGCGCCTCCCGGTGATCAGCGCGCCTACGATGTGCACACGGGTGAGCTGCGCTGGACATTTCATACCGTGCCGATGGCAGGCGAACCGGGCGCCGAAACCTGGCCCGAAGGTGCGCGTGAAACACAGGGCGGAGCCAATGCCTGGAGCGGCGCCGTGGTGGATACCGAGCGCGGCATCGTCTTCATCGCAACCGGCTCGCCAGCCGACGACTTCTACGGCGCCAATCGCCTCGGCGACAACCTTTACAGCGACTGCGTCATCGCGCTGGACGCGAATACTGGCAAGAAGCTCTGGCACTTCCAGGCCGTTCGTCACGACCTCTGGGACGCGGATTTTGCCGCCCCACCGGTGCTGCTTACGGTGCAGCGCGACGGCAAGCGCGTGGCCGCGGTGGCGGCCTCCAACAAGGCCGGCCTGACCTACCTGTTTGATCGCGTCAGCGGCGAGCCGCTGTTTCCAATCGTCGAAACGGAAGTGCCGGCGAGTACGGTTCCTGGCGAAGTCGCGTCACGCACCCAGCCCATACCGACCCTGCCGGCGCCGGTCACCAAACTGACCCTGACACGCGATGAAGTTACGAATCGCACACCCGAGATGCGCGCCTGGGCGCAAGCCGACTACGATACCTTTCTTGGCACGCAGGCGCCGTTCACGCCACTGAGCGTCGACACGACAACGCTGGTCGCACCAGGTTGGCGCGGCGGCGTCGAGTATGGCGGCATCACGGCCGATGCTGACAAAGGCATCATTTATATGAACGTCAACAACTGGGTATCACTCGGCACGCTGGTTGATGCCGCAGCGTACCGCCAAAGCGGTGAAGGTGAGCGCACCTATCGCGAACAGTGCATGGGATGCCACGGCGCAGAACTGCAGGGCATCCCCCCGGCATTCCCGTCACTGGTCGATGTGGGCAAGCGCCTTTCGGCGGAGGAAATTGTGGCCGTAATCCAGCAGGGCCGCGGCCGCATGCCCGGCTTCCCGCTGCTGAACGCCGCAACCGCGACCAACATCGTTTCCTTCCTGACCAGTGGTGCAGATTCGGTCGCACCTGGCCGTAATATGCGCGATCGTGGTGCCAGCACAAAATACATCTTCACCGGTTATCGCACCTGGTTCGATCCGGAAGGCTTCCCGGCATGGGAGATGCCATGGGCGACATTGAATGCCATCGACATGAATACCGGCGAGTACCTCTGGACTGTACCTTTCGGCGATTACGAGGCGCTGGCCGAACAGGGACTGACCGACACCGGCGCCGAGAATCACGGTGGCTCCGTGCTCACCGCCAGCGGTGTATTGTTCGCCGGCGGCACCGAGAACGACCTGAAGTTTCGTGCTTACGACAGCGCCAACGGCGAACTCCTGTGGGACGTGGTTTTGCCCGGCTACGATCGGGCGACACCGGCCGTCTACGCCGTGAACGGCAAGCAGTACGTTGTTATTGCCGCCAATCCTGGTCGCAATGCCGCGGCCGATGCCGGGGCGACCTACGTTGCATTCGCGTTGCCATGATTGCCGTACAGGATTGCGGAATTGTCAAGACAGACTGATTGGGGGGCATAGCACGTGAAACACATTAGAGCCTTTCTGCTGTGGACGCCCTTTTTCCTTGCCGTTTCCAGTTCGGCATGTAGTGCCGATGAGGGTGGCGCAACGCTGGTCGAGGCGGCCATTATTACCGAGGTGCTGGAATGGGGCGAGACAGCTACCGCCCTGCGTCTCGAGTACAGCGACGAAATCGAGGCCCGGGCAATCGAGCATAGCAACGAACACCCCGGCAAATTTACCTATCACATTGTTAATGATCGCTCGATAGCCAACCTGTACGTCAACAACAGCGGCGAAAAGGACGACGTGGCGCTTCATGGCAAATACGTGTTCATCAATCTGACCATCAACAATTTGGACCAGACCACGTATCGGGATCAGGTCACTTTCAACACCAGCAGCCGCAACCGGGACAGACTGAGTGCGTTCTATGGTTTCCAGTCCACTTCAATCACAACCCGCTCCGGCAAGACGATTGCGCCGAACCGGTTTGTGACGTCTCGCGAGATTTGCCTGGGTGTCGACGATTTCACGACTTTTAGCTACCAGAACCCTGCCACCGGCCACACTCTGAACTACCATCTCTATGTTCCCAAGGGATATGCAACCATCAAAGCCAGCGGCTTGCCGCTCGTAGTTCACTATCCATCCGGCGATTACCGCTACACCGACTACGACGAAAAATATCGCGGCGCGCTGTTCACGCATCCCGATGCGTTGTATTGGGCCAGCGCAGCGTCCCAGGCCAGCAACCCTGCGTTCGTCGTGACGGTGGGGGGTCCCGCCGACGTCAACTGGAACGTGGAATTCTCCAAGTCGGAAATGCAGCAGAATTATGTCGCGATTATTAAGAAAGTCGTGGCTGATTATGGCATTGACCCTGCCAGGATATATGCCATTTCCCTGGCAGGCGGCAGCGTGCCGATGTGGAACACAATTCTTGCAAATCCGGACCTGTTCGCGGCGCAAATAAGCACAGCCTATGACCCCTATCATGCGTTCAAGTCGCTGCAATCAGGCGAAGACAATTTCGCCAGCATGCTGAATATGATGCCGGGCTGGTTTTTCTCCGGACTGACGGACGGCTCGGGTTCTGGCAGTCTCGGCCCGGATGACACCCGCCTCAAGGGCGAACGCCTGCGGGATATCGCAGAGGTCATGAACCGAAAAGGCATGAACATCGACATCGGCTACGGCAAGGAAGGCGAACTGATGTGGAGTGGGCTTCTGCGTGGTGACGCGGCAAACGAACTTGCTACGGCCCAGCTGACCCGGGCCAAGGCAAACAACGCGACACACCTCGTGACGCTCTTTATTCCAGGAACCATCTTGCAGACGATGCATTGGTCCTGGAATGCAACCTACTCCAACGCCGTGGTACGCAACTGGCTATTCCAGCAGATCAATGACAAACCTTATGCGGCCAGATAAAAACACGCCCCCGATGCAGGTAACCATGATGCGCATGGCCTGCTCGGTGTCGGCTTGAAAACTGAACTCAAGGAGCACAACCATGTCCATGCGTCGCCATTTCATTCTTACCGCATCCCTGATCCTGTTCGCTTTGCCGCCAGCCGTGCAGGCCGAAGCCATTGCGCTGATAGGCACTGGCGAGGTATCGCAGGCATTTGGTCCGCGCCTTGCGGCACTCGGACACCAGGTCGCCTATGGATCGCGATCTCCGGATCGCGCCGAGATCCAGGAGCTGGTCCGGCAAACCGGCGACGGCGCCTCAGCCACGACACCGGCCGAAGCCGCGGCGCGAGCCGACATTATCCTGCTCGCCGTACCCTGGACCGCGGCCGAGGAAGTGGTCGCCGGGCTTGGCGACCTGTCCGGCAAGATCATTATCGACCCGGTTAATCCGCGCGTCATTGCCGAGGACGGCTACCGCGACTTTCCGGGCAACACCTCCAACGCCGAGCGCATACAAAACCTGGCGCCGCGTGCCTTTGTCGTCAAGGCGTTCAATACCATCAGTACTGATTCGATGCTCGATCCGGACGCGCTCGGCTTCAAGCTCAGCGTACCGATCGCCGGCAACGATGCGGCCGCCAAGAAGACGGTCGCGGGCCTGGTCGAGGCGTTGGGTTACGACGCAGTCGACGTCGGACCCGTGCGTTACGCGCATGTCATCGAGGGCCTGTACCTGCTGCGCGCGAACACGCGGGACGTGCTCGGAGTGCACTTCGAATACCAGCTGCAACGTCGTGAGACCGCAGCGCCGCAGACGATACGCTAAGGTACTACTTCGCCAGCGGATCCGGTCGCAGCTGAAAGTGCACGACGATCGGCTTTGAGCCCGTGCCGTCTTCCTTGAGCCATGGCGTGCGGTCGCCTTCCGGCACCCACAGCCCGCGCCCCTTCCATCCGGCGTCGGGATCGTCGATGCGACCTTCAAATCCCTTGCTGTAAAAGCCCATCGGGTACGGGATGCGCAGGGTGACAAATTCCTTGTTCACCAGCGCGTGCACGCCATCGAACAGGTTGCCGGTCGCTATCGGTACGTCTTCACCAAGGCCGAGCGAATTGTGCTGGTCGACCCAGGTGTAATAACTCGATTCAACGCTGAAGTCCGGGAGCTCCGCAAAACCCGGTCCCGGCAGATCGTGCAGGACCCAACCCTCCGGGCAATGATTACCGGTCGCGTCCGGTCCGTTCAACGGTCCCTGGCACTTGCGCCGGTCAAATTCACCCAGGTGCCCGCTGCCGAGCGACGTCCAGACCACGCTGTTCTTGTCGATGTCCGCACCGCGCACACCAAAACCCGGCAACGGCGGGTAATACACTTCGGCAAGTGAGGTCTGTGGTGGGTTGTCGCCGGGCGCCAGCCGGGTAATCGAGCCCGGATAGCGGAATGCATTCGAACCCCAGACTGCATCGCCTCGAGGTTCCGGCATGACCGCATAAAAGCCGTTCGGCACGCGCATATCGAGATCTGCGTCAGGCTCATCGCCGGGTTCGGTCCAGGCGTCCAGCCTGCCATTGCCATTGGTGTCAAGCACCAGCGGCGCCCAGCCCTGCGCCGCAGCGGCGTCGCCGGTCGCGAGAAACTTCGTGGTGTCGAGCCAGCCAACGACATCACCGCCGCCGCTGGTCCAGAGCGTGTTGCGAGCATCGTAGGCAAACTGCAGGTGATGGGTACTGAAACAGGTGTCGATGAAGGTGTAGGCCTGCGTTTTTGGATCGAACATTGCAAGGTGACGCCCGGCACGATCTTTCGGGTACAGCATCGCCGATGGATGCGTCGAGCCCGGCTTGCAGAAATCCGGATTGTCCGCGGCCCGAATCCGGGCTGTCAGCCAGACACGGCCATCCTGGTCGAGCATCGGATTATGGATATTGGAGCGACTGTCCCAGATGCGCTCCTCGCCCCAGTAGGCTGACGGTGCGATAACCGGGTCCTCATTGGTGGTCGGTGTGTCTTCGTCGCGCACCGGGACCCTGAAAACAGTCGCGGTATTCGCGACCGGGTCGAGTATCGGCATCTCGTCCGTGCTCAGTTCCGGTGCGCCATACAAAAGTCCGTAGCCGTTGACGGTCGGGTTGCGTCTGTCGGTACCCGAGAGATCGTGCATGTAGTACTTCGGGCTCGACCAGTCACGCACTGTCGCAACCACATTGCGCTCGACTCCACTTGGGCGTTGCGGCGTGTTCGCCGGCAATTCCCCGGCAGCAATCCGCTCGGACCAGTCAGCCAGGTATTTGATCGGCAGGCCGCGCAAGGACTGCCCCGCGATACTGGTCATGTTATTTCCAGCCTGGCCCGAGGCGATGCGGCGCGCCCAGGCATGCTGCGCATCTTCGATGTTGGCGAACGCAGCCGGCATTGTCCGGGTGCGCTCGTTGCCCATCTGGTGACAACCGACGCAGCCCATGTTCTTCACCCAGGTGAGGTAAAAATTCAGCCCGCCGGGAAGTTCGGCGACTTCTTCTTCGGTGGGCAAGTCCAGCATCGCGTACCAGTACGCAGCGGGATATACGCGCGCTGCGACCGCTGCATCCGCGGCGACCACAGCATCGAGATCGAGGCGGTCTCCCGGCCTGGCCGGGACTTTCTCCGAATCTGCAAGGCCGTAGCCTCGTACCCAGACCTGGTAAGCAGCCTCGGGCATGTCGGGCAGCAGGTATCGACCGTTATCGTCGGTAACCACAATCCGGATAAAGCGCGTGCCCAGATCCGGTGTTTCCGCAATCACCCAGACACCGGCTTCCGGCCCGGCAGTACTGGTGACGATGCCGGCGATGTCGTCGGCGTCCATGGCAATCGCATCCGCTGGCGCTTCCGCACCGGGTCCCGAGCCACAGCCACTGATCAGGGCCGGAACCAGGGCGCCCGCAACGACCGCCCTGACTACTTGCCTTAGGTTGCTACTGAACCGCTTCGAGTGATTTCTGTACATTTTCCATGGGCGAGACGCCGCCGATTGTTGCCATGATCTTGCCATCCGTGGCCACAATAAACGTTGTGCGTTCAGCAAAACCGTGGTCGATTTCGACGCCGCGTGTATCCGTCGCGCCCTCGCGACGCTCCCGCACCGCAATGTCATAGGATCGGGCGATTTCGCCGGACGCGTCCGACGCGACGGTGAGCTTGCCGGCGCAGTACTCCGGATCCGCCGAGAAATCATTGAGTCTTTCTATGCTGTCGAGAGACACGCCGATTACGCTGGCGCCAGCGGCTGTAAATTCATCCATGCGCGTCGCAAATTCATGCGCCTGGATATTGCAACCTTGTGTGTAGGCGGATGGATAAAAATACACAACCACCGGGCCTTTCTTCAGCGCATCACCCAGCGAGTAATCGAACTCTTCACCCGCCAGCGACGCCCTGGCGACAAATACGGGCGCTGTATCGCCAACGGTCAGGGCAGCAAGCGCAGGCAGCGCAAGAATTGTTGCAGCCAATAGACTCAGAGCAAAGCGTTTCATTTTATGACCCTCGCTGCGCACCTGGGCCACTGCGGCCAGGCGTCGAGCGGCAATCTTGCCTGTCGCCTGTGGGCCGCGCAAGCGCCGGTCGACTACATCGCGAATCCCCTTATATATGGTCTTCGCCATGCTGAACTGGTCCTGAGCGGCCGGATGTCACTCTGGACATGCATTCCTTCCCGTACCAGTTTACCGCGACCATTAGTTGTGCCAGTGAAACAGGGCTATATTGTTGCGATGCACCGGGCAACTGCTGCTTTGCTTTCTGCCGGCGGAATCGGCGTCATTCTCTTGGCTGTTCTTCTAGGTCCGCAATTCTCGCCACTCGAGTTCTCATGGATACAACACTCGACCTCGGAACAGGCGGGTCAGCGGCTTCCGGGCGCCTGGATCATGCGCGCGGGCTTTGTGGCGTACGGCTCAGGTACGTTGCTGGCCGCGATTGTTGACTGGCGAACGCGGCCTATGGTGCGGGCTGCGCTTATCGTATTTGGCATGGGTCTTATCGGCACCGCGATCTGGTCGAATGCCTCAATCCTGCCCGGTGTTCTGTCCGACATGCGTGAAGACTGGCTGCACTCCGTCGCATCGGCAATAGTCGGCACCGCTTTTGCCCTCGCATGTGTTGCCAGGTTGTTCGCACCGGGCGAATCCAGGCGCGACGTTCTGGCATGGGCGGGGTTGGCAATTTCAGTCGCCGTTCCGCTCGCGATGGCTGTGTACCCGGATGCCAGGGGCTTGTTACAACGCGCCATGTTCGGCTTCAGTTTCGTGTTCGTTGCACGGGAGTTCATGAGTCCGGATCATCAAGCTGGCTGAGGTCAAGCGCCCGCTGCGGATCACCAGCCAGCATCCTTTCCGAATTGTAAGTATTCGCCTATTGCAGAAGCTCGTCCAGGCTGACCTTGAACTGGAGGAACAGTATGCCGTCGATTGTGGGATCGACTACGCGCGAATTTGTAAATTTTTCAATCGCCGTGCGCGGCATGTAAGTCAGGTTGAACCCGACGCTGCTGTTGCCGACACTGATGCTCGGCAAGACCCCCGGAAACGGCTTACCGTCGTTAACGTCTTCCCGCGTCATCACAAATGCACTCAGTCCCGCGTAGATACTGAACTGATGCCACTTGTCTGTTTCGAACAGCCGCCGGTGCAGACCAGCACCCGCCATGTAGGACATGCCATCGGCACTGTCGCGGAAACCATTCGCCATCGCAATTTTCTTCCAGGCGCTTTTCTGCCCAAACTCGTACTCGATGCCGAGGCCGGTGTTGTTCTCGTTCCAGTCGTAGCTCGAGTTGATATGGTATGACTTGCCGTTGAGGATGGCGTTGACGCTGCCCGCCAGGGCGGAAGGTGGCAAGAACATCAGGTATAAGGCAAGCGCGACAAACGGTATGGAGAGTCCTTTCTTCATGCGCCCAGAGTAGGCGAACCGGGAATGTCGGCGCGACCGACACGGTCGCCGCGGAACATGTGACGTGCGTCACGGTTTTCCTGCGCATTGAATCACCGTCGCCCCTGTAGGCTGTTCTTGCAACTAAAAGCGTAGGAAAGCAAATGACCGTTTTTCCCAAACCTGCCGGTTCAGTGTCTGCTTTAGGGGGTGTCGGCAACAAGCAAAAGCAGACCGATCAAAACCCCGAGATTGGCGCCAATCGTAAGCCACCGGACTAATCGGTCTGATTCCACGAGTAACTCCTTTTGAGGATCAAGCAATGACCACAATTACCGCAGCCGTCGAGACTTCTTTGGGTCAGTGACCGACATTTTACCTCAGTTCAAGCGACCGGCGGCTATGCGCTGCGTAGTGGTCGTTCGTTTACATTCCTGGCGTCCGACTCAGAACGGCCATTAGCCGACAATGACCTGTCCGCGTTGATACTTGCATATCAAATAAGAACAGCTTGAATTGACCCTCCTCGTCTTTTTCTGAATACTCTTGACGTAGTGGCGAGATGGGCGAGAGGGTGCGAGATGCGCAACTTGTTCGCAATTTTCGGATTCTTGGTGGCGGGGTGCTCGATTACTTTCGAGTATCCGGAAGATTGGCCCACCTTGGATCCAGTTACCAGCGGCTGTCCCGACATTTCCGGGGTTTACGAAGAGCTTGGTCGCACCAGCGAATACCGCTCCACGTTCAAGGGCAGGGAGACTATTCCCGATCCTCGCTTGTCGCAGGAACTCCTGCGCGCAGATTCTCTCAGCCCTAGCGCGATGAAGGTGACTCAGCCAACTTCGACTACCGTTGTTGTCAGTGCAATTGGTGCAGACGGTCTCTATGCGGAGGGCGGACCGAAGTCACCGACATTTAAACTTAATGAAGAGGATTATCGATGCGACGAAGGCAAGATCTGGTTTCCGCGCCCGGTAGGGCTGACTACGTGGAGAAACAGAATTGGCTTCAGCAAGGCTTCCGATGGTTCTCTCGTGGCCGAGCATCATCAGGCAACTGAAATCGGAACATTTGTGACTTTTTACCTATGGCCTGCTTATGGTGGCGACGAATAATTTCGACTTAGTCCATCTGCTGGGAACGATTGATAGTCCGCAACGTATATGGACTCCCCCAGTCTAGCAGACAGATTTTTCGATCAGAAATAAGACGCGTTTGTATATTCGGCCTTTGTGTGGAGACGCTATCTCCTGGCCCTCTATGTATGCGCACTCCGGTTCCTCTTTGGGTCAGTGGGCTCTAGGGCCTCATTGCGGTGTAGGTTTCGCCGGAGCAGATATCTTTATCTGATACGTGGTTTCTGTTTGCAGGACGTTCTAGGCAGCCATCTCCAGTTGCGGTCGACGTTGGTAATCAGTTCCCTGAGCGATTAGCGCCCAGGCCGTTCGTACATTCTTGTTGGCCAGCGCGACCGCCGCTCGGCGCGGCCCCGCTCGCTCAATCAGTTCTTTCAACCAGCGGTCCTTCGATGTCCGCGGCTCCTTCATGCGATACACGTAGGCTAGCGCACCCTGGATCAGGACGGAACGCAGTTTGCGATTGCCCACGTACTTGCTCAAGCCCACGATGTTGGCTTTACCACCGCTGCTGTATTGCCTCGGCGTGAGACCAACGTAGGCCGAGGCCTCGCGTCCCTTGCTGAACGCGGCTCCGGAGCCCAGCGTGGAATAGAGCGACATCGCACCGATCGGGCCGATGCCCTCGATAGCGGTGAGCCGGCTGCACACCGCATGGTTCTTCACTAGTTCTCTGACTTCCCTGGTCATCGCGCCGATATCTTCTCGAAGTTCGAGCATGCGCTGATACATGCGGTGCAGCGTTGGCCGGTAGAAGTCCGGCACCTCATTGTCGCCGTCCTCGAGCACTTCGGGCAGTGTGCGCAGCAGCGCTGCAAAGCCCTGCGGGATCGCGATGCCGAACTCGAGCAAGATGCCACGCATGTGGTTCGACTGCGCGATGCACTCCTGGATCAGGCGATCTCGTGCGCGCAACATCGCTTGTAGGCCCTGTTGCTCCACCGTCTTGATCGGCGCTTCCTTGATGTTCGGCCGGCGCGCGGCCTCGGCAACGGCGAGTGCGTCGTTGCTGTCGGTCTTGTGACCCTGCCGGAACGGCGCCACGGCCTTGGCTGGGATGATCCTTGCTTCGTGCCCGTGCCGCTTCGCAGCACGCGCCCAGTAGTGCGCTGTCGCGCACGACTCAAAGGCTACGAGTGCTGGCTGCTGCTTGCCGAGGAACTCCGCGAACTTCTTACGCGTGAGCGAGCGGTTGGAAAGCTCTTTCCCTCGGCCAGACACGACCGAGATCTGGATGACGTTCTTTGCCAGGTCGACCCCGACTGTTGTTGAATAGTTCATGTATGGGCTCCCTTTTGGGTTTTGGTCGACCTCCAACCTAGGCAACTGGGTTGGGGGAGTCCATACATAGGGTCATCACCGGCCCCTGAGCCTATCACCCAGCGAGGGGCTGGAGACGGCCATTATGGGCCGCCAAGAATTCCAAATTCTGCTGAAAGCCAGACATTCGAGCGTCCGGTCTTGGGGATTATCAATCTCCAAATTGAGGGCGCCTTCCGGACTCCTCAGGATGGGTTACTTGGTTCGATACCGGCGGGAATGGAGACCCCGCCACGGGGGCGGGGTCTGCTTTGAAGTGCATACGACGTTATTGGTTACAGCATTGCTCTTCGTCTATTCCTGATCAACCCAGGTGTTGATGCTGGCCGGCTCGGTCAGCGTATTGGTCCAGAGGTAGCCATTCGTCCACAAGTAGCCGTTCGTCCACAGGTAGCCATCGGTCCAGAGATAACCATTTGTCCACAGATAACCGTTGGTCCACAAGTATCCGTCGTTCCACAAGTAGTCGTTCGTCCACAAGTAGCCGTTCGTCCACAGGTAGCCGTTTGTCCAAAGGTACCCGTCGCCCTTCGTATAAGCGCCGTTCCACAACGGGACTTCCTGGCCATCCGGATTCCGCAAGTAGAACTCACCAGTTTCGCGCTGGCTGACAGGGCCACCGAAATGGGCGGTTCCCGCCAGATCCTCGGCAATGTCGAGTCCCCGGTTCGCGCAGCCGGTGGCCGTGCTGTAGGCAGCCATATAGGCATCCGCCATACCGGCACCCTGCTGAAGCGGGCTGTAGGCGAGGTTGCCGTTCGCATCAACCGCGGTTCTTGCCGAATCGATCAGACGGCACTTGACGTCGTCGGGCGTCAGCGACGGATCCTTTTGCAGCATCAGGGCAACGATGCCGGAGACTATGGATGCAGACTGCGAAGTACCAGACATCGTGAAATAGTATGCCTGGTTGGCGAACTCGGGATGCTCCACAACCAGTCGGGCGGTGTCGGGCATCAGGGACCATACGTGCCCGCCCGGTGCCACGATATCCGGCTTGACGAAACCATTATGCGTCGGTCCCGCCGCGGAGAACGAGGCGAGTACGTCATCGTCGTCGACGTCTGGTGAGTAGCTGTCGGACATGGCACCCACGGTAATGACATACGGCACGTTACCCGGGACACCAATCGTCAGCGGATCAGGGCCCGAGTTACCTGCGGATGCCACCACGACGATTCCTGCCTGCCAGGCCGCCATCACGGCCTGGTTGAGGGGATCGTCCCAGTAAAACGATCTCGGCGTGGCGCTAAGCGACAGGTTCAGAATCTGGATGCCGAGATCGTCTTTATTCGTAACGACCCAGTCGATGCCGCGAATGACGTCGAGATAGGTGGCCTGCCCGTTGGCATCGAACGCCTTGACCGAGACGAGTTCTGCATCGGGCGCAATACCCACGAACTTCAGGTTCTGGTTCTTCTCCCGGTTAAGAATCGCGCTGGTCACATGCATACCGTGACCGCTCTCCTCGGTATTGGCCGGAGACGACACGCCGAAGACCTGCCCATTACTCAGGATATTACCCATCCTGACAACGACATCGTTGATGGCGTCGTACTGGGCACGCACACGATCATAGCCGGCCGCATTGCGATCCGTTGCCGCGTGGCCCCAGTAGCCGCTGTCGATAACCGCGACCGTCACGTGGCGCCCCGTGTAACCGTCGTCGTGCAGCAAGTCGGCGCCCACGAGCGTAGACGGTGCGACGATCGTATCCTGGTCCGCGCTGGCGGCATCGACCTCGAAGTTGATTTCGAGCGTCGAGAGGTTCATGACGTTATCGGCACCTTGATTCGCTGATGAGCGGAAGCGGATCGCCATGTCACTCGAGGCGTACGGGGTGACGTTGTAGTTGTACCACTGCCACGTCGAGTCGTAACCTGGCGCCGAAATGCGGTCCAGCTCGGACCACGTCGCGCCGCCGTTGCTCGAGATCTCGACGGCCACGTAGTGGCTCTCGTCGGCCCCGAAGTAGTGATGGCGCCAAGCATAAAAGCTGAGCTGCGCCCACGAAGCCCCGGCCGTGTTGGCGTGTCGCGTTAGACTCCGGTCACTGTTCTTCAGATACATGTGGCCGTAATTACTAACATAGACATCGCCTGCTGTCGGCAAGCCGTCGGGATCGTCGCCAGCTTCAACCCACGGACCGAGCCAGTCGAGGTCGCCGTCGCTGCTCGCGTAGCTCGCGCCCAGGCTCTGGTGATCCCGGATCGAGTACACGCCCGGCGGCAGACCGGTATCCGTAACGATCGGATCGGGGTCGGGTTCCCTCCCAGGTGGCGGCGGGGGAGCAGCGGCCGGTTCAAAGGAAATGTCCACAAAGTCGATGTTCACTTTCTTCTTCGAGCTGCTGTGGCCGGAGAATCGCAGCGTCGTATTGGGACCCGCATAGACAGAAATGTCGTACGATCGCGACTGCAGCGAGCCGTCCTTGGCCATGCCGGCAAGCCGATCCAATTCGATAAAGCTCGCGCCATCGGCGGAAGCCTCGACAGATACATAATCCCCGTTATCGAGGTCTCTGAAGAAACCGACCTGCAGTGTGGCATTGCCGGCATTTTCGAGATCCATAGACCGAGCGATGCTTACACCGCTGCCCTTCATCTCGAGCAGTCCACTGCCCACGCGGACCTGCCCTTTGTCGGCCTTGTTGTCGTCGCCGCTTTCGACCCACGGGCCCGCAAAGTTAGCCGTTCCCGAGTTTTCACTGTACGACTTGGCATTGAAATCATCTCGGTAAGCGCCGGTCTCGGTCACCGAACTCGACTCGACCGTGCCATTCAACGTGAGGCGCAGCCCTCGTTCCTCGAGCGCCACTTTCTGATCATTCGAAAGCGTCGCGCCGACAGCCTTGATTACCTTGAGCCGGTGCGTAACGGTTCCGCCGACATCATTGACAGCCGCTGCAAGTTCTCCGACGGGCTCACCCTGCAAGATGTACGATTGTAGCGATGCGTCGTCCACGTCGTTCGCCAGGTCCGACCCGAACGAAAGCGCGAGCATCAGGCCCGCGAGTGCGAATTTGAGTGGGGCTCTCAATCTCATTATGTCTACTCCAGTCGGGGGCGAGCATTCGAACGCGGCTCCGCCAATTTCGATAATGATTTAAACAAGTTCGAGCGCCCGAGAGCAGTACACGTGTGCACCCCGGTAGAGACTGAGTGTGACTTGCGTCACATAATGGGTTGGTTAAATGATCGTGTCACTAGCAAGAGTCACGACTGACGATCTTGTCGGTGCAACCGGATATCGAGATCCGGTCCAGGCGAGAAATGCCGGTCACCATTAGCCGGTCGGACAGCATAGATGGCCGTCGCCGACCGATATTCGCTAGCCAAGTTGGATTGAAAGCGGCCCTTCGAAAGACTGCTATCGGAAAGGCAGCTACTCACAAAAAGGGTCCGTTAAGGGTCAATAGAAGATAGTCTAGCCGAAATTCCATAAACGGCAGCTTTGGGGCGGCAAGAGGACATGGCGCGGCTCTCGATGTCCGCTTTTCCCAAAACGGTCGTCTGATGTGCCCAAAATCAGCTAAATGTGATGGCTGCTTCCCGAAGCCGATTGCAGCCCGTCGACAAGTCTCTAAAGCAGACGCTTGAGTGGCTGGAATGAGGAAAGGCAGACAACCACCTAGACGCTCGCGCGTCGAAGCGCAAAAATTTTCGTCGAATTTAGTTAACCAATGACATTCCGACACGCACTACATACGTGCGTCAGCTTGTGGGCAGATGTGGAGGCTGTTTTCTTCTGTGGTATATATCTATACCCCGGCTTCCGGGAGGCCTCCTACAAGTCGATAAAGCTCGCGAACTCGTTGAGCGGCTTGCGTTGAATATCCGGCACTCTCGCAGCGGCGGCCGGGTAGCCCGTCACGAGTAACAGGAACGGCCGTTCGCTGGCGGGCCGGTCCAGTATTTCGTTGAGAAACTTCATCGGGCTCGGCGTGTGCGTGAGACAAGCGAGACCGGCCTGGTGCAGCGCCGTAATCAGGATCCCGGTTGCAAGCCCGGTGGATTCGGTCGGGTAGTAATGTTTGACCTTGAGGCCGTCGGGCAGCGTGCCGTATTTCTGCAGGAACACGGCGATCAGCCAGGGCGCCGTTTCGAGAAACGGTTTGTTCGGATCGGTACCCAGCGGCTCGAGCGCGGCCAGCCAATCGAGAGGGGCACGGTGCTCATAAAACTCACGCTCCTCAGCCTCAGCCGCAACACGAATCCGGCGCTTGGTTTCCGCACCGCTGACGGCGACGAAATGCCAGGGCTGCAGGTTGGCGCCGCTCGGCGCAGTGCCAGCCGCCTTGAGTGCTGTCTCGATGATGTCGCGCGGCACCGGCCGGTCTGAGAACTCGCGCACCGTGCGGCGGCGCTTTACGTCCGCGTAGAACGCTTTGATACGCTCGCGCATTTTGTCCTGTGGATATTCTTCATAGCCCGGCAGGGCAATAGTAGGATAGTCATTCATGGTCATGCACTGTGTGACAGGGGGCGAAAAATATCAATGAAAGCCGTGTTTCTCGACTATGCAACCATGGGACCCGGACTCGACCTTGCGCCACTGCAGAGGCATTTCTCAACGCTCGAGCTTTTCGATGTAACCGGCCCCACCGATATCGCAGCGCGGATCGACGGCGTCGAGTTTGTATTTGCCAACAAGACGCGGCTGAGCGGCGAGCTGCTGCGTGCTGCGAGTGCACTGCGCTTTATCGGCCTGACTGCTACCGGTACCGATAACGTCGATATTGCGACAGCCGGCAAGCAGGGTATCGCCGTCGCCAATATTCGCGATTACTGCACGCAGTCGGTGGTCGAGCATGTCATCGGCTCGCTGCTGATGCTGACGCACAACCTCGCTCGCTACGACCGGTCGGTTCGCGCCGGCGACTGGGCGCGGGCGGCAAATTTCTGCATGCTGCATCATCCGATCCGCGAGCTGGCCGACATGACGATTGGCATCATCGGCTACGGCGCGCTTGGCCAAGGCGTCGCCAAGGCTGCCGCCGCACTGGGAATGCAGGTGCTGGTCGCGGCGCGGCCCGGAACGGAAAATCCTGCCACCAATCGCGTGGCGTTCGATGAGCTGCTGCGGCGTTGCGATGTTATTTCCCTGCATTGCCCGCTGACCGAGGCGACGCGCGGACTGTTCAATGCCGACACCATTGCGCGCATGCGTCCCGGTGCCATTCTTGTTAATACCGCACGTGGCGCGCTGGTCGAGTCGCAGGCGCTTGTTGCAGCGTTGCGATCCGGCCATTTGTCCGGTGCTGCCATCGACGTGCTGCCGAATGAGCCGCCGGTGGCCGGCGACCCGCTGCTCGACTGCTCTGATGACAACCTGGTCCTGACGCCGCACATCGCCTGGGGCACCGGGCGGGCCCGGCAGAACGCGATTAACGAGTTGGCCGCGAATGCGGCGGCGTTTTTGCAAGGGGAACATCGCAACCGGATTGTTTAGTCGTCGGCCTGGCTGCCTGCCACAACGATCCGTGGACCTTAGGCGTCAAAGCGTCTATTCTTGCCGGCAGCAAAAATCACATCTCGTGATGGAGAACTTCATGTACCAAGTGTTTCGCAATAAATCCGTTTCGCTTTTTACCGTGTTCGCCGTAGCGGTCGTAATGTCCGGCTGCTCTTCGCAGGCCAAGTTGCGTGCCGATTACGACGACAGCGTCGACTTTTCGCAGTACCGCACCTACAACTATTACGACACCACCGGGCGCTACGATACCGAGTACCAGAACCTGTTCACACGCTACGTGAAGCAAGCCATCGATATCGAGATGCAGGCGCGCGGCTATATGCTGTCTGATGCGCCTGACCTGCTGGTCAACTTCAACGTCAAGACCGCCGACAAGACCAAGGTCACGACTTCGCCGTCAATGGGAGTATCCGCCGGCGGCTACTACGGTTATCGCGGCGGTTACTACAGCCCCTGGGTTGGATACGGTTATGGCACCGAAACCCACGTGTCGCAGTACACCGAGGGCACCTACAACATCGACCTCGTGGATCCGAAGCTGAAGCGCCTGGTCTGGGAAGCCGTTGGCGTAGGCCGCATTACCGACGACGAGCTTGAGAACATCGAGGAAAGCGTGAAGAACGGCGTGCCGCGATTCTTTGAGCTCTACCCATTTGTCGCCGGTGACGGCACGCCGCGGAAGTAAAGAAATATCGCCGCGGCGCGCGTGACAACCGGCGCCTGCTACCGCGACAACGTCGAAACCCTGAGCGACGGCAGGCGGTCGCCGAGCGATTTCCTGCCTTCAGTCGTGGCTTCATCGCAGGCATCGTCTGATCGTGACAGGCGATCCCAGGCCGCACGCGCAAGAATGGACAGCCCTCCTGTAGCGACCGCGACACCACCTGACACCAGCACGCCCTTCTCATCGACTGCGAGACGCGGGGCCGCCAGGGTACCGACGATTTTCAGGTATGGATTGAGTACTTCGCCGGCGCTGATAGTGATGCCCTTCTTTGGCGTGGTGCGCATATTCATTTCGATCTTTTCCGTCTTCAGGTCAATAACGGATGTCGACACCACGCGAATCTTGTCAGTACTGGCCAGGGAGCTCGGTGAACTCGTCACCGTTCCGTTCACGACTTCCAGCGGAATTACAATGCATTCGAAACTGGTGTACGGCTCGGTCTTCTGGAACGGATTAATTGCGCCCACGATCTGGTCGGCCATGTCGCCGTAGAGCCTTTGCATGGTTTTGTTATCAGCCACCCGCCCGCCACGCGCACTGGCAAACACCACGCCGTTCGCATTTGCCAGCAAAGTGCGCAGATCGTTGCCCGTCGCTCGCAGATTGACATCGATATCGCCCTTCATGCCGAGATCCTGGTTGATGCCCGCCAGGCCGGGTGCAAAGTCCCGCGCCACCAGCTGCAGCATGGCGCTGCCCAGTGACTCGCCGGGCGCTAGCTGCGCGCGCCCCGTCAGGGCTCCCGACTTTGCCCGCAGCCCCAACTCGCTTACATCCAGAACACCATCGCGCAGGCTGCCGCGCAGGCTGACATCGTGGAGCTCGAGCTGATCCTTTTGCAGCGTCGCAACGTCGAGCTCGATTTCCACATTGATTTTAGCCATCGCCGCAAACGGTATCTCGATGTCCGGAATCAAACGGCCATCGGTTCCGGCAACCACTGGCGCCTGCTTCGGCTCGCGCTCTGCAAACCAGGGTGCGATGACAAGCGATTCCGAATCGAGGTCGAGCACGATTTCCGGTATCGCGCCGGGCTGGAAGCGGACCTTGGCTTTGACTTTGTTCGGCCCAAGCGCCGCAACCATATTATCGATTTCAAGCACGCCACCACGGCCGCGCAGCTGTGCCTGCAGCGCCAAAGAATGCTGCAAGAGGCGATTGCCATCGATGCTTCCCAGCGCTGCCACATCCGGGACATCCAGTTGCAGTTCAAACCGCGTCGCCGCGTCGTCTCCATTCAGATCTAGATCACCGCTTGCAGTCAGCGTCGCGGCACCGACAGTGACGGCCAGTTCGCGAAAGGCCCAGTCTGTGCCACGACGTTCGCCGTGCACATCAATCGAGAATGGCGCTTCGTCGGCGGCGAACCGGTGTGCGTTGCGCAGCACGCTGCGCACATCGGGTCCATGCGCGCGCAGTTCAAAATTCGCCCATCGTCGCGACGCGGGCAGGCCAAACTCATAATTCAGCTCGACGTCGCCACCCGCACGGTGCAGTTGAAAGTCTTGCAGACCAATCGTGTCCGGCTGGAACTCGATGCGGCCGCCAAGTTCATAGGGACCCGGTATCACGGAAATATCGCCGACATGGTCGACGAACTCCTCGAACGCGGCACCGGCGGCTGAAAAATCGAAGCCGCTGCCAACCAGGCCGGTGTTTGCGGCCAGCAACCCGTCAACCCTGATTTCGGAAGTTCCAACGCTGCCATGCACGCCGCGAAGCCGGTAGCCATCGCGCTGTAACTGCAATTGTCCGCCGAGCCGGAATGGTTGCGCCGGCAGGTAGTCACTGGTAGCGAATGCGCCGACCAGCTCGGCAAGATCCGTACCGCTCACCTCGAACTGCAGGTCGGATCCGAGCGCGCCCCTGACCGGCTTGATCAGGCCATCGGCAGTTACGCGCGCTTGCCTGATTCGTGCCTGCAGTGTCTCGCCGATGCGGATACCGTCCGCGGTGTACTCGATGCCACCTTCGAGCTCGACAGGCTCGTCGGGCAACCCGCCGATGCCATAGGCGCCCGCCGTTCGTTGCAGGCTGTCACTGGCAAGGTGAAAGCGCAGCCTGGTACCAAAATAGCTGGCCGGCTGACCGAGACTGCCGTTTGCCTGCAAATGAAATAACGAGGATTGCAGCTTGAGATTAACGATCTCGATGCCGTCGTCGGCGACGCCAATCGAGAAACCCAGCGAGAATGCGCCGGTCGCCGCGCCGGGCAGATCAAATATGCTGCGAAAGTGCTCGATATCGGGGCCGCTCATGTCCAGCTGGATGTTTGCATCATCCAGGGCCGGAAATTCAGGCATACGCGCCGCCAGGTTTAAACGCGCTTCGCCGAACAGGACTTCGGCTTTTTCGACGCGCAAGCTTTTTCCATTGCGTTGCGCGTCCAGCCTGACCATGAACGGCGACTCCCTGGTCTCCTGAATACCGAGCGCTGCAAAAATCGGCCGAATATCTTCGCCACTGGCGTACAGGTCAAGATCCATTTGCTCGAGGTTCTGCAGATCGGAGAATCTGCCGCTGGCCTCTATCGTTGCACGACCAAGTTGTCCGCGCAGATCCAGTACCAGTGCCTGTTGCTCGGCCAGCCGCAGCGAACCGGACAGATCAATGGCCCCGCTACCCGCTGCCTTCACGCCTAACGCCCGCAGCAGTTCATTGATATCCGGCGCCGTTGCCGTGAATTGCAGTTCCGGGCGATGCGGCCGCAACAGGTCGTCGATGTGGCCGGCAGCACTGAATGCGAAGTTATCGACCCGGGCATCGAGATCGAAGCGCACATTTCTCTGTTCCAGCAAGGCCGACCAGGTGCCGAGATCGCCCTCGATTCGTGCCCGGCGGCCGTTGACCGTGCCATCGATGGCCAGCTCGAGGAAATCGTCGTCCCGGCGGTGCTGATGCAGGCTGTCAACCTCGACATGCAAGGTCTGTGCGCGGCGCGGCGAGCTGTACGCGAGCTGCAGCCTGTTAACATCAATCTGCTGGAACAGGATGCCTTTTTTCCCGGTATCCGGAGCGGTGGCCGGAACATCGCCGCCCTGCAGCAGCCAGTTTTTTTCGCCCTGCTCCGATTCGAGCAGCGAGAGCCTGGCGTCATCGAGATCGATGAGCTCAACCAGCAATGGCCCACGAAACAACGAGCGCAGGTCGAAGCGAAGCTCGAGGCGCCCAACGAACAGCATTTCGGCAGTATCTGCCCACGCCGGGTTGCTGATGTGAACGTTTTCGACGACGACTGAACTATGCCGGGCCAGATTGATATTCAGCTCACCGTCAATGGAAATCTGCCGGCCGGTTTTCTCGCTGGCCCAGCGTTCAATCTGCGGCTTGAAGCTGCCGAGGTCGACCGTAAATAGCCAGCTGATTGCGATCACCAGCAAGGCCAGCAGACCCAGGCCCGACCAGACAGCGATGCGTCGCCGCCTGCTCATGCCGCGCGCAACACCTCGACCGGTGGCGAATTTATGGCGCCGCGGGCAGCCAGGTAACCACTCGCGCAGACCACCAGCACACCAGCGACTATGCCGGCAACCCAGAGCAGTGGATTGAATGTATACGGCAGCTCAAACAGCTGCACCGCAATTATTGCCGCGAGTATCGAGGCGCCAGCGGAGGCGAGTAACCCGGCGGCAAGGCCGAGCGCGGCAAACTCCGCCATCACTCCTGCAAACACAGTCTGCTTGCGCGCCCCAAGTGCGCGCAGCATGGCGCTCTCGAAACGCCGTTCATCGATGGTCGATTGCACCGACGCAAACAACACGGCAATTCCTGCCGCCAGCGTAAAGGCGAACACCGCCTGCACCGCGAGACTCGCCTTATCGATGATGTTACGCACCTGCTGCAGGATAGCGTCGATATCGATCACCGAAATGCTTGGGTGTGCTCGCACCAGGGCTACCAGCACCGCTTGCTGTTCATCGCCGAGACGCAGCCCGGCGATATACGTGGTTGGCATCTGGTCCAGGGCACCAGGTGACAACACCATGAAGAAGTTTGGTTGAAACGAGTCCCAATTCACGCGACGGATACTTGCAATGGTCAGCTCGATATCCTGACCCGCGACCTTGAACACCAGCTTGTCGCCAAGTGCCAGTCCAGTCTCGCGCGCTGCCTCCTCTTCGACCGAAACCAGTGGTGCTCCCGAATAGTCCTCGGGCCACCATTCACCGGCGACAATCTCGTTGCTTGGCGACAGTTCTGCGGCAAAGGAGAGGTTGGCCTCGCGATTCGCCATCCATTCGCCGCCAGGATCCGGATACTTGCGCGTCCTGACGTCCTCGCCATTGATGGTGGCCATGCGTGCCCGAACCAGCGGCACGAACTCGGGTTTCGCGACTCCGCCGGCGGCAAAGATTGCCGTGACGGAGTCTATTTCGTGCGGTTGCACATTAATCATGAAGTGATTTGGCGCATCGTCGCCGATCGTCTCGCGCCAGCCTTGCAGCAGGTCGCCGCGTACAATCGTCAACAGCAGCAACATTGTCAGGCCAAGCCCGAACGCGACCACCTGCACCGCGCTGGCGCGCCCGCGGCGCGCGACGTTTGCCAGCCCGTAGCGCCAGGCAACGCCAACACCACTGCGGAATCGCCCCAGCATCGCGACCAGCAGTCGCCCCAGCAGATACAGGGCCGCCGCAATGACGACGATGCCGGACAGCAGGATCAGCAACATGCGCGCATCGCCGACGGCGCGATAAACGAGCGCCGCAACGGCAAGCAATGCCAGGCCGCCAACCAGCAACCGCGACGGTGCCGGTGGCATCATGTCGTGCCGCAAAACGCGCAACGGTGGCGTATGTTTTAGCTGCAACAGGGAGGGCAGCGCGAATCCGGCCAGCAACACCAGCGCACTGCCGCTCGCCAGCAACACGGGCATTGCACCGGGGTCCGGCAAATCGGCCGCGATGATGTCGGCCAGCAGCCACGCCACCGCCTCTTCCGCCGCGTAGCCCACGACGCTACCGAGCAAAACGCCCAGTATTCCCAGCAGCATCAGTTGCGTAACGGCGGCAAGAATCACGAACTGCTGCGTCGCACCAAGACTTTTCATCAGTGCCACGGTATCGAGTCGGCGCTGCATGAAGCGTCGTGCCGACATCGACACGGCGACGGCACTGAGCAACAGACTGACCACAGCGGTCAGCGACAGAAACCGCTGCGCGCGGTCCGCCGCGCTATACGCCTGCTCACTGCTTTCCTCACGATCGGAGGCCCGGATCTCCTCGGGCAGCTGTTCCTCGATATCGGCATAGAATGCATTCACGTCCTGCTCGTCACCTGCCACCAGCAGCGCATAACGCACGCGGCTGCCCTCACCGAGCAGCTTCGTCTCCGGCACGTCAGCAATATTCACCAGCATGGACGGCGCCAGCGAGGCAAAGCCAACCGACTGGTCGGGGCGATAGGTCAGTACGGCGCTCACCCGCAATTCGACTTCACCAACTTGCAGCAGGTCACCGACATCGGCATTGACGCGCGCCAGCAGGGCACCGTCAGCCCAGACCTCGCCACGCGGCGGCGTACCGGACACGGTGCGCTGTTCGCCGAACAGCGTATCGGCGACCCGCACGGCACCACGCAGCGGATAGTTGTCGCTGACCGCGTTAATGGTCGCCAGTGCACTTTGCTCGCCCGCGTAGACAACACTTGGAAAGACCTGGGTCTCGGCCGTTTGCAGCCGGAAATTTGCGGCCAGCTCGCGCCATGCCTCGGGTACCGGCTGCTGCGAACGCAGTCGCAGGTCCGCCGCAAGCACCTCGTTTGCCTGTCGCGCCACTGCCTTGCCAATGCGATCGGTGAGGAAGCCAACTGCCGTCAGCACACCAACGGCCAGCGCCACTGCCGCCAGCAGTACTACAACCTCGCCGGATCGCGCCTCGCGGCCAAAACTGCGCAAGGCGAAAGTTACCGCATTCATCGCCTGGCTCTGCTGTCGTCGACCAGCAAACCCGCATCCAGCTGGATGATGCGATTGCAGCGCCCCGCCAGCACCTGGTCGTGGGTCACGAGTATCAGCGTTGTCGCAGAGTTGTGATTCAGTTCGAACATCAGGTTCATGATGTTCTCGCCGGTGCGACTGTCGAGATTTCCGGTCGGCTCATCGGCGAATAACACCGCCGGTTCTGTCGCAAAAGCGCGTGCCAGCGCCACGCGTTGCTTTTCGCCACCCGACAATTGCGCCGGATAGTGTCGCCACCGGTCCTGCAGACCCACCTGTTCGATGATGGCATGTGACGCGGCACGCGCGTCACTGGCGCCCGCGAGTTCAAGCGGCAGCATGACATTCTCGAGTGCGTTCAATGACGGCACGAGGTGAAATGACTGGAATACGAAACCGACACTTTCGGCACGCACCAGCGCGCGCCCGTCTTCGTCAAGCTCACCAAGGTTCTTGCCGTTCAGGATGACGTGCCCGCTGCTGGGCAAATCCAGCCCGGCGAGAATCGCCAGCAGTGTGGACTTGCCGGCGCCAGATGGTCCGACCACCGCAACCGTCTCACCCTTCTCGATGACAAAACTAAGCTCGGAAAGAATGGTCAGATGGCCCTCGGGACTGCTAACCTGTTTGCTGATTTTGTACGCTTCGAGAACCGTGGCGCCATTAACTGAGTTCGTATCCATGCGAGTGTTTGTTGCCTTTTTCCTGTTGTTGGCGGGCGGACAGCTACCGGCGAACGACGCGCCGACGGTGCTGGTTTTTGGTGACAGCCTGAGCGCCGGCTATGGTATTGACCTGGACCAGTCCTGGGCAACTTTGTTGCAGGCCAGGCTCGAGCAGCAAGGGTACGAACATCGTGTGGTTAATGCCAGCATCGGCGGCGACACAACGGAAAGCGGTGCCGTCAGGATCGCCCAGGCGATCGAGGCTTTTTCACCGTCCTTGATTATCCTCGAGCTCGGCGGCAACGATGGCTTACGCGGCATTCCGCCCGGCACGATGCACGCCAACCTGGCCAGGATCGTCAAGGCCGGCACCGATTCAGGGGCTGCAGTCGTCATGCTGGGCATACGTATTCCGCCAAATTATGGGCCGCGCTATATCGCCGAATTTGAAAACGTCTTCCGCCAGATTGCCACCGAAATGGACATTCCCTGGGTCGAGTTTTTCCTCGAGGGCGTAGCCCTGAACAAGGAACTGATGCAGGACGATGGCATCCATCCTAACGCCATCGCGCAACCGATCTTGCTGGAAAACGCCTGGCCGATCATCAGCAGCGCTCTGGCGAAACAAGGAAGCTGAATGGAAAAAATCTGGCTCAAATCATACCCGGACAGCATGCCGGCCGAACTGCCGCCATCCGACGTTCGTTCACTGCGCGAGATGTTCGAGCGCACGTTTGCAAAGTATCCCGAACGCGCCGCATACACGAACATGGGCACCACCATCAGTTACCGCGATCTCGATCGCATGTCGATGCAGCTCGCCTGTTACCTGCAGCAGACGCTTGGCCTGACGCGCGGTGAACGCGTCGCCATCATGCTGCCAAATGTGCTGCAGTATCCAATCGCCTTGTGTGGCATATTTCGCGCCGGTTGTGTTGTCGTCAATGTCAACCCCATGTACACGGCCAGGGAACTTGAGCACCAGCTGAAGGATTCGGGCGCCAGGTGCGTCATTATTCTTGAGAATTTCGCGCACACGCTGGCTGACATCATCGAGCACACCTCGGTGCGCCATGCAATCGTCACCGGCGTCGGCGACCTGCTGAGTTTTCCAAGGGGCCTGCTGACCAATTTCGTACTGCGCCACGTCAAGCGCCTGGTGCCAAGGTACTCCCTGCCCGGCAGCATCGGCTTCACAGACGCTTTGCAGGCTGGCGCCGGGCAAAAGCTGGCGGTCATGGAACTCGGTTTCGCGGACATTGCTTTTTTGCAGTACACCGGCGGCACTACCGGCGTTTCGAAAGGCGCCATGCTTAGTCACCGCAATATGGTCTGCAATGTGCAACAGACTATCCTGTGGCAGGCCGGCGCTTATTCGGATCTTGATGCCATTGTCGCGATTACTGCGCTGCCGCTGTACCACATATTCTCACTGCAGGGTAATTGCCTGACCCTGATGGCACAGGGTGGTCACAATATCCTGATTACGAATCCGCGAGATTTCGAGGCGTTCGCGAAGGAAATGGCGCGTTATCCGTTTAACCTTTTTACTGCCGTCAATACGATTTTCGCTGCCCTGCTGCACACCAGGAGTTTTGCAAGAATTGACTTCAGTTCGCTGCGCGTCTGCGTTGGTGGCGGTATGGCCGTGCAGCCTGCGATCGCACGGGAATGGCGCGAGCGCACCGGCTCGCCGATCCTGCAGGGCTACGGACTGACCGAGACCTCGCCGGCTGCGATTGTCAATCCCATTGGCGAGGAGTTTTCCGGGTCCATTGGTATCCCTTTGTCATCGACCAACGT